>NZ_JXST01000003.1 GCF_000878195.1 Mycolicibacterium llatzerense | reverse complement strand
CGGCCAGTCCTTTCAAGCCGCACCACCGGGCCGGCAAACAACCCACAAGCCTTACCCGACCCACCCGGGTCGCAGCACACCGTAACTGCCGTAACAGCTCGAAATAACTGCAACTACAAACTTAAGGAAGATCCACGTGACGAAGACCCTGCAGTATGTGCTGGCCCGCCGCCCGAAAGGGCCGGTGACCGAGAAGGATTTTCGCCTCGTGGAGACCGTAATTCCAGATCTCGACGACGGCGATGTAGAGTTCGAAACCCTTTTTGTTTCAATAGATCCAGCGATTCGTGGTTGGCTCGACGATCGCCCAAGCTACCTACCGCCTGTCCAGATCGGCGCCCCGGTACGAGCGCTGGGAATCGCCCGTGTGGTATCCGCACGCCACAGAGAATTCTCGCCAGGAGATCTCGTGCGTGGATTTGTCGGCTGGCAAGAACGATTCGTGGTCAACGCTCCCGGATCTGAGTGGGAACGTATCCCTGAGAATTCGGGCGTACCGCTGCAGCGCTGGCTCGGAATCCTTGGCATGACGGGGCTTACCGCCTGGGCAGGTATACGCGACATACTCAAACCTCAAGCCGGACAGACGGTCCTGGTCTCGGGAGCCTCCGGTGCTGTCGGCAGCATCGCAGTACAGCTGGCCAAGCATGCAGGCGCCCGCGTCGTCGGCGTCGCCGGCGGACCCGAAAAGTGCCGCATGCTTCTCGACGATCTCGGCGCAGATGACGTCGTCGACCGTAAGGCGAAGAACTGGGCAGAACAACTGGTCGAGGCCACCCCGGATGGAATCGACCGCGTCTTCGAGAACTCCGGCGGCCCGATGTTCGAAGCGACCATCGATCGACTCAACAACCACGCCCGCATAGCCCTTTGCGGATTGATCGATGGATACAACCTGGAACAAAGGCCCGCCGGGCCCCGAAACTTCGGACAGCTGCTCAGTAAACGCACCCATGTACAGGGATTCATCGTCCTTGACTACTTCAACCGCGCAGCGAAGGCCCACCGGGAACTCTCACGGTTACTCCAAGAGGGGACTCTCAAAGAGATCGACACCGTGGTCCACGGTTTCCATGAGCTGCCACGTGCGTTCATCCGATCGTTTGAATCTGGAACTACAGGCAAGTTGGTAGTCGAGACTCTGCCTGTGTAGACACGTGAGCAGTCCTGATCATATTGAGGCAGAACAGGTCTCGCGTATGCTAGGCCACTCGTTCGAACGAGTCCGACGACGCACTGCGTCGCCTCAGCTGTTGGCGACGATCCGCCGGGCGGTTTGAAGCCGACGCTCAAGAAGTGGTCTGCCTTGGGCGGTGACGGATTGCAAGACGTGCGGCGGCGCCGTTTCGGGTGTGCCGCTGGAGAACGGCGGCTGCGGTGCGTACTGGATGAAGAGTTGGATCGCCTGGGCTTCGTCAAGTCCGCGCAGTTCGGCCGCGACCATAAGGGCCGCGTCGATACCAGCGGTGACTCCCGCGGCGAACACGAAGCTACCGTCGGTGACTACGCGCTCAGGGACGACGGTGGCACCGAAGATCGGAAGTACATCGAGCGAACCCCAGTGTGTGGTTGCACGCCGTCCATGCAACAACCCTGCGGCTCCCAGCAGCAGTGCGCCGGTACACACCGATAAGACGCATCGAGCTCCAGATGCCTGTCTTTGCAGCCAATTCAAAAGACGCTGGTCTTCCATGTGGGCCTGCTGACCGGGACCTCCGGGTACGTGCAGAACATCCAGCTGGGGCGCATCCTCGAGCACCGCATCGGGTAGAAGTCCCAGTCCACGCCAATCACGGACGGGCTGGGACGACAGGCCATATGTGGTGTACGTGACGTTGCTCAGAGACGCGAGCACCTCGTAGGGGCCCGTGAAGTCGATCTGGTCCATGTCATCGAAGATGACGGATCCAATCTTCAGCTCGTGCCGATGCTGTTTGGCCTCACCGTGATCGTTCATGCCTTCATTCTGGTTGTAGGAAAGGTCCGTTGCGTCTCGCGTTGCTGCCGCCTACCGCATGACTGCAGCCATATCGCCGAGCAGTCTGCGGGCGCCAAGCCGTCTTCAGTCGTGGGGTTACCTCTCCTCGGACCTAGTCGGCCGCTGGAATGACTCATCCGCGATACGCGATCGCCGGAATCTCCAGGACTTGACCCGGCAACAAGAAGCCGGCGACCTGGACAATGGACATGTTGGGAGCGTGGTCCCCGACCCACGGAACGTAAACGCGGGGAATGGCTTCCGCCAATGCGGGCAGGTCGGACGCGTAGATCGTCAGGGATACGAGATTTGTGCGGTCCAAGCCTTCAGTTCTCAAGAGGTCTTCGATAACTCGCAGGATGAAATCCAACTGCCCGGCAGTGTCATCGGGATGAACGATCTGCAGGTCCTCCAAGCCGCCGACATTTGCGACAACGCCGGCGAGATGGACGGTGTCGCCCGCACTCACGATCTGATTGAAGCCGAAGCCCTTGAACACGTCGGGGGTGATGAAGTTGTTGACCTGCGGGGATGTCCTGCGAATCATGGTCTTCCTTTCAGTGAGTGTGCAGCAATCCAGCTGCAAAAGGGGGGCGCCTGTGGCGGCTTGACGGGATCTGGTGCGGTGCAGCGTTTCCGCACTAGCGTGCGGTTCTCAATTGCTTGAGCCCGTCGGCGCGCAAGGTTTGGCCGACGTAGCCGAGCTCGGCACGGGCGGCGCGATCGTCGGTAGTGAATTCTCGTCCGATCATGCGGACCATCGTTCGGGTCAGTGGTGGGTCGGTCTGATTGGGGCGGAGAGAAGCGATCGTCTCCATGAGCCAGCCCAGGGAAACCGCCGCGGTGTAGGGAACTGATCGGAGTTTGTCGATGGACAGGCCCTGGACATCTGCCAGCGACGCGATGAATTGGCGGAAGGTGATGGGCTCCCGGTCGTTCACGAAGTAGGCGCGTCCACCCGGACCGCCGCCGAGTGCGAGTTGCACCGCCTCGACCACATTGTCGACGTGGCAGGTGCTGAACGGGTAGTCGCCGCGGTTGATGAATGCGAACTGCCCGGTTTCGATGCGACCGGGAATCTCACGGCTGAACGAGTCGCCTGGGCCCCAGATCGCCGAGGGGCGTAGTCCGATGGTGCGAAACCCGATCGTGTTCGCCGCGAGCACTTCAGCCTCACTGATCGACTTGGTTGCGATATAGCCGGAGAAGCTTTTCGGATAGGTCTTCGCGGACTCGTTGACAGCCTGCATGGGTGAGCCATGGCCGTCCATGACAACTCCCGCAGCACTCATGTACACGAATGTGGTCGCGCCGGCGCGCTTCGCAGCGTTCAGCAGCGCCCGGGTCCCTGCGACGTTGGAGCGGAAGTACGCCGCGCGCGGCCCAGCGAAGCGGAAGTATGCCGCGGCGTGCACGACGGCATCGACCGCGGGTAGGGCGAATTCGTCGGGACGGTCAAGATCGCCGGGTAGCGGCGTTGCCCCCAGCGTGCGGACCCTATCGACTGATGTGGCAGACCGAGCAAGAGCGAGTACGTTGTGCCCGTCCGCAGCCAGCCTCCTGACGAGGTGTTCGCCGACGAATCCGGAGCCGCCGGTGACGAGAATCTTCATGATCACGGTCCTCTCGTTTCGGACGATTGCACTGTGCGCAGCAGGTCGGCACTGACCTGGCGCAGGTTAGGGTCGAAAGCCCATGCGTGTAGCCGTCGTTGGCTCTCTATGTGCACGAAATCTACTGACGCAGAACATGTTCTACACAATGGCGCGGACTGCACGGCGGTCGATGTACTGCAATCTCGGTTCGGACAACAAAGCGCCGGCGGTCGCCGAATCACTCGTCTATTCCACTCGAAGCAGGGATATGTATGCCGTAGCGACTGCGACAGGGCTGTCCCGCCGCCGTCTCGCGCCGAGACAGCCCTGTCGTACGGGAACTATTTGCCGCCAGACCGGATCAGAGCCACAGCCTCGACCTCGATACGCATCTCGGGCAGACCCAGCGCTTTCACGCCGAGCGCAGTCCACAGTGGCAGGTGTTCTCCCGCCCGCTTGCGGAACTGATCAACAACTGCCGTCAGGTGATCGTCGCCGATAGAATCGGCGCTGGTGGGCTTGTGATATGTATTGACTTTCACAACGTCATTCCACGTCGCACCTGCCGCCACGAGGGTCTTTTCGACATTGTCAAAGGCCTTCTGGATCTCTGCTTCCAGAGAATCGACCGAGAAGGTCAGGTCATCGTTCCATCCGCCCTGGCCAGAGATTTCCACGCGATCGCCGATCCGAACGGCCTGACCGTAGCTGTACTGCGTGCGAAAAATATCTCCATACCCGGGGGTGTCAAAGAACTCAGGTGTAGACATTCAGGTGCATCCTTTCGTTGTTCATTTCATATCCACTTCGGCAAACCAGCCGTCAGGGAGTCTCTGTTCAATGGACGCGCTTCGGCGCTCAGTTGCCCCAGCGTGAACCGCCATCGGCGATGAGTTGCTCACCGTAGGTGACACCGAATTCGCGTCGCTCGCGCAAAACTTCGCCCGGAGGGCTATAGCGCGGGGCGTTGTTCGGACCGCTTGCAGCGTGATCGGCGACCGCGTCGATGACCGACGTAGCCATATTGAAACGAGGGTAGGCAGAGTGGATTACGGCTCCGATTTGTGCGGTTACCGCGTTCACGTGTGCCTCCGGCAGACCAAGCACACCGCCGAAGTCGATGGCGACGCCCTGGTATGTCAACGAAGTCAGGGCGCCCATCCGCTCAGGGATGACCGCAGTGTTATGGAGGGCGATGGCTTCCCAGACCGCGTCGACCTTCTGCGCCTCCAGACCATGGCCGCTAAGAAACTCGGCCGCGCGGTCCGCGCCGTCGACCTCGAAGCGCGTGTTTCTCTTGGCGAGCGGTGACAATCCAACGTCATGCAGGACACACGCAAAATAGAGAAGCTCATCGTCGAAATCTCGGCCAGGTGCCAGCCCAACGTGTGGAGCGAGCAGCCGAGCGAACAAATAGCTCCGCACGCTGTGATTGGCGATCGCCGGCGACTCTGCGCCTCGGACCAATTCGAGCGCGGCGAGCGCTAGTGGTGTGCTCGGCAACGTGACCACATCGGCGTCGGTGGAGGGCAGCTCCTTTTGGGAGGGTGAAGCGTCCGGCAATGTCATACGACGAGTCTGCGGTCACCTCATGAGGTCCAGCCAGAGGCAAAATTGCCGGTATCCGCTAGGTTGTTGCCATTTTCAGTTCACCGTCGTCAACGTCCTTTTGAGGACTGACACACCCCCGAAGTATCGGGCCGCGGCTCGTGCCCAGAAATTCTCAAATCTTTGTCATTTGTGACATTGCGTGACATCTCAACTGAGAATGTGACATTCATTTTGAGAACTGACAGTGGTCGCCGCAGCCGGTAACACCAGCGGTGAATGCGCACAACAGAATCCACTGTCCGGCCCCAAACGTCCGGGCACGCCGGACTGGGACACCGTGCACACCGTGGTCAGCCCGGCGTGGTACGACGACTACGTGCTGACCGTCGGCTCGGTCAGCACGACCGGTGCGCCATCATCATTCAGCCTGGCCGGACCCTGGGTCGACGTCGCCGCGCCGGGCGAATCAGTGGTGTCGCTGAGCGCGCAGGGCGACGGTCTCGTCGACAGCCGGCCAGACTCCCGCCCACTGTCCGGAACCAGCTACGCCGCACCCGTCGTCAGTGGTGTTGTCGCACTGCTGCGTTCGCGACTGCCGCAACTGTCCGCCCGGCAGGTGATGGCCCGCATCAAAGACACCGCGCGCCATCCCGCCGACGCCCGGTCCCGACCATCGGCCATCGCGCCGAATCGCCTTCCTCTGCACCGCCATCTGCATCGCGGTGGCCGCCGTCGCCGTGACCGGGCGCCGGCGGCCACGGCGCTAGCTGATCGAACGTATGGTTTGTTGCCGTGCCCCTGGCTGGAGGCCTGCGTGGCTCCGTGTCGATTCGAGTGCCCTGACCGTCACCTCGCGGGCTCGGGCGCCGGGTCCGCGGCCAACGACGATTCGCGGGTCTGCCTGCGGGCGATGCGAGCCGGTCCTGCGACATACCACGCGGCCGCGGCGAGCAGCACTGCCAGGAAAATCCATGGGATCACGTCTGCTGGCCAGTCCGGGATCGGATACACGTTGCGGTAAAAGACGTACGCAAGGCAGCCCGTGGCGGTCAGCCCAATGATGGCGGCGACGCCAACGCTGGTCTGTGGTGCCAAGCGCCGCACCAGAATCGGGATACCCAGACCCATCAGCATGTAGGCAATCATGTAGCCGAAGGTTCCCATGGTTCCGGTGTAGGAATACACATCGAGCTCGTTGATTCCGCTGACTCCCAAGCCGAGTGCCGCGATCAGTGCGGCCGCACTGAGCAAGATGATCGCAACATGCGGGGTCTTACGGATGGGATGCGTCGCGGCGAGCTTGCTGTGCACCAACTGCGACTCACCCATCGATCGCAGTACCCGACTGGCCGCTGTCAGTGAGCCGGCCACACAGGCGAAGTTGGAAGCCACCGCACCCAGATCGATGGCCAGACCAAGCCAGTGCACGCCAAGGCCGTCGGCCAACGTGTTCAAAGGCGTTGCGTCGGCAGCCAGATTGTCGGCACCACCGAATCCGACGATCTGCGCGTAAGACCCATACAGGTAGAGCGCACCGGCCAGTAGCGCACTGCCCGTGACTGCCCGCGGGATTGTCCGTTGTGGGTCTTTCGCCTCGACGGACAAACAAGCGGCAGACTCGAACCCGACGAAACCCAGGGTTGCCAGTACCATGCCGCTGACCACCTGCTGCATCGTGATTCCGGTGGGCATCAGCGGCGCGAGACTGAACCCGTGCCGAAGCAAAACCATGGTGAGCACGACCAGAATTGCTCCGATAGAGAGCACCTCGAGCACCACACCGGTCCATGCGGAGATCCGGACGCCGCGGATCATCATCCAAGCCGCGCAGAGCACACACACGATTTCCAAGACCACTGTGACCGAAATCGAAGTAGCGGGCACTCCGGCGCTCGCCGGTGGAGCAACTCCGAGAAGGGGTTTGGCGTACTGCGAGAATTGGGCGACGCAGCCGACGGAGATGAGCAGGTACCCGAAGGCGAGACCGGTCGACCCGACGAAGCCGACCGCTCTACCGAACGCGGCGGTGATATGAGAGAGCAGGTCTTCGCCCGGCCGCAACCTCGCGGCCCGGGATACGCACCAGCCCACCAACAGCAGCACGCACAAGGAGATGGCGTAGGAATACAAGGTTCCTGCGCTCGCGCTGGCAGCCACAAGGGTTGCGCCAGAAACCATTACGGCGCTTGGTGCGATGCCGGCGGTCGACTGTGCGACGAGCTCGACACCGCTCATGCTGGCGGCCGCAAGTCCGGTATCTGCATTCTGCTGAGAATCTCTGAGTTCCTCGAGCCGCTCGACATTGGATATTGACGGCATTGATCGGCCTCCTCAATGGTGATTTGGTCGGTCCACGAACACGGCGCGGACCGCATGCCGGCTACGGTGCCGACGGCTGATGTGTGTACGGGGCGAAGTGACCCAGCGGGACAACCGCTTTCGCTCTACTACTACCCTCCGACAACTTTAGGGTCGGGTTGTTACTAGTAGTTACAACAAGTGTTAAAAGTGCCAACAAGACCGCGCTATTTCTGGTGGCAGTCGTCACAGAAGTCGGTCATGTTTGGCCATCGTTGAGCGCGTTCGTGATCACCTTCGCCCGCCGCACGTCGGGAAGCGAAACAACCTAGCCGAAGATTCCGCTCATATCGTTAGTCTGACGCTGGGTCGAGCAGGATTGGACATCCGAGATCAGTGTCGAGTAAATATGTGTCCGCGGCGAGACGGCGCACGTGTCTCACGATATTGAAATCGCGTCTATCGTCTGGTTCTGAGCTCAGCGAGCTGACTGCCAGAGAGGGACCGCTGGGAAGAATAGTGTTGTGGCGCATGAATACCCGGACACACTGCGTGTAGATTTTGGCGCCTTCCGAATACTTCATGGCAGGCGGGGCGGGCGATACGCTTTCGAGGTTCATTCCACGGACTCCGAATTAATTGGAGGCTGCGCAACAGAAGTGCTCCGCGAGACTTTTGCACCCGGGTTGGTGTCGACGATCGTGCGGGACTACTACCTCTTGGCGAAAATAATTCGATGCCAGTCTTTTTCGGCAACCGAGGTGATATCGCTCATCACGTGTTTGATGGTCAGGTATTCCTCGAACGAATACGCGCTCATATCTTTGCCGAACCCAGAAGCACCGAAACCGCCATGCGGCATTTCGGAAATGATCGGGATGTGATCATTGATCCACACGCAGCCGGCCCGGATTTCGCGCGCTGCCCGCTGGGCCCTGTACACGTCGCGAGTCCATGCCGAGGCCGCCAGCCCGTACTCGGTGTCATTGGCCTGCCGCAGTGCATCGTCGTCATCGATGAAGGGCCGCACGGTCAGCACAGGACCGAAAATCTCATCGCGGTAGATCTCGGAGTCTTCCGCGACATCGGCAATCAGTGTCGGCGGATAGAACGTGCCGGAACCCTCAGGCAATGTTCCGCCTGTCACGATCCGCCCGCCTTGCTGCTGCGCCCGCGCCACCATGCCGGCGACTTTGGTCCGGTGTGGCGCCGAGATCACCGGCCCCAGATCGGTATTCGGGTCATGCGGGTCTCCGGTGACGACCTTGCCGAACAGTTCGGCAACGCCGTCCACAAAGTCGTCGTACAAAGGTTGCGCCACGATGGCGCGGGTCGCCGCCGTGCAATCCTGGCCGGTGTTGATCAGGGATGCCGCCACCGCGCCATGGATCGCGGCATCCAAGTCCGCGTCACCGAAGACCACGAACGGAGCCTTGCCGCCAAGTTCGAGCTGAGTGCGGTGGCCGTGAACCGCCGCTGCTGCCATGACTCGTCGCCCGACTGCCGTCGAGCCGGTGAACGTCACCATGTCAACGTGACGATGCCCGGCAAGGGCGGCGCCGACGTCGGCGCCCAGCCCCGTCACCACATTGAACACACCTTCGGGCAGTCCCGCTTCGCCGGCCAATCGGGCCAGCGTGAGCGTGGTCAGCGGGGTGATCTCGGCGGGCTTGATCACCACGGCACAACCGGCCGCCAGCGCGGGCAATGCCTTCCAGACCGCCATCTGCAGCGGGTAGTTCCACGGCGTGATGGTGGCGACCACACCGACCGCCTCACGTCGGATGCTCGACGTGTGATCGGCCGAGTACTCGGCAGTGGCCTTGCCCTCGAGGTGTCGCGCGGCACCGGCGAAAAAGTCGATGTTGTCGATGCTGCCGGGGACGTCGAAGTTTGCCGCCAGCCGGACCGGTTTACCGGTCTGGCTGACCTCCTGATCCACGAGTTCGTCAGCGTTCTCGGCGACCAGTCGGGCCAACCGCGCCAGAACCGTGGCCCGCTCTGCCGGAATTGCCCGGGCCCAGCTCGGCTGCGCCGCGCGAGCCGCGGCCACTGCAGCGTCCACATCGGCGGGCGTCGCCAGCGCATATGACGCCACGACAGCACCCGTCGCCGGATTGATGATCTCGAACGGCCTCCCGGCCGTTGTCACGATCTCTCCGTTGATGAAGCTACCTGCGACGACCTGGCCTCCACCTGCGCTCACGATCCCGAACGCTACCTCAACATTGCTGCGTATTCCACTCGAAATCACGCAACATTCGACTGATTCCGTCGAAAATGTTGTGCTGAACGACGGAATCCGTGCACAATTGACGCCATGGCCATCCCAGATGCACCGCCCGATGCCGCTGCGATGACTGCGCGCAGTAGCCAAACGAGGGGTGGCACCGCATTCCAGCTCGACGAACTCTCGAAAGAGATCATCGAGCAACTGCAGCAGGATGGCAGGCAGTCCTACGCCGCCATCGGTAAAGCGGTCGAGCTGTCGGAAGCAGCTGTGCGCCAACGGGTCCAGCGCATGATCGACTGCGGCGTCATGCAGATCGTCGCCGTGACGGACCCTGTTCAAATGGGCTTCGGACGCCAGGCCTTGATCGGCGTTCGCTGCACCGGCGATACCACCAAGGTCGCCGACCAACTTGCCGCCATCGCGTCCGTCGACTACGTCGTGCTGACCGCCGGCACCTTCGACATCATCATCGAAGTCGTCTGCGAAGACGACAGCCACCTGCTCGACCTGCTCAACAGCAAGATTCGAGCGGTACCCGGGGTGCTGTCCACCGAAACGCTCGTCTATCTCAAACTCGTCAAACAGCAATACAACTGGGGCACGCGATGACAACAATCAATGCAGCACAAACACTTTCAACCGACCTGGCAGCCAAGGCCAAGCGGCATCTGTGGGGCCATTTCGCCCGTCACGGGACCGACATCGCCCCACCCATCATCACCCGGGGCGAGGGCGTCACCATCTTCGACGACCGGGGCAAGAGCTATATCGACGGACTTTCGGGCCTGTTCGTCGTGCAGGTCGGGCACGGACGCGAGGAGCTCGCGGCGGCAGCTGCCCGCCAGGCCGAGCAACTGTCCTTCTTCCCGTTGTGGTCCTACGCAACGCCGCCCGCGATCGAACTGGCCGAGCGCATCGCCAACTATGCGCCGGGCGACCTGAACCGGGTCTTCTTCACCACCGGCGGCGGCGAAGCGGTGGAGAGTGCCTGGAAGCTGGCCAAGCAGTTCTTCAAGCTGACCGGAAAACCCGGTAAGCACAAGGTGATTTCGCGCTCCATCGCGTACCACGGAACCCCTCAGGGCGCGCTGGCGATCACCGGCATCCCCGCGTTCAAGGCGCCATTCGAACCGCTCACCCCCGGCGGCTTTCGCGCCCCGAACACCAACTTCTACCGCGCGCCCGATGCCTACGCACACGACCAGGAGGCATTCGGCCGGTACTGCGCCGACCGCATCGCCGAGGCCATCGAATTCGAAGGTCCCGATACCGTTGCCGCAGTATTCCTGGAGCCAGTGCAGAACGCGGGCGGCTGCTTCCCACCACCACCTGGGTACTTTCAGCGAGTCCGTGAGATCTGCGACCAGTACGACGTACTCCTGGTGTCCGACGAGGTGATCTGCGCCTACGGTCGCATCGGCTCGATGTTCGCCTGCGACGATTTCGGCTACATCCCCGACATCATCACCAGCGCCAAGGGTTTGACATCCGGCTACTCCCCCATCGGCGCGATGATCGCCAGCGACCGCCTGTTCGAACCGTTCAACGACGGCAAGACGATGTTCGCCCACGGCTATACCTTCGGCGGACACCCGGTGTCGTCCGCGGTGGCGCTGGCCAACCTCGACATCTTCGAGCGCGAGGGCATCAATACTCATGTGAAAGCGAACGCCCCGATATTCAGGGCAACACTAGAGAAGCTGTACGACCTTCCGATCGTCGGCGATGTCCGCGGCGAGGGATTCTTCTACGGCATCGAACTGGTAAAAGACAAGGCCACCAGGGAGACGTTCAACGGCGAAGAGTCCGAGCACCTGCTGCGCGGCTTCCTGACCCCCGCACTGTGGGAGGCGGGTCTGTACTGCCGCGCGGACGATCGTGGCGATCCGGTGATCCAGCTGGCTCCGCCGCTGATCAGCGGCCAGAAGGAGTTCGACGAGATCTATAGCATCCTGCACAGCGTCCTCGACGAAGCGGGGCGCCGGCTCTAGATCCTTGAGGCGGGCCGAGACCGGATTTCGCGAGATCATCGGCCGCTACGGCGCCAGTCCGTCCCGCAGCACTTCAGCCGCCGGCACGCTCAACTCAGGCCCGCCGGGTAACCGGGCCAGCAGCGGCCAAGGTGCCGGCATAGGTTCACCCTCCACGCCAAGGTATTTCGCCGTATCGGCGTCGTGGATGCCGTACCGGACTCCGGTATCTGCCACCAGGTACAGCGGGCCGGTCACCGATCCACCGGTGACCCCGGTGGCATGCACGTACGCGTACCGTCCCGGCGGTATTGCCACCGCATCGATATTCGGACCGTCGCCGTCGGCTTGCACCAGCGCCACCTCATGCGCTGCCGGCTTCCCCGGTAAGACAGCGGTATTCACGCGACTCGAATCCGATTGCCATTGTGCGCACACCGGGACCTCGCTCGGTAGTGGTGCAAGGGCCTGCTCCGGGAAGCTCGACACCGCAAGGTCGTGGACCGCCGGAATGTTGGCGATGTCCGCTGGTCGCACGGTCCGAAGGTCGCCGTCGGCCACGCCGTGGGCGAACCGGATGAGGTCGGCCGCAACGTCGCCGACGCGCTGCAGACCGCTCACGAGCACCGCATGGTGCTCCGCAGCATCGGCGCGGTTGACTCGAAGTACCTGTCCGACAAGGAAACCGCCGGGCCCCTTTGTCCCAAGACCCGGGATGCCTGGCGCCGCAATGGCGGGGACTTCGGGCAACAGGTCGAGAAAAGACCGCGACAGCGGCCGCGGCGTGACGCCGTCGAGTCGCAGTGCCCGGACCACAGCGAGATCCCGCAAGTCGACTTCAGCCCGCCTGCCGGCGTACACCAGATACGTCGTCGCATGATGCTCGCCTGCTGCCGTCGCCAGGATCGGCCGCGCCCGGTCGGGCCCGCCGGTGTCCTGGCCGGCGAGCAGTATCGTCCGGCCGCTGTCGCAGACCTGCCACGCTGCCGCGGTGATCGGTCGACCCAATTCGGCTGGGGCACCGGGTATTCCGACGAGAGGTCCGCGCGGCGCGGCGGCAATCGCGTCAGCATTGACCGGCACCGGGTTGACCGCGGACTTGGCGACGAGCCGCGCCGACGCAAGATTGAGCGCTGGATGCCACGTCGAGCCGATGCGCACATACAGCGCGCCGGTGTCCCGGACCATGACAATCGGCGCCTCCCCCAGCCCGCCTGCCGGTGACGCGATCGCGATGACCGCGCACACTGCGACCGCGAGCAGTCCGGCGAGCCATCCCGACGCGTACGAAATCGATTGCGCGCGAATCGGTTCATCGACCATCGCGGCGTCACCACGCACCAGTGCGTGGATCAGTCGACGCATTTGAAAGCGCCGGCCGCTGGCCTCTAGCTGCGCACCCTGCCCCCGAGCCATGTCCATCCCCCGGCTAGCAGCCTAACCGCGGGCGGACATGCGCCCCGACGCCAATTCATCCCGGTAATTTGTGCGTGCCCAAATCGCTAGGAGACGTCGACCCAGTCCAGGGTGCGGCCGACGGCCTTCTGCCAGCCGGCGTATCCGGCCGCACGCTGGCCGTCGTCCCACGACGGCGCCCAGCGTTTGTGCTCCTGCCAGTTGGCGCGCAGTTCGTCGGGGTTCGACCAGAACCCGACCCCGAGTCCGGCGGCGTAGGCCGCGCCGAGCGCAGTGGTCTCGGCGACAACGGGTTTCACCACCTCGACGCCCAGTACGTCGGCCTGAATCTGCATGCACAGTTCGTTGGCGGTGATGCCGCCGTCGACCTTGAGCACCTCCAGGTGCACGCCGGAGTCGGCGGCCATGGCGTCGACCACGTCGCGACTCTGGTAGCAGATGGCCTCCAGCGTGGCCCGCGCCAAGTGGGCGTTGGTGTTGAACCGCGACAACCCGACGATGGCCCCGCGCGCATCCGAACGCCAGTACGGCGCAAAGAGTCCCGAGAACGCCGGCACGAAGTACACGCCGCCGTTGTCCTCGACCTGGCGGGCCAGCGTCTCACTGTCAGAAGCGCCGGCGATGATGCCCAGCTGGTCGCGCAGCCACTGCACGGCCGAACCGGTGACGGCGATCGAACCCTCCAGTGCGTAAACGGGTTTCGCGTCGCCGAAGCGGTAGCACACCGTGGTCAGCAGCCCGTGCTCCGAGCGCACGATCTTCTCGCCGGTGTTGAGCAGCAGGAAATTGCCTGTGCCGTAGGTGTTCTTGGCCTCCCCCGCCGACAGACACACCTGCCCCACCATGGCGGCCTGCTGGTCGCCGAGGATGCCGGTGACCGGCACCGGCGCGCCCAGCGGACCGTCGGCTGCGGTCAGACCATAGGGCTCGGACACCGACGACGACGCGATGTTCGGCAGCATCTGGCGCGGAATCCCGAAGAACGACAACAGTTCGTCGTCCCAATCGAGGGTCTCCAGGTTCATCAGCATGGTGCGGCTGGCGTTGGTGACGTCGGTGACGTGCACGCCGCCGCGGGTGCCGCCGGTCAGGTTCCACAGCACCCAGGTGTCGCAGGTGCCGAAGATCGCGTCACCGCGTTCGGCGGCTTCGCGCACACCGTCGACGTTCTCGAGGATCCACTGGATCTTGCCGCCGGAGAAGTACGTCGCCGGTGGCAGGCCGGCCTTGCGGCGGATGACATCGCCGTGGCCCTCGCGTTCCAGCGCCGACGCGATGCGGTCGGTGCGGGTGTCCTGCCAGACGATCGCGTGGTAGTACGGGCGCCCGGTGTGCTTGTCCCACACCATTGTCGTCTCACGCTGATTGGTGATCCCGAGCGCGACCAGATCGGACGCCGACAACCGGGTCTTGTTCAGCGCGGTCTGCAACACCGAGCCGGTGCGCTCCCAAATCTCGACGGGATTGTGCTCGACCCAGCCGGCCCGCGGCAGGATCTGCTCGTGTTCGAGCTGGTGGCGTCCGACCTCACGACCTGAGTGATCGAAGATCATCGCCCGGGTGCTGGTGGTGCCCTGGTCGATGGCCGCTACGAATTCGGCCAATGGCCCGTCCTTCCGCTCAAACACTGAGGTGTCGGTGATCACGGTAGGAGACGGACGCGCGTGACGCGATGCATTACGGCAACCGGCGCCGGGCGCGTCGGACGGAAACGTCAGTTCTCGCGCGCGCGGCGTTCGCGGTACGCCGCGACGTGCTGGCGGTTTCCGCAGTTGCCGGTGTCGCAGAAGATGCGGGATCGGTTGCGCGACATGTCGATCAGCACCGCGGTGCAGTCCGCTGCCGCGCACGTCTTGAGCCGGCGCAGTTCACCGGCCCGAATGAGGTCGGCGAGGGCCATCGCCATCTCGGCGCCCATGCGCTGCACGAGCGGATCCTGGTCGGCCGCCAGGTGCAGATGCCATTCCGGCATCTCCGGGTGCCGCGTCAGCCAGGGCATGGCGCGGTTGTCGCTGAGCAGCGCATTGACCTGGCCGACCACCGCCTCCTCGTCGCCCGCCGCGGCCCACAGCGAGCCGAGGCGCGCGCGCAGACCGTGTACCGCCGCCAGCTCGTCGGCGTCGCGGTCGCGCCGGCCCGTCCAGCCGAACTCATTCAGGTACCCGTCGAGGGCCGCCAGGTCGGCCAGCTGATCACCGTCGACCCGGTCACTGTTGACCAATACACATGCCGCGCGCAGCGTGAGCTCGGTGTCATGACTGAAATTCATTTGACTCGTTACACCCACCCTCCGTAGCGTCATGACCAATCTCAACTTCACTCATTACACCATCGGAGGTGGCCCGTGACTGCGTCGAACGGCACCGCAGCCGGTCACTTCCGGACCGGCATGATCTTCGCCGTCACGTCTGCCTTCACCTTCGGGATGGCGGGCGCCCTCGGCAAGTCCCTGATCGAGGCCGGCTGGAGCCCTACCGCGGCAGTGGTCGCCCGGCTGACCGGCGGCGCGCTGGTCATGGCCGTGGTCGCGACCATCCTGCGCCGCGGCTGGGTGCGCGAAGCCCTGAGCCACAAAGGGACGGTCATCGCCTACGGCGCCATCCCGATCGCGGGCGCCCAGCTGTGCTACTTCAACGCCGTCGCCTACCTGCCGGTCGGTGTCGCGCTGCTGCTCGAGTACGCCGCACCCCTGCTGGTGGTGGGTTGGGTATGGGCCACGACCCGTCGTCGCCCCAGCACCCTGACCCTGGCCGGCGTCGCGATCGCCATCGCCGGCATCACCCTGGTCCTCGGGTTGATCGGACCCGGCAGCCACACCGGAGCCCAGATCAGCCTCGCCGGCATCGCCTGGGGCATGGGCGCCGCCGTCTGCGCCGCGTGCTACTTCGTCATGTCCGACAAGGCCAGTGCCGACGGCACCGGGCTGCACTCCATCACCCTGGCCACCGGCGGCCTGATCGTCGGCGCGGTGACGGTCGCGCTACTCGGCGTCTCCGGCGTCATGCCGCTCGCCTTCACCGCCCACGACACCACGCTGGCAGGCCTGACCACCTCCTGGCTGGTCCCCGTGATCGCGCTGGCCATCGTGCCGACCGCGATGGCGTACACCTTCGGCATCATGGGCATCGCCCGCCTGCAGCCCCGGTTCGCGTCCCTGGTCGGCCTGTCCGAGGTGATGTTCGCCGTGCTGTCCGCCTGGGCATTGCTGGGCGAGGCCATCACCGGGATCCAATTGCTGGGCGGTGCGGTGGTGTTAGCGGGCCTGACGCTCGCCCGCCAGGGTGACCGCGGTGAGGCCAGCTGGCACGACGACTGGCCGGACAGTCCGGAGGGTTTGCCAGCAGGGCAAACGATTGGCCGTAGCTGAGCGCGATATGTGAAGATGGCCCGCGTGACCTTGCTCAGCACGTCGGTCCGCGTGGCCGCGATCGCCGCCGCCGTCATCTCCAGTTCCGCGCTGTTGCCGTCGGCACCGGCCAAGGCAGACCCTTGCCCGAACATCGAGGTGATCTTCGCGCGCGGCACGCACGACGACCCCGGCATGGGCCGCGTCGGCTCGGTACTGGTCGACGCGCTGCAGCCCCTGGTCGGCAGCCGCACCGTCACCGGCTACGCCGTCGACTACCCGGCGTCCTATGACTTCCTCACCGCGCAGGACGGCGCCACAGACGCACAGAACCGCATCGCCCTGATGGCGCAGCAATGCCCCAGCACCAAGATCGTGCTGGGTGGTTACTCGCAGGGCGCCGCAGTGGTCGACATGCTGGCGGGCATTCCGCCGCTCGGCGACCGGATCGGCGAAGTCGGCTCGGCACCGCCGCTGCCCGCCGGCCTCGCGAGCCGAGTCGCGGCCGCCGCGGTATTCGGCAATCCGTCAGCCAAGTTCAGCCACCCGCTGGATTCAATGGGACTGTTCTCCAACCGCTCGGTCGATCTGTGCCTGTTGGGCGACCCGATCTGCTCGCGCGGCCGCAACCCGTTCGCACACTCGCGCTACGAGACGTCCGAGTTCGTGGGACAGGCTGCGCAGTTCATCGCATCCCGCGTCTGACCGGCGGCTGAGCGTCTGGCGCGGACCCACATCCGGAACCGCGGTTAGGATTCGGTGTGATCATCAGTGCACTGCGCCGCGTCTTCGCCGGCACCGCAACCACCGTAGTCATCGCCGGCATCACCGTGCTGACACCGCCATCCCTGGGTGCCGTCGGCGTCGCCGCTGCCGCTAACTGCCCCGACATCGAGGTGACCTTCGCGCGCGGCACGTCCGAAGACCCCGGCCTGGGCAGGGTCGGCGGAGCGTTCGTCAACCAGTTGCGCAACAAGGTCGGTGGCCGTTCCGTCGGGTCCTACGCCGTCGTCTACCCGGCGTCCTACGACTTCCTGGCTGCCGCTGACGGCGCGAACGACGCCAGCGCCCACATCCAGTGGATGGCCGACAACTGCCCGGGCACCCGGCAGGTGCTCGGCGGCTACTCGCAAGGCGCGGCCGTGATGGACGTCATCGGCGCCATCCCGGTTCCGGGCGTCGGCTTCAACAACCCGCTGCCGCCCGAGGCCGCCGGCCACGTCGCCGCCATCGCAGTGTTCGGCAATCCGTCTGCCAAGCTGGGCCTGCCGTTGACGGCCAGCCCGGTGTGGGGCGGCAAGGTCATCGACCTGTGCAACGCGGGTGACCCGATCTGCCAGACCGACGGTCAGGTCGTAGACGCGCACAAGACGTACGCGGGTGGCGCGACCAACGCCGCGGCCAATTTCGTCGCCGGATTGTTGTAAGGCTGGCATCTTTTCTCGACGAGACCGTCAATTCGTCGAGATACCATCGGATTTGTGATTGGCCGCCGTATATCTGCTGTGCTGATCACCGCTCTGACTGTCAGTGCCGCGCCAATGTCCGTGTTACTCACGGACATTGGCGTGGCGAACGCCGCCGCCAACTGCGCACCCGCGGAAGTGGTGTTCGCCCGCGGCCGGATGGAACCGCCCGGCCCCGGACAGGTCGGGGCCGCGTTCGTCACCGCGCTGCGCCAGCTCCGCGGCCCGAATATCGCTCTATACCCGGTGAATTACCCGGCGGACACACAGGTAGACATGGGCGCCAACGACATGAGCCGGCGCGTGCAATGGCTTACCCGCAACTGCCCGGCCACCAAGATCGTGCTCGGCGGTTACTCATTGGGCGCCGCAGCCACGGATCTGGTTATCGCGGTGCCCATTTCGGCGTTCACCTTCAACAGCCCGTTGCCCCGCGGCACCGATCAGCACATCGCGGCGGTAGCCCTGTTCGGCAACGGCGTCAACTGGGCAGCGCCCATCACGGCATTGAGTTCGACGTACCAGAACCGCACCATCGACCTGTGCCATTCCGATGACCCGGTCTGCAATCCGAGCAGCCCCTACAAGTGGCGTGCCGAGTGGCAGGACCACCTCGCGCCCGGGTACATCAAGTCCGGCATGGTGAACCAGGCCGCGAAGTTCGTAGCGGCACGGTTGTGAAGCGCGGCTAGACTCCAGCCATGGCCCCCCGCTCCGTCATGAACTCCGTTCGGTCTGCCGTCGCCGTGGTTGGCGCGGCAGCGTCCGTCACCACCGGGCTGGTGGTGACGACGACCGCCGGACCGTCGGGATTCATCGGCGTTGCAACGGCAGCCCCATGCCCGCAGGTGGAAGTGGTCTTCGCGCGCGGCCGTAATGAACGCCCCGGCATCGGCCGGGTCGGAACCGCCTTCGTCGATGCGTTGCGCGCCAAGACACCGCTGAATGTCGGGGTTTACGCGGTGAACTATCCCGCCAACATCGAAATCCCGCAGGGCGCCAACGACATCAGCTCACGCATTCAGGACATGGCGTCGCGGTGTCCCGACACCAGGCTGGTGATCGGCGGATACTCGCTGGGCGCGGCGTCGGCAACCATGGCGTTGTCCTCGGACAACAAGGGATTCGGGTTCGACAGCCCGCTGCCGCCCGGGATGGACTCTCACATCGCCGCGGTGGCGCTGTTCGGCAACGTCACCCACCGCATGGGTGCCGGCAACATCAGCCCGGTCTACGGGGATCGGACCATCGACCAGTGCAACGGCACCGACCCCGTCTGCATGGACGGACTGCCCCAGACCATCGCCCAACTGCAGGGCGACTGGCAGAACCACCTGCAGGACGGCTACATCGGGTCCGGCATGGTCGCCCAGGCGGCCGACTTCGTCGCGGCCCGATTGGCCGCACCGGCGCCCCCGGCTCCCCCGGCCCCGTAGCCGCGACAGTCAGTCGAGGGTGCGCAGATCGCGGGTGACGTTGATGCGCGACGCCAATTGATCGTCCGGCGGGTAGTCCACCGACACCAGTGTCAGGCCCCGCGCCGGGGCGGCGGTGTACTCGCTGGATCGGCTGTCGGCTGCCAAAAGGCCTGCGATCCAACCGGGTTCACGACGACCCACGCCCACAGTGAGCAACGCACCGACCAGCGAGCGCACCATGTTCCAGCAGAAGGCGTCGGCCGTCACGTAGGCGGTGACCAAATCACCCGAGCGCTGCCATTCCAGCCGCTGCAGGTCCCGGATGGTCGTCGCGCCCTCCCGGAATCGGCAGAAGGCCGCAAAATCCTGCAGCCCCAACAACTCCTGTGAAGCGGCCGTCATCGCGTCCAGATCCAGCGGTCGCGACCAGGGCGTGATGAAGCGGGTCTGCTGCGGCTCTACCCCATACGGCGCCAACGACAACCGGTATTCGTAGTGTCGCCGCAACGCGGAGAACCGGGCGTCGAAACCGGGTGCCGCACGGACGATCTGGCGCACCCGTACATCGGCGGGCAGGAACCGCGCGAGCCGGCGCACCAGCGGCAGAAACTCGGGGTCACCATCACGACGGGTGCGCGGATAGGCGAAACCCAGTGCGGCAGAAGGCACATCGACGTGCGCGACCTGACCGGTCGCATGAACTCCGGTGTCGGTACGACCGGCAGTGACCAACCGCACCGGCTCGCGGAACACCGTCGACAGCGTCTCCTCGATGACACCGGCGACCGTGCGCTGCCCGGCTTGCGGTGCCCAGCCGGCGAATTCGGTGCCGTCGTACGAGATATCCAGGCGTAAACGAACATGCCCGCCATCAGATTCGATGGCGGGCATGTCGTTCACAACCTGATTAGGACTTGGCCTCATCCTCGGTCGCCTCAGCCTCGGCCTCAGCGGTCTGAGCATCGGCGATGCCCTCGTCGGCAGCCTCGACCTCGGCAACCGGAGCCTCGGCAGCGGCTTCCTCAGCCGGAGCCTCAGCAGCCTGAGCGGCGGCGGCGCGACGGGCGCGGTCGGCCTCGGAGACGACGGTCTTCTCCCGGACCAGCTCGATCACGGCCATGGGGGCGTTGTCGCCCTTGCGGTTCTCGACCTTGATGATGCGGGTGTAGCCGCCCTCGCGGTCCGCGAAGTGCGGTGCGATCTCGGCGAACAGGGTGTGCACCACGTCCTTGTCGCGGATCTTCTTCATCACCTCGCGCCGGTTGTGCAGCGCGCCCTTCTTGGCGTGGGTGATGAGCTTCTCGGCGTACGGACGCAACGCCCGGGCCTTGGCATCGGTGGTCTTGATGCGGCCGTGCTCGAACAGCGAGGTGGCCAGGTTGGCCAGGATCGCCTTCTGGTGTGACGACGACCCGCCGAGGCGAGCACCCTTTGTGGGCTTAGGCATTGCAACTTCTCCTAATTGGGGCCGGCCCCCGTATCAGGTAGGGCCGGGACGGAACTTCTCTGTTTTAAAGCTGTTCGGTTTCGGCGTAGTCCTGGTCGGCGTCCAGGTCGTAGCTGGCATCGCTGTTCCAGGTGCCGGTGGCCACGTCGTAGCCGGCGACCTGCGACGGGTCGAACGTGGCCGGGCTGTCCTTGAGCGACAGACCCAGCTGGTGCAGCTTGATCTTGACCTCGTCGATGGACTTCTGGCCGAAGTTACGGATGTCCAGCAGATCCGACTCGGTACGCGAGACCAGCTCGCCGACGGTGTGCACACCCTCACGCTTGAGGCAGTTGTACGACCGCACGGTCAGCTCCAGGTCGTCGATCGGCAGCGCGAACGAGGCGATGTGGTCTGCCTCGGCCGGCGACGGGCCGATCTCGATGCCCTCGGCCTCGACGTTGAGCTCGCGGGCCAGACCGAACAGCTCGACCAGCGTCTTGCCGGCCGAAGCCAGGGCGTCACGCGGGGCGATCGAGTTCTTGGTCTCGACATCGAGGATCAGCTTGTCGAAGTCGGTGCGCTGCTCGACGCGGGTGGCCTCCACCTTGTAGGTGACCTTCAGCACCGGCGAGTAGATCGAGTCGACCGGGATACGGCCGATCTCGGCACCCGAAGCCTTGTTCTGCACGGCCGGGACGTAACCGCGACCGCGCTCGACGACGAGCTCGACCTCCAGCTTGCCCTTGTCGTTGAGGGTGGCGATGTGCATGTCCGGGTTGTGCACCGTCACACCGGCCGGGGGCACGATGTCACCGGCGGTGACGGCACCTGGGCCCTGCTTGCGCAGGTACATGGTGACCGGCTCGTCCTCTTCCGAGGAAACGACCAGGCCCTTGAGGTTCAGGATGATGTCGGTGACGTCTTCCTTGACCCCGGGGACGGTGGTGAACTCGTGCAGCACACCATCGATGCGGATGCTGGTGACCGCTGCGCCCGGGATGGACGACAGCAGCGTGCGCCGCAGCGAGTTGCCCAGGGTGTAACCGAAGCCGGGCTCCAGCGGTTCGATGGTGAACCGGGACCGGTTTTCGGCCAGCACGTCCTCGGACAGGGTGGGACGCTGAGAAATCAGCATTTTCTATCTCCTTCTCGGCACCCGCTATTTGATGCCGGTTTGGGCGGTCCCGCCCGGCCCTGGATTAGGCCGGACGGGCATCCATCAAAACTACTTCGAGTAGAACTCGACGATCAGCTGCTCGGTGAGCGGCACGACGATCTGGGCGCGCTCGGGCAGCTGGTGCACGAGGATGCGCTGACGCTCGCCGACAACCTGCAGCCACGACGGCACCGGACGATCGCCGGCGACCTCGCGAGCGATCTGGAACGGCAGGGTGTTCAGCGACTTCGACTTGATGTCGATGATGTCGTACTGCGACACCCGGTAGCTCGGGATGTTCACCTTCACACCGTTGACGGTGAAGTGACCGTGGCTGACCAGCTGGCGGGCCATGCGGCGGGTACGGGCCAGACCGGCGCGGTACACGACGTTGTCCAGACGGCTTTCGAGGATCTGCAGCAGGTTCTCACCAGTCTTGCCAGCCTTGCGGTTGGCTTCCTCGTAGTACTTGCGGAACTGCTTCTCCATGACGCCGTAGGTGAAGCGAGCCTTCTGCTTCTCCTGCAGCTGGGTGCGGTATTCGCTCTCCTTGATCCGCGCGCGGCCGTGCTGGCCGGGCGGGTAGGGGCGCTTTTCGAACGACTGATCGTCACCGACGAGGTCGACGCCGAGACGGCGCGACTTGCGGGTGGCGGGTCCGGTATAACGAGCCATTTTTCAGATCCTCCCTAGACCCGGCGCCGCTTGGGCGGACGGCAGCCGTTGTGCGGCTGCGGCGTGACGTCAGAAATCGCGCCAACCTCGAGGCCGGCAGCCTGCAGCGAACGGATCGCGGTCTCGCGGCCCGAACCCGGACCCTTCACGAAGACGTCGACCTTCTTGACACCGTGCTCCTGCGCCTTGCGGGCAGCGTTCTCGGCGGCGAGCTGCGCGGCGAACGGGGTGCTCTTGCGCGAACCCTTGAAGCCGACGTGACCCGACGAGGCCCAGGCAATGACGTTGCCCTGGGGATCGGTGATCGAGACGATGGTGTTGTTGAACGTGCTCTTGATGTGAGCGGCGCCGTGCGGGACGTTCTTCTTTTCCCGGCGACGAGTGGGCTTGCCGCGCTTGGAAGCAGCGCCGGCTTTCTTGGTGGGTGCCATTTACTTACCTGGCCTTCTTCTTGCCGGCGATGGTGCGCTTCGGGCCCTTGCGGGTACGCGCGTTGGTCTTGGTGCGCTGGCCACGCACGGGCAGGCCACGACGGTGGCGCAGGCCCTGGTAGCAACCGATCTCGATCTTGCGACGGATGTCGGCCTGCACCTCGCGGCGCAGGTCACCCTCGACCTTGAGGTTGCCTTCGATGTAGTCGCGCAGCTGGGTCACCTGGTCGTCGGTGAGGTCCTTGGTGCGCAGGTCCCGGTCGATGCTGGTGGCGGCCAGGATTTCCTGGCTGCGGGTACGGCCGATGCCGTAGATGTAGGTCAGCGCGATCTCCATGCGCTTGTCGCGCGGGAGATCAACGCCCATGAGACGTGCCATCAGGCAGTGTTCCTTTTCGTTGCGGAGGTCTGATCCCAGTCCGTTCCCCGTCTTGATCGGGGTCCGGCCTCCGTGCCGGACGTGGTTGAGCGACCTATTCGCTCAGTGGTACTGGGAGGTCTGCATTCAGTTTTGGGTGGTGCCTACTGCTTCGGGGACTAGCCCTGCCGCTGCTTGTGGCGCGGGTCGGAGCAGATGACCATGACCCGCCCGTGCCGGCGGATCACCCTGCACTTGTCGCAGATCGGCTTGACGCTCGGGTTCACCTTCACGACTTAGCGATCCTTTTCTCTGTTCTGAATTGGTAGTGCTTTGGAGATGCGGGGCGCGTTGCTGTACCCGCCGGTAGTGACTCGCTGACGCTCGTCGCTACTTGTAGCGGTAAACGATGCGGCCACGGGACAGGTCGTACGGAGACAGCTCCACTACGACACGGTCCTCCGGCAGGATGCGGATGTAGTGCTGCCGCATCTTGCCGCTGATATGGGCGAGCACCTTGTGACCGTTCTCCAGCTCAATGCGGAACATCGCATTGGGCAGGGGCTCGATCACGCGACCCTCGACCTCGATGGCGCCATCTTTCTTGGCCATACTCTTTGGTAATCCTCTGGTTCTTCGGTTTCGTATCTCATACGCCCGTGCTTGGCGCAGACCCCACCCCGGCTACAAGAACGTGGACTTAATGCCAGGAAATTCCGGGGAACTTCAGAACAGAGCACGCAAAGAGCCGGCGCAGAAGCTGCACCGTTGGTCCACGATACCCGCTCTGACCCCAGGTACCAAAATCAGCGAAGCCCCTCGGCCAACCCCAGGTGCACCCATCGTCTTCGCAAGTCAGGGCGCATAATGAACAGCGATGACTGGACCCGCTTCCCCGGCTCGCAATCCGGTGATTCTCACCGTTGACGATGATCCGGCAGTGTCCCGGGCGGTAGCCCGCGACCTGCGTAAACACTACGGCGCACGCTATCGGATCGTGCGCGCCGAATCAGGACAGGACGCGCTGGTCGCGATCAACGAACTACAGCTACGGGGCGACACCGTGGCGATGTTCATCGCCGACTACCAGATGCCGGAGATGAGCGGCATCGACTTCCTGGAACTGGCCATGGACGTGTTCCCGCTGGCCCGGCGCGTGCTGCTGACCGCGTACGCGGACACCCACGCCGCGATCAACGCCATCAACCTGGTCGACCTGGACCACTACCTGCTCAAGCCGTGGGACCCGCCCGAGGAGAAGCTGTACCCGATCATCGACGGCCTGCTGGAGGCCTGGCATGAGGTCGGCGACCGCGCGGTCCCGCACACGAAGGTGATCGGCCACCGGTGGAATCCCCGCTCGTGGGAGGTCCGCCAGTTCCTGGCCCGCAACCAGCACTACTACCGGGCCTATTCGTCGGACGAGGCCAAGGGCAAGCAGCTGCTGACCGCGGCGGGGCTGGACGGCCTCGAGCTGCCCGTGGTGATCTCCGAGCAGGGCGAGACGCTGGTCCAGCCGACGGACGTGCAGCTGGCCGAGATGCTCGGCCTGGCCACCACACCGTCACTGGACATGTACGACCTGGCCGTCATCGGCGGTGGCCCCGCCGGCCTGGCGGCGGCGGTGTACGGCGCGTCCGAGGGTCTGCGCACGGTCCTGATCGAGCGCACCACCACCGGCGGCCAGGCGGGCCGCAGCTCGCGGATCGAGAACTACCTGGGCTTCGAGACCGGGATCTCGGGCGCCGAACTGACGACGTCGGCCCGCCGGCAGGCCGAGCGCTTCGCCGCCGAGGTCATCACCACCCGCGAGGTCGTCGGGCTGGACGTCTCGGCGCTGGCCAGCAAGACGCTGACCTTCGACGACGGCCAGAGCATCACCGCCCGGTCCGTCATCCTGGCCACTGGCGTCGACTACCGGCATCTGCAGGTGAGCGGGTGTTGGGACAACCCGGAGGACGTCGGCAACAGCTATGTCGGCAACGGCGTCTTCTACGGCGCCTCGGTGTCGCAGGCCTCCGAGTGCGCCGGCGAGGACGTCTACATCGTCGGCGGCGCGAACTCGGCCGGGCAGGCCGCGATGTTCATGTCGCAGCAGGCCAAGTCGGTGACGCTGCTGGTACGCGGACCGTCGCTGGAAGCGTCGATGTCGTACTACCTGATCCAGCAGATCGAGAACACGCCCAACATCAGCGTCCGCACCTGCACCGAGGTGGTCGACACCTGCGGCGAGGACGGGCACCTGACCGGGCTGTGGCTGGTCGACAACAAGACCGACGAGCGAGAGAAGGTCGACTGCTCGCGGCTGTGTTGTTTCATCGGCGCCACCCCGCGCACCCAGTGGCTGGAGAACGCCGGCATCGCCCGCGACGACCACGGCTTCATCCTCACCGGACCGGACCTCAAGGACGTCTGCGGCTGGAACCTCGACCGGCCGCCGCACCACTTGGAAACAAGTGTGCCCGGTGTGTTTGTTGCAGGAGATGTCCGCGCTGAATCGGCCAAACGGGTCGCAGCCGCGGTTGGCGAAGGCTCGATGGCAGTGATGCTGGTGCACCGGTATCTGGCCGAAACGTAGGAGGAGACCGGTATGGGCGAAACGTGCGCGCGTAGTGAACTGAAGACGCTGTTCCTGTTCGAGGCGTTGACCGACGAGCAGTTGGACACGCTGTGCGCCAACGGTCACATCGCGACGTTCGAGCCGGGCCCGGTGTGCACCGAGGGTGAACCGGCCACGTGTTTCTACGTGATGCTCGACGGCGAGCTGGTGATGTCGATGAAGTCCGGTGGCATCGACATCGAGACCAACCGCACGTCCATGCGTGGCGTCTACTGCGGTGCGTGGTCCGCCTACATTCCGGACGAACAACCGGTATATGAGGCGTCGGTGCGGGTGACCAAGCCGTCGCGGTTCTTCGTCCTGGACGCCAACGCCTATGCCGACTTCATGCGCAAGGAATTCCCGATGGCGGTGCACTTGCTGGAGGGGCACAAGGTCGGCGGCCGGCGCGGCCGGCAGATCGTCGGCCAGCGCGAAAAGCTCCTCGCCCTGGGCCAGCTCTCGGCCGGGCTCACACATCAACTGAACAATCCGGCGGCCGCGACCGCCCGCGCCGTCGCCGACCTGCACGACCGGATCGGCAAGATGCGGCACAAGCTGGCCATGCTGGCCGACGGTCAGGTGAGCCCGCAGTCGCTGCGGGTCCTGGTCGGCATCCAAGAAGGCATCGCCGATCAGGTGCTCAAGGCCAGAAACCAGGAGCTGTCCGCCATCGAGGCTTCCGACCGCGAAGACGCGATCGGCGAATGGCTGGAGGATCACGACATCGCATCCGCGTGGGACTACGCACCCACCTTTGTCGACGCCGGCCTGGATGTCGCTTGGCTGGAAGGCATTTCGTCATCCATCGGGTGCGCCGATTCGTCGGCGACGCTGCAGGGCGCACTGGGCTGGCTGAAGTACACCATCGACACCGAGCTGCTGATGTGCGAGATTTCCGAAGCGAGCAAACGGATTTCGACGTTGCTCGCCGGCGCCAAGCAATACTCCCAGATGGATCGGGCCCCGTACCAGAACGCCAACGTGCACGAGCTGCTGCGCAGCACGCTCATGATGTTCGGCGACCGCATCGGCAAGGACGGCACCACCTGCGTCAAGGTGGTCAAGGAATACGACCCGGCCCTGCCCGAATTGCAGTGCTACCCAGCTGATCTCAATCAGGTCTGGACCAACATCATCGACAACGCACTGCAGGCCATGAAGGGCTGCGGTGTGCTGACGATCCGCACCAGGCGTGTCGGCGACACCGTCCGGATCGAGATCAACGACAACGGGCCGGGCATTCCGGCCGACGTCATCGAGCGCATCTTCACCCCGTTCTTCACGACCAAACCGTTCGGCGAAGGCACGGGGCTCGGGCTGGACCTGGCGTGGCGCATCATCTGCGAAAAGCACCACGGGAACATCTACGTCGAGTCCAAACCGGGTGACACCACGTTCATCGTCACGTTGCCCTTGCACGCACCGGCGCCAGAAGAGTTTCCGGCTGCGGCATTGGGATAGTTCGGCTCACCGAGCGCCGAACGGAATAGCCGCCCTCGCCTGGAGGTTGCCGCAGAGGTGACCAAACCAGACCTCGGGCGCTACGGCGTATTCGGACGCGGCGCTACGCCGCAACAGGCAGCAGAAATCGAAGCGCTGGGCTACGGCGCCATCTGGGTCGGTGGTTCACCGCCCGCGGCATTGGACTGGGTCGAGCCACTGCTCGGCGCGACCGAGCGGCTGAAGGTCGCGACGGGCATCGTCAACATCTGGACGGCGGCGGCCGGACCGGTGGCCGAGTCGTTCCACCGCATCAACACCGCCTATCCCGGCCGGTTCCTGCTCGGCATCGGCGTCGGCCATCCCGAGGCCCACACCGAGTACCGCAAGCCCATCGACGCGCTCACCGAATACCTCGACAAGCTCGACGAGTACGGGGTGCCGAAAGAACACCGGGTGGTGGCCGCGCTCGGCCCGCAGGTACTCAAGCTTTCGGCGCGCCGCAGCGCGGGTGCGCACCCGTACCTGACCACTCCGGAGCACACCGAGCAGGCGCGTGAACTCATCGGGCCGGATGCGTTCCTGGCGCCCGAGCACAAGGCGATCCTGACGACGGATGCGGACAAGGCGCGCGCGGTCGGGCGCAAGGCCCTGGAGATTTACCTCAATCTGAACAATTACCTCAACAGCTGGAAGCGGTTGGGGTTCACTGACTCTGACGTCGCCAAGCCCGGCAGTGACCGGCTCGTCGACGCCGTGGTCGCCTACGGCACGGTCGACGCGATCGCCGCCCGACTGAAGCAGCACCTCGACGCCGGCGCCGACCACGTGCCGGTCCAGGTGCTGACGTCGCCGGAGAACTTGGTGCCCGCACTGACCGAACTCGCCGGCCCGCTGGGCCTGCAGTAACTGGAGGGATCACGCATGAGCCAGCTGAACCTGGGCCGCTTCGGGGTGTGGACGTTCGGAGCCCCGCAACCCGAGCAGGCCGCCGAGATCGAGAAACTGGGGTATGGCGCGGTGTGGCCTGGCGGCTCCCCCGCCGGCGACCTGGCGTTCGTCGAGCCGCTGTTGGCCGCGACGGAGAAGCTGCAGGTGGCCACCGGCATCGTCAACGTGTGGACCGCGCCCGCGGCGCAGGTCGCCGAGTCGTATCACCGCATCGAAGCCGCGTATCCGGGGCGGTTCGTTTTGGGTGTCGGCATCGGCCATCCCGAACACACCAAGGAGTACCGGAAGCCGTACGACGTCCTCGTCGAATACCTCGACGAACTGGATGCCGCGGGCGTTCCGGTGACGCGCCGGGTGGTGGCGGCCCTCGGCCCGAAGGTGTTGCGGCTGGCGGCCGATCGCAGTGCCGGCGCACACCCGTACCTGACCACCCCCGAGCACACCGCCGAGGCGCGCACGATCATCGGACCGGACGCATTCCTCGCGCCCGAGCACAAGGTGGTGCTGACCGACGGTTCTGCCGCGGCCGCCGAAGAGGCCCGGGCCATCGGCCGGCAGACCGTCGACTTCTACCTGAATCTCAGTAATTACCTGAACAATTGGCGCCGGCTCGGCTTTTCCGAGGACGACATCGCCAAGCCGGGTAGCGATGCGTTGATCGACGCGGTGGTCGCGCACGGCACGCCCGAAGCCATCGCCGCCCGCCTCACCGAGCATCTCGACGCCGGCGCGGACCACGTGACCATTCAGGTGCTGGGCGGTTGGGACAAGCTGCTGCCGACGCTGACGGCGCTGGCGGGTCCGCTGGGCTTGCGGGGGTAAAACCCAGGCGCTCAGTGCTTTTGGTCTTGATGGTCCTCGTGGTGCTGCTGCAGGATGCGGCGCAGCCAGGTCCAGTGCTGCCGCTGCTGCGTCGGGGTCTCGGCGACGGGCGGCGCGGCGATCGGCTGCGCGGGAGCGACCGCATTCGGCGGGGCGACGACCGGAGCGGTGACGACATTGACCACCGGCACCGGTGCCGGGGCAGCCACGTGATTGACGGTCGGCATCGGGGCCGGAGCCGGCGCCACGTACGGGGCCGATCGGGTGTGGTCGACGACGGCCAA
The DNA here is from genome assembly GCF_000878195.1 of Mycolicibacterium llatzerense. Classification (GTDB taxonomy): domain Bacteria; phylum Actinomycetota; class Actinomycetes; order Mycobacteriales; family Mycobacteriaceae; genus Mycobacterium; species Mycobacterium llatzerense. The sequence continues at coordinate 186,406 of NZ_JXST01000003.1, read as the reverse complement.
CGGCGTCGACGTTGAGTCATCGGCGCCGAGCGCAATCGCGCCGAGCGCGGCAACGACGGTGACCCCGCCGAACAACATCGCGACGAGCGCCACCCGCCTGGTCCGCGGCGTTCTCGTCGATGCGACCGGGGAGGCCGGGGAGGCCGGGAGCGGGCGCTGAACCACAGGTTCTTCCGGTTCGGCCAGTGACCAGGCGAGCGCACCGACCGGCATCGTCGGCGCCCCATGCAGGGTGCCGCTGGCTGCGTCCGATGAGAACTCCAGGTTCGGGAATGTGGCGGTCATGGCGGTGGACATGGCGTGCTCCTGTGTCGTTCTTGCCGGCCCGATCGGGCTGCGCTTACTGGTAGGAGCCGCGAGGCACCCACATCGGGACAACTTTTGGAGAGTTTTTTCGGCGGTTCGGGATCAGCCGGGTCAATAGATCACTGGAGGTGGCGGCGTCGTCGTGGTCACCGGTGCCGGCTCGACGGTGCCGCCGACCGGCGGTCGTGGCCGTGGTGGCCTGGGCGGCAGGGGCCGCGGGGTGGGTGACGGCGATGGTTGTTCGGTGACGACCGGCGGCGTCTGGCTGGGCGACGGCTCTTCGGTGACGGGCGGCCGCGGATGATGTGTCGGTCGCGGCGGTGGCGGAGTCAGCACCGGCGGTGCGGTCGGCGGCAGCGGCACCGGTGCCGGCGTCTGCGGCGGCGGCACCGCTCGTGACGGAAGGGCTGCCGTCGGCTCGGCCGGGCCGGTCACTACGGCGGTCGGCGCGACCGGAGGCGGAGGCGGGACGGTCGTGGTCACCGGGTTTTCGGGCGTCGTGCTGGACGACGGAGTGACGGAGTTGGTGAGCACGTTGGGCGTGACAGGAGCGTTGGTTTCGTACCGCCAGGCGAGGCTCAGCGCCAGCACGATCAGCGGAATGCCGATCAACAGCGACATCGTCAGCATCACGCGACTCGGCGGTTGGGTGGCTGCGGGTTCCCCGTCGGTCCCGTCGGCCGCGGCGAATTGTTCTGTCGCTGCATCCGGCAACGAACCCTGCGCCTGGGTGGGTGCGCTACTCAGGTCCGTGTTGGCGGCGGTCAGCTGAATGTGATTCAGCGTGCGATCACGCAGCCACGTCGGCGCGGGGATGAACAGTGGCGTGCCACCGAGCAGCGCGACCGGGTTGACCATCCGGCGACGGTCCTGATCGCACGTCGGGCAGCTTTCGATGTGACGGGCGATCCGCTTGCGCATCAGGATGGTGAAGGTCCCGTCCCACCCCGCGAGGATTGCGCCCAACTCGGCGCAGTTGTTTCCTTGTTGGCCGCGGCGCGCAACCAGCAGTGCGCCCAGCGAGCGTTCCATGGTGTCGCGCAGCCGCTGCATGATCTTTTTTGCGCTGGCGGTGCTGACGCCCAGCGCCTCGGCGAGCTCGGGCCCGTCCAGTCCGTGGCGGTAACCCAGCTCCAGCACCGCACGGTCCCGGTCGGACAGCCCACCGGCCGCCTCGGCGACCAGGTTGGCCAGTTCGTTTCGGGCCGCCATCGTGTCCGGTCCGGCATCGTCGGACGCCTCGTCGGGCAGGTCTTCGGACGGTTCTTCGCGACGCCGTTGCCGAATCCGGCGCAGCGCCTCGTTCCGCGCGATCGCATACAGCCAGGGGCGCAGTTTGTCGGGTTCCCGCAGCTTGCCCAAAGCCGTTGCCGCGGTGCAGAACACGTCCTGAACGCAGTCCGCGGCGGCATCACGGTCGCGGACCATGCCGACGCAGAAGTCGTGCAGTCGATCTGCGTAGCGGTCGTAGATGCCCGCAAACGCCATGCGATCCCCGGAGAGCGCGGCGCCGACCAAGTCGGCGTCGCTGACGATGTCCCAATCTGGCACTGCGGTCATGAGACGGACTCCCATTGGCGATCGAACGCCGGTATGCACTGATGCTAATCCGGCGAAGGCGAACTGATTTGCCGAATCGATGTGCATCGGCGTCGGGTTCATAAGTTGTGAACGAGAGCAGCGCGGACCCGGTTCAATACCGGGTCCGGCTGCGCGTCGAATTCACGAAGGCGGTGTGCCGCCACGGCCGGTCAGTGGTGGTCGTGATCGTGGTCGTGATCGTGGTCGTGGTGCTTCCAGTCCCAGTTGTGCCAGTAGTAGAAGTCGTGGCAGTGGTCCCAGTCCCACCAGGCCCACGAGCAGTAGTCGTAGCCCCAGTGCTGCGGCGCCGGGACGGACGGCTGCGCCTGTGCGGTGCCCGCAGTCATGCCCAACGCGCCGAGGGCCATGGTGCCGGACAGAAGTGCTGCCGCTGCAGCTCGTTTCGCGAGAGACTGCCGCTTGGCCGGGGTGTTTTTGATGCTCATTTCGCGCTCCTTGTTTGGTGGTGCAGAGGCCCTGTGCGGGCTCTGTCATAGGTAGGAGCGCGACCCCCGGAGCCCGGGGACACTTTTTTCGGCGCAGATCCAAATCGCCGCGGAAAACTTGTCAGACTCGGCTGCCGGTGGTGCTCATACCTGCATGAGCAACTATTCGAATACCCCGTGGAACCCCGACACCGACAACACCATCGCCGCCGACGTCGTCGACGCCGGCCCGCGTTCGGTGACCTTCTCCAGGCTCGCGTACAGCGACGACCCCGACCTGCCCGATGTGGTTGGGGACGACGCCATCGCTGCCGACACCATCGACGACGGCCGCTGGGCCCGACGCCGCGTGGCACTCGCCCTGGGTGGCGCGGCCAGTGTGATCGTGGCATCGGCCGCCGTGGCACTCGCCGCAATCAACTCGGTCGACACCAGCACCTCGGTGACCGCGGCCGGCGGCTCGACTGTCATGCCCGCGGCCGCTCCGGTCGTTCGAGTGGAGCCCCCCTCAGGACTTCCGGCACCCTCCACCGCACAGATCACGGTGGCACCGGTCAATCCGAACGTTCCCGACTACGTCCCCGCGGCCGCGCCGCAGCGGCCGGCAGCGTCGCCCGTCACCGCGGCGCCCGCGGCCGCTCCCGAGATGGCACCACCTGCTCCCGCACCAGAGGAGGTACCTGCCCCGCCCGCACAACCGTTGCCGAGTTTCCCGCCGATCATCATCAATCTGCCGGTTCCGCCGGCGGCGCCGCCGAAGCCGCCGGCACCCAAACCGGATGGGCCGGTACTGAAGGGACCGCTCGCGATTCCGAGCCCCGAGAAAACCCGGCCGGTCAATCCGAACCTGTCCCTGGACGCCGGCTGACATCCTTCAGACCCCCAACACCGCCACGGTGGCCGCAGCCACCGTGGCGGTGTTGGATTTCCCGTTGATCCTGCATCCTGGGCGCAGTTGTCCGAGTGGCGTGCGCCGTCACGTCAGGGTCAACGGTTCCGTGCGCTGAAGTCGCCAACCCGGTCGTGGCCGAGGCGGGGCACAGCCCGCGTCATCTCCGGCCTGAATTACCCGGGTCACCGGTGGGCGGCGGCGGCGCTTCGAACGAGGGCGGCGCAACCGACATCGGCGGACGCGTCACCGGGCCGGGTCTGCTGACCGTGCGCTCCGGCGATGGCGGTGGCGGCGACTGTGGCGGTTCAGCAGCCGGCCAATTCTGTTGTGGCTGCGGTTGCAGACTCGTGGCCACCGGCGGCGGTGCGGCGGACTTGGTCGACACCCCGGGCACCAGCGGCCCAGGCGCGCTGGACGGCGACGACGCGCTCCGCGGCGTGCCCGGCGGAGCTGAAAGCGGCGTCGTGGCAGGCGTTTCCAGGGGAACCGTGATGCCGCTATCGGCCGGTTCGCGGTCCTCGCGACCAGGCCCGGCGAACGTCCAGATCAGAGCGCCCAACAGCAGCACCAGCGCACCAACGGCCAGGCTGATCGGCAGCACCGGACGGCGGCGCCGCTCCTCCGCCGGCACAGTGTCAGCGCCCGCCGGGGCCGCATCAGCGCCGTCGGCCAAATCCGTTGTCAGGCAGACCAACTGAATGTCCGCAAGCGTGGCATCCCGAAGTTCCTTCGGGGCCGGAATGAAGGGCGCCGCACCAAGTAGCGCCGCTGGGCTCACCCGGCGGCACCGTTCGGATTCACACTCGGGACACGATTCGATGTGCCGGGCGATGCGCTTGCGCATCAAGACCGTCATCGTTCCGTCCCAACCATCAAGCACTGCAGCAAGATCCGGGCATCGCCCCGGATCCTGCCGCGTCTGCCGCGCCACCAGCAGCGCACCGAGCGAGCGGCCGACCATTTCCCGTGCCCGATGCGTCAGGGTGTTGGCGGTCGCCGGACTGACGCCGAGCGCCTTGCCGAGTTCCGGTCCGTCGAGGCCGTGCCGATAACTCAATTCGATGACCTCACGGTCCCGCTCCGACAGGCCGCCACAGGCCTCCCGGATCAATTGGGCCAGGTCGTCCTGCTCAGCGAGAGCATCTGGACCGGCCTCGCCCGAGGCACCATCCAGGTACTCGTCGTCGGCCGGTTGCTCGAACTTGCGGCGCTGAATGTGCCGCAATGCCTGCGACCGCGACACCGCATACAACCACGGCCGCAGCTTCTCGGGCTGACGGAGCTTCGACAGCCCGGTCGCTGCAGTACAGAACGCCTCGTGCACACAGTCGGCGGCGGCGTCACTGTCGCGCACCATGCGCACGACGAAGTCGTTGAGCCGGTCCGCGTAGCGGTCGTAGATCGCGGCGAACGCCGCGCGGTCGCCCGAGGCGGCCGCGCGGGCAAGGTCCTCGTCGGGCGCTTCGTCCCAGTCGACAAGCGCGCTCATTGGCGCGGTTCTCCCATGCTCAGTAGTAGTAGCCCGGGTAAATACCGGTGTCACCGTTGTCGCAGTTGACGTTGATGTCCCAGAACCTGTTGAGCGGAACGCCCGGAACGAAGAAGCCTGCCTCGCCGGCTGAATTCTGGTAGGCCCTGGTGGTGAACCAGTCCGAGGTGTAGGTGCACCAGGTACCCCCGCTGCCGCCGCTCCAACCGATCCAGATGCCGCCGTAGTGCGGCACCGGATTCACGCCCAACGGGTTCGCGTGCGCGGTACCGGCACCCGCCAGAGCTGCCGGAATTGCTACTGCCGCGGCAATTCCAGCAACCAATCGATTCAACTTCGCAGCCATTGTGGTCCGCCTTTCCTACGCTCGGCCCGGTTGGCCTCGCCTGCATGTAGGAGCATCTCGCCGCATCAATCCTGACAAGTTTTTCGGCAATTGGTCAGGCAACCGCAAAGAAGTCGGGTATTTCGAATCTCCCCCTGAGCAACCACAGCGGGCTACCGCGATCGAGGCCATGTCGCTACCCCCTTGCCAACACCCACCCCAAATTACTAGGATATGCAAGTATCTCGGCGCGCGAGTCGAGGAACCCGAACTCTCTTTGGACGGATGTCATGACCACCCAGATTCCGCACTTCATCAACGGCCAGCGCACCACCGGCGAATCCACCCGCACCGCCGACGTGCTCAACCCCAGCACCGGCCAGACCCAGGCCCAGGTGCTGCTGGCATCGGTAGCCGACGTCGACACCGCAGTGGCGGGTGCCGTTGTCGCGCAACGGGAATGGGCTTCCTGGAACCCGCAGCGCCGCTCGCGGGTGCTGATGAAGTTCATCGACCTGGTCAACCAGAACAGGGAAGAGCTGGCCCGCCTGCTGTCCCTGGAACACGGCAAGACCTTCGAGGACTCGCTCGGCGACATCCAGCGCGGCGTCGAGGTGATCGAGTTCGCCGTCGGCATCCCGCACCTGATGAAGGGCGAGTTCACCGAGGGCGCCGGTTCCGGCATCGACGTGTACTCGATGCGCCAGCCCCTCGGCGTCGTCGCCGGCATCACCCCGTTCAACTTCCCGGCCATGATCCCGCTCTGGAAGGCCGGCCCGGCTCTGGCCTGCGGCAACGCCATCATCATCAAGCCGTCCGAGCGCGACCCCTCGGTGCCGCTGCGCCTGGCCGAGCTGTTCATCGAGGCGGGCCTGCCCGCCGGCGTCCTGCAGGTCGTCAACGGCGACAAGGAGGCCGTCGACGCCATCCTGCAGCACCCGGACGTCAAGGCCGTCGGCTTCGTCGGCAGCACCGACATCGCGCAGTACATCTACTCGACTGCCGCCGCCAACGGTAAGCGCGCACAGTGCTTCGGTGGCGCCAAGAACCACATGATCGTGATGCCCGACGCCGACCTGGACCAGGCCGTCGACGCGTTGATCGGCGCGGGTTACGGCAGCGCCGGCGAGCGGTGCATGGCCATCAGCGTCGCGGTGCCCGTTGGCGAGGAGACCGCAAACCGGTTGCGCAACAAGCTCGTTGAGCGTGTCAACCAGCTGCGCGTCGGCCACAGCCTGGACCCGAAGGCCGACTACGGCCCACTGGTCACCGGCGCGGCGCTGGAGCGGGTGCGCAACTACATCGGCCAGGGCGTGGACGCCGGCGCGGAGTTGGTGGTCGACGGCCGCGAACGCGCCAGCGACGACCTGACGTTCGACGATGCCGACCTGTCCGGCGGCTTCTTCATGGGCCCCACCCTGTTCGACCACGTCACCCCCGACATGTCGATCTACACCGACGAAATCTTCGGCCCGGTCCTGGTCATCGTGCGCGCCCACGACTACGAGGAGGCGCTGCGCCTGCCGTCGGAGCACGAGTACGGCAACGGCGTCGCGGTGTTCACCCGCGACGGCGACACCGCCCGCGACTTCGTCTCGCGCGTGCAGGTCGGCATGGTCGGCGTCAACGTGCCGATCCCGGTTCCGGTGTCCTACCACAGCTTTGGCGGCTGGAAGCGCTCCGGCTTCGGTGACCTCAACCAGTACGGGACGGCGTCGATCCAGTTCTACACCAAGGTCAAGACCGTCACCGAGCGCTGGCCGTCGGGCATCAAGGACGGGGCCGAGTTCTCGATCCCGACCTTCAAGTAAGGCCCGGCGTTGAGCATCGATCTTTTCGGACTGGACGACGACGAACGCGTGATCGCCGAGACGGCGGCCGCGTTCGCCGAAAAGCGGCTGGCACCAAACGCTTTGGCGTGGGATGCCGACGATCACTTCCCCACCGATGTGCTGCGGGAAGCGGCCGAGCTCGGCATGGCGGCCATCTACTGCAGTGACGACGTGGGCGGCAGCGGGCTGCGACGGTTGGACGGGGTGCGGATCTTCGAGCAGCTCGCCACCGCGGACCCGACCATCGCGGCGTTCCTGTCGATCCACAACATGTGCGCCTGGATGGTGGACAGCTACGGCACGCCGGAACAGCGCAAGACCTGGCTGCCGAAGCTGGCCTCGATGGAGGCCATCGCCAGCTACTGCCTGACCGAGCCGGGCGCCGGCAGCGACGCGGCGGCCTTGCGCACCAAGGCCGTTCGCGACGGCGACTACTACGTGCTGGACGGGGTCAAGCAGTTCATCTCCGGCGCGGGCGTCTCCGACGTCTACGTGGTGATGGCCCGGACGGGTGCAGACGGACCGCGCGGGATCTCCGCGTTCATCGTCGAAAAAGACACGCCCGGACTGAGTTTCGGCGCCAACGAGGAGAAGATGGGCTGGCATGCCCAGCCCACCGCCCAGGTGATCCTGGAAGGTGTGCGGGTGCCCGCCGAAGCCATGCTCGGCGGTTCGGACGGCGAGGGCACCGGCTTCTCCATCGCGATGAACGGCCTCAACGGCGGTCGCATCAACATCGCCGCCTGCTCGCTGGGCGGCGCGCAGGCGGCCTACGACAAGGCCCTGGGCTACCTGGCCTCGCGCGAGGCGTTCGGTGCGGCGCTGATCGACGAGCCCACCATCCGGTTCACCCTCGCCGATATGGCGACGACCTTGGAAACCTCGCGAAACATGTTGTGGCGGGCGGCAACTGCGCTCGACACCAACAATCCGCGCAAGGTCGAACTGTGCGCCATGGCCAAACTGCACGTCACCGAGGCCTGCTACACGGTGGCCGACCAGGCGTTGCAGTTACACGGCGGCTACGGCTACCTGCGCGAGTACGGGTTGGAGAAGATCGTCCGCGATCTCCGGGTGCACCGCATCCTGGAGGGGACGAACGAGATCATGCGCGTGGTCATCGGGCGGGCTGCCTCGACCGCCGCACGCAATTGAGCGATTTGTGCACGAAAATCCGCGATGAGCGCGGGAAATCGTGCATAAATCGCGGAGAACTAGGGAGGACGAACTGATGGCGACGATTGCATTCCTGGGCCTGGGCCACATGGGCGGCCCGATGGCGGCGAACCTGATCGCGGCCGGGCACACCGTGCACGGCTTCGACCCGGTCCCGGCCGCGGCACAGGCGGCGCGGGACCACGGCGCGACCACCTTCGCCAGCGGCCGGGAGGCGGTGGCCGGCGCCGACGTCGTCATCACCATGCTGCCCAACGGCGACCTGGTGAAGAGCTGCTACGCCGACGTCATGCCGGCGGCCGCCCCCGGCACGCTGTTCATCGACTCCTCCACCATCTCGGTCGACGATGCCCGCGAGGTGCACCGGCTGGCCCTCGAGCACGGCTTCGCCCAACTGGACGCCCCGGTGTCCGGCGGCGTGAAGGGCGCGACGGCCGGCACGCTGGCGTTCATGGTCGGCGGCGAGCCCGAGGCCGTCGAGCGCGGACGCACGGTCCTCGAGCCCATGGCCGGCAAGATCATCCACTGTGGCGCGTCCGGCGCGGGCCAGGCCGCCAAGGTGTGCAACAACATGGTGCTCGCCGTCCAGCAGATCGCCATCGGTGAGGCCTTCGTGCTCGCCGAGCACCTCGGCCTGGACAAGCAGTCGCTGTTCGACGTGATCACCGGGGCGACCGGCAACTGCTGGGCCGTACAGGTGAACTGTCCGGTGCCCGGGCCGGTGCCCACTTCCCCCGCGAACAACGATTTCCAGCCCGGCTTCGCCACCGCGCTGATGAACAAGGACCTGGGTCTGGCGATGGCTGCGGTGCGCTCGACGGGGTCGTCGGCACCCCTCGGCAGCCATGCCGCGGACATCTACGCAAAGTTTGCCGCCGAGCATGCCGATCTTGACTTCAGTGCGGTAATCAATCTGCTCCGTCAATGACGCCGCCCCACCATCACCGCACGTCACAGTGGTGTTCGTTAGTTAACTGTGACACCGCGCGCATTAGGGCATAGGATGCGTGGGTCGCACAGGGAGGATTCGCGCCGCATGACTTTCAAATTTTCCGCCAAGGGGGCAACGGCCTCGGCTACGGCGATTGCTGTGGCGTTTTTCGGAGCCGGCATCGCCATCGCATCGCCAGGTCCGGTGACCCCGAACAACCCGGGTACCGATCCGTCGCAGCCGACGCAGACCCAGCAGGCCAGCAAGAACAACGAGTCGGCCACCACCCCTTCGGGTGACCTCGGCACGGCCAGCAGCAAGACCGTCTCCAGCTCGACCTCGAGCTCGGGCGGCGGTCTGACCGGCAAGACGGCGCGCAACAACGACAACGGCCTGGACTGGGGCGACGACTGGAGCCTGGGCGGCTTCCCGCCCATCAACCTGTCGAGCATGCAGCCGCCGGAGGCCACCGTCGCGATTCCGCTGTCGCTCGGCCTGCCCGGCCTGAGCCTGCCCAGCCTCGTGATCGACGCCGGCCTGGGTGGCCTGGTCACCGGCCTCGGTGGCCTGCTGCTGAACGCCGCTGCTGCCGGGGTGCCCGCTGCGGCGGTGCCCACCGCCGCGTCCGCCGTGGCTCCGGCCGCGACCGCCGCCACCTTCGGCACGCTGTCCGCCGTCGGCGACATCGCGAAGGTCTCCTCCGCCGCCGCCGCGCCGGCACTCTCGGTTCCCGCCATGGCCGCTCCGGCAGTGGCTGCCCCCAGCCTCGGCGGCCTGCCGGCCATCGGCGCACCGGCCATCGGTTCGCTCGGTGCGCTGGCCGCGCCGAAGCTGCCCGGTATCGGCCTGCCGAAGCTGCCGAACGCCGGCCTGCCGGAAATGCCGGACTTCACCAAGCTGGGTGCCCCCAAGCTCCCCAAGCCGGAAGACCTGCCCCACCCGGAGATCGGCTTGCCGAAGGCGCCGAAGATCGGCATGCCGGACATCCCGCACCCGCAGATCGGCTTCCCGCCGCACCCGCGGATCTTCCCGAAGATCGGCCTGCCGAAGATCAGCCTGCCGTGGTTCTGAGCCGTTGAAAGAGGCGGGGCCTGAAGCCCCGCCTCGACAATTGAAAAGTTGTGACGAACTGGTGGTCAGCCCTGGGCTGACCACCAGTTTTTGTGTAGGCGCTCGCATCCGGCGGCCATCAGACCGTCGTACTCTGCGCGCACCTGGGCCGCCCCGGGGAATTCGTGGCCGGCCGAATAGCCGGTCGTGATCACCAGCGTGGCCAGCTTGGCGGCCCGTGCCGCGCGGAAACCGCGGACGCCGCCCGCCACCGCCAGCGCGCTCTCCGGCCCCAGACCCAGCTCCCACAACGCGTGGCCGTGCAGATCGGGGTCACGGGTCGGATGCGGCAGATCTTCGGGCGTCACGATGGTTTCGGCGATGCCGTCGCCCAGCAGCTGCCGGACCAGCGGCTCCACCCACGAGCGCGCACCGGTGCTCACCACTGCGACCGAGATCCCGGCGCCGAACAGCCCGGCCGCCAGATCCGCGAGGCCGTTGCGCGGGCTCACGTCGCCATCGAGCACCGACGCCTCGAACAGGTCGGTCTTGGTGCGGTACACATGGGCCGCGATCTCGGTGCTGACCCGCCCGTAGCCGCGCCGGCGCAGTGCCGAGGCGACGCGACGCTGTTCGTCGGCGATGCGGACCAGCCGGCCGTATTCGGCGACCGACCAGGAGATGTCCAGCCCGTGCGCGGCGAATGCGGCGTTGAACGCCACCCGGTGTGCATCGCGCTCGACATCGGCCAGCGCACCGTCCAGGTCGAAGATCACCGCACGCAGCGGATCGATCACGGCATGGGCCGGGCGCGCCACATCCCACCAGAACGTGCGCTCCACACAACTCACCGACATGGCTACCAGCGTGTCCTACGTCACACACCCCGGGCCTCCCCCCAATGGGGGATTGGGCGGGCGAGATTGCCGACGGACTTTCTCCGGCAGTCCACAGCCGGTCCTGCCGACCAGCGCCGAATCGCCGCTCTAAGGTGATGCCATGAGCACCAGCGAGAAGCCGCAGGCGGATCGCGCATGACGGCTGAACCCGAAGCCGACACTGCGCCGGTTCGGCTGATCCTGGTCGACGACCACGAAATGGTCATCGAGGGACTCAAGGCCATGCTGGCCGCTTTCAGCGACCGGGTACGGGTGGTCGGCCAGGCCGTCGGGGCCGAACGCGCCGCCGCCGTGGTCGACGAACTGCAGCCCGACATCGTGCTGTGCGACGTCCGGATGCAGGGCGCCAGCGGCCTGGACCTGTGCCGTGAGCTGCGGGAACGCGATCCGGAACGCAAGGTGGTCATGCTGTCGGTGTACGACGACGAGCAGTACCTGTACCAGGCACTTCGGGTCGGCGCGTCGGGGTATCTGCTCAAGAGCATCAGCAGTGACGACCTGGTCCGTCAGCTCGAGCTGGTGCACGGCGGCGCGACCGCCATCGACCCGAGCATGGCCGCGCGCGCTGCCGACACCGCCGCCCGCATGCAGCGTGACGAGTTCTGGCCCGGTGCCCGGCAGGGCCTCACCCAGCGCGAAAGCGAGATCCTGTCGTTCGTCGTCGACGGCCTGTCCAACCGCGGCATCGCGACGCGGCTGGTGATCGGCGAGGAGACCGTCAAGAGTCACCTGCGCGCGATCTATCGCAAGCTCGACGTCAGCGACCGGGCGGGCGCGGTGGCCACCGCGCTGCGGGAGGGCATCTACCGATGACGCCGCGCAATGAGGTTTTGACCGCCGACCGCGAACTGGCCCTGTTGCGCGAACTGATCCAGGCCGCCTCGAGCGGTCCCGGCGTCGAGCCGCTGGCCGCGGCGGCCGCCCGGATGATCACCGCGGCCACCGGCACCGACGTCTGCTTCGTTCACGTGCTCGACGACACCGAACGGTCGCTGACCCTGACGGGCGCCACGCCGCCGTTCGACCAGGAGGTCGGCAAGATCCGGCTACCGCTGGGCGAAGGCGTCTCGGGGTGGGTGGCCAGCAATCGCGAACCCGTGGTGATCAGCCACGACAAGGAATCCGACCCGCGCTACCGGCCGTTCGAATCGCTGCGCGGCAGTGACTTCGCGTCCATGGTGTCGGTGCCGATGGAGACCGACCCGGGTGGGCTGGTCGGCGTGCTCAACGTGCACACCGTCGAACGCCGGGAGTTCAGCGCCCGCGACGTGGAGCTGCTGCTGGTCATCGGCCGGCTGATCGCCGGGGCCATGCATCAGGCCCGGCTGCACCGCCAGCTGGTGGCCCGCGAGCGCGCCCACGAGAATTTCGTCGAGCAGGTCATCGAAGCCCAGGAGATCGAGCGCCGCCGCCTGGCCGGTGATATCCACGACGGCATTTCGCAGCGGCTGGTGACCCTGTCCTACCGGCTCGATGCAGCCAGCCGGGCGGTCGGCTCGGACACCGCCGTCGCGGCCGAGCAGCTGACGTTGGCCCGCGAACTCGTGGATCTGACCCTCGGCGAGGCCCGGGCCGCCATCGGGAACCTGCGCCCACCGGTCCTCGACGACCTGGGGCTGGCCGGCGGGCTGGCGAGCCTGGCACGGTCCATCGGCCAACTCGACGTCGACGTGGAACTGGCCGACGTCCGGCTGCCCGACCACATCGAGCTGGCGTTGTACCGGATCGCCCAGGAGTGCCTGCAGAACGTCGTGAAGCACGCCCACGCCAGCAACGCGCTGCTGAAGTTCGCGGCCGACGCCGAACATGCGCGGCTCGAGATCATCGACAACGGCATCGGTTTCGACACCTTCGAGCGCCCGCTGGGCGCCGACGAGACGGGCGGCTACGGGTTGTTGTCGATGGCAGAACGCGCCGAGATCGTCGGCGGCCGGCTGAACATCCGGTCGCGGCCCGGCTCGGGGACCATCGTCACCGCGACCATCCCGCTCACCACGGTGCGCGAGCAGACATAAAACTGTCGATTTCAGTGGCAAAAGCGACAGTTTTGTGTCTGCTCGCGATCAGAAGTCTCCGGCGTTGCGGCGCAGCGTCTCGATGGCTGTCACCAGCGCCTCCGACTGACTGTCGGACATTCCGACGTCGGCGAAGACTTCCTTGTTCAGCGTGACCGTGGCGTCCTCGACCGTCGAGCGGCCCACCTCGGTCAGTTGCACCAGCGTGGTCCGGCCGTCCGTCGGGTGCGGCACCCGCTCGACGAGGCCGTCGGCTTCCAGCCGCCGGATCGCGTGGGTGACGCTGGTGACGTGCACCTGCAGCCGGTCCGACGCCTTGGTGATCGGCAGTGCGCCGCTGCCGCTGAACGCCAGCAGCCGCAGCAGTTCATAGCGGGAAAAGCTCAGGTCATACGGCCGCAGCGCGGTCTCGACCCGGGCCAGCAGGATCTGGTGGGCGCGCATCACGGACGTCACGGCGACCATGCCGTCGGCGACGTCGCCCCAGCCGGCCCGCTCCCAGTTGGCCCGGGCCCGGGCGATGGGGTCACTGCTCACGCCTCATTCTTACCGCACCGCATACTCGCCGGCGCTGCGCTCGCCCAGTTGGCCACGGATCCGACGCGGTCAGCCCCCGACGCTCGTCCCGTCCACTGCTTTACGGATGGCCGCGAGCACCGCGCGCGACGACCTGCGGTCCCCGACAGTGATCCGCACGCCGCCATCGGCGTAGCTGCGCACGCGCGGGCCGTCATCGCCGAAGGTCCAGGCCCGCGCCCCACTCGGCAGGTAGACGAAGTTGGCGTGGCTGTCCGTGCAGTACACCCCCATCGACCGCAACCGCGCCCGCAGAAATGCCCCTTCGGCGGAGATCATCTGGATACGTTGCTGCAGTTGATCTTCCGCGTCGTAGGACGCGGCGACCGCCACCAACCCGGTGATGCCGATGCCGAACGGCAGCTGCATGCCCCACAGCTGACGGGCCAGCGGCGGGGCACACACGCCGTAGCCGATGCGCAGCCCGGCCAGCCCGTAGGCCTTCGAAAAGGTGCGTACCACAACCAAATTGGGGTAACGCTCCACTAGCGAGGGGATGTTCAGGCACAAGTCAGGCGCCAGGAACTCCACATACGCCTCGTCCAGCAGAACCACCGTGCCGGACGGCACTCGATCCAGGAACCGGTACAGGTCAGCGGGCGACTCGACGGTCCCGGTCGGGTTGTGTGGCCGGCACACCACCACGACCCGCGCCCGTGCCGCAGCGTCTGCCATGGCATCGAGATCGTGGTGCCCATGCCGGTCCAGCGGCACCGTCACCGACCGCAATCGCGCCATCTGCGCGAAGATCGGGTAGCCGTCGAACGTCGGCGTTGCCGTCACCATCACGTCACCGGGTTTGGTGACGGCCTGCAGCACCTGCATGATCACGCCCGTGGCACCGGCGCCGACCACCACCTGTTCGTCGGCGACGCCGACGCGCCCGGCGATCAGCGATCGCAACCGCTGTGGCAGGAATTCCGGGTACCGGTTCACCACCTCGATCGACGCGGTCAGCGCGGCGCGCACCCCAGGCAGCGGCGGGAACGGATTCTCGTTGAGCGACAATGCCAACGGGTCGACTGCGGCGGGCAGCGAATCGACCGCGTCGGTCAACGCGCAGGTGGGCGTCATCGCTGTCCGCCCCACCGCACCGCGGCCGCGCCGGCGAAGTCACCAGCGTGTGCGAAGGCCGCCATCATCACGATGTCGCCCTTCTTGACCTGTCCGTCATCGATCGCCCGGTCCAGGTTGATCGGCACGCCCGCGGCGAACAGGTTGCCGCACTCTTCAAACGTGTCCCGGTGCCGCTCGGCGGGCAGCTCCAGCGCCTCACGCCAGTTCCGCAGGAACACCCGGTTCGGCTGGTTGGTGACCAATAGGCCGATGTCCTTGGGCGCCAGCCCGATCCGGTCGCACACCGCATATGCGACCTCAGGAACCTGACGGTTTCCGCGGGCCAGCACCTTGGTGATCTTGCTTTCGGTGAAGCCGATGCAGCCCTCCCCCGGCCCCGCCTGCCACCATTTGCGCGGCGGATCGACGGCCATGGTCATGTCACCGGCGTACTCGCCGTAGGTGCGGCATTCGACGTCGAGGATCGGCGAAACATCCGACAGCGCAACCAGTCCCACTGCAGCACCGTCACCGGGCACGGACGCCTGCGCCTTGGGCCGGATGGTGGCCTGGTCGAAGACCTGACCCGCCGCGTTCTGCGCCACCGCCACCAGCGCCGTGCGTCCCTCGCCGGACGCGAGCAACTGCCGGGCCAGCTTCAGGCCCAGGATGAAGGCCGCACACCCACCGTTGTGCAGGTCGATCACCCAGTTCGGTTTCATACCAAGACGATTCGCCATACCGCCACCACCGCCGTAGAACGGCATGTCGGGCAGCTGGGTGTGGGTGATCAGCACGTCGACATTGGCCAGGACATCAGACCCGTGCCGGTCCACGATGCCCGCGGCGGCGCGCTCGACCATGTCGATGGCGGTCTCGTCGGGCGCCACGTGGTGCCGGAACTTCGGCGCCCGGAACATCAGGTTGTCCCGCAGGTCGTCGGAACCGGCGAATTGCGCGTAGTAGTCGGCACCGATCGGCTCGCCCGGGAGATAGGTCGAGACATCCAGAAGGCTGACGGCAGGCTGCTGCATCTCTTCGCTCATTTCATCCAGGCCGGCGTGATCGGCAGACCGTTGCGGTGCCGGTATTCGGCGATTGCCTTGAGGTTGTCCAGTTCCAGGCGGTGGCCCGCCCCGAACATGTCCCAGAAATCCCCGACCCACACGGGCCGCTGCGCAGGCGCCGCCTCGGGGTACGGGTTCTTGTCGTAGAACGGGTGGTGGCAGTTGGTCCACAGCACCACCGAGCCGGGCTTGTTCAGCACGGTCTGCGCGTCGACGACGCGCATCAGGTAGATCATCCAGAGGTGCTGGCCCTGGTCCCACGCGCAGTGGTAGTCGACGGTCATCGCGTCACGGTTCGACACTGTGCGCGTGTAGATTTCGGTCTCCGAGCCCAGCCGGTCGTAGGCCAACCAGAGGCCGGGCTCGGTGGTCTCGGTGAACCCGCGCAGGCTGTAGGTCCACTCCTCCAGGCTGCGGGTGTCCGACAGGTACTCGAACAATTCCTCCGGCGGGCAGTCGATGTAATCGTTGACGGTGCAGTACTCACCGAAGACCACGTCGTGCGGGTACACCGACCGCATCATCTCCATGATGACCGGGGTGGCCTTCTCCCGGGGCGCGTTCTCGATGCGGGTGATCCCGTCGATCGGTAGGGCGATGTCTTCAAGCGCGGGCAGCGACATGCTGAGAGCTCTCTTTCTGCGTCTGTTGGGTGACTGAATCGAGAAATGGTGCGAATGTGGGGATTTCGTCAGCGGAACATTCGACGCTGACCACCGATGGTCCATGCCGGCTGAGCGCTTCGCTCAGCGCGCCGGCCAGCTGCGGCAGCTCGGTGACGTCGGTTGCGTGCAGGCCGGGGAACATCGCTGCCAGACCGGCGCCGAGCCGGGCCGGTGTGAAGCGGTTGTAGCTGTAACGGTCGCCGTAGAACAACTGCTCACGGGTGACGCACATGGCGTGGGCGTTGTTGTTGAACAGCACGAAGGTGATCGGGAGCCGGTACTGCACCGCGGTGTGCAATTCCATGCCGTGCATGAAGAACGAGCCGTCGCCGGCCACCACCACGGTCCGGTATTGCGGCCCAGCGGTTTTCGCCCGGGCAAAGCACATGCCGATGGCGGCGCCGAAACTGTACCCCATGCCGCCCATCCCGAGCGCCACCACGAAGCGCCCGGCACGGCGCACCGGTAGCCCGTGCACCGTCGAGGCACCGGTGTTGCCGGCGTCGACGACGATGTCGGCGCCATCAGGCACCAGCTCGTCGAGCAGCGTGACGGTATCGCGGTACCGGATGCCGGGGCCCTCGTGCACTGGTGGCTGAAGTTCAGTGTGCGGCAACGGATCCAGGACCCGAATCCCGTGGGGCCGGCCGGCTCCCGTCAACGACCGCGTGAGCGCCGTGAGTGACGCCCGCAGGTTGGTCGAATTCACGTGTGTTGTCGGGACGTACGGCCGCTGCGCACCGAGCGAGACGGCCTGTACTCCGGCCAGGGCGCTGTCGAGACCAGCGCGTGCCGTCACCGACAGGCGTGTTCCGACGACCAGGCACACCGCGCTACGGGAGATCGCGTCGACCACCCGCGGATGACCCATCACACCGGTGACTCCCAGCCACGACGACTGGCCCAAGCCTGGAGAGCCGCTGACATCCTTGGCATCGGGAACCGTGGCGACCCAGGCCCGCAGCACCGACCGCAGCTCCTCGAGTTCACGGCGGGCGTCGTCGCGGGCCACCTGCTCGCCGGCGATGATGGTGACCGGCCCCAGGGCCCGGCGCAGCACCTCGGCGATCGGCCCGGGATCGGCCAACAGCGAATCCTGAACCGCAGCAACGGGATTGACCATGTCGATCATCGCCTGCTGGACGTCCTTCGGCAGTAGCAGCACTGCCGGGCCGCCACTGTCGGCCGCGGCCAGCGCCTCCGCCAGCGCCGGCACGATGTCCTCGGGTGCCGTCACGCGACGGCAGTACACCGACACCGCGGAGAACAGCGCCACCGCATCGAGTGACCCGGAGCGCCCACTGGTGTCCTGAAAGCTGCCACGGCCGTCCAAACCGGTCGGCGCCTGCCCCACCAACGCCAGCACCGGCACTCGACTCGCCAGTGATTCACCCAGTCCCGCAACCAGATTCAGCGATCCGCCACCCGATGTCGCGGCCACCACCCCGACCCGGGACACCGCACGGCTGTAGCCGTCGGCCATGGTGGCCGCGGAGAACTCGTGTTTCGCCAGGATCGCGGTGATGTCGTCGCTCAAGAACGCCGCGTCGAACAGGTCCTCGATGTTTGCCCCGTCGACACCGAAGAAATATTCGATGCCCGACGCCGCAAGTTGCGTGATGATGTGATCCACCACCCGATGCCTGCCGACCATCTGCCACCTGCTTCCGCTCGTCTAACCAAGACACGAAGCGGAGCGCCGGATGGTTCAACGCCGCCGGGAAAATCTACAAATTGCGCTCGAGCAGCACCTTGCCGCTGTCAGCGGAAACCAGTTGTACCGCAGCAATTTCCGAAACCTGCATCGGCGTGTTACCGCTCGGCAACGCGGTGGCTCCAGACATACCGAACCACGTGGCGATCTGCGCACGGCTGCCGTCGCGGCCCACCACGACCATACCCAGGTTGGTCGGCGGGGCTGCCGGTCCGCTGGACCAGTCGCCATAGCTGCACGCCATGTCGATCCGGGTGCCCCAACCGAAACTGCTCAGCGCGATGGTGGCGTTGAACGGAGTGGGTGCCACGTGCTGCATGGGCAGCTGCTGCGCCTGCTCCTGAGCCTGGCCGCCGCCGAAGAACTCCGGCTGTACCACGGCCACCGCACCGACTGCCAGTACCGCTGCGGCCAGGCCGGCCACTGCCGTCGTCACCCAGCGGGTCCGGCGCCGGCGCCACCGCACCTTGGCCAACACCGAATCGAGCACCTCGGGGCGCAACGGCGGTTCCGGTTGCTCGGCACTGATCTCCTGCACATCAGCCAACTGCAGTAGCCCCAGCAGGGCCGGCATGCCACTGATCTCAGAGACCGCATCGCGGCATCGCGCGCAGTTATGCAGGTGCGCCTCGTACTCGCGGCGTTCCGCGCTGGACAGCGAGCCCAGCACGTAGGCGGCGTCCCAGGTTTCGTACCGGTCGCCGTCAAAGGGTCCGATGGACTCGATCAGGTGTGCGCTCACCGAGTCACCCCCATTTCCTGCAGATTCAGGCGCAGCGCCCGGACCGCGTAATGCAGCCTCGACTTCACTGTGCCCTCGGCGATCTGAAGCTCCGCCGCAATCTGCGCGACGCTCAACTGCCGGTAGTACGCGCGCTCGATCACGGCGCGATGGTCGACGGAGAGCTGACTCAGGGCGCCCCCGAGCAACATCCGATCCAAGGTGATATCCACTTCATCGGTAGCCTTCGGGTCCGTCCGGTCCTCGGCCTCCACCACCTCTGACGAGGTGGTTTCGTGCCGGCGCCGGGCGCTGCGCTGCTCATCGATGATCAGGTTGCGGGCGACGGTGTAGAGCCAGGCCCGCGGGGACTGGTCGGTGTCGGACACGACGTCGGGATGCCGCCACGCCCGCAGCAGTGTCTCCTGCACGACGTCCTCGGCACGCGCCGAGTCCTGCGTCAGTCTCAGGGCATAACGCCAAAGGGCGCCAGCGTGCTCGTCATAAAGCACCCGCATCATGGCGGCCTCCGGATCGCTCATGCACCAACCTCCGTCATTGACACGAGATCAGGGGCGATCCGGTTCACCGAATCAGTCGCGCAGGAGGGTCAGAATTCTGGGTCCGTCCTCGGTGACCGCAACGGTGTGTTCCCAGTGTGCGGCACGAGAGCCGTCCTTGGTGACCACTGTCCACTCGTCTTCGAGGATGACCGTCTTGGAGCTGCCCAAGGTGAGCATCGGTTCGATCGCCAGCACCGAGCCGGGTTCCAGGAACGGGCCCCGACCGGGCGATCCCTCGTTCGGCAGGAACGGGTCCATGTGCATCTCTTGGCCGATGCCGTGGCCGCCGTAGCCTGCGACGATGCCGAACTTGCGGTCATAGCGGGCGGATGCGGCGCGGGTGGCCACCTCGATGGCGTGCGAGACGTCGGTCAGCCGGTTGCCGGGCACCATGGCGGCGATACCCGCCTCCATGGACTCGCGGGTGGCGTCGGACAGCTTCTGGTCGGCGTCGATCAGCGGGCCGACGCCGAACGTCACCGCCGAGTCGCCGTGCCAGTCGTTCAAGATGGCGCCGCAGTCGATGGACACCAGATCACCGCTGGCGAGCACCTCGTCGGCGGTCGGAATCCCGTGCACCACGCGGTCGTTGACCGACGCGCAGATGGTCGCCGGGAAACCGTGATAGCCCAGGAAGGACGGGATGCCGCCGCCATCGCGGATGACGGACTCGGCGATCTGGTCCAGGTCGAGGGTGGACACCCCGGGCGCGGCGGCCTCACGAACTGCTTTCAGCGCGGCCGCCACCAGGGAGCCGGCAGCCGCCATGGCGTCCAGTTCGCCGGGAGTGCGCTGCGGGACGACCTTGCGGCCGCGTCGAGGTAGACCAATCATCGATAACTACTTCAGCCGGATCGGCGGCTTAGCCGCCGAGCGCCTGCAGGGCGCGGGCGAAAACCTCGTCCAGGCTGCCCACGGCGTCGACCGACACGAGCTCGTCCTGGTAGTAGTCGAGCAGCGGGGCGGTCTCGTCCCGGTACACCTTCATGCGGTTGAGGATGACCTCTTCGGTGTCGTCGGCGCGGCCGCGGCTCTTCAGCCGGGTCAGCAGCTCGGACTCCGACACACGGAACTCCAGCACCGCGTCCAGCTTCAGGCTGCGCTTGGCCAGCATCTCGCGCAGCGCGACGGCCTGCTCGACCGAGCGGGGGAACCCGTCGAGGATGAACCCGGCGGCGGTGTCGTCGGCGTCGAGACGGTCGTCGACCAGCGCGTTGGTCAGCTCTGCCGGGACCAGGTCACCGGCGTCGAGGTACTTCTTGGCCTCGACACCGAGCGGGGTGCCCTTGCTGATGTTGCTACGGAACAGATCACCCGTGGAGATCTGCGGGATGCCGAACTTCTCGGCCAGCTTCTCGGCCTGAGTGCCCTTGCCTGCTCCCGGCGGTCCCAGCAGAACCATTCTCATTTGAGGAACCCTTCGTAGTTGCGCTGCATGAGCTGGCTCTCGATCTGCTTGACCGTGTCCAGACCCACGCCAATCATGATCAGCACGGCCGTACCGCCGAACGGCAAGTTCTGAGCGCTGCCTCCGCCGCCCTGCAGGAACAGATTAGGCAACACAGCGATCAAACCGAGGTAGATCGAGCCCGGCAGCGTGATCCGGCTCAGGACGTACCGCAGGTAGTCCGCCGTCGGCTTGCCCGGCCGGATGCCCGGGATGAAGCCACCGAACTTCTTCATCTCGTCCGCCCGCTCATCGGGGTTGAACGTGATGGACACGTAGAAGTACGTGAAGAAGATGATCAGGCCGAAGTAGATCGCGATGTAGACCGGGTCGGCCGGGTTGGTCAGGTACTTGGCGATCGCCTTGGACCACCAGCCGTTGGACGCGTTCGGATCGCCCGCGGTGACCAGCTGGGTGATCAGGTGCGGGATGTAGATCAGCGACGAGGCGAAGATGACGGGGATGACGCCGGCCTGGTTGACCTTCAGCGGCAGGTAAGTAGAAGTGCCGCCGTACATGCGACGTCCCACCATGCGCTTGGCGTACTGCACCGGGATACGGCGCTGGCCCTGCTCGACGAAGACCACACCGACGATGATGATCAGCGTTGCGGCCAGGACCGACGCGAAGACCACGCCGCCGCGGCTCTCCAGGATGGACTGGCCTTCGGACGGGATACGGGCCGCGATACCGGCGAAGATCATCAGCGACATGCCGTTGCCGATGCCACGCTCGGTGACCAGCTCGCCCATCCACATGACCAGGGCGGCGCCCGCGGTCATGACCAGCACGATCACCACGAGGGTGAAGATGCTCTGGTCCTGGATGATGTTCAGCGTGCAGCCCTGTAGCAGGTTGCCGCTGGCGGCCATCGCGACGATCGAAGTGCCCTGCAGAACGGCCAGCGCGATCGCGAGATAACGCGTGTACTGCGTCATCTTGGCCTGACCGGACTGACCTTCCTTCTGGAGCTGTTCGAAGCGTGGGATGACCACGACCAGCAGCTGCACGATGATGCTCGCGGTGATGTATGGCATCACGCCGACCGCCAGCACCGATAGATGCAGTAGCGCACCGCCGGAGAACAGGTTGATCAGCGAGTAGACCTGCGCTGCGTCACCGCCACTGACCTGCTCGATGCACTTCTGCACGTTCGGGTAGTTCACCCCGGGGGACGGCAATGCAGCACCGGCCCGATACAGGATGACTACACCCAGCGTGAAGAGGATCTTGCGTCGCAGATCGGCCGTCCGCAGGGACGAGATAAAAGCCGAAAGCACTCTTCCTCCTGCGCAGCCGAGCTCGGGCCGCGGCGTGCTGATGGGGCTGGTCAGGTCCAGCGTTTGGTTAATTCCGTGCGCGACCAACAGCAGGTACCCGACCTGTCTGGACGCGCCGTCAAATCAGTCTCCGAGAATAACAGTTGCCGTCCCCCCGACCTGCATCCGCTCGGCGCCGGACCCGTCCCACCCAGCCCGGACCGGTCGAAACCTGCCGCCACCCGGCATTTCTGCCGCGTTCAGGAAGGGCGCGTACAGTCGCCGAGAGGTTGTTACATGAGCTAACTACCGGCCCTTTCGCCGGGTAACACACGACAGGAATGACGCGATGGCACGCACTGACAACGACACCTGGGACCTGGCATCGAGCGTGGGAGCGACCGCGACCCTGGTGGCCGCCGCTCGCGCCCTCGCCACCCACTCCGAGGATCCGATCATCGACGATCCGTTCGCCGCTCCCCTGGTCCGCGCCGTCGGGGTCGAGTTCTTCACCAAGTTGGTCGACGGCGCCACCGATCCGGCCCAGTTCGGCGCCGGCTACGGCCCGACCATGGCGCAACTGACCAATGGCATGGCGGCCCGCACCCGATTCTTCGACGACTTCTTCCACGACGCCGGCAAGGCCGGCATCCGGCAGGCCGTCATCCTGGCGGCCGGCCTCGACGCCCGGGCCTACCGCTTGGCCTGGCCCGCGGGCACCGTCGTCTACGAACTGGACCAGCCCGACGTCATCGAGTTCAAGACCAGAACCCTGTCCGAACTGAACGCCGGGCCGACCACCGAGCGGCGCGCAGTGGCGATCGATCTGCGCGACGACTGGCCGGCCGCGCTGCAGGCCGCGGGTTTCGACCCGAGCAAGCCGACGGCCTGGATCGCCGAGGGATTGTTCGGCTACCTGCCGCCGGAGGCCCAGGACCGCTTGCTGGACCAGATCTCCGAGCTGTCCGCACCGGGTAGCCGGATGGGCGCCGAAGGCGTACCGGCCACGCCGGACCTCGACGAGGACGCCGTGCGGGAACGCATGAAATCGGCCTCGGAGCACTGGCGCGAGCAGGGCTTCGACCTGGACTTCAGCGATCTGGTCTATCTGGGCGACCGGGCCGAGGTAGCCACCTACCTGCAGGGCCATGGCTGGCAGACGACCGCCATCACCGCCAATGACCTGCTGATCCGCAACGGCCTGGCCCCGGTCGAGGTCGACCCCGACAGCGACCATCCCACGATGGGCGAGGTCAACTACGTCACCGCGCTGCGCTGATCCCTGATAGGAGTGAACCAATGACCCGGACCGACAGCGACACCTGGGATCTGGCCTCGAGCGTGGGCGCGACCGCGACCATGGTGGCCACCGCCCGCGCCCTGGCCACCAAGGAAGCGGAGCCGCTCATCAGCGATCCGTATGCCGATCCGCTGGTGCGGGCCGTCGGCGTCGAGTTCTTCATCAATCTGCTCGACGGGCAGATCGATCTCACCGGCGAGGTCGGGACGGCCGCCGCCATGATGACCAATCTGATGGCGGTGCGGACGAAGTTCTTCGACGACTTCTTTACTTCGGCGACTGCCGCCGGCATCCGGCAGGCCGTCATCCTCGCCGCCGGCCTCGACTCGCGGGCCTACCGGCTGGACTGGCCGGCGGGCACCGTCGTCTACGAGATCGACCAGCCCGAGGTGATCGCCGCCAAGACCGGGACCATGGCTCAGATCGGGGCCACACCCACCTGCGAACGCCGCACGGTCGCGATCGATCTACGCGAGGACTGGCCCGCCGCACTGCGCGCCGTCGGGTTCGATTCTTCGGCGCCGACGGCCTGGATCGCCGAGGGACTGCTGATCTACCTGCCGCCCGAGGCACAGGACAAACTCTTCGACAACATCACCGCGCTGTCGGCGCCCGGCAGCCGGCTGGCCACCGAGTTCCACACCGACCACGGCGCGGGCATGCGTGAGCGCGGCGCGGCCATGAGCGAGCGGTGGCGCGGCGCCGGCCTTGACCTCAACCTGACCGACCTCTGGTACCAGGGCGACCGGACCTCGGTGGTCGAGCACCTGGATGCCAGTGGCTGGCACACCACGGCCCGCCCGCGACTCGAAGTGTTCGCCGAGTACGGCCGCCCCCTCGCCGAGACCGAAGACACTGCTGCACTGCGTAATTCACTTTCCGTGACGGCCATCAAGAACTAGGAGCTGGGAGAAAAATGACACGAACTGACGGAGATTCCTGGGACCTGGCCTCCAGCGTCGGGGCCACCGCCACCATGGTCGCAGGGCAGCGTGCCCTCGCCCACCGCGAGCAACTGATCGACGACCCGTACGCCGAGCCGCTGGTCCGGGCCGTCGGACTGGACTTCTTCACCAAAGCGCTGGACGGCGAGATCGACTTCGGTGACGTGAACCCGGCCTTCACCCCGCGCCGCGCGGCGGAGGGCATGACGGTGCGCACCCGCTGGTTCGACCAGTTGTTCCTCGATGCGGCCGCCGCCGGTGTCCGGCAGGCGGTGATCCTGGCTGCCGGTCTGGATGCGCGCGCCTACCGGCTGCCCTGGCCCGACGGCACCGTCGTCTTCGAGGTGGACCAGCCCGAGGTCATCGAGTTCAAGTCCACGACCCTGGCCGACCTGGGCGCCGCCCCCACCGCCACCCGGCGCACCGTCGCCGTCGACCTGCGCGACGACTGGATGCAGGCACTGCGGGACAACGGTTTCGACCCCGCGGCGCCCACCGCGTGGATCGCCGAAGGGCTGCTGATCTACCTGCCGCCGGAGGCCCAGGACCGGCTGTTCGACAACATCACCGCGCTGTCGGCACCCGGCAGCTTCGTGGCCGCCGAGCAGGTCGGCGACCTGAGCAGCGCGTTCGACGACGAGCGGATGCAGGCGATGCGTGAGCGGATGAAGGCGCTCGGTTCGAACATCGAGATCGCCGACCTGATCTACCAGGGCGACCGCAACCACGTCACCGACTACCTGACCGGACTCGGCTGGGACGTCACCGCGCGGTCGGTCGAAGAGGCGCACACCGACAACGGTTTCCAGTACCCGGACGACGAACTGTCCCGGGCCTGGACGCAGCTGAAGTACGTCCGCGCAGTCCTGAACCGGAAGGCGTAACCGCGATGGCACGGACACACGGGGACAGCTGGGATCTGGCATCGAGCGTGGGCGCGACGGCCACCCTGGTCGCGACCGGGCGGGCGATTGCCAGCACCCACCCACACGGTTTGATCAACGATCCGTTCGCGGCGCCGCTGGTGCGCGCCGTCGGGATCGAGGCGTTCACCAACATGGTCGACGGGGTACTGGACCTCGCCGCTCTCGAAGCCTTTGCGCCCGATGCCGCGGTTCGGGCCCGGGCCAACATCGACGAAATGGCCGTTCGTACCCGGTTTTTCGACGACTACCTCTTGACGGCGACCGACGGCGGCATCCGGCAGGCCGTCATCCTGGCCTCCGGACTGGACTCCCGCGCCTACCGGCTGCCCTGGCCCGACGGCACCGTGGTCTACGAGATCGACCAGCCGGACGTCATCGAATTCAAGACGCAGACCCTGGCCGGCCTCGGCGCGGCGCCGACCGCGCAGCGGCGGACCGTCGCGATCGATCTGCGCGAAGACTGGCCGGCGGCGCTGCAGGCCGCCGGTTTCGATCCCAGCCGGCCGACGGCGTGGTTGGCCGAAGGTCTGCTGATCTACCTGCCGCCGGAGGCCCAGGACAAGCTGTTCGACAACATTCACGAGCTCAGCGCACCCGGTAGCGCCGTGGCCACCGAATTCGTGCCCGGGCTCAAGGATTTCGACGCTGACAAGGCTCGTGAAGCCGCCGCGGGGTTCGCGCAGCTCGGCTTGAACTTGGACATGCCGTCGCTGGTCTACCACGGCGAAAGGCATTCCGCCGCAGACTATCTGGCAGCCAAGGGCTGGCAGACGACCGGCGTCGGCCGGTCCGACCTGTATGCCGGGTACGGGCTGGCGGCAGCAGATCTCGGCGGCGACGATCCCATGCGCGAGATCATCTACATCAGCGGCACTCTCGGCTGAGCCCGCCGCCTAGAAGCGGTAGTCACCCAGCCAGAGCGCGCTGACCCCGGTCAGCGATCGCTCGGCCGCACCGAGCGCGCCGACGAGTGAACGGCCGAGCAGTGCCGCCACCGCGTCCGGCAACGACGCCGCCGCAGGTTGCGATGAGGCCTTGGGCCGCACGTGGTCCAGCAGCGACGAACCCGGGTAGTTGACGACCTTGGCGGTCGCGTCGGGTTCGAGGCCGGCCAGCACCTTCGCCCGGCGCACGGCGGTCCGCAGCCCGCCGAGCTCGTCGACCAGGCCGTGTTCCAGCGCATCGGCGCCGGTCCAGATGCGGCCGCGCGCCACCTGCTCGACGGCCTCGACCGGCAGGTTGCGGCCGTCGGCGACGCGTTCGACGAAGTCGGTGTAGAACAGGTCGGCCTCGGCCACCACGTGCGCGTGCTGGGCCTCGGTGAAGGGCTGGTTCGCGGACCAGGCGTCGGCATTCTCGTTGGTACGCACGGCATCCGAACCGACACCGAGCCGTTCCTTGAGGCCCTTGGTGACGAGCTTGCCCGTCACCACGCCGATGGATCCGGTGATGGTGCCGGCGTTGGCGACGATGTGGTTGGCCGCCATCGACACGTAGTAGCCGCCCGACGCGGCGACCGCACCCATCGACGCGACGACGGGCGTGCCGGCCTCGCGCAGCCGCACCACCTCACGCCAGATGGTTTCCGAACCGGTGACCGCGCCGCCGGGGCTGTCCACGCGGAGCACGACGGCCGCGACGTCGTCATCGGCGGCGGCTTCGCGCAGGGCCGCGGCGATGGTGTCGCCACCGACGCTCGACGGGCCGGGCGGGAACGCGCTCGGGCCGCCGCGACCGCTGACGATCGGCCCGGCCATGGTGACGACGGCGATGGTCGGCTTGTGCTTGATGCCCGGCAGCGGCGGCACCTCGGGCAGGGTATGCCCGGCGGTGGCCTTGGCGTACCGGGACAGGAACAACCGTGGCGGCGCGTCCTTCCCGTCGGCTTCGGCTGTGCCGCCGATCAATTCACCGACCCGGGCATAGGCCTCGTCCCGGAAACCGATGCGGTCCACGAGCTTGGCTGCCAGCGCGTCGTCGCGCAGCAGCGGCGCCCGGTCGACCAGGGTGTCGAGTTCGTCGGCGTCGACGTCGCGGGATGCGGCGATGGCGGCCAGCACCTGGGCGTGCAGGCTCTCGATGAGCCGGCCGTCGGCCTCGCGGTGCGGCTCGGTGTAGCGGTCCTGCGTGAACATGTTGGCCGCCGACTTGTACTCACCGCGCGCCACGAACTGTGCCTCGATGCCCGCCTTGTCGAACGCGTCGCGCAGGAACAACGCGTTGGTGGCGAAACCCACCAGCCCGACCGTGCCCGACGGCTGCATCCACACTTCGCGGAACGCCGAGGCCAGGTAGTACGACATGGTGCCGGGGTAGGTCTCGGCCCAGGCCACGGACGGTTTGACGGCGCTGAACGCGGCGATGGCGTCGCGCAGTTCCTGCACCGGACCGGCTGCGGCAGCGGGCAATTGGACCCGGGCGATCAGCCCGGCCACGCGCTTGTCGTCGGCCGCGCGGTGGATGGCGGCGACGGCGTCGCGCAGCACCAGGGGCCGGGAGTTGCCCATGACGAAGGCAATCGGGTCGAAGCCGGCGGTCTCCGGCGGCACGGCCTGCAGGTCGAGTTCCAGCACGCAGCCGTTCGGCACGCCGTGGTGACGCGCGGTGTCGACCTTGCGGACAAGAGCACGCAACTCATCGGGGCCGGGAAGACCGGGCAGACTGGGCCGGAAAGCAAACATCTTCCGAGCCTACCGACTCGCCGCCGAGTGCCGAGCAGACGCAAATGTCCCGCGAATGCCGCCGATTCGGGGACATTCACGACTGCTCACGGGAGAGGATCAGGTCCATGGTGCTGAAAGTCTCCGTCTCCCCCGACCTGGTCCACGGCGATGCCGACGACGGCTACGGCAAGGTCGCCGATGCGTTCCGGGCCAACTTCGCGGCGGGCAGCGAGGTGGGCGCGGCCCTGTGCGTCTACCGCGACGGCCGCAAGGTGGTCGACATGTGGGGCGGCTACCGCGACGGGGTCAGCAAGACGCCGTGGCAGGCCGACACCATGGTCAACATGTTCTCGTCGACGAAAGGTGTTGCAGCCCTTGCCGTTGCGCACGCAGCGTCGAAGGGACTGTTCGACTACGACAAGCGGGTGGCCGAGTACTGGCCCGAGTTCGCCGCACAGGGCAAGGACGAGGTCACCGTACGTCAGCTGCTGGCTCACCAGGCCGGGCTGTGTGTCCTGACCCCCAACCCACTGCTGTCCGACATCGCCGATCCGGTGCGGCTCTCCGCCATCCTGGCCGCCCAGAAACCGGCGTGGACGCCGGGCACCCGGCACGGGTATCACGCCATCACCATCGGCTGGTACGAGTCCGAACTGATCCGTCGCACCGACGGCCGTACCCTCGGCCGCTACCTCGCCGAGGAGATCACCGGGCCGTTGGGCCTCGACCTGTACATCGGACTGCCCGACTCTGTCGATCGAGGCCGGCTTGCCACGTTGCACCATTGGCAGCGCTACGAATCGCTGAAGCATCTGAATGTCATGCCGGCGGGGTTCCTGCTCGGCAGCCTGAACCCGCGGGGGCTGTTGGCCAGGACCGCGGCGATCCCGGCCGACATCGACCCCTACGCCGGCGACTACAACACCGACCGGGTGCGCCGCGTCGAGATTCCGTCGGCCAACGGCACCGGGACCGCCCGCGCACTGGCCGGCCTCTACGGTGCCGCGGCAGTCGGCGGGACCGAAATAGGTTTCACCCCAGAGACTTTCGACGCCTTGGCCGCGCCGCCGAGAAACCCGTCAGGCGGGACGCGGGACAAGGTGATGCGTGCCGAGATCGCATATGCGCTCGGCTTCTGCAAACCCATCCCGACCTTCGACTTCGGCTCCTCGGGCAAGGCCTTCGGCACGCCCGGGTTCGGCGGCTCGTTCGGCTTCGCCGACCCGGACACCGGCGTCGGGTTCGGCTACGTGATGAACCGGCTGGGCTTCCATCTGGTCAGCGATCCGCGTGAACTCGCGGTGCGCCAGGCGCTCTTCCGCGACGTCCTCGGCGCCCGGGTGCAGACCTAGTCCCGTCGACGTCGATCCTGTACCGAGGGCGCAAAAGTCCGAGTGGTGCCCGCCCGCAGGACAGGATCGACACAACGAAGAAGGGCCCCCGCCGAAGCGAGGGCCCTTCTCTGTGGAGCAATTACAGCTCGGTCGCGCTACCACCGGCAGCGGTGATCGCCTCACGGGCGCTACCGCTGAACTTGTTGGCGGTGACGTCGAGCTTGACGGCCAGCTTGCCGTCGCCGAGGACCTTGACCAGGTTGTTCTTGCGAACCAGGCCAGCGGCCACCAGCTCGTCCACGCCGACGGTGCCGCCCTGCGGGAACGCCTTGGCGAGATCGCCGACGTTCACCACCGCGTACTCCGTGCGGAAGCGGTTGCGGAAGCCCTTGAGCTTCGGCAGACGCATGTGGATCGGCATCTGGCCACCCTCGAACGTCACGGGGACGTTCTTGCGGGCCTTGGTGCCCTTGGTACCACGGCCAGCGGTCTTACCCTTGGAGCCCTCACCACGACCGACGCGGGTCTTGGCCTTCTTGGACCCCTTGGCCGGCTTCAGGTCGTGCAGCTTGATGACACTCATTACGCCTCCTCGACGGTGACGAGGTGGTTGACCACCGCGAGCAGACCACGGGTCTGCGCGTTGTCCTCGCGAACGACGGACTGGCGGATCTTGCGCAGTCCCAGCGTCCGCAGGCTCTCGCGCTGCTTCCACCGGGCACCCACGGTGCCACGCACCTGGGTGATCTTCAGTTCAGCCATGATTATGCCGATCCTTCACGCGCTGCCGATGCGGCCAGCGCTTCTGCCTCACGCCGGGCCCGCAGCATGCCGGCCGGCGCAACATCTTCGATGGGCAGGCCACGACGGGCCGCCACTTCCTCGGGACGCTGAATCATCTTCAACGCGGCAACGGTGGCGTGCACCACGTTGATCGCGTTGTCGCTGCCCAGCGACTTGGCCAGGACGTCGTGCACACCGGCGCATTCCAGCACCGCGCGGCAAGCGCCACCGGCGATGACACCGGTACCCGGGCTGGCCGGACGCAGCATCACGACACCGGCAGCGGCCTCGCCCTGAACCGGGTGCACGATGGTGGCGCCGATCAGCGGGACCCGGAAGAAGCTCTTGCGAGCCTCCTCGACACCCTTGGCAATGGCGGCCGGAACTTCCTTGGCCTTGCCGTAGCCGACGCCCACCATGCCGTGGCCGTCACCGACGATCACCAGGGCGGTGAAGCTGAAGCGCCGACCACCCTTGACCACCTTCGAAACGCGGTTGATGGTGACAACGCGCTCGATGTAGTTGCTCTTCTCACCACGGTCGTCGCCGCGACCACGGCCACCGCGGTCATCGCGGCGACCGCGGCCGTCACGGTCACCACGACCGCCACGGTTGTCCTGCGCCGAAGCGGCGCCAGCCTGCTCGGCCATTATGCAGTCCTTCCGGTCTTCTTGAAGTAAGTCATTAGAACGTCAACCCGCCTTCACGAGCGGCGTCGGCGAGAGCGGCGATCCGGCCGCCGTAGGTGTATCCACCACGGTCGAACACCACCTCGGAGATGCCGGCTGCCTTGGCGCGCTCGGCGATCAGCTGACCCACCCGGGTGCTGACGGCCTTCTTGTCGCCGTCGACGGCACGCACGTCGGCCTCGATGGACGACGCGGCGGCCAGCGTGGTGCCGGTCAGGTCGTCGATCACCTGGACGTGGATGTGCCGCGAAGAGCGGTTGACCATCAGGCGCGGACGCTCGGACGTGCCGGCGACCTTCTTGCGCAGACGGGCGTGACGACGCAGACGCGCCACCCGACGGGTCTCAGAGATGTTCTGGCCCAACGGCTTACGCTTGTCAGTCTCAGTGTTGGCCATTGCTACTTACCTGTCTTTCCGACCTTGCGGCGGATCTGCTCACCCTCGTAGCGAATGCCCTTGCCCTTGTACGGGTCCGGGCGACGCAGGCGGCGGATGACTGCCGAGATCTGGCCGACTTTCTGCTTGTCGATGCCGGACACCGAGAACTTCGTCGGGGTCTCGACTGCGAACGTGATGCCCTCTGGGGCCTCGATCAGCACCGGGTGGCTGTAGCCGAGCGCGAACTCCAGGTTCGAGCCCTTGGCCTGCACGCGGTAACCAACGCCGAAGATTTCCATCTTGGTGGTGTAGCCCTGCGTCACACCGGTCACCAGGTTGGCGATCAGCGTGCGGGACAGTCCGTGCAGCGAGCGGTTACGACGCTCGTCGTTCGGACGGGAGACCACAACGGCACCTTCGTCGTTACGCGACACCTCGATGGGCTCGGCAACGTCGAGCGCCAGGGTGCCCTTGGGGCCCTTCACGGCGATGCTCTGGCCTTCGATGGTCACATCGACACCGGCCGGAATGAGAACCGGCTGCTTTCCAATACGCGACATGTTTTCTGCCCCCTACCAGACGTAAGCGAGGACTTCGCCGCCCACGCCTTGTCGAGCTGCCTGGCGGTCGGTGAGCAGGCCAGAGGACGTGGAGATGATCGCCACGCCAAGGCCACCCAGAACCCGCGGCAGGTTGGTGGATTTCGCGTACACCCGCAGACCGGGCTTGGACACCCGGCGGAGGCCGGCGATGCTGCGCTCGCGGCTGGGGCCGTACTTGAGGGACACAATGAGGCTCTTGCCCACGCGGGCGTCCTCTGTGCGGTAGTCGGTAATGTAACCCTCCTTCTTGAGGATCTCGGCGATGTTCGCCTTGATCTTCGAGTGGGGCAGGGTCACCTCGTCGTGGTACGCCGAGTTGGCGTTGCGCAGACGTGTCAAGAAGTCTGCGATCGGATCCGTCATTGTCATGACAGCGTTGATCAACCTTTCTCGCTGCGGTTCCCATGCATCACGCCCGTGTCGGTCCCACCTTGCGGTGGCTCGGCACGTCACATCGTGGGCCTGCTACGAAGTGTTTTCCCGTATCTGACCGAGGTCGGTCAGGGGCCGTGCATCGGTAGTGCAATCCAGTTTCAGAAGGCACATGCCGATCGGCCATTGGGCTGAAAAGCCCATGGCAACCTGCCCAGTGTAGACAATCCGCAGCTCAGGGCCAAATCCGTGCGAATCGGCGCCGAGCGTGGGGGTTGACGCGGTTTTCCGGCCGGATTTCCGCGCAATCCCCCACTCTCGACGCAGAAAAAACCGCCCCGGTCACGAGGACCGGGGCGGCTTTCTACAGCTTTCTACAGCGTCATGAGACGGGCAGAGTCACCAGCTGGACTTCTGCACACCGGGCAGCTCGCCGGCGTGGGCCATCTCCCGCAGGCAGATTCGGCACAGGCCGAACTTGCGGAACACCGAGTGCGGGCGACCGCACTTGTTGCAGCGGGTGTAGCCACGCACCGCGAACTTCGGCTTCTTGTTGGCCTTGTTGACCAGAGCCTTCTTTGCCATTGTCAGTTCTCCTTGAACGGGAAGCCCAGGGCCCGCAGCAACGCACGGCCTTCGTCGTCAGTGGTGGCCGAGGTGACGACCGTGATGTCCATGCCGCGGGGGCGGTCGATCGAGTCGACGTCGATCTCGTGGAACATCGACTGCTCGTTGAGGCCGAAGGTGTAGTTGCCGCTGCCGTCGAACTGCTTGGCCGACAGACCGCGGAAGTCGC
Source organism: Mycolicibacterium llatzerense (assembly GCF_000878195.1). Lineage (GTDB taxonomy): Bacteria > Actinomycetota > Actinomycetes > Mycobacteriales > Mycobacteriaceae > Mycobacterium > Mycobacterium llatzerense. The sequence continues at coordinate 153,608 of NZ_JXST01000003.1, read as the reverse complement.
GGATACGGGGCAGTGCGATCGAGATCAGGCGGTCCAGGAACTCCCACATGCGGTCGCCACGCAGGGTGACGCGGCAGCCGATGGGCATGCCCTCACGCAGCTTGAACTGCGCGATGGACTTGCGGGCCTTGCGGATTTCCGGCTTCTGGCCGGTGATCAGCGTCAGGTCGCTGACCGCGCCGTTGATCAGCTTGGCGTCGCGGGCGGCGTCACCGACACCCATGTTGACGACAACCTTGACCACGCCGGGGATCTGCATGACGTTGGCGTAGTTGAATTCATTGGTGAGCGCGTCGCGGATCTCTTCGCGGTAGCGCGTCTTCAGCCGGGGCTGAGTCTTTTCCACTGTGGTCATCTCAGATGTCCTTGCCGTTGCGCTTCGAGATACGGACCTTCTTGCCGTTCTCCTCATCGACGCGGTAGCCGATGCGGGTGGCGTTGCCGTCGGAGTCGACCACCATCACGTTCGAAACGTGGATCGGCGCCTCCTGGGTGACGATGCCACCCGACGATGCACCGCGCTCGTTCTGAGACTGCGCAGTGTGCTTCTTGATCCGGTTGACGCCCTCAACGAGCACCTTGTTGCGGGTCGGGTAGGCCTCGATGACCTTGCCCTTGGCACCCTTGTCCTTGCCGGCGATAACCAGCACGGTGTCGCCCTTGTGCACCTTCATCACAAAACCTCCGGGGCCAGCGAGACGATCTTCATGAACTTCTTCTCGCGCAGTTCGCGACCGACCGGCCCGAAGATGCGGGTACCGCGGGGGTCATTGTCGTTCTTGATGATGACGGCGGCGTTCTCGTCGAACTTGATGTAGCTGCCGTCCGGCCGGCGGCGCTCCTTGACGGTGCGCACGACGACGGCCTTGACCACGTCACCACGCTTGACGTTGCCGCCCGGGATGGCGTCCTTGACGGTCGCCACGATGATGTCGCCGATGCCGGCGTAGCGCCGCGACGAGCCACCGAGCACGCGGATGCAAAGGATTTCCTTTGCGCCCGTGTTGTCGGCGACCTTGAGTCGCGATTCCTGCTGAATCACTCGATCTCCTGACCTGGATTTTGTATGCACGCCAGATACCGACCTGGACGTGCGCGGTCTTGTTGTCCAAAGGCACGCGAAGTCACGTGATGACCGGGGTCTGCCCTGGGCAACCCCTACATACTAGGCGAGCAGCCATAACGCTCCAAATCGCTGCTCAATCCACCCCGAAACAGACGAAATGGCCGCTGCCATGGCAACGACCAGTTCGTCGATCTCGCGGTCGGTCAGCCGACGACACCCCAGCCCAGCACCCGCGACGTCAGCAGCACCAACGCCAGCGACACCGTCGCCACCACGACCAGACCGATCACCGCGACGACGAGCGGGCGCCAGCCGGTGCGCGCGATCTGCCGGAAGTCGGTGGACAGCCCCACCCCGGCGAAGGTGAGCAGGAACGCCCATTTGGACACCGCGGCCAGGTTCGCGACCTGCCCCTTGCTGAGCAGCCCGGCGGTGACGACTGCCGATACCGCCAGGAAGCCGAGCACGAACTTCGGGAACTTCTGCCAGATGAAGGCCGCCTTGGCGCGCACCCCGGAGGCGACGGCGTCGGCCTCGCCCCGGGCGGCCCAGTAGATGGCGAAGCCGAGGACCACGAACCCGATCAGCGCGTTGCGCACCGACTTCACCAGGACGGCGGTCTTGCCGGCCTCGTCGGAGAAGAGGTACCCGGTGGCCGTCGTCTCGGCCGTGTTGTCCACCGCGAGGCCGGCCCACAGCCCGAACTCGTGATCGGTCAGGCCGATGGCGTGGCCCAGCGGCGGCAGCACGAACAGGGCGACGGCGCCGAGCGCCAGGATCGACGCGATCGCGTAGCTGACTTCCGAATTGCGCGCCCGGATGGCGCCCTTGGCCGCGATGATCGCCGACACCCCGCAGATCGACGTCCCGATCGCCAGCAGCGAGCCGAGCTTGCCCGACAGGCCGAACCACTGGGCCGCGGCGATGATGATCGCGCCCGCGACCGTCATGTCGATGAGAATCTGCAGCAGGCTGGTGGCGCCGAGCTTGAGGACGTCGCCGAGCACGAATCGGGCGCCCAGCAGGACGATGCCGACCTTGAGCCAGAACTCGTAGGTGCCAACGCCCGGGCGGAAGATCCGGTGCAGGCCAACGGTGTTGGTGATCACCAGCCCGAAAACGATGGCCCACAGGACGTATTCGATGTCGGGCACGCGCCAGTGCTCGTGCTTGGCCAATGCCAGCCAGCCGATTTGGGCGTACTTGCCCGCCAGGCCCACCGCCACCAACAGCAGCAGGCCGGGCAGGTAGTCGACGAATCGACGGGCGCCGGTGTGCTCTTCGAGGTCGTCCTCAGCTGCCGGCTCGACCTGGTCGGCCGCGCCGGCCGTGTCCACACTCATCGCGTCACCAACCGATCTTCGGCAGCACGCCCGCCACCGCGAGCGCGGTCACGGCGAGGCCCAGAATCGTTGCCCACCAATCGGTCCCGACGCGGCTCACCCAGCTCGTCGCCCCCGTCTCATTCGTCACTGTCGTCTCCTGTCGCCGATGTTCGGCTCATGGTGCGACAACGACAGCTTCCGGACCACCGATGGAATCGTGCTGAATCTAGCGGCGTCCGATGCGTCCAGAAGGATCAAATGGTCGCTGTAAGTCCTGCGACCACGACCATTCGGTCCTTCTCGGCGCAGATTGAGAAGCCCGCTCAGCCCATCCGAATACCGAAGTCCCCCAACAGGACCGGCTTGGCCACATCGAGGCCCTTCGACCCGGTCGGCCCCTGCAGCTGCAGCGCGACGAGGTAGTCCCCGTTGTTGGTCCACACATGCACGATGCGGTCGACGTAGTCGCTGCCGGAGCCGGGCTTGTCGGCGAGGACGCCCATCAGTTTCTGGCCGCTGTAGCCACACAGCTCGTCGGGCAGCACGCTGACGCTGTTGAATTCGTGGCCCGCGGTGCGTGCGTCGGTGTACTGCTGGAACGCGGCGGCCGCGTCCTGGGTGGTCGGGGTGATCCGCACGGTGCCGGTCAGGCCGTCCGGTCCGGTCAGATTCAGCGCGACGTCGCCGGACGCCGGTGCCCCCGGCGTGAATCCGTCGGGCACCGCGACGATGACGGTCGGCGAACCGGGGGCTCCGGTGGTGGCAGTCATGGTCTGCGCGGGCGCAGCGGGCGCGTCGCAGGTCTGCTCCCCCGCCGCGAGGGCGCGCTTGGTGGTCTCGACCACGCCGTACGTCGGTAGGTCCGGCATCTTCGACGACGACGCCGTGGACAACGGGGCGGACGAACTGGTCGTCGTGCTCGTCGAAGAGCTGGATGTCGTTGTGCTGGTCGCCTTCTCGCCGCCGTTGCCACAGCCGGCCAGCAGCGCCACCGCTGATACCGCGGTGACACAACGGATGATCGTTGCGCTCATCAACAGTCCTCTAATCCTTCGAAAATGCCTGGGCCAGTTCCTGTTCGACATCGAGATACGGCGTACTGGAAATGTCGATCACCACCTTTGCGATGGTGCCACCCGAGAAGGCGAACGGAGCCTGGTACGCGCTGCACACCGCCTGCCCGGTATTGCTGCCGACCTTGACCCCGCCGCCGGCCAGGCCGAAGGTGCCCGGATGGGTACGCACCCCGACCCGGGTGGCCGCCGCGGCACCGTCGATGTACAGCGTCACGTCGCCGAGCGGGGTATGGCTGTGCTCCACCGTGCCGGTCCGGTCGTACCGGATACCGAGGACGTGGCGACCGGTGGGCAGTGGGTCGGCGGCGATCACAGTCTGCTCGTCCTCGCCCATGAAGTTGTAGACGTATTGCAGCCGGCCGTCTTTCACGAAAAGCACGTGGCCGCCGTGTCCCGCGCCCTGTTTGAACAGCACGCCTGCCGCATCCTCGCCCAGGTCGACCTCAGCGAACGCCGAGAACGACTGTCCGCGTAGCTCGACCGCGGCGCCGATGCCCACCTCGGCGTTGTCGGGGTAGTACGTGAAGGTCTGCCGATCGCGGGACAGGTAGGGCCGTTCCCGCAGCAGGGTTTCGAACATGTTCAGGTCAGCCAGCGGCAGACCGTTGTACTTGGCCGCCTCCGCGAACCAGAGTTCCTGCATTTCAGCCAGTTTCGCTGGATTCTCGGTCGCCAGGTCACGGCACTGGCTGCGGTCGGATTCGATGTGGAACAGCTCCCACCGGTCCTGGTCGAAGTGCGACCAGCCGGCCGGGCTCGCGGCGTGCACGGTGTTGGCGAACCAGCCCTCATGCCAGATGCCACGGGTACCCAGCATCGCGTAGAACTGCGTCGCCTTGCCGGTGTCGGCCGTCGAGTCATCCAGCGCGGCTTTGAAACTCACGCCCTCGAGCGGCCGCTGGGGAACCCCGCGTACCGCGGCGGGCGGTTCGATACCCAGCAGGTCGTAGACCGTCGGAGTGATGTCCGCTACGTTGACATAGTTGTCCCGCACCTCGCCATGCGCCCGGATTCCGTTGGGCCAGCTGATGATTGCGGTGTCGGCGATGCCACCCTCGTGGGAGGCGTACCGCTTGAACAGCTTGTAGGGCGTATTGAAGGCCATCGCCCAGCCGATCGGATAATGGTTGTAGGTGTCGGGCGATCCGAGGGTGTCGAGGTAGCGCATGTTCTCTTCGACGGTGTCGATGTAGCCGTTGAAGAACTTCACCTCATTGACAGACCCGTTGGGCCCACCTTCACCGCTGGCTCCGTTGTCGGAGATGACGACGATGACCGTGTTGTCGAGCTGACCGGACTCCTCCAGGTAGTCCAGGATCCGGCCGATCTGCGCATCGGTGTAGGACAGGAATCCGGCGAATACCTCGGCCATCCGCGCGAACAGCCGCTTTTCGTCGTCGTTCAGCCCATCCCACGGCCGCACGGTGTCCTGCCACGGCCAGGGCTCTCCGTTCGGGCCCTTGGTGTCCAGGTACGGATTCATCGGCGAGAGCTCGGTGTCCGGCGGCACGATGCCCAGCCGCTTCTGGTTCTCCAGCACGAGTTCGCGGTACGCCTCATAGCCCATGTCGAACTTGCCGGCGTACTTGTCGGCCCATTCGGAGAACACGTGGTGCGGCGCGTGCCCGGCGCCCGGGCAGACGTATGAGAACCAGGGCTTGTCCGGGGCGATCACCTTGGCATCGCGGATGAACTCGATGGTCTTGTCCGCCAGGTCCTTTGACAGGTGATAGCCCTGCTCGGGAGTGGCCGGCGGGGCGACCGGATGGTTGTCGTACACCAGCTCCGGGTACCACTGGTCGGTCTCGCCGCCCATGAAGCCGTAGAACCGTTCGAAGCCCCGAGCCAACGGCCAGTGCCGTTTGGTCGAGGCGAGGTTGGACTCCTCCAGCGGCGTCAGGTGCCATTTGCCGACGCAGTAGGTGTTCCAGCCCTGTTCGGCCAGCACCTCGGACAGCAGCGCCGTCTCAAAAGGTATGCGGCCGTTGCAGTTCGGGAACCCGTCGGTGAATTCCTCGATGGTTGCCATGCCGACCGAGGTGGCATTGCGGCCGGTCAGCAGTGAGGCCCGGGTCGGCGAACACAGCGCGGTGGTGTGGAACTGGGACAGCCGCACACCCTTGTCCGCGATTCGGCGCATGGCCGGCATGTCGACCAGGCCCCCGAAGCAGTCCCAGGTGGCGATGCCGGTGTCGTCCCACACCAGGTAGAGCACATTGGGCGCGTCGGGCGGGGCCGTCGGTGCCGCGTACGGGCCCCAGTCGGCCTCGGAGTCGCGGATGTCGAGTTTGATCTTGCCCTGGAATTCAGTTGCCATGACGCCTCGTCCCGGTCAGTATTCGCCGATATCGGCGGCCCGCCCGGAGATTACACCCGCCGGCAGGCCCGCGCCCCGGATATTGACGGCCGCGCACGCGGTGCGCGGCCGGCCGCGTCACGGCAGCACTACCCGCCCCACCATGTCACCGGGTGGTGCGTCCGCTGCGCGGCCCAGCGGCTCAACAGTCAGGCCCAACGCCGATGCCCGTCCGATGTTCGTGACCGTGACGGTGCGCGGATCCCGGATCGCCGGACCCGACGAGACCGGGACACCGTCTTGCATCAACCACACTTGGTAGGTCATCCCCGGCGGCGGCGCGGCAACACCGTCGAAGACCACCATCCCGTCGCCGCGTGTCCGCGAGTACACGACGGTCGCCGTGCCCCCGGACCGCAGGACGGTGGAAACAGTGCGAACGTCAGGAGCCGTCATCACCTGCTCGGCGACCGGCGGCGCGGCCGGCGGACGCAACATCCAGCCCGCCACGAAGGCACCGCCCCCGACTGCGACGACGGCCGCCGCCGCCAGAACCGCATTGCGCCAACGGTGTTCGCGAACCAGGCGCCGATTGCCTTGCAGGACCCGAGCTCTCAGCGCCGCCGGCGGCGGCACCGCGGTGCCGGCCGACAGGGTCCCAAGGGTCTCGCGGGTTTCGGCCACCTGATTCCGAAACGCCTCGGCGACTGGCACCGGCGCCTCGACCAGGCGCCGCTCGATCTCGGCACGCTCGGCGTCGGAGACGGCATCCAGCGCGTACGGCACCGCCAACTCCAGCAGTTCGAATTCCGACGGATCGCTCATGACTCCCCCAGACAATCACGGAGCTTGCGCAGCCCGTCCCGCATCCGCGTTTTCACCGTGCCGAGACTCGTGGCCAGCCGCTCGGAGACCTGCACGTAGGTCAGGCCGTCGTAATAGGCCAACTCGATCGCCTGACGCTGGGTGTCGGTCAGGATGCCGAGGCAACCCACGACGCGACGACGGTCATCGCCCAGGACCACCGCTTCGGCCACCACATCCGAATCGGTATCGACATGTGTTGTGCCGTATGCCCATTCACGGTGACTGTGCGCAACCTCCGCACGCACCCGATCAACAGCCCGGTGGTGTGCCAGCGTCATCACCCAGGCCAGCGGCGACCCCTTGGCGGGATCGAAACCGGCTGCAGACCTCCACACCTGGGCGTACACCTCCTGCGTTGTCTCCTCGCTGTAGCCGGTATCCCGCAGCACCCGCAGGATCAGGCCGAAGACCCGGGCGCAGGTCGCGTCATAGAACGATGCGAACGCGTCGGTATCCCCGCCGGCGACACGATGCAGCAACGCACCGAGATCGGGGGTGGGCTCAGACGACGGGGGCATCGTCTGAGCAGCCTAGCCGCACCGTCAGCGCTTCGGCTGAGCCAGGAGTTCCCGGATCATCCCTTCGGTGACGTCGTAGTCGCCTTCTCCGAACTTGAGGTGCCGCACCACACCATCGGCGTCGATCAGGTAGCTCGCCGGCCAGTACTGGTTCTGGTAGTTGTGCCAGGTGTCGTACGAGTTGTCCAGCGCGACGGGGTATTTGATATGCAGGTCGGCCGCCCCTTTGATGACGCCGGCGCGGTCGTGCTCGAATTGGTACTCCGGAGTGTGCACACCGATCACAGTGAAGCCCTGGTCCTTGTACCGGTCGTACCAACCGGCGACGTGCTCGATCGCGCGCTGACAGTTGATGCAGGTGTAGGTCCAGAAGTCGACGAGAACCACCTTGCCGCGCAAGGACTTCAGGTCCAGCGGCGCGTCTCCCGGAGTGTTGAACCAGCTGTCGATACCGACAATGTCCGGAGCGGTACCGCAGTCCTGCAGCCGGCTCGCGCCCTCAACGCAGCTCGACAGGCCGCCGCCGGCCGGTGCGATGCGGGCCTGCAACGTCGCGGTGTAGTCGGGGATCTTCCGTTGTACCGTGGCGGGCAGGTTCAGCACCAACGCCACCGCGGCCACGAGCATGACCACCCCGGCGGCGACCCGAATCTGCCGCTGCCGGTTCTGAAAGGCCTTGATGCGCTCGGCAACTCGCTGCCCGCCGATGGCAAACAGCAGTAGCGGCAGGGCGGTGCCAACCGCGAATGACACGGTCAGCGCGACGGTGTCCAGGCCGATATGGCCCGTCGCTCCGGCCACCACGATGGCTGCCAGCACCGGTCCCGCACACGGCGCATACAGGACACCCAGCGCCAGCCCGAGGCCGAATCCCTTTCGGCTGCCGGCGATGTCCCGTTGCGGTATCCGCGCGAACGGCGCTTCCAGCAGCCGCTCGATGCGCGGGAAGATCAGCCCGACGCCGATGGCGGTCAGTGCCAGTAGGCCGATCCAGCGGATGACGCCTGCCGGCAGGTGCAACTGCTGGAGCACCACCGTCCCCACCAGTGTCACCAGGCTGAAGCTGAGGACCAACCCCGCGATCACCCGGTAGGGTGCGCGGCCGGCACTGGAGAACAGCACCACGGGCAGCACCGGCAGCACGCACGGCGAGATGGCGGTGATGAGTCCGCCCAGAAATCCGATGAGCACGAATGTGTACATGCCAGGTCTTCGGAGCCGGCCCCGATCCGGATTGGTCCGATTCCGCCGAACACAAAACTGCCCCTCTTCCGAAGAAGAGGGGCAGTTCTATGTCTGCTCGCGCAGTGGAAGTGCGAAGGCTACTTGGCCTTCTCGAGCACCTCGACCAGACGCCAGCGCTTGGTCGCCGACAGCGGACGGGTCTCCATCAGCGAGACGCGGTCGCCGATACCGGCATCGCCGTTCTCGTCGTGCGCCTTGACCTTGGTGGTGGTCCGGATGATCTTCCCGTAGAGCGGGTGGCTCTTGCGGGACTCCAGCTCGACCACGATGGTCTTTTCCATCTTGTCCGACACCACGTAACCGATGGCGGTCTTGCGACGGCCGCGCTCGGTCTCAGTGGCCGGCGTGTGCTTGGGGCCCTTGGTTTCTGCCATGACTAATCCTTACCAACCGGCCCGGATGCCAGGCCCAACTCGCGTTCACGCAGGACGGTGTAGACCCGCGCGATCTCCTGCCGCACGGTACGCAGCCGGCGGTTGTTCGACAGCTGACCGGTCGCCATCTGGAAGCGAAGGTTGAACAGCTCTTCCTTCGACTCGCGCAGACGCGTGGTCAGCTCTTCCTCGGTGAGCTCACGCAGTTCACCAGGCGAAACTCCAACTGCCATCAGAACTGCTCCTCTCGAGTCACGATGCGTGCCTTGATCGGCAGCTTGTGGATGGCGCGGGTGAGCGCCTCCCGGGCGATCTTCTCGTCGGGGTAGCTGAGCTCGAAGAGCACGCGACCCGGCTTGACGTTGGCGACCCACCACTCCGGCGAACCCTTACCGGAACCCATGCGGGTTTCGGCAGGCTTCTTGGTCAGCGGGCGGTCCGGGAAGATGTTGATCCAGACCTTGCCGCCACGCTTGATGTGCCGGTTGATGGCGATACGAGCGGACTCGATCTGCCGGTTGGTGATGTAGGCGTGGCCCAGGGCCTGGATGCCGTAGTCACCGAAGCTGACCGAGGTGCCGCCGCTGGCGATACCGCGCTGCTCGGGGTGGTGCTGCTTGCGGTGCTTGACCTTGCGGGGAATCAGCATGACTAGCTCTCCGTTGCTTCCGTCGGCGCATCGCCGGCGGGGGTCTCAACAGCAACATCCACGGCGCGGCCGGCCTCGGTGCTCGTCGCGGTGGTACCCGACGAACCGCTGCGACGCGGACGGGTACCGGACGGACGATCCCGACGGGGACGGTCGGCGGCGGGAGCGGCGGCGGACAGCTCACGCTTGCCACCGACGATGTCGCCCTTGTAGATCCACACCTTCACGCCGATACGGCCGAATGTGGTCTTGGCCTCGTACAGGCCGTAATCGATGTCGGCGCGCAGCGTGTGAAGCGGCACGCGACCTTCGCGGTAGAACTCCGAACGGCTCATCTCAGCACCGCCGAGGCGGCCCGAGCACTGCACCCGGATGCCCTTGACGTTGGGCTGGCGCATGGCCGACTGGATGGCCTTGCGCATGGCACGACGGAACGCGACACGGTTGCTCAGCTGCTCGGCAACGCCCTGCGCCACCAGCTGTGCGACGCCCTCGGGGCTCTTGACCTCGAGGATGTTCAGCTGAACCTGCTTGCCGGTCAGCTTCTCCAGGTCGGTGCGGATGCGGTCGGCCTCGGTGCCACGGCGACCGATGACGATGCCCGGACGTGCGGTGTGGATGTCCACCCGGACGCGGTCACGCGTGCGCTCGATCTGCACGTCGGCGATGCCGGCGCGCTCCAGGCCGGTGGCCAGCAGCTTGCGGATCGCGACGTCTTCCTTGACGTAGTCCGCGTACTGCTTGTCGGCGTACCAACGGGACTTCCATTCGGTGGTGATACCGAGGCGGAAGCCGTGGGGGTTGATTTTCTGGCCCACTACTCCGAGCCTCCCTTCGTCTCGGTCTTGGCCGCGGCGGCCTTGCTGCCCTGCGCACGACGAGCGCGAGCGGCACCGGCCGTAGCGCCCTTCGAGCCCTTGTCCTTGGCGGGACGGCTCTCGACGACCACGGTGATGTGGCTGGTGCGCTTGCGGATTCGGTACGCACGCCCCTGGGCGCGCGGCCGGATGCGCTTGGCGGTCGGACCCTCATCGGCGTGGATGGTCGCAACCACCAGCGTCGTCGGGTCCAGGCCCTCGTTGTTCTGCGCGTTGGCGGCAGCGCTCGCGATCACCTTGGCGACCGGCTCGCTGGCACCCTGCGGCGCCCACCGCAGGATGTCGAGCGCCTCTTCGACGCTCTTGCCACGGACCAGGTCGATGACCCGGCGGGCCTTGCTCGCCGACACACGCACGAAGCGCGCCGTGGCGCTCGCGGACGGGTATTCAGTAACGGTAGTCATTAGCGGCGCTTGCTCTTCCGGTCGTCCTTGATGTGACCCTTGAAGGTCCGCGTCGGGGCGAACTCGCCGAGCTTGTGCCCGACCATCGCCTCACTGACGAACACCGGCACGTGCTTGCGACCGTCGTGGACGGCGAAGGTGTGACCGATGAAGTCGGGGATGATGGTCGACCGACGGGACCAGGTCTTGATGACCTGTTTGGTGTTCTTCTCGTTCTGAACGTCGACCTTCTTGAGCAGATGGTCGTCGACGAACGGACCCTTTTTGAGGCTACGAGGCATCGTCTATTCCTTTCCGGCCTAGCGCTTGTTCTTGCCGGTGCGCCGGCGGCGGACGATGAGCTTGTCGCTCGGCTTGTTCGGCTTGCGGGTACGGCCCTCAGGCTTGCCCCACGGGCTGACCGGGTGGCGACCACCGGAGGTCTTACCCTCACCACCACCGTGCGGGTGGTCGACCGGGTTCATCACGACACCACGGACGGTCGGGCGCTTGCCCTTCCACCGCATACGGCCGGCCTTACCCCAGTTGATGTTCGCCTGCTCGGCGTTGCCGACCTCGCCGACGGTGGCGCGGCAGCGCACGTCGACGCGACGGATTTCACCGGACGGCATACGCAGCGTGGCGTAGGCGCCTTCCTTACCGAGCAGCTGGATGCTGACACCGGCCGAGCGGGCCAGCTTGGCACCGCCGCCCGGACGCAGCTCCACGGCGTGGATGACGGTACCGGCCGGGATGTTGCGCATCGGCAGGTTGTTACCCGGCTTGATGTCGGCGTTCGGCCCCTGCTCGATGACGTCGCCCTGCTTCAGATCCTTGGGGGCGAGGATGTAGCGCTTCTCGCCGTCCACGAAATGCAGCAGCGCGATGTTCGCGGTGCGGTTGGGGTCGTACTCGATGTGCGCGACCTTGGCGTTGACGCCGTCCTTGTCATGGCGACGGAAGTCGATGACGCGGTAGGCACGCTTGTGACCGCCACCCTTGTGACGAGTCGTGATGCGGCCATGCGCGTTACGACCACCAGTGCCGTGCAGCGGACGGATCAGCGACTTCTCCGGAGTCGAACGAGTGATCTCGGCGAAGTCGGAGACGCTCGAACCGCGACGACCCGGGGTCGTCGGCTTGTACTTGCGAATTCCCATTATCAGTTAATCCCTTAACTCCCGGCCGATCAGGCCGGAGCTCCGAACAGTTCGATCGGCTTGCTGCCGGCGGACAGGGTCACGATCGCGCGCTTGGTGCTCTTGCGCTGGCCGAAACCGGTGCGGGTGCGCTTGCGCTTGCCCTTCCGGTTCGCGGTGTTCACCGAGTCGACCTTCACGTCGAAGATCTTCTCGATCGCGATCTTGATCTGCGTCTTGTTGGACTCCGGTGCCACGATGAACGTGTACGTGTTGTCCTCGATGAGTCCGTAGGACTTCTCCGAGATGACCGGGGCCAGGATGATGTCGCGAGGATCAGTCACGGTAGCCATCAGGCCGACACCTCCTCTTTCGTGTTGGCGGTGATGTAGGCGTTGAGCGCCTCCACCGAGAACACCAGATCGTCGGCGTTCAGCACGTCGTAGGTGTTCAGCTGATCCGGCGAGATCACATGCACGCCAGGCAGGTTGCGGACGCTCTTGGCGCTGACCACATCGCTGCGGCCGATCACGACGAGCACCTTCTTGTTGTCGGTCAGCGACGCCAGGAACGACTTGGCGCTCTTGGTCGACGGGCTCTGACCGGCCACCAGCTCGGTGATCGCGTGGATGCGCTCGTTGCGGGCCCGGTCCGACAGCGCGCTGCGCAGGGCAGCAGCGATCATCTTCTTCGGGGTCCGCTGGCTGTAGTCACGCGGCTGCGGGCCGTGGACGACACCACCACCGGTGAACTGCGGGGCGCGGGTCGAACCCTGACGGGCGCGGCCGGTTCCCTTCTGGCGGTACGGCTTCTTGCCACCACCGGACACCATGGCCCGGGTCTTGGTGGCGTGGGTGCCCTGGCGAGCGGCGGCCAGCTGGGCCGTCACCACCTGGTGCATCAGCGCGATGTTGGGCTCGACGTCGAACAGCTCGGCGGGCAGCTCGACAGAGCCGTCCTTCTTGCCCTCGGGGGTCTTGACGTCAATCTTGAGAGTCATTACTTCTCGCCTCGCTTAACTGCGGTGCGGACAACCACCAGTCCACCATTGCGGCCCGGGATGGCGCCCTTGATGAGCAGCACACCGTTCTCGGCGTCGACCTTGTGAACCTTCAGGTTCTGGGTGGTGACGCGGTCGCTACCCATCCGGCCGGACATGCGGGTGCCCTTGAAGACACGGCCCGGGGTGGCGCAGCCACCGATCGAACCGGGACGACGGTGCACAGCCTGGGCACCGTGCGAGGCGCCCTGGCCCTTGAAGCCGTGGCGCTTCATGGTGCCGGCGAAGCCCTTGCCCTTGCTGGTGCCGGTCACGTCGACGTACGCGCCGTCGGCGAAGATCTCGGCGGTCAGTTCCTGACCGACCTCGTACTCGGCGACCGCGGCCTCGTCTTCGAGACGAAGCTCGGCCAGGTGCCGACGCGGGTTGACGCCTGCAGCGGCGAACTGACCGGTAACCGGCTTGTTCACCTTGCGCGGGCTGATCTCACCGTAGGCGAGCTGCACGGCGCTGTAGCCGTCCCGCTCGGGGGTGCGGATGCGGGTCACCACGTTGGGGCCGGCCTTCACGACCGTGACCGGGACGACTTTGTTGTTCTCGTCGAACACCTGCGTCATGCCCAGCTTGGTGCCCAAAATGCCTTTGCGTGCCATTTTTCTGGGTCTCCTACTGGATGTTGACGTCGACGCTCGCCGGCAGATCGATGCGCATCAAGGCGTCAACGGTCTTCGGCGTGGGGTCGAGGATGTCGATAAGGCGCTTGTGGGTACGCATTTCGAAATGCTCCCGCGAGTCCTTGTACTTATGGGGAGACCGGATAACGCAGTACACGTTCTTCTCGGTCGGCAGCGGCACCGGGCCGACCACGCTTGCTCCCGTACGGGTGACCGTCTCAACGATCTTGCGCGCCGAGGCGTCAATCGCCTCGTGGTCGTAGGCCTTGAGCCTGATGCGGATCTTCTGTCCCGCCACGCTTCTCCTACCTAACTGTCACGGGCCCGTGCTCGGGCCTGGTCTTCAATACGCACGTCCCGGGACACCCGATGACGCGCGCTGGCTATGCCGCCGCTCTTTACGTTTCTGTGGTTCACCGACCCCCGCGCTCGGGCGTGTCGCCTTTGCGCACAGTCGTCCGCGCTGGAAATTCCATCTCGGGCGATGCTGGGACCGGATGCGCCCGAGATGGGCGCCGGTCGTCTGCCCGCGGCGGGCGAACCCGGCGCAAGGCAACCCGAACAGTATGCCCCAGATCCGGGCTTGCTCCAAATCCGCTGCGGAGCCGTCCGCCGCGCCCGGGTTTCACCGCCGGTCCTGCACTGATTCCGCGGCGACGGCGAGGGTGTTCGAGTGGCTGCCGCCCTGGTTACAGAGTCAATAGCGGGGTCTCGTTGATCCCGCACTGGCGGCGCAAAACTGCGAGTGGCGGGGACCCTGAGTTCAGGGTCAACGCCTGCCCGGCCGGCTTTCGTGTTGACCCGGTATCCATGGCTGAAAATTGCGTTTGGTGAGCGCCATGGTTCCCGAATCGGCGGACGCACCGAACTTACTTTTGAGTAAGATAGCGACATGTCGACACTCAGCCCCACCTACCGCGCCTGGAAGCAACTCTCCGGACGGCCCGGCGGCGGCCTGATGTTCTCCGCCGCCGCGATGGTGCGAGTGCCGTACTTCGCGTCGGTCCTCCCCCGAGTGGTGACGATGGAGCCGGGCTACGCCGAGGTGGCGGTGCCGAAGTGGTTCTTCGTCTACAACCATCTGCACACCGTGCACGCGATCGCGTCGTGCAACGCGGCGGAGGCCGCGATGGGCATGGCGATGGAAGCGACCGTGCCGACGACCCACCGCTGGATACCCAAGGCCATGAACGTCCAGTACCTCGCCAAGGCCACCACCTCGCTGCGGGCGCACGCCCGCGTCGACATCCCCGACTTCGAGACCCTGACCAAGGGCACCGACGTCGTCGTATCCGTCTCCGTGGTCGACGCCGCCGGCGAGGAAGTCGTGCACGCCGACATCACGACGTGGGTGACGCCCGCATAGCCTGACGACGATCAAGCGGCGAGGCACGAGCCGCGATGAGGAGTCGGGTAAATCGGACCTCAGTCGAGATAGGTGCCGTGACCTTCGCGCACCAGATCGCCGTCGAAGATCAGCACCTCGTTGACCAACTGGCCGCGGTGATTCCGGTAGTTGATGACGAGAGCCTGCGTCCCTACATAGGTGGCCACGATCTCGAAGTGCAGTTCGGGCAGCGCCGCCAGCGCAGTGGTCCAATACCGCCGGAGCGCGTCCTTACCCCGCACCACTCCCCCGGACTCCGGCACGACGCGCGCCGCGACGGGTGAGGTGAAGACGACGTCGTCGTGGAAATGGGCGAGCACCGCCTCGACGTCGTGGGCGTTCCACGCCTGGCACCAGTCGCGGGCGAAGGCCTCGGCATCGGGAATCGTCATGCCGCCCTATCGAAGTCGACGCGCGCCTGGGCAGGCAAGCCATTTTCGGGCGCGAGACGTCAATGCTGCAGACTCGCCCAGAACGCGCACTGATGCACCTGGTCGTAGTCAGTGACCAAACGGCTGCCGTCGGGGCGCAGCGACATCCGGCTGTCGTGGTCACCGCCGGTCAGCTGCGGCCATTCCGGTGCCCCGTCAGCACTGGGCCGGCCGTCGCGGACGAACGAACTCCAGTAGTCGATCATCTGATCCGACAGGGCGACCTGCTCCGGCGCGGGCGGCGGCGCTCCGCCCATGTTGAAGATGTAGCGCAGATCCAGCGAATGGCTCGCACCGACGGGGAAAGGCAAGTGGCGCAGCGGGTCCGGCGTCGGCGGCGCCGGATCGGCGAACTCGTACCCATATACCGGGGCGTCCGCGACCAACGCGTCGCCGATGCGGTCGGCCACACACGCGAATGCACCGTCGGTGACCGCGGTCGAATAGGCGACCGCCGCGCTGCCGCCGTAGCGGTTCAGCGGGTAGCGCTCTGCCACCGCGGCGGCGTCGGCGCCGAACGTGGACTGCAGCAGGTGCGGGTAGCCGTCGGCATGGAAGCGCTTGCCCGCACGCAGATACTGCAGGGCAACGAACAGGGTGAACTCATCGCGGGTGGTGCCGATCATCACCGGGACCCGAGCGGCACCGCCGGTGCTGATGGCCCGCATCGGATCGACCGGCAGCAACGTCGTCCCCGAGACCGGCCCACTGAGCATGTTCTCGCCGATTCCGTAGTACCACACCGGCTTTCGCAATTTGTCCACCGGCAGACCGCGCAGACAGTCAGCAGCGACCGCCGGATCGCCACATCCCGCGGCACTGGCGTAGGCGAGGCTGGACCGCGTGGCCTCGGCTAGCGCACCCTGGGCCTGGCACGGCCCACTGGCGATGATGGCACCCCGGAACAGGCCGGCCGACTCTGGCGCGACGAGGTGGTCGCACACCGACATCCCGCCGGCCGACTCACCGGCGATGGTCACCTTGCCGGGATCGCCGCCGAACGCGGCAATGTTGTCGCGCACCCAGCGCAGCGCCGCCTGCTGGTCGGCCAGGCCGTAGTTGCCGACGTCGGGGCCGGTGCCCAAAGCGGGGTGAGCCAGGAATCCCAGAGCGCCCAGCCGGTAATTGACCGTCACCACCACGATGTCGCCGCGGGTGGTCAGCCGCGTCGAGTTGTAGATACTGCTGGAGCCATTGATGAACCCACCGCCGTGCAGCCACACCAGCACTGGTCGACGCTCGCCAGAAGCCTGCACCGGTGGCGTCCAGACGTTGAGGGTCAGGCAATCCTCGCTACTGTTGCGCCCCATCTCCAGATCCCCCTTGGGGTCCTGGATGCAGCGCGCGCCCGGCTTCGCACCATCGCGCGCCCCGTCCCACGTCGGCGCGGGAGCCGGCGGACGGAAGCGAAGCGGACCCAACGGCGGTGCCGCATAAGGGATTCCACCGAAGAAGCGCAGATCTGGATTGACCGTCCCGCGGACGGTCCCCGTCGCGGTGTGCACCAGCGCCGGATCAGCTGTCACCGCATCGGGCGCCACGGCGGTGGCACCGTCACTGTGCGAGTCCAGGCCGCAGCCGGCCACCAGCAGCACTGCCCCAGCCACTGCTGCAGCGCGCTGCAGCAGTCTGCGTAGGTGGGCGGACGACACGAGCACCCAGCGTACTGAACTCGGCCGAACGCGGCCGATAAATATTTGCGGCGACCCCCTCCCCACAGCGCATCGAACGACCTAGACTCCGCTTGACAGCTGTCAAGTACGCGCCTGTGTGAGGAGTTCAATGAGTGCACCCATCACCGACGAGGCCGCCAAGGTTCTCGCCGACCCAACCGCCTACGCCGACGACAACCGGCTACACACGGCACTCACTCGGCTGCGAGCTACCAATCCCGTTGCCTGGGTGGACAATCCACCGTATCGGCCGTTCTGGGCGGTCACCAAGCACGCCGACATCATGGCCATCGAGCGCGACAACAACCTGTTCATCAGCGAGCCGCGCCCACTGCTCATGAAGGCCGACGACGAAGACCTGCTGAAGGCACAGGCCGACGCCGGCATGGGGTTGCGCACACTCATCCACATGGACGATCCGCACCATCGCAAGATCCGGGCGATCGGCGCCGACTGGTTCCGGCCGAAGGCGATGCGCGACCTCAAGGTCCGCGTCGACGAACTGGCCAAGCGGCACGTCGACCGGATGCGCGACGCCGGACCGGAATGCGACTTCGTCGAAGAGATCGCGATCCAGTTCCCGCTCTACGTGATCATGTCGCTACTCGGCCTGCCCGAGGAGGACTACGACCGCATGCACACCCTGACGCAGCAGCTGTTCGGCGGCGACGACGACGAGTACAGCCGCGGCCAGTCCCCCGAAGAACTGTTCAGCGTGCTGCTCGACTTCTTCGGGTACTTCGCCACGCTGACCGCGTCGCGGCGGGCCAACCCCACCGAGGACCTGGCGTCGGCGATCGCCAACGGCCGCATCGACGGCGAACCGCTCAGCGACATGGACACCGCGTCCTACTACGTAATCGTCGCCACCGCCGGACACGACACCACCAAGGACGCCATCTCCGGCGGGTTGCATGCGCTGATCGAGAATCCCGGCGAGCTGGCCCGGCTGAAGGCGAATCCAGACCTGATGCCCACCGCCGTCGAGGAAATGATCCGGTGGAGCACGCCGGTGAAGGAATTCATGCGCACCGCGACCGCCGACACCGTCGTGCGCGGTGTGCCGATCGCCGAAGGCGAATCCGTCTATCTCGCTTACGTTTCCGGCAACCGCGACGAAGAGGTGTTCACCGACCCGTTCCGCTTCGACGTCGGGCGCGAGCCGAACAAGCACCTGGCATTCGGCTACGGCGTGCATTTCTGTCTGGGTGCGGCGCTGGCCCGCATGGAGATGAACAGCCTGTTCACCGAGCTGCTGCCCCGGCTGGATTCGATCGAATTGGCCGGTTCGCCAACGCTTTCCGCGACGACGTTCGTCGGCGGCTTCAAGCACCTGCCGATTCGGTATTCACTCCGCTGATCCGGTGGGTCGCCAGGAATCCGTCGACGGCAGCAACGGCGATCTGCCGGTAGTCGAAATCGGGCAGCGTGCTGAGCTTGCCCAGCACGATCGGCCCGAGTAGTAGGGCCGTGGCCCGCAGCCGGTCGACGTCACCGAGTTCGGCGATGGCCGCGGGACTGGACAGCACCGCCTCGAACGGCGCCGCGTATTGCTCAGCCACCCGCTCTCGCAGGTTCCGGATCTCGGCGCTCTCGGTACCCGTCGCCACCCAGGGCACGTGTTCGAGGTTGCTGCCGAGCGCCAGCCAGGACATGGCCGTCAGACTCACCGGCGCCTCGGCGATCAGTTTCGCCTGCGCGTACACCAGCGCGATCAACCGCTCGCGTAACTCCCCCTCCGCGGGCGGCACTGGGGCCGGGGGAATGAGTGCGTGAAATGCCGCTGCCAGCAAGTCATTTCCACTGGGATAGTGCCGATAGAGGGTGGCCCGGGCCACGTTGGACGCACGAATCACCGCATCGACAGTCACGGCGCTGGGGCCACCGGAACGCAGCAAGGCAGTAGCCGCCTCCAGCAAGCGCGCCCGGGAGCGCGCCGGCCGGGGATCACCGTGTTCGCTGGACACCGCCGAATCACCTCCGGATAACAAACGAGACTGTTAGTCTCGCTTCAAGACCATCGGTCTTGAAGCTACCGGAAGGTCTGCGAATGGTCGACAAGGCGCGAACGGTGAGCCCCGACGTGGAAATCCTCCCCGCGACGGCCACACCACCGACCTCCCGTCGCCGAGCCTGGACCCTATATGTGGCGTGTTGCGGTGTGCTGCTCGTGATTTCGTCGATGGTGGCGCTCAATACCGCGCTCGGCGACATCGCGATGGCCACGTCAGCGAACCAGACCCAGCTCACCTGGATCATCGACAGCTACACCCTGGTCCTGGCCTGCCTGCTGTTGCCGGCCGGAGCCATCGGCGACCGCTACGGCCGCCGCGGCGCCCTACTGTTCGGGCTGGCTGTCTTCGCGCTGGCCTCGATCGTTCCGGCGCTGAGCACTCAACCCGTGCACATCATCGCCGCCCGGGCGGTGGCCGGCGTGGGTGCCGCGTTCGTGATGCCCGCGACGCTGTCCCTGATCACCGCCTCGTACCCGGCTGCGGAGCGCACCAAAGCAGTCGGCGTCTGGGCCGGCATCGCGGGCTGCGGCGGGGTGTTCGGCATGCTGGGTTCCGGTGTGCTGCTGCACTTCTGGCCATGGCAGTCCATCTTCTGGGCATTCACCGGAGCCAGCCTCGCTCTCATGGCGTTGACCGCGACCATCGCAAGTTCGCGCGATCCGGAGGCCCGGCCGCTGGATGTGCCCGGCGCGCTGGTCATCGCAGCGGCCGTGGCCTTGCTGGTGTACGGCATCCTGTCGGCCCCCGACCGGGGCTGGACGCATCCGGTGGTCCTTGGCGGCATCGCCGGCGGGGTGCTCCTGGCGGTGGCATTCGCCGTCGTCGAGTTACGTACCCGGTATCCGCTGTTGGACGTCCGGCTCTTCCTCGATCGCCAGTTCGGCACCGGGGCCGCTGCCATCACGGTGCTGTTCCTGGTGATGTTCGGCTTCTTCTATCTGTCGATGCAATTCATGCAACTGGTCATGGGTTACAGCCCGATCGGGACCGCACTCGCGCTGTCTCCCCTCGCCGTCCCGATGCTCATCCTCTCTCCGCTGTCGTCCTGGTATCTGCCCAAGCTGGGGCTGCGCCTCGTGGTATTCGCCGGCCTGTGGCTGCTGTCCGCGGGCCTGCTGTGCTTGTGCCTGGTGCGAGTGGATTCGTCGTACTGGGAATTGGCATGGCCGCTGCTGGTGGTCAGCACCGGAGTCGGAATATTCACCGCCCCAACGACTTCAGCGATCATGACGTCAGCGCCCGACGACAAGCAAGGCGTGGCGTCAGCGGTCAACGACACCACCCGAGAGGTAGGAGCGGCCCTCGGCATTGCGTTGACCGGCTCACTCCTGGCCGCCGGCTACACCAAGCACATCGGGCCCGCGGTAGCCGGCTTCCCCGCCCCGGTCGGCGACGCCGCGCGCGGCTCGCTGGCCGGCGCCGTAGCCGCCGCGCCGCATCTGGGACCGGTCGGTGGTCAGCTCGTGGCCGTGGCCCGGGTGGCGTTCCTGCATGCCATGCAGACGTCACTGGTGGTGCTGGCATCGATCACCGCGGTCGCCGGCGTGCTGATCGCGTTGTGGGCGCCCGGTCGCGAGCACACACCACCGAATAGCCGCTAGGACACGATGAATCGGGCCGCGCGATGCGCCAGCATGACGACCGTCGCATGCGGGCCCCGTCCCGTGATGCCGGGCAGCGCGGCACCGTCGGCCACCCACAGCCCGTCGATGCCGCGTACCCGGCAGCGGGGATCGAGGACGGCGCGCTCGTCGCCGTCCGCTCCGATCGGCGCCGTGGCCGACAGATGCTGCGCGGTGGACCAGGCGGGTTCGCCGTCGATGACGGCATCGCCGAACAGGTCCCGACACAATTCGTAACCGACTTGTAGCGCGGCGGCATCAGCCGGGTCGGAGTCGTAGCGGTGCTCGATGGTGGGCCGCACGTCGGGGTCGTCCGATACCAGCAGAACCCTGCCCTGCGCGCGCGGCCGCATCAGCGAGATCCCGAGGTGCACCGGATCCGAACCACCGGCGGCACCACCGGTCATGGCCGCGAATCCCCAGGTGTACGGCCGGATTTCCAGCTGCTCGGTGGTGAGCAGCAATTCGAGCGGCGGACGGCCGGGATCCGCGGGCCAGGTGGTCGGCACGACCCATTCCGGATGATCGGCGCACGCGACGCCCACCGGCAGGTCGGCCACCACCGGTACGCCGACGCCCCGCAGCTGCGCGGCCGGGCCGATCCCGGACAGCATCAACAGATGTGCGGATTCAATTGCCCCGGCGCACAACACAATCCGATCGGCATACCGGTCGACCGGACCATCGGGGCCCAGGCAGCGCACCCCCACCGCGCGGGCCCCGTCGAACAACAGCCGCAGCACGCGCGTCCCGGTGAGCACCGTCAGGTTGTCCCGGCCGCGCGCGGCCGCCAGATAGACCTCACCCGGACCGTGCCGGTGACCGGTGTCGTCGATGTTCAGCGGCACCGCACCGAGGCCGGGCCGCATCCCGGCCGCGGCATTGAGATCGTCGACCCACGGGTACCGAGCCCCGGCCGCGTCACGGAAAGCCTGTGAGGACGCTGCGAATTCGCTGATACGGCGCACCGGCACCGGACCGGCCGAACCGTGTTCGGCACCGCCGCTCGATCCATGTTCGGCACCGCCGCTCGATCCATGTTCGGCACCGCCGCTCGATCCATGTTCGGCA
Source organism: Mycolicibacterium llatzerense (assembly GCF_000878195.1). Taxonomy (GTDB): domain Bacteria; phylum Actinomycetota; class Actinomycetes; order Mycobacteriales; family Mycobacteriaceae; genus Mycobacterium; species Mycobacterium llatzerense. The sequence goes on along the minus strand of NZ_JXST01000003.1, from coordinate 131,919 downwards.
CCGCCGAAGTCGTGGTCCGTCTCGATGGCGCGATAGTGCGGCAGCACGTCGGACCAGGCCCAGCCCGGCACCGCCCAGGCGTCGAAGTCCGACGGCCAGGCCCGGCAGAAATAGCCGCCGTTGATCGCCCCGGACCCGCCCAGCACCCGCCCCCGCACGATGTCCGCAGACCGCGCCGGATTCTGCGTCAGCGTCGTCCGGTGCTGTCGCGTGACGGTGCTGTCGACGCCGATGGGCAGCACCCAGCCCGGCTCCGGACGGACGGTGCCGCCGGTCTCGAGCAGTGTCACCTGACAGGCGGGATCGACCGAAAGACGCTCGGCCAGAACACAGCCGGCGCTACCGGCCCCGACGATCAGGACGTCATCGCGGCGCGGGATCAAGTCCGGATCTGCGGCTTGAGCGCACCCAGATGCCGCTCGCGCACCACGCCGCCCCACAGTCCGAGACCGTAGGCGATGTCATCGAGGCGCTTGAGCAGCAGGTAGGCCAGCAGGCCCACGCGCTGGGTGTTGTCGTCCACCGTGTGGTGGCGGCGGGCCCAGTCGACGACGCCGTCCACGATCGCGGCGATCAACACCACTTGCCGCCAACGCCGGAAACACACCGCCAGCACCAGCGCCACCGGCCAGTAATGCCGGCACAGCGCCGCAGCGAGTTGCAGGGCCGCAGCCCATAGCCCCTGCGCGGCCACGGCGGCGACTTCCCGCGGTTCGGTGTCGATCGATCGCAGCGAGTTTGCGATGCGCCGGCCGGTGATCGCGGCGGCGATGGTCGAGGCGAGGTAGCCCACCCCGGACCCCATGCCCAGCAGCACCCAGACCACCAGGGTCCAGCCGGAGATCACCAACGGCGCGGTCTTGCCCGGGTGTCGCACCGACAGCGGCGCAGCCGAGGAACCGTAAAAGGCCTTGCGGGCGAACCACTCTCCCAACGCGGTGCGGTGATCGTGGCCGACCAGCGCGATCGGTTCGTACCGCAGCCGGGCCCCGGCCTCGATGAACCGCCAGCACAGGTCCACGTCCTCACCGGACTGCAGCGACTCGTCGAAACCGCCCACCTGGTCGAGCGACGCGCGCCGGCAGACGATGGCTGCGCTCGGCACATAGGCCACCATGCCGTACGGCACCACCGGTGCTTCCCGCATGCCGAGGTCCAGTGACGAGCGCACGGCCTCGTAGCGAGCGATCAGATTGTCGGGCTCGTGCAGACCCACGATGCGCGGCGCGACCAACGCGACGGCCGGGTCGCAAAAGTGCCCCAGCAGCGCTTCCAGCCACCCGCGACGCGGCACCACATCCGAGTCCAGGAACGCCACGAAATCCGTCTCGCAGGCGGCCAGTCCGGTGTTGCGGGCCGCCGCGGGCCCGCGGCTGACGTCATGCCTGAGCACGCGGACGTCGCAGTGGCCGGCCAGGTCGCAGAAGTCCGCGGCCTGCAGCGGCACCACGGAGCCGTCGTCGACGACCACCACGCGCATGCCGCGCAGGGACCGCACCAACCGGGCGACGCCAACTGCGTTGTCGCGTACCGGAACAACGACGGTGACGTCGAGGTGCGACGGCCCGGTCGCCGGCCGCGGGTGGGCGACCGTGGCGTCGAGCAGGGTGCGGGCCAGCTGCGCACTCTGCGCGTCGTGGACCTCCAAGCGGCCGCGGTCGAGCATGGTCTGCGCCGCCGGAGCCAGGCGCAGCAATCGCGTCGGCGATCCACCGAGCAGTGCGGCGCCCTCCCCCAGCACCTTGACCCGACGATCCACTTGGACGGCAAAGCCGTCGGGCAGCCTCGGCCCCGTCACTGTCCCACCCCCGTCACGCGAGCATTCCCCCCGGGCCGGGCTGCCACGTGCCGATCCTGCGCACACAGCTCCCGACCATTTCTGCAAAGATACGGGACCCCTCGTCCGCGGTGGCAGTCGTCGGATCGCCCAGCACCCCCACCGGGCTGACCGCGGCCACTCCGCCACTGCGCAATGCCGGCAGCAGCTCCGGCAACGGCGCGGTGTTGCCGACGACGCTCTCGTCGACCCAGACGTCCGCCGGTGAAAGATGCAGCAGTACAGACGTTTCGGTATGGCCGGCGTGGGCGTCGGCACCGACGGCCGTACACGGGCACCAGGTCACATCGCGCCCCTCGGCCCGCAACAGCGTGGTCGCTGCCGTCAGCGCCGCCACATTGCCGCCGTGACCGTTGACGAACACGATCCGGCCGGCCCAGTTGCAGGCCGACCGGCCGAACTCGACCAGCAAATGCTCCAGCGCCGCCAGGCCGATCGAGATGGTGCCGGGAAAGCTCTCGTGCTCACCGCTCGCGCCGTAGCTGATGGCAGACGCCACCAGCCACGTGGGCTGACCGACGCCGGGCGTCGACTCACGCAGCTGCGCGGCCACGGACCGCGACACCGCCTCAGCGATCCGGGTGTCGGTATCCAGCGGCAGGTGCGGCCCATGCTGCTCGGTGGAACCAAGCGGGACGATCAACGAAGGCTGCATGGATTGCAACTGCCTCGACGTCGAGTTCCCGAGCTCGCTGGGGAAAGGCACCCGCCGATGGTAAGCCGAATTTGCCCGCTGTGCGCCAATTGTTGCCGTATACGCAACAATTCGTAGCGGATGGTCAAATTGTCGCGGTTGTCAAGACCCCATTGACCATCACGGCAGCCACGTCAGCACCGCACGTATCAGCGGACCCGTCGAATCAGGCGCCGGCGCCCAGCGGCGTTAGCCGCCCAGCCGCCGGGTGAAGCCCTCCGGCACCAGGATGTCGTCCGGCCCGAGGTCGTGAATCGAGCCCTTGCCCAGACCACGCAGCGCCGAGTCGATACCGCCGTGCATGATGTCGAGCACGTTCTCGACGCCGGCCTGTCCCTCGGCCGCCAGCCCCCACAGGTAGGCCCGGCCGAGCATCACCGCACGGGCACCGAGCGCCAGCGCCTTGACCACGTCGCTGCCTCGGCGGATACCGCCGTCCAGCAAAACCTCGATCTGGTCGCCGACGGCCTCGGCGATGGCCGGCAGCGCCCGGATCGACGCCGGGGTGCTGTCCAGGTTGTTACCGCCGTGGTTGGACACCGAGATCGCCGAAACACCCGCGTCCACAGCACGTTTGGCGTCGTCGATGCGCATGACGCCCTTGAGCATGAACGGCCCGCCCCACAGCTCGCGCAGCCAGGCGATGTCCTCCCAGGTCGGCGCCGGGGTGCCCATCCACTCGCCATAGGCGTCGAAGAAGGGCGGCGGGGCCTGGCCGTTGATGGCCTGATTGGGCACCGACAGCTCGGGCGGACGCAGAGTCTTGCCCCAGGTCCACATGTAGCGCGGCTTGGTGATGACCTCGGGGCTCATCTTGATGATGGTCTTGAGATCCATCTTTTCCGGAATCTTGGGACTGCCCCAGTCCCGGCCGTGGCTGAAGCTCCAGTCGGTGGTGACGATCAGGCCCTTGGCGCCGGCCGCGCGGGCCCGCTCGGCCCGGGCGGCGATGTCGTCACGGCCGCCGAGCCAGTAGATCTGGAAGAAGGTCTTGGGGTTCGCCGCGATGACCTCTTCCATCGGCTTGCTGGCGAACGACGACAGGCCCATCGCGGTGCCACGGGCCGCGGCGGCGCGGGCGACGGCGACCTCGCCGTCGGGGTTGATCGCCTGCACGCCGGTCGGAGAGATAATCACGGGCAGTGAAATCTCTTGACCCATAACCGTTGTCGCCATCTCGCGCTTGTCCAGCGCGCCGATGACGTGCGGCGCGAAGCCGAGCTCGCCGAATGCCGCGACGTTGTCGGCGACGGTCAAACCCTTCTCACTCGCCGAGATCAGCGAGGAGTAGGCGGACTTGGGCAGCCGCTTCTTCGCGCGCTCCTGCGCGATGGCGACGGTTTCGAACCAGGTATCACGAGCCATGATCAGAGCGGACTTTCGTTACAGAATTTTTGCGGAGCCTTGGCCGGCATGGCCAGGAGCTTGAGCGGGACGGGTCCTTTGCGGCCCCCGCTGCGGGAGTGGTCGAGGTGCGACTTGGGCTTGTCGCGGTCGAGTGCCAGCGCGGGCTCGCCGAAGCCCTGCACGCACTCGGGGTCCGGGCCGTCCATGGGCAGACCCGTGAAGAACTTTGCCGCCATGCAGCCGCCACGGCAGCTGTCGTAGTGCCCACAGCTGCCGCAGGCACCGGCCGACTGCGGTTCCCGCAGTTCACGGAACAGCGGGGCGTCCTGCCAGACGTGCTGGAAACCGTTATCGCTCAGGATGTTTCCGGCCAGGAAGCGCTCATGGATGGCGAACGGGCACGCGTACACATCGCCGACGGGGTCGATCAGGCAGACGACACGACCGGCGCCGCAGAGGTTCAGGCCGGCCAGCGCGCCGGGCTCGCCGAGGCCCGACAGGTGGAAGAACGAGTCACCGGTGAGCACCCGCTCACCCTTGGCGACCAGCCAGTTGTACAGCTGGACCTGCTGCTCGGCGGTGGGGTGCAGGTCGTCCCACACGTCGGCGCCGCGGCCGGACGGACGCAGCCGGGTGATGCGCAGGGTGGCGCCGTAGTTGTCGGCGAGGGCCTTGAAATCGTCGAGCTGGTCGACGTTGTGGCGGGTCACCACGACCGAGATCTTGGCGTCCTTGAAGCCCGCGTTCTTCAGGTTTTCCAGTGCCCGAATGGCCATGGCGAACGAACCCGGGCCGCGCACTGCGTCGTTGATCTCCGCGGTGGCGCCGTCGAGCGAAATCTGAACGTCCACATAGTCACTCGCGGCGAGCTTGGCAGCGACGGCCTCGTCGATGCGCACACCGTTGGTGGAGAACTTGACGCCGACGTGATGCTCGGTGGCGTAGTCGACGAGCTCCCAGAAATCCGACCGCACCGTCGGCTCGCCGCCGCCGATGTTCACGTAGAACACCTGCATGCGCTCGAGCTCGTCGATGATGTCCTTGCACTGCTGGGTGCTCAGCTCGCGCGGGTCGCGCTTGCCCGACGACGACAGGCAGTGCACACAGGACAGGTTGCAGGCGTAGGTGAGTTCCCAGGTGAGGCAGATGGGCGCGTCGAGGCCATGCTCGAACTGCTCGATCAGCCGGGGCACGGGTGCCGTTGCGGTCATGAAGCGGTGGATCCTTCTGGGCTGTTCTGGTCTGCCGGGATCAGCATCTTGGACTGGACCAGCACGCCGAACGCGTGCAGATACGGCCCCTGCTGGTCATCGTCGATGCCGGCGGCGCGGCAGGCGCTGCGGACGTCCGGATGGTCGGCCAGCGTGTTGACGATCTCGACGATGATGCGGTTCTTCAGGAACGAAAGTTTGCGCGTACCAAAGTGATACAGCAGCGCACCGAATGGTTCGGGGCGGACGGCGACCTGGTGGTGCAGGCGCCAGCCGCGGTCAGGATCGAAGGCCAGCGCCGGCGGAGCCGGCAATCCGGCCCCTGCCGGCGGGTCCGAGGTTTCGGCCCCTGCTGACTCCATCCGGGCCGCGGCTGGTGCAGACACGGTCAGTAGACCCCGCACATACCGTCGATCGAGACCTCTTCGACCAGAGTCTCGGTGACCAATTCGGTACCGGTCTCAACCTGCTGATTCGAGTCCATGGATCGCCCCTTTCGCTACCGTGGCAGTTGCCGGTACTCGACAACTGTGATCCAAGTCGCAAGAATATGGCATCGAGTGCCGAAAAGGAAGGGCGGGTCTGATGAGGACCGAATCGGAGCCTCCCGAGCGCGACGCCGGGGCCGTTCCACAGCACGGCCGGGTGGGCCGGCGCCGCTCCACCACGCGCGACCACATCACCCATGTGGCGCTCGAGCTGTTCGCCACCCGCGGCTTCGACGACGTCAGCGTCGACGACGTCGCCCATGCCGCCGGCATCTCCCGGCGCACCCTGTTCCGCTACTTCTCGTCGAAGAATGCCATCCCGTGGGCCGACTTCGACGCGAGTCTGACCAATCTGCGGGACCTGCTCAACGCCGTCCCCCACGACGTGCCGCTGGACGCCGCGCTGCGGTCAGCACTGTTGGAATTCAACAGCTTTGACGAATCCGAGACACCCCGGCACCGCCGCCGGATGCAGGTGATCCTGCAGACCGACGCGCTGCAGGCCTACTCGATGACGATGTACGCGGGCTGGCGCGGCGTGATCGCCTCCTTCGTCGCGCGCCGCTTGGACGCCAAACCGACCGAACTCGTGCCGCAGACCGTGGCGTGGACGGTGCTCGGCGTGGCGCTGACCGCCTACGAACAATGGCTGGCAGACGAGACCGTCTCGCTGCCCGATGCCTTGGGCCAAGCCTTCGACATCGTCCGCCAAGGACTGATTTCCATCTAATTTCGGCGAGGGCGTCGGAAAACGGCCGCCCGACGCGACGATAAGGGTGTGAGCGGCGAATCAGACGGTGATGCTCCGCAGACGCTGCTGGCGCTGTACGACTCGGCGCTGCCCGTGGTCTACGGGTACTTCGTGCGGCGCTGCGGTGATCGGGGCACCGCGGAAGACCTGACGTCGGAGACGTTTCTGGCGGCGATGGACGCTGCCCGTCGTACGGCACCGCCGGTGATCTCGGTGCCGTGGCTGATCGGCGTCGCCCGGCACAAGCTGGCCGATCACTACCGCCGCAGGCACGACCGCTTCACCGTGTCCGTACCCGAAACACCCGAGCCCGCAGAGCCTTTCGACGACTGGGACGCCGAGCTGGACCGGTTGGTCGCCGAGGCCGCGCTGGCCCGGCTGACCGAACAGCACCGCGTGGTGCTGACGCTGCGATATCTGGATGACCGCCCCGTGCCCGAATGCGCCGAGTTGATCGGACGCACCGTGCACGCCACCGAAGCCCTACTGGTGCGGGCGCGGCGGGCATTCCGAACCGAATACCAGGACGGAGGTGCGTCATGACCCTGCACAACAGTCACGACCCGCTGACGGTCCTGGCCGGCGGTGAACTCCCCGTGCAGCCCGACCCGGCCTTCGCGGCCCGGCTGCGGGCGCGCTTGGAGGCCGCCGTCAGCCTCCCGAAAGGAATTGTCATGAGTGGAACCGACACCGCCATCGCCGACCTGAACGCACCCGCCACCGCGGCGGCCCCGGTGCCCCGGCCGGCGGCCCTGCCCTACCTGGCCGTCGCCGACGCGCGCGCCGCCATCGCCTGGTACGGCGACGCCCTGGGCGCCGTCGTCGTCGGCGAACCGATCGTCATGGACGACGGCCGGATCGGCCACGCCGAGCTGGCGCTGGCCGGCGGCGTGCTCTACCTGGCCGACGAGTTCCCGGAGCTCGGACTGAAAGCACCGGCACCCCAATCTGTTTCGGTGAGCCTGATGCTGGCGGTGCCGGATACCGACGCCGCCCTCGCACAGGCCAGGCAAGGCGGCGCGCAGGTGCAGCGAGAACCGTACGATGCCCACGGCGCGCGGACCGCGGTGGTGATCGACCCATTCGGTCACCGCTGGATGCTCACCGGTCCTGACCCCGGCGCCGTCGTCCCGATCCGGCACGGCGACATCGGCTACATATCGGTGCAGACGCCGGACGCCGAGCGGGCAGCCGCCTTCTACGGCCACGTGCTGGGCTGGACCTACGACCCGGACACGCGCAAGGTGACCAGCAACCGAATGCACACCGGCATCTTCGAGACCACCGGCCCACAGACGGTGTTCTGCTGCTACGCGGTCGCCGATCTCGACGCGGCGCGGCAGGCCATCCTGGCCGCGGGCGGACAGGTGGGCACGCCGGAGAACCACGAATGGGGGGCGACCCTCGACGCCACCGACGTGCTCGGCACCGATTTCGCGGTGTTCCAGCCGACGCCGGACATTCCCCGGCCCGAGCTCAACGGTGCAGGGCCAGGCGAACTTTCGTACCTGACCCACGAAGTGGCCGACTCAGCGGCATTCAAGGACTTCTACGGACACGTGCTGTCCTGGACATTCGAGCCCGGCCGCGTCGATGACGGGTGGGCGGTGCAAGAGTGCCAGCCGATGTCCGGGCTGGCCGGCGGCGCCGCGCAGACCGTCGCCGTCCCGATGTGGACAGTGCCCGATGTCGACGCCGCGGTGGCGCGGGTCCGCGAGGCCGGGGGCACCGTCATCGACGAACCCTCGCGCCAGCCGTACGGGATGTCAGCGCTGTGCGCCGACGACCAGGGCGCCCGGTTCTACCTCGGCGCGTTCTGATCAGTCCGCGAAAGTCCGCGCCTGCCGCGGGCTTTCGCGGCCAACGCGCCACACATCGCGAGGAACGTCAAGACCCACGCACCCAAGGCGATCCAGCTCGCGAGATCGCCGATGTCGGTCAGCGCGGGCAGGCCGTCAGCCCGTCCGAGATAGTGCCCGGCCACGCCGTACATCCCGAGCGGGAACACCATGCTCCAGAGCGCGGTGTTGTACCGCAGCGGCACCCGCCGGACGAGGTGCCGCCAGAAACCGGCCGCGATCAGCATCGGGATCAGCCACGTGCCGAAGGCGAAGAACAACACGGCCACCCCGGCGATCAGGCCGCGGGTGGCCACGACCACGGGGGTGTCGGCCATCTGGACGATGCGGGCGCCCGCGAACACGGTGATCGCCGTGGCGCCCATGGCAATCCAGTACGGCGGGGTGAGCTCCTGCGCACTGACGGGATACGTCAGCATCCGCAGCGCGACCAGGATGCCCGCGGCCGCGTACAAGAAGACGCCGACCGACCAGCAGAGCACGGCCAGCAGGGCCAGCGGACGGTTCGTGTCGCCGAGCAGGGGCTGCAGCCCTGCGGCCATGACCGCAACCGATTGGGCGGCGACCACAGCGAGAAACCATGTGCCATTGACGCGGGACAGCGCCGGCTGGTCCGGATGGCTGAGCACCGCCGTCCACGGGATGAGGTACCCGAGGACCAGCCAGGCCACACCCCCGACGATCGCGAGCCACCCAGCGGGCGTGACGTGGCCGTCCAGCAACAGCCGGGCGCCCAGCACATCGGTCGCCGCGACGAAGGTGAACACCGTGAAACTGCGCTCAGGATCGGCCAGATCGGCCCGAAAATCGTTACCGAACACCGTGATTCGCGCGACGTTGCCGGCCACCAGCACCGCATAGGCGACGCCGGCGATCCACAGCAGCACCGCCGACAACGCGTGCAGTTTCAGCAGGCACGTCGCCGTCGACACGATGCCGGTCGCCATGACCAGCGCGAAGTAGCCGGGCTCGAGCGTGCGCACCGCCTCGCGGATACCGGCCCGCGCGTCAGAACTCATGCTTTGATTCTCGCGATTTGCGCACGATTTTCCGCGCTGAACGCGGACTTTCGTGCACAAATCGCGGAGAACGTCAGCCCAGGACGTCGGCGATCGGCACCGCGGCCGCGACCTTGGCCCGGTTCTTCATGACCTTGCCCGGCATGCCGCCGCCGACGACGCCGCTGACCGCACCGTCGCGCTCGTAGAACGCCAGGAACTTGCGGCCGTCGTCCTCGACGATGTGCACGGTGTCGCCGGCCTTGGGCTCACCCAGGCACTGGATCTTGACGTCGTACTGGTCGCTCCAGAAGTACGGCACCACGACCGCGGCGGTGGCATCCTGGCCCAGCATCGCCGGCACGATGACCCGCGCCTGCTCGGCCACGTTGCTCCAATGCTCCACCCGCACTTGGTGTCCCGCGCCGTCGCGCCAGGAGGCGACGTCACCGATGGCCCACACATTGGGGGCGCTGGTGCGGCCGGCGGCGTCGCACACGACGCCGTTGTCGACCGCGATGCCACTGCCCTCGAGCCAGTCGGTGGACGGGCGCGATCCGATCCCGACGACGACGACGTCGGCGTCCAGTTCAGAACCGTCGGCCAGCTGCACCTTCTCGACGTGGCCGGTGCCGGTCACGCCGGTCACCCCGACGCCACACCGCACGTCGACGCCCTCGGCGCGGTGCAGCCGCGCCACCAGTTCACCGATCTCGGTACCGAGCACCGACGCCAGCGGCGTCGGCTGCGGCTCGACGATGGTCACCTCGACGCCCATCTTGCGCAGGCTGGCCGCCACCTCACACCCGATGAACCCGGCGCCGATGACCACGGCGCGCTTGGCCGCACCGGCGTGCTCGCGCAGTGCCAGCGACTCGTCGTAGGTACGCAGCACCCGAATCCCGTCGAGGGCCGGCAGCGACGGAATGGTCCTGGGCACCAGGCCCGTGGCGATGACCAACTCCTCGTAAGCGACGACCTCACCGTTCGCGAGGGTCACCGTCTGGGCGCCGGTGTCGAGCTTGGCCGCGCCCGAGCCCAGCAGCAGCGTGATGTTGTTCTCGTCGTAGAACTCGGCCGGCTTGAGTGTCGTGTCGTCGACCTCGGCCCGCAGCACATCCTTGGACAGCGGCGGCCGGTCGTACGGCAGATGGACCTCATCGCTGATCAGCGTGATCGGCCCGGCGTACTCGGCCTTGCGCAGTTGCTCGGCGGTGCGCGCGGCGGCCAGACCGCCACCGACAATGACGATGCCTCCGTTTGTAGTCACGTGGGCTTTCTTACACGATGCTGTCGGTGCCAGGTAGGCCACCCTGTGCTTGGTTGCTCAGCAGACCACCAGGCAGTGCCGACTCGGGGTCAGCCCTGCCCCCAGCTTCCCCGTACCCCGCGCTCGACGATGTTGGACAGCACCACGATGCTTTCGCTGCGCTCGATCGCCGCGCTGCCGCGGATGCGCTCCAGCACAGCCTCCAGGTGCCTCATGTCCCGGGTCAGGAGATGCAAAATGGCGTCGGAGGTGCCGGTCACCGTAGCGGCCGAGACCACCTCGGGGATGCCCTCCCAGGCCTCGCGCAGCTGGGCCGGCGTGATGGTGCCCTGGCAGTAAACCTGGACGTATGCCTCTGTCCCCCAACCGATCACGTTCCGGTCGACGACCGTGGTGAAACCGCGGATGACGCCGGTGGCGAGCAGTCGGTCGACCCGTCGCTTGACCGCGGGCGCCGACAGGCCCACCCGCTCACCGATCTCGGCGAACGTGGCGCGCGCGTTGTCCGCCAATTCGGCCAGGATGCGCTCGTCCGTCTCATCGACGCTTTCCACCGGCCGCACACCTCCCTCACGCAATAGATTGCCGAATCGCGAGTGATCACACAATAGATCTGTTACACACGCGCAACAAGCATCGATTGCTTGCGTGCACAAGTGCTCCTACCATCGGATTATGACGATTACTGATGTCGTCAAGATGGCGACACCAAATTCAGGTTGGCGACCAGACCGGGTAGCCCGCCCCAGGCACTATGTGATGACCCGGCCGACGCATTTCGCCGTCGAATATGCGATCAACCCCTGGATGGACACCTCCGCCAGCGTCGACACCGCACTGGCGGTGCGCCAGTGGGAGCACCTGGTCCAGACCTACCGGAGCCTCGGTCACACAGTCCAACTGGTCGACCCGATCCCGGGACTGCCCGACATGGTGTACGCCGCCAACGGCGGACTGGTCCTCGATGACGGGTTCGAGAAGGTCGCCATCATCGCCCGCTTCACCTACCCCCAGCGGACCGGGGAATCGGTGGCCTACGCCGGGTGGCTGCTCGACCACGGCTACTGCCCGCTGTACACCGAGCACACCAACGAGGGCCAGGGCGACCTGCTGATCGTCGGCTCAAAGATCTTGGCCGGCTATGGATTCCGCACCGACCGCCAGTCGCACGACGAGGTCGCCAAGCTGTCCGGTCTGCCGTTGACCAGCCTGCAGCTGGTCAATCCCCGCTTCTACCACCTCGATACCGCACTCGCCGTGCTCGATGACGACACCATCGCGTTCTATCCCCCGGCGTTCGGCGCCACGTCGGTGGCGTTGCTGCGCAAGATGTTTCCGGGTGCCATCGAGGTCGCGGATGCCGACGCCCACGTGCTCGGCCTGAACGCGGTGTCGGACGGGCTGAACGTCGTGCACCCGGCCGCAGCCACCGGCTTCGCCGCACAACTCGCCGCCGCCGGTTTCCGGCCGGTCGGTGTGGATCTGTCCGAGTTGCTCAAGGGCGGCGGCTCGGTGAAATGCTGCACGCTGGAGGTGTACCCGACGTCATGCTGAAAGCCGTTGCGGGAACACCGGAAAAATCCGGAGGCACGGCTGAGCTGATCGACCTCGACAACCGCTACGCCGCGCACAACTACGCGCCGCTGCCGGTGGTCGCCGCGTCCGCCGATGGGGTGTGGATCACCGACCCCGAGGGCCACAGGTACCTGGACTGCCTGGCGGCGTATTCGGCCGTCAACTTCGGCCACCGCAATCCCGAGATCCTCGCGACCGCCCACGCCCAGCTGGACACCGTGACATTGGTGAGTCGCGCGTTCCACTCCGACCGCCTGGGCCCGTTCTGCGCCGCCCTCGCCCACTTGTGCGACAAGGACCTGGTGCTGCCCATGAACAGCGGCGCCGAGGCCGTCGAGAGCGCGATCAAGGTCGCGCGCAAGTGGAGTCGGGACGTCAAAGGGCTGACCGATCCGAACATCATTGTGGCGCACAACAACTTCCACGGCCGCACTACGACGATCATCAGCTTCTCCGATGACGAGACGGCCCGGCGGGGCTTCGGCCCGTACACACCAGGCTTCCGCTCGGTTCCGTTCGGCGACGCCGACGCACTCGCGGCGGTCATCGACGACAACACCGCCGCGGTGCTGATCGAACCGATCCAGGGCGAGGCCGGAATCATCGTGCCGCCCGATGACTATCTGCCGCGCGTACGCGCGCTGTGCTCCGAACACAACGTGCTGATGATCGCCGACGAAATCCAGTCCGGCCTGGCCCGCACCGGCCGCACCTTCGCGTGCGACCACTGGGACGTCGTGCCCGACGTCTACCTGCTGGGCAAGGCACTGGGTGGGGGCATCGTGCCGCTTTCGGCGGTGGTGGCCGACAGCGATGCACTCGGCGTGCTGCACCCCGGCGAGCACGGGTCGACGTTCGGCGGCAACCCGCTGGCCGCCGCGATCGGCGCCACGGTGGTCGGCATGCTGCAGCGCGGCGAATTCCAGTCCAGATCAACCGAACTCGGCCGGCACCTGCACGCCCGTCTGACTGAGATGATCGGGCACGGCCTGACCGCCGTTCGCGGGCTGGGCCTGTGGGCGGGCGTCGACCTCGACCCGGCGGTCGGCACCGGACGGGAGGTCAGCCTGCGGCTGGCCGAGCGCGGCGTGCTGGCCAAGGACACTCATGGCCCGACCCTGCGGTTCGCCCCACCACTGGTGATCACCGCAGCCGAAATCGATTGGGCGATGGACCGATTCGCCGAGGCACTGGCCGCGCCACCGGCGCCGCGGTGGTAAACCCATAGAATGCGCTTCAATCCGCCGCCCAACTGGCCGCCGTTTCCACCTGATTGGCGACCGGACCCGGACTGGCAGCCGGATCCGTCGTGGCCCCCGCCACCAGCGGGATGGGCGCTCTGGGTGGACGACCAACAACGCTACGCCCCAACAGAACCGGGGCCACCGCATCGGTCCGGCGCGCGGAAATGGTGGATCATCGGCGGCGCGGTGCTGGCGGTAATGGCTCTGGTCGCGGGCGGCACGGTCGTCGCCACGAAACTCTCGCGCGGCGACGGTGCGGCCCGCGGCGAGCCGACGACACCGTTCAGCGGCCTGACCATCGTGCCGACTCACCCGCCGGAGCCGACGAACTTCAACACCTGGACCCGCGTCGGCGGTGTCGACGCCACGTTCACCAACGACGGCCGCGCGGTGCGCCTCGACCCGCACGACGCCGTCGACACCCCGAAGCCGGCGTGGGCGGGCCTGATCCAACCCGGCGATCCGGCGTGCTCACTGCGGTTCACCGGACGCGTTCGCAGCGCGACGGGCGGCTACGCCCTCGGCCTCACCGCTGTCGCCAGTCCCGCCGATACGGACTCCGGCCCGATCCCGACACCGCTCGACAACGACTGGCACGCAATCGATGTGACGATCACCAAGACTGGCGAGGTATCGGTCGACCTCGACGGAAAATCCGCAGTGCGGCGCACGCTGGCACCCGGCTGCGGCCGGCCCGCGATCAGAGTGTCAGGCGGCACAACGGAATTCACCGACGTGCTGGTCGGGCAGGTGGCCCCGTAACTCAGTACTTCATGACGCCGCGGTCGACGGCGATCTGAGAACCGGAGATGGTCCCCGCGCCGGGCCCGGCCAACCAGGTCACCACGTCGGTGACCTCTTCCGGCGTCATGAATTCCTGCAGACCGGCCTTACCGTCGTGGGCGACGGGCTTGTACGGCATCGGCGCGAAGCTGTGCAGGTAGTTCGGGTACTTGGAGAAGATCGCGCCCATGGCCTCCGGCTCGATCATCGGCGTCATGATCGAGTAGGGGTGGATCGAGTTGACCCGGATGCCGAATTCGCCCACCTCGAGGGCCAGTGCGTTGGTCAAACCGACGAGGCCGAACTTGGAGGCCGCGTAGTGGCCGTTGCCCGGCGTCGCCTTGAGGCCCGCCGAGGAGCTCACGATGATGATCGACCCGCCGTTGCCCGCCTCGATCATCGCGGGCACCACGGCCCGGATGGTGCGCCAGGTGCCGGACAGATTGACGTTGACGACGCTGTCCCACTGGTCTTCGTCCATCTCGAACAGACGTCCCCAGCTCAGCACGCCGGCATTGGCGACCAAGATGTCGAGCCGACCGAACTGCTCGACCGCGTCGGCGACGACCTGCTGCTGGGCAGCCAGGTCGCGGATGTCGACCTCGCGGGCCAGCACCTTGCGGCCCTCGGCTTCGACCAGTCGCGCGGTCTCGGCCAGATCGTCCGACGTCGGCATCGGGTAGGTGATGGTGTGCGAGACGGGCCCGCAGATGTCAATGGCGACGATGTCGGCGCCCTCACGTGCCATCCGGATGGCATGCGCCCGGCCCTGCCCACGGGCAGCCCCGGTAATGAACGCCACCTTGCCTTCGAGTGCTCCGCCTGCCGTCATTGCCAGTCCCTTCATCACGCCGGAATCCACCGCCACGCTAGCAGCAAAACTAGAACGCGTTCTAGTGGCTCCCCGAAGGTGGCCCGCCGGCTACAACTCGGCGATGATCTGGGCGCGCTTGGCGGTGTACTCGGCCTCACTGATGGTGCCCATCGCGCGCAGCGTCTCGATCTCCTGCAGCCGCTGTGCGGTCGATGCGGCCGGCTGCGGCACGACGGGCGGCGGCGCCGCGACCGGTGCCGCCGCGGGCTCCCGCTCGGCGGCGGTAGCGCGCCGCACCACGTCCATCACCTGTTGGCGCACCGCCGGATTCGACCGCAGGTCGGCGATCCCGCTGAGCGCCACCCCGTTGGACTTGAGGATCTGCAGGATGTCCATGATCGGGCCCGCGCGGCCGGTCAGGTCATAGGTGCGGCCGTCCTGCTCCGAGGTCAGCCGGACCGGCATCATGCCCGACACCAATGCGCTTCGCTCCCAGTCGATGTGGAACTTGTTGGTGGCCGGGTTGACCATCACGACGAGCTTGCGGGCCGTGATCATCGGCAACCGGCTCACCGACGCCAGCACCTTGTCCTGCGCTTCGAACGGAGCCAGCTGCGGCCCGGTGATGTGCAGATTCAGTTTCACCAGCGGCTGGTCATTGACCCGGGTACCGGTCTCCCCGATCCCGATGACCTCGGCCAGCCCCAGCACGCCGCTGGCCTCGAGCTCCTCGCGCTCCGCCGACCGCATCTGGCCGAAGCCCGCCAACCCCAGCGCGACCAGTACGTCGATAGCCGTGACCAGCAGACCGGTCCAGAACATCCACTTCATCAGTTCGTCCTGGCCGGAGAAGAAGTACACCGCCAGGAAGATCGGGCCCACCAACCCGCCACACAACAGCACCAGGGCCTGCGCCTTGAGGTAACGCACCAACATTCGAGCCACGCTCCTTGATCAGCTGAACCGCTGCGAGAGACTCTAGTGTCGCGTCAGTCGGCGAGGACGTCCAACAGGATGAACGAGAAATTGTCGGCGGCACCGTTGGCCCGGGCCGTCCCGATGATGATGGCCGAACCGTCACCCCGGTCGTTGCACGCCGTGGCCGCCTGCAGATCGTGATGCTCCATCTGACCGTGCACCCCGTCCGAGCACATCAGGTAGCTACCCGGCTGCAGCGGCGTCGCGGTCAGGTGGGCAGCGATCGGCACGCCCTGGCCGAGTGACTGAGTGATGATGTTGGTGGGCCGGCCCGCCGCGTCGAGCACGGCGTCGTCGACCGACACCTGCGTCAACGTCTCACCGGCGACCGAATACACCCGGCTGTCCCCGACGTTGAAGACGATGACCTCGTCGGCCGTCAGGCAGACGCCGGCGATGGTGGTGCCCATCCCGGCCAGCTCGGTGTCGCGGCCCATGTCGTACAGCCAGTCACTGACGTACGACAGCGACGACGTGATGTCATCGCCACCCGTCCAGCCCGGCGACATGGTCGCGATCATGCTCAGCGCCGTCCGGCTCGCGACATCACCGCCGACGTGCCCACCCATGCCGTCGCACACCGCGCAGACGAACGGGGACCCCGGCTGCATCCGCATGTCCACCAGCACACCGTTGTGCGTCTGGCTGACCCAGCCGCCGACCATCACCGCATCTTCGTTGCGCTTCCGACGTAGTCCGGTGTCGGTGAATGCCCGCACGTTCACCCGCACGACAGGCCACCCCTCATCGCGTTCCCCTCCATCGCGAACGATCCTGCCATCTTGCCCGCAACTACCGAGCGCCGACACCGCTTTCTCTCCGGTGAGACTTCGCCGGCGGCGCTCCGGACTCACCGTGGTGCGCCGTAGCCGCCGAGTCGACGCCGACGATGGCGACGCAAAAGCAAAGCGCCGCCCACCCTTTCGGGTGAGCGGCGCTCCGCTTGGAAAAACTAGATCACTTGATGATCTTGGTAACGCGACCCGCGCCGACGGTACGACCGCCCTCACGGATGGCGAAACGCAGACCCTCGTCCATGGCGACCGGCTGGATCAGCACGACGGAGATGTCGGTGTTGTCACCGGGCATAACCATCTCGGTGCCCTCGGGCAGGGTAACCACGCCGGTCACGTCCGTGGTACGGAAGTAGAACTGCGGGCGGTAGTTGTTGAAGAACGGCGTGTGGCGGCCGCCCTCGTCCTTGGACAGGATGTAGACGCTGCCCTCGAACTCGGTGTGCGGGGTGGTGGTGCCGGGCTTGACCACAACCTGGCCACGCTCGACGTCCTCGCGCTTGATGCCACGAACCAGCAGACCGACGTTGTCGCCGGCCTGGCCCTGGTCGAGCAGCTTGCGGAACATTTCCACACCGGTGACGGTGGTCTTGGTCGTGGTCGGGCGGATGCCGACGATCTCGACCTCTTCGTTGACGTTGATCACGCCACGCTCGACACGACCGGTCACCACGGTGCCACGACCGGTGATGGTGAAGACGTCCTCAACGGGCATCAGGAACGGCTTGTCGGTCTCGCGAACCGGGTCCGGGATGGACTCGTCGACGGCCTCCATGAGCTCCTCGACCGACTTCACCCAGGTGGCGTCGCCCTCGAGCGCCTTCAGCGCCGAGACGCGGACCACGGGGGCGTCCTCGTCGAAGTCCTGAGCGGCCAGCAGTTCGCGGACCTCGAGCTCGACGAGCTCCAGGAGCTCCTCGTCCTCGACCATGTCGGACTTGTTCAGTGCGACCAGGATGTAGGGCACGCCGACCTGGCGAGCGAGCAGCACGTGCTCACGGGTCTGCGGCATCGGGCCGTCGGTGGCGGCGACCACGAGGATTGCGCCGTCCATCTGAGCAGCACCGGTGATCATGTTCTTGATGTAGTCAGCGTGACCGGGGGCGTCCACGTGGGCGTAGTGGCGCTTCTCGGTCTGGTACTCAACATGCGAGATGTTGATGGTGATACCGCGCTGACGCTCCTCGGGCGCATTGTCGATCTGGTCGAACGCACGCGATTCGTTCAAATCGGGGTACTTGTCGTGCAGAACCTTGGTGATTGCTGCAGTCAGCGTGGTCTTGCCGTGGTCAACGTGACCGATGGTCCCGATGTTGACGTGCGGCTTCGTCCGCTCGAACTTCGCCTTCGCCACTGTGGTGTCCTCCTGGACTTGTTGGTGCTTGGTTAAGCAGTGTTGATGTGTTCAGTTGTGTCGTCCGCCGCAGCGGAACGGGTCAGAGACTACTGGCCCGTCGCCTTGGCGATGATCTCCTTCGACACGTTCGCCGGAACTTCGGCGTACGAGTCGAACACCATGGAGTAGTTTGCCCGGCCCTGGGTCTTCGACCGGAGGTCGCCGACGTAGCCGAACATTTCGGACAGCGGAACCTGTGCCTTGACGACACGTGCGCCGCTGCGCTCCTCCATGGCCTGGATCTGGCCACGGCGGGAGTTCAGGTCGCCGATCACGTCGCCCATGTAGTCCTCGGGCGTGGTGACCTCGACCGCCATGATCGGCTCCAGGATGACGGGCTGCGCCGCAGACGCAGCCTTCTTCAGCGCCTGCGAACCGGCGACCTTGAAGGCCATTTCCGACGAGTCGACGTCGTGGTAGGCACCGTCGAGCAGCGTCAGCTTCAGGTTCACCAGCGGGTAGCCGGCCAAGATGCCGTACTGCATGGCGTCCTGCGCACCGGCATCCACCGACGGGATGTACTCACGCGGGATGCGGCCACCGGTGACCTTGTTCTCGAACTCGTAGGTCGCACCATCTTCGCCGACGAACGGCTCGATGCTGATGATGACCTTCGCGAACTGGCCCGATCCACCGGTCTGCTTCTTGTGGGTGAATTCCACGTTCTGCACGGCCTTGCGGATGGTCTCACGGTAGGCGACCTGCGGCTTGCCGACGTTGGCCTCGACCTTGAACTCGCGACGCATGCGGTCCACCAGGATGTCCAGGTGGAGCTCGCCCATGCCGCCGATGACGGTCTGGCCGGTCTCCTGGTCCAGGTGCACCTTGAAGGTCGGGTCTTCTTCGGCGAGCTTCTGGATCGCCGTACCCAACTTCTCCTGGTCGCTCTTGGTCTTGGGCTCGATGGCCACCTCGATAACCGGGTCCGGGAAGGTCATGGACTCCAGGACGATCTGGTTGCTCGGGTCGCACAGGGTGTCACCGGTGGTGGTGTCCTTGAGGCCGATGACCGCGTAGATGTGGCCGGCGGCAGCCGAGTCGACCGGGTTCTCCTTGTTGGAGTGCATCTGGAACAGCTTGCCCAGACGCTCCTTCTTGCCCTTGGTCGAGTTGATGACCTGAGCACCGGAGTCGACCTTGCCCGAGTAGACGCGGACGTAGGTCAGCTTGCCGAAGAACGGGTGCGTCGCAACCTTGAACGCCAGGCCGGAGAACGGCTCGTCGGCGGACGGCTTGCGCGAGATGATCTCGTCTTCCTTGCCCGGGACGTGGCCTTCGGCGGCCGCGACGTCCAGCGGGGTCGGCAGGTAGTCGATGACCGCGTCGAGCATGGGCTGCACACCCTTGTTCTTGAACGCAGAACCACACAGCACCGGGTAGGCGGCGCTGGTGACGGTCAGCTTGCGCAGACCGGCCTTGATCTCATCGATCGTCAGCTCTTCGCCGCCCAGGTACTTCTCCATGAGCTCGTCGTCGGTCTCGGCGACGGCCTCGATCATGGCGAGACGGTACTCGTCGGCCTTCTCCTGAAGATCGGCCGGGATGTCGATGGTCTCGTACTTCTCACCGAGCTTGGTCTCGCCGCGCCAGACCTTGGCCTTCATCTCGACCAGGTCGACGATGCCCTCGAAGTCGCCCTCGGAGCCGATCGGCAGCTGGATCGGGATGACGTTCGCGCCCAGGCGGTCCTTCATGGTCTGGACCGAGAAGTAGAAGTCCGCGCCCAGCTTGTCCATCTTGTTGACGAAACAGATGCGGGGGACGTCGTACTTGTCGGCCTGGCGCCACACCTGCTCGGACTGCGGCTCCACACCTTCTTTGCCGTCGAACACGGCAACGGCACCGTCGAGCACGCGCAGCGAACGCTCCACCTCGACGGTGAAGTCGACGTGGCCCGGGGTGTCGATGATGTTGATCTGGTTGTCGTTCCAGAAGCAGGTGGTGGCAGCGGACGTGATGGTGATACCACGTTCCTGCTCCTGCTCCATCCAGTCCATCGTGGCGGCGCCGTCGTGGACCTCACCGATCTTGTACGAGATACCGGTGTAGAAGAGGATGCGCTCGGTCGTCGTCGTCTTACCGGCGTCGATGTGCGCCATGATGCCGATGTTGCGGACCTTGTTCAGATCGGTCAGCACGTCCTGTGCCACGGCTAGGTTCCCACTCTTTCAGTTGCTTTGGTGAATCCGCGTCGCCCGGGAGGGCGGTCAGTTGTGAATCAGATGCGCCGGCCGCCGGCATTGGCGGCCGGCGATTGAGTCACCAGCGGTAGTGCGCGAAGGCCCGGTTCGCCTCGGCCATCTTGTGGGTGTCCTCACGTCGCTTGACGGCGGCACCCAGGCCATTGCTGGCGTCCAGGATTTCGTTGGCCAGACGCTCGACCATGGTCTTCTCGCGGCGAGCCTTCGAGAAGCTGACCAGCCAGCGCAGCGCCAGGGTGGTCGAACGGTCCGGACGGACCTCAACCGGCACCTGGTAGGTCGCGCCACCGACGCGGCGGCTGCGGACCTCGAGGGACGGCTTGACGTTGTCCATGGCGCGCTTCAGCGTCACGACGGGGTCGGTGCCGGTCTTCTCGCGAGCCTGCTCAAGGGCGCCGTAGACGATGCGCTCGGCCAGCGACTTCTTGCCGTCCAGCAGCACCTTGTTGACGAGCTGGGTAACCAGCTGCGAACCGTAGACCGGGTCGTTGACCAGCGGCCGCTTCGGCGCGGGGCCCTTGCGTGGCATTAGCTCTTCTCCTTCTTGGCGCCGTAGCGGCTGCGTGCTTGCTTGCGGTTCTTCACACCCTGGGTGTCCAGCGAGCCGCGGATGATCTTGTAACGCACACCGGGGAGGTCCTTCACACGACCGCCACGCACGAGCACCATCGAGTGCTCCTGCAGGTTGTGGCCTTCACCCGGGATGTAGGCCGTGACCTCAACCTGGCTCGTCAGCTTCACGCGGGCGACCTTGCGCAGAGCCGAGTTCGGCTTCTTGGGGGTGGTGGTGTACACGCGGGTGCACACACCACGGCGCTGCGGGCTGCCCTTGAGCGCCGCGGTCTTGACCTTGGCGGTCTTGTCGTGGCGACCCTTGCGGACCAGCTGGTTGATGGTTGGCATCTATCGGCTTTCTCTATTGCGTGTCGTACTGCGGTTTAAGACTCTGTACTGCTGTTTTCGTCCGATCGCATACCCCGCGTCCGGGCGTGTCGCACGAGGCCAGGTACATACCTTGCGGTGCACCACGGACATGCGAATTGGCCCGGCGTGCAGGCTTGCCTACAAACACAATGAATGCAAGCGCCCAGTCGGCCAGGCACGAACCACCACGATACCAGTACGGACCGCCACGATCCAAACTCGCCCAGAGGACTCAAACCGCAGGTCAGGGCGGTTCGGCCAGGACGGTGACCAACACCTTATCGCTAGCGGAACGCCCGTCGGCTCATCAGAACGACTCCGAGGATGACCGCGAAGATCACCACCACCCCGCCGCCGAGAACCGCGATCCGAGGCACCGACCAGAACGATGGGGCGATCTGTTTCGCCTGCACCGACCGCACCGATACCGGCAACGGCAGGGCACCGACGGCCACCACCGCGGCGAACGACTTCGCCGAATCAGCGGTGAACTGCCCATGGATCTGGGTGCGTCCGGTCGTCATGGGCTCCAGCAGCGCCGGCGCGCTGACCACCTGGGTGTCGACGGCGAAGGCGGCCCTGGCACCGATGTTGGCGCTGGTGAACGTCGACCAGATATCGGCGGCCTTGTCGTCGAAGGTCACGAAGACGACGTAGTCGCCGCGCTGCCCACCTTGGCGGGCCGAGGCGTCCTTGATCTGGTCGCCGCCGATGATCGACTTGTCCAGCAGATACACCTGTTTGTGGTCGTCGGAGCAGGTGATCAGCGGCAGATTCGGGTCGTCGTGGTCGGCCAGCTGATCCGGCTGATCGCAACGGGTCGCCTGGAACTGCAGCGCCAGCAGCTGGATCTGTGGTTGCGCACTCTGCCGCAGTGCCTTCTCGTCAGCGATGCGCTGGCTGTCGGCCACCTGCGGGGTCTGCGGCGACGGCGATGGGTGCGTCGGGTCGGGCTGCGCGGGGATCGCGTGGATCACCGGCCGTATATAGAGGCGGCCCGTGGCGGTGACGCCCCGTAGCTGGGCTTCGGTTACGTCGGTCGCGGTGACCTTGAGGGTGTTCCCGTCCAGCCCGACGGCGACGTCGTGCCCGCCGAGGTGCCCGAGCCGCGATTCGACGACCTTGCGCGTCTGTGCCAGCGCGTCCGGCGTCGGTGCCGTTCCTGGCTGCTGCTGAATCTGCAACGACGCCTGGACGACGGGCCGGGGTTCGCCGGCGCGCCAGATGTCCTTGGTGAAGAACACCGTCGCGCCATAACTCAGTACCAGCACCGCCAAGACCAGGGCGACCAGCCAGCGGGGTACGCCGGACTGCGCGGCGACGGGTTGCGGCGGCCATGCGGGCACCATCTCCGGCGGCAGGTAGCCCGGCGGGGGTGCGGGCGGCGGCAGGAAACCCGGCGTCGTTTCCGGTGACTGAGGCGGTTGCGGTGGCTGCCACCCGCTGTGGTCGTCAGACATCACGCGCTCCCCTGATCAAGCCGAGTCGCGCTCGTTCATCCCTCGCGCCAGTCGCACCACCATGTCGGTGAACACCGCGTCGGTGTCGACGCCGTCCATCACACCCGTCATCTCCAGCAGCACGAAACCGTGCAGTGCCGACCAGAACTCCAGCGCCGCATAGAAGGCGTTCTCGCCGTCGAGTCCGTATGACGCCAGGACCGCGATCACCGGCCCGGCCGCCGCGTGCGTCGCCGCGGTGTACTCCGGGTCGTCGCCGCCCAGCGGCATCCGGGTGAACGCCGAGTACCGGCCCGGATGGTGATGGGCATAGCTGCGGTAGGCACTGGCCATCGCCATCACCGCGTCGTCGCGGCTGCGGCCCTCGCCGACGGTGTTGAGCATGCCGATGATGTCGTCGATGACGCGCATCCGGACCGTGCGGCGCAGGTCATCGAGGCTCTGCACGTGGTTATATAGCGACGGGCCCTTGGTGCCCAGCTGGTTGGCCAGGGCATTGATGGTCAGCGAATCCCAGCCCTCACGGTCGAGGAACGTCAGGGCCGCGGCCACGATCGAGTCCCGGCTGAGCTTGGTGGTGCGTGCAGTCGCCCGCGACCGTGTCGGCGCAGCCGGTCGGGCATCCCCAACCGCTTGCGACTCTGGCCGAGGTGCCATCTGCCCGATCCTCCGGTGTTCGATCTTGGGTTCCATCGACCGCGGCGCGGCCAGTTAACTAATGACTCTAACCTCTAGACGCTGCAGATACGTCGCCAATTCGGCGAATCTTGTAACCGCGTCTCATTGGGAGTCCCACAGAACGGACGAACCTACTCCGCAGCACGTACTCCGCAACGTAGGCTCCCAGATGCCGAACAACGGCGCACACCATCGCCAGCCCAGAACGAAGGGAACCATCGTGAGTCGCAAAGCGTGGGGAACCGCATTGGTTGCCGGACTGCTGACGGTCCCGTTCACGGTCGGCGCACCGAACGCCGCTGCGGTCAACGACGACACCCACATCGTCGGCCAGGGCATCAACCAGACCATCGACTGCCACGGTGGGACCCTCTTCGTCAATGGCAGCGGCAACACCATCAACGCTTTCGGCACCTGCTGGGCGGTGACCGTCCAGGGCTCGTCCAACACGATCATCGCCGACACGATCGTCAATGACGTCACCGCTTACGGGTTCAATCAGACGGTCATATTCCACAATGGGGATCCGGCACTCATCGACATCGGGCGCCAACTCGGTTTGGGAAATCGGCTGAACAAGATTCCCTGACCGGGGCCCGCACCAGGTGCCGGTAACGCCGACAGGGAGGGATACCCCATGAACCCCAACCGAATCGCAATCGCGGCGGGCGTCGTCGCCGCTGCCGCGCTGGTGCTGACCGGCTGCGGATCGCAGGACAACAAGACCGGTGGCACCGGCTCGAGCGCCGCCGGCACGGCAGGCACCTCGGCGGCGGCGCCGACCACGGCGCAGGTCGAGGTCGGCAACACCATCAACTACAGCGCGGTGGGCACCACCCGGGAAATCGATTGCGGCACCGGCAAATCGCTGACCGTGGGCGGCGCCAACAACACGCTGACCGTCAAGGGCACCTGCGCGAAGGCGAACATCGGCGGCACCGACAACAAGGTGACCTTCGAAAAGGTCGACCAGGAGCTCGACGTCGTCGGCATGCACGCCACCGTCACCTACAAGGACGGGGCACCGAAGGTCAACAACACCGGGACCGGCAACACCGTCAGCAAGGGCTAACGACAGCCCTCACGCTGTGGCGCCGTGCCGGCCCGCTCCCCCGGCGAACCGCTGCGCGCCCGCGAGCGACTCCTCGGCCACCTGCGCCAGGCTGGCGAACTCGAATTCCATTGCGGATTCCTCGGATTCGCCCCACTGCCGCAACGCGGACAGCCGATCGGCGCGCAGACACAACTGCGGCAGCGCGGCCAACTGGTGGGCCAACTCTTCGGCCTTCTCACGGGCCTGCCCGTGCGGCACGACCCGGTTGGCCAGACCGATCTGCAGCGCCTCGGCGGCGTCCACGGCGCGGCCGGTGAGGATCAAATCCATGGCGCGGCTGTGCCCGATCAGCCGCGGCAACCGGACCGTGCCACCGTCGATGAGCGGGACACCCCAGCGCCGGCAGAACACGCCGAAGGTGGCGTCCTCCTCGACGACGCGCAGGTCGCACCACACCGCCAGCTCCAGTCCGCCGGCGACGGCATAGCCGCTGACCGCGGCGATCACCGGCTTGGACAGCATCATCCGGCTCGGGCCCATCGGCCCCGGCCCCGTCCGGTGCGTCTGGTTCATCTCCGGGGTACCGAACGCCTTGAGATCGGCTCCAGCGCAGAAGGTTCCGTGGTCTCCCCACAGCACCGCGACCGCCGCGGCATCGTCGCGGTCGAAATCGTCGAACGCCTGATGGAGCGCCGCCGCCGTCGGCCCGTTGACAGCGTTGCGGGCGCCGGGCCGGTCGATGATGACCGTCGTCACCGGCCCGTTCTTCTCGACCCGCACTGGTTCGGTCATATTGCCTCCATCGGTTCGTCGCGCCGCCCGGTCAGTTCGGCGGCGAAGTCTGAGTAGGCCTGCCGCAGCTGCGTGCCCGGCCAGCCGTCCGGGAGCAGTTCGGCGGGCAGTACCGGGTCGGCCAGCAGGTGCCGCACGATCGCGGCCGCCGCCACGAACCGGCCGGGTACATCTGGTGCCGAGCCGATTTCGCCGAGCAGTTGGCGTGCGGTGATGATCCAGGCGGGCAGATCCCACAGCACGGCGGCCAGCCCCGCTGGGTCGTCGTCCCGGCTGGTCAGCACCCGGGCATTCGCCGTGACCTCTTCCGGGAGGTCACCGGCGAGATTGGCCGGGCGCAGCCACACGCCCTCGCGGAGTTCGGCGAACCTGTTCTGCAACAGGTCGTTTCGCAGGTCGGCGCGAGTCCGGGCATCAGCCCCGACCGTGGTGATGACGACGGTCACCCAGTCGCCATGCCATGGGCGGGTCTTGGGGTCGATGGCGGCGTCCTGCCGTCGTTGCCGCGCCAGCAGGCGGTCGGCGAGCCGGTAGCCGTCGGCCGAGCGCACCAGGTCGCCCGCGCTGACCATCCTGGTCAGCGCCACCCGCAGCGTCTGCTCCTTGATGTCGAAATCCGAAGTGAGCCGGACCAACTCAGCGGCAGATGCCCACGCCGGATGCGCACCCAGCAGCACGCTGAGCACCACCGACCGCGCGGTCATCCGCTTCAGATCAGCCATCGATGTCAGACCCCGGAGGCAACCCGGCCTGCATCCCCGAACGGATCATCGCGGTGCCGCACCGCCTGCCGGAACCCGTGCTCGACGGCGTCGGCGACGAACGCGTGCCCCTCGGGCGTGTGCCGGGCGATGCCGTCGAACACCGTGCTGACCATCCGGCTGGTCGCAATCCCCTGCTGCAGCAATGAGGTGTTGCACGCCAGCTTCGCCATGATCAGCTGGTTGACCGGCATGGCCGCGATGCGTGCGACGAGGCGCTCGGTGCGTTCGTCGAGTTCTTCGGGCTCCGGCGCCTCAACGGCCAAGCCCCACTCGGCGGCCTGCGCCCCGGTGATGCAATCCCCGGTGAACAGCAGGCGTTTCGCGCGCTGGTCACCCAGGCGATGCGCCCACAACCCGGCCGCCGGCACACCCCAGACGCGCATCGGCGGGTAGCCGATCTTGGCGTCGGACGCCGCGATCACCTGGTCGGCGTGCAGCGCGATGTCGGTGCCGCCGGCCACGCAGTAGCCGTGAATCTTCACCACGGTCGGCTTGTCGCAGTGCATCAGGCTGGAGAAGCCACGCACGAACCGGCTCATCATCTGGTAGTCGATCATCGGATCCCAGGGCTGATTCGGCAGATGGTTGACGGCCTGGGTGTGGCCGTCGAGCACGGTGCCCTGGTGTTCCGAACCGCCGGCGGCTCCCGTGCCGTCGGCGTAGGCGCTCAAGTCGAAACCGGCACAAAACCCTTCGCCCCGGCCGGACACCAGGATCACGTGCACGTTCGGATCGAGGTCGGCCCGCTCGACACAGGCGGCCAATTCCAGCGGGGTGTCCGCGACGATCGAGTTGCCCTTCTCGGGACGATTGAACGTGATCCGGGCGACCCGGTCGGCGACCTCGTAGGTCATGGTCTTCAGGTTGTCGAAATCCACCAGCTCAGCCTTCCCGCGAGCAGACGCAAAACTGTCCAAAACGCGCGTTTTGGGACAGTTTTGTTGGGGGTACCTCCCTCTGGGGGACTGCTCGGCAGTAGAAATTCAGCCCTTGACCAGGGCCCGTTCGATGATCGGCGCCAGGTCGAGGCCGGTGGGCAGCGTGCCGAAGGCGCCACCCCACTGGCGGTCGAGGCGGCTGACCAGGAATGCCTCGGCCACCGCGGGGTGACCGTGGCGCACCAGCAGCGCGCCCTGCAGGGCCAGCGAAATGTCCTCGGCCACTTTACGTCCGCGGTATTCCATGGTCTGCGGATCGCTGAGCTGCGCCTTGAGCGCGCTGACATGCGCGTCCAGGCGGGGGTCCTGCGCCTGCGACAACTCGTCGAACAGCACCTCGACGCACTCGGGCTTGGTCACCATGGCGCGGAGGGTGTCCAGCGCGCTGACGTTGCCCGAACCTTCCCAGATGCCCATCAGCGGGGCCTCGCGGTAGAGCCGCGGCATGCCGGATTCCTCGGCGTAGCCGTTGCCACCGAAGCACTCCATGGCCTCCGCGGCGTGCGGCGTCGCGCGCTTGCACACCCAGTACTTGGCCGCGGCCAAACCGATTCGGCGGAACAGGCTTTCGCGCTCGTCACCGCGGACGGCCCGGTCGGTGGCGCCGGCCATCCGCATCGCCAGCATGGTGGCGGCCTCGGCTTCGACCGCCATGTCGGCCAGCACGTTGCGCATCAGCGGCTGATCGATCAGGTAGGCGCCGAAGGCCTTGCGGTGCTGGGCGTGGTGCACGGCCTGGGTCAGGCCCGTGCGCATGCTGGTGGCGCTGCCCAGGGTGCAGTCCAAGCGGGTCAGGTTGACCATCTCGATGATGGTCGGGACGCCGCGGCCCTCCTCGCCGACCAGCCAGACCGTCGCACCGTCGTACTCGATCTCGCTGGAGGCATTGGCGTGGTTGCCGAGCTTGTCCTTGAGCCGCTGGATGAACATGCGGTTGCGCGTGCCATCGGGCAGCACCCGGGGCAGGAAGAAACAGGACAGCCCGCCGGGCGCCTGGGCCAGCACCAGGAACATGTCGCCCATCGGCGCCGAGGTGAACCACTTGTGACCGCGCAGCGAGTAGGTGCCGTCGCCGTTGGGGGTGGCCTGGGTGGTGCCTGCACGGACGTCAGAGCCGCCCTGCTTCTCGGTCATCGACATGCCCGCGGTGATACCGGCTTTGGTGGCAGGCACTTTCAGCTCGGGGTCGTACACGCGGCTGGTCAGCAGCGGTTCGTAGACCTTGGACAGTTCAGGGTTGAACCGCAGCGCCGGGACGACGGCGTAGGTCATCGAGATCGGACAGACGTGGCCGGGCTCGGGGGTCCAGGCCGACATCTTCGCCGCGCGGACGACGTGTGCGCCGGGACGGTCGTCGGCCCACGGGGCCCCGTGCAGGCCGTGCTTCACCGCGGCGGTCATCAGCTGGTGGTAGGCGGGGTCGTATTCGACCTCGTCGACGCGGTGCCCGTACCGATCGTGCGTGTGCAGGATCGGGACGTTGCGGTCCGCGAGTTCACCCCAGCGCTGCGCTTTGCGACTGCCGCCGAGTTCGCCGACGGCGTGCACCTCGTCGACGCCCCACTCCCCGCCCTCGCGGATCAGGGCCTCGGCCAGCGCCGGGAAGGTGGCGGGGTTGTAGTCCTCCAGAGGGGGAACCTGATTGGTGACGACATGCGTATCAGCCATGTCCCCACTATTACACTTTCCCGACAGTCGCACAAGAACTGTATATATGAATGGCGGAACGCGGTCGGGCGATCAACTGGAAAAAATCTCAATACACTCGCGACGGAGCTGACCGATGAGTGCCGGCGGTCAGCAGACACGCAACTCCCAGGAGCCCCACCATGCCTCTGGCCCAACAAGGTTGTGCTGCATTGGTTGTCGGCGGCCCGACCACCGTGCTCGATCTCGGCGGACTACGCATCGTCAGCGACCCGACCTTCGACGCCCCCGGGCCACAGGGGTACTTGACGAAAACCCAAGGCCCGGCCGTCACAGAGGAACAAATCGGCGCCGTCGACGTCGTCCTCGTCAGCCACGACAACCACGCTGACAACTTCGACGAGCGCGGCCGCGCCTTCGCCAAGAACGCGCCGTTGCTGCTCACCACCGTGGGCGGAGCCAGACGCCTAGGCAGCCCAGCCGTTGGATTGCGACCGTGGAGCACCTACACCCTCACCCGGCCCGATACCGGCGAGTTCAACGTCACCGCCGTCCCTGCCGTCCACGGTCCCGAAGACGGTGACCGGGACCCCGACGGGTACGTCAACTGCGAAGTCATCGGGTTCGTGCTTTCCGGCAGCACAGTGCCCACCGTCTACATCAGCGGCGACAACGCCTCCCTTCGCACTGTCGCCGAGATCGCCCGTCGCGTCGGCACCATCGACGCAGCCATCCTGCACGCCGGCGCCGCCCGCGTGCCCGGAAAGTTCCGGCATCGAGCGGTCAGTCTCGACAGCATCCGAACCGCGGCCGCCGCCGCGGTTCTGGGCGCCCCGGTGAACATCCCGGTCCACTACGACGGTTGGGCACACTTCACCGAAGGCCGCGACGACATCGCACGCGCCTTCGACGACGCCGGTATCACCGCCGCCCTGCGCATCGCCAACCACGGCACCTGGCTGTCGTTGCAGCCGTAGGCGGTGCCGCGTCGGGGCTGCGATTCGCTAGTGCCGCGTCACGACCTCGGTGGCACGGTCGCCGCGGTGCACGAAGTAACCCAGCGTCACGATGACGAACCAGATGGCACCCACGAGAATCGCCGTGCGTCCGTCGTCGGTGAAGAACAGCAACACGACGACGAGCGCCAGGAACCCGAGTGCCAGGAACGTCGTGTACGGCGCTCCCGGCAGGCGGTAGTCCGACGCCGGCAGCACGCCGGCGGCCACCCGCTGGCGATAGATGAAGTGCGACACCAGGATCGAGCCCCACACGAAGATGATGCCGATGGTCGACACCGAGGTGATGTAGGCGAACGCCTTGTCCGGCGACAGGTAGTTCACCAGGACGCCGACGCCCATGGTGAGGACCGAGAAGCAGATGGCCAGCATCGGCACATGCCGGCTGCTCAGCGCCTGCAGACCGGCGGGCGCGTCACCGCGCTGGGCCAGGCTGCGCACCATGCGGCCCGTCGAATAGATACCCGAGTTGCACGACGACAGCGCCGCCGTCAGCAGGATGAAGTTCACGATGCCCGCGGCCGCCGGGATGTTCAGGTACTGGAACACCGCGACGAACGGGCTCTGCCCGGCGTGGTAGTTCCGCCAGCCCTGCACCGACAGGATGACGATCAGCGCGCCGACGTAGAACAGGCCGATGCGGAACGGCAGCGTGTTGATGGCCTTGCGCAGCGTCACCTTCGGGTTCTCGGCCTCGCCTGCGGTGACACCGACCAGCTCCACACCCACGTAGGCGAACACCACGATCTGCAGGCTCAGCAACGCCGAGCTGAAGCCCGTCGGGAAGAAGCCGCCGTCGTTCCACAGGTTGCCCAGGCTCGGGCCGGTGACCGGGCCGAAACCGGCGATGGGCAGCAGCACCCCGATGCCGATGAGGATCATGCCGATGATCGCGGTCACCTTGATCATCGAGAACCAGAACTCGGCCTCGCCGAAGATCTTCACCGAGATCAGGTTCGCCGTGAACAGCACCAGCAGGACGACCAGCGCCGTCACCCACTGCGGGATGTCGTGTCCCCACGGCCAGTACTGCACGTACTTCCCGGCGACGGTGATCTCGGCCATGCACGTCGTGGCCCACACCGCCCAGTACGTCCACCCGTTCGCGAAGCCGGCGAAGCGGCCCATGAACTCCTCGGCGTACTCCGAGATGCTGCCCGACACCGGGCGGTACACCAGCAACTCACCGAGCGCCCGCATGATGACGAACACGGCCAGACCCGCGGTGAGGTAGGCCAGGATCAGCGCCGGGCCGGCCTTCTCGATGGCGCCGCCCGCTCCGTAGAACAGGCCGGTGCCGATGGCCCCGCCGATCGCGATCATCTGCACAGTTCGCGCAGATAGGCCGCGCTCGTAACCGGCGTCGGGTGTCTCTGCTACCTCAGTGTTGGCGTCTCGCACCCGAAGGGTTTATCACAATTAGCGGTGCCGACTAAACGTTCTCGCGGAGGAACGCGATGTCGTCTTTGCGGCCGTCCTCCGACGTCTCGCAGATGACCGGAGCAGCCGCGGCGCGCACCACGGCCGCCAGCAACTGCGGATCGATCTGGCCCATGCCGAAATTGGCGTGCCGGTCGGCCCCCGAGCCTGCGGCGTCACGAGAGTCGTTGCAGTGCACCAGATCGATGCGGCCGGTGATGGTCTTGATGCGCTCGACGGCGTCGACCAACGCCTCCCCCGCCGCCCAGGCATGGCAGGTATCCAGACAGAAACCGATGCCCTTGTCCCCGATGCGGTCCCACAGCCGGGCGATGGTGTCGAAGTGCCGCGCCATGGCGTGCTCACCACCGGCGGTGTTCTCCAGGTACACCGGCATGTCGGTCTTGAGCGCGTCGAGCGCCTTCACCCAGCGCTCGAAGCCGGCGTCCATGTCGTTGTCGTCGGCGTGCCCGCCGTGCACGATCACGGCCGTCGCGCCGATCTCGCTCGCGGCGTCGCAGGTGTCCTGCAAAATCTTGCGCGACGGGATGCGCACCTTGTTGTTGGCCGACGCGACGTTGATCAGGTACGGCGCGTGGACGTACAGCGGCACTGTGGATGCCCGCAGCACTTCTGCGTCTTCGCGAGGCGCGGGCTTCTTCCAGCTCTGCGGGTTCCCCAGGAAGAACTGCACCACGTCGGCGCCGTCGGCAGCGGCCGCGGCCAGAGGATCGGTGTTGTCGACGTGCGAACCAATCAGCATGTAGCCAGCCTAGTTGCGCGGCGGACGTGAACCCTCCGGGCCTGGATCTCGTGGTCTGGGTATAGGAGGGACGATGAGCGTAATCGCAAGTGTCCGTAGCGAACTGCCGCCCCATCGGCATACGCAGAAGGAAATCACCGATGCACTGCTGGAGCTTCCCGGCTACGCGGAGCACGAGGATGCCATCCGCAAACTGCATCGCAGCGCGCGGGTCGAGACCCGACATACGGTGCTCCCACTCGCGGACTATCCAGGGCTCACAGACTTCGGCGCCGCCAACGACGTCTTCATCGAACACGCGGTGACGCTCGGCTGTGCCGCGATCCTCGGCGCCCTCGACGACGCCGGGCTGACGCCCGCCGACGTCGACATCATCTACACCACCACCGTCACCGGCGTGGCCGTGCCGACCCTCGATGCCCGCATCGCCGGCCGCATCGGTCTCCGTCCCGACGTCCGACGGGTACCGCTGTTCGGTCTCGGTTGTGTCGCCGGCGCTGCGGGCATCGCCCGGGTCAACGACTACCTGCGCGGCGCACCCGACGACGTCGCGGTGCTGCTGGCCGTCGAACTGTGTTCCCTGATGCCCAAGGCGGAACCGTCGATAGCGACCGTCGTCGGCTCCAGCCTGTTCGGTGACGGGGCCGCAGCCGTCGTCATGGTCGGCGACCGGCGCGCCACGACCGTCGACACCGCCGGACCGGAAGTGCTCGATTCCCGCAGCCATCTCTACCCCGACTCCGAACGCACGATGGGCTGGGACATCGACTCGAGCGGCTTCCGCCTGGTGCTCTCCCCCGACGTGCCGAAGGTCGTCGAGACGTATCTGGGCGACGACGTCACGGGTTTCCTTGCCGCACACGGCCTCGAGACCGCGGACATCCGCACCTGGGTCAGCCACCCCGGTGGGCCGAAGGTGATCGAGGCGATCACCGCGACACTGGGCCTCCCCGACGACGCGCTCGAGCTGACGTGGCGCTCGCTGGCCGAGGTGGGCAACCTGTCGTCGGCGTCGGTACTGCACGTCCTGCACGACACCATCGCCAAGTGCCCGCCCGCGGGCAGCCTCGGCCTGATGATGGCGATGGGCCCGGGCTTCTGCTCCGAGCTGGTCCTGCTGCGGTGGCGCTGATCCAGTGGCTTGGTACCTGACGCTGATCGCGGCCGTCGCAGTCGAACGGCTCGTCGAGTTGGTGGTCTCCAAGCGCAACCTCGCCTGGTCGCTGGCACGTGGCGGCACCGAGTACGGCTTCGGCCACTACCCGTTCATGGTCGTGCTGCACATCGGGTTGCTGGTGGCGTGCGTGCTCGAACCGCTGCTGCTCGATCGGCCGTTCATCCCCGCGCTGGGCTGGCCGATGCTGGCCGCGGTGCTCGCGGCGCAGGCGCTGCGGTGGTGGTGCATCGGCACGCTCGGGCCGCAGTGGAATACGCGCGTCATCGTCATCCCAGGCGCGTCGCGGGTGGTCGCCGGCCCGTACCGGTGGCTGCCGCACCCCAACTACGTGGCGGTGGTCGTCGAGGGGTTCGCGCTGCCCCTCGTGCACACCGCGTGGCTGACGGCCACGGTGTTCACCCTGCTCAACGCACTGCTGCTGCGCACTCGGCTGCGCGTCGAGAACACCGCGCTGGCGAGCCTGTCGTGATCGACCTGCTGGTGATCGGCGGCGGTCCGGCAGGGCTGGCGACCTCGCTGCACGCGGCGCGCGCCGGACTGGAGACGGTCATCGTCGAGCGCCGGCCCGGCACGCTGGACAAGGCCTGCGGCGAAGGCCTGATGCCGCACTCGCTCGCGCAGCTGGACCGGCTGGGTGTGGCGGCGCCGGGCCGGACGCTGCGCGGTATCAGCTATCACGCCGGCGCGACCCGGGTCGAGGCCCAGTTCCGGGGCGGCATGGGCCGCGGGGTGCGCCGGACCACGCTGCACGCGGCGATGTCCGACGCTGCCCGCGCCGCCGGGGTGAAGGTCGTCCAGGCTGCGGCCGGCGACATCGCGCAGGACGCGGACGGTGTGCGGGCAGCCGGAATGCGCGCCCGCTATCTCGTGGCGGCGGACGGTCTGCACTCGGCGATCCGCCGCGACCTCGGGCTGGCGCGGCCGGCCGCCGGCCCGCGCCGCTGGGGCATCCGGCGGCACGTGCAGCTGGCACCGTGGACCGACAACGTCGAGGTGCACTGGAGCCGTGACGCCGAGGCCTACGTGACACCGGTGGCCGACGATTGCGTCGGCATCGCGATCCTGTCCGCGGGCCGCGGCGGCTTCGAAGCGAAGTTCGCGGCGTTCGACGAGCTGCGTCAACGCGTCGAGGGACACGAGCACGGGCCGGATCTGGCGGCCGGGCCGTTGCGGCAGCGCGTGCGGTCACGGGTTGCGGGCCGCGTGCTGCTGGTCGGCGACGCCGCGGGGTACGTCGACGCGCTGACCGGCGAAGGGCTCGGGTTGTCGTTCAGCGCAGCCGAGGCGCTGGTCGACTGCGTCGTTCGGGACCGCGTCGATGAGTACGACCACCGCTGGCGCACCCTGACCCGACGCTACCGGCTGCTGACCGAGGCGCTGGTGCGCGCCGGCTCGGTGCCGGCGGTCCGGTCCCGCATAGTCCCGGCCGCCGCCGCTCTGCCCCGGATATTCGCGGGAGCGGTCGATCAACTCGCCCGCTGAGCGGCGGCCGCCGTCCTCAGTGCACCTTGTCCAGGATGCCGTTCAGGATCGCCGTCGCCGGACCTGCCGGATCCGGCGAACACACCACGTTGTCGACGACGACCGTGTTCTTGGCAGCCAGCGTGCGCACGCACTGCATGGGCCCGAACGCGTACGACAACGACAACGAATCTCCGCCCGCCTGCAGCGCATTGTCATGTTGGGTACCGCTCTGGTCGCCGATCGTTATCCCCACGTCGATGTTGGCGCACTGCTGCCAGACCGGCTGCTGCGCCGCGACCATGGCATGCGCGGCGGCCGGGTCGGCGAAACCGACGACGCCCTGGGTCACCTGCACCATCGCCGACGCGATGCTGGTGTAGGTCACGTAGTAGACGCCGGTGTTGCCGCTGCCATCGAGGGCCGCACGCATACCGGGCGCCGCAACCACGCTGCACCGCGGGGGCGTGAAAACGACACTGAGGCCGTCGCTGCCGCGGCGCCAGGTGGAGATCTTGACCATCGTCGGGTCGTTCATGACCCGCCGCAGATCCTCGACCGGTAACACGAGCGGTTGCAGGTTCGCCCCGGGTGGCGGCGCTGCCGTCGGACTCGGGGTCGACGACGTCGCGGACTGCGGCGCGGCGGTGGGACTGCCGTCGACGGCGTTGGTGCACGACGTCAGCGCCATGGCGGAGGCAAGAACGAAAACCGTTGACGGCCAATGCTTCACGCGGGAGTTCGCCATCATGCCGGCACCTTCGCGACGACCTGGTTGACCAGCGCGACGGCACTGGCACCGACGGCCGCCGGGTCACTGCCGCACACCGTCAGATCGATCACGACGTTGTTCCGGGCCGTGATGCCCCGTCCGCAGGCCCAGGCAGGTCCCGGCGGTGCGGTGCGGTTGTTGACGACGGTGTTGACGGCGCCCGCGACCGATGCCGTACCGACCGTGAAGGTCGCGGGCGAGGCCATCTTGACCTGAATCTGCTTGCCGGCGCAGCCATGCCACGCGTTGACGGTCGCCGCCGCCTGGTCCTGCGCGTCCTGCACCGCCTCATAGAGGACGACAGACACGGTGGCCAGGAAGGTGCCCGAGCCGTCGGCCGGCGCGTAGTCCTGGGTGCGCACCAGCACGACGGGTGTCTCCGCGTACGGCTGGATGGCAGCATCGGACAGCGCACTCACGCAGGTCATGTCCGAGGCGTAGTCGTCGGGCAACAGGTCGAGCGAGTCGTGGCTCTCACTGATCCCGAGGTTCGGGACGTTGACGGCCGAGCTCACCTGGCCGGGGTCCGGCATCAGCCCCTTGAGCTGCGGCACCTGCACGAGCGGTCCGGCCGGCGGTGGCGGTGGCGCTGGTGGTGGCGGCGCACTGGACACCGAGGTCGACGACGTGGCCGACGTTGTGGCCGGTCCACCGGCGTCGTCGGATTGGCAGCCCGCACTGGTCGCCACGATGAAGACGGCAGCACTGACCGCCGTGATGGTGCGTGTTCGCATGTGATCCTCCCCCAGAATGATCCTGACACGTCATTCGGCGATCAGGACACACAAAAAACACCGAGAGGCCCCTTGTGCCACGGAATTCCCGACATCCGTGCGACAACCAGCCATTCGGCGCATGAAAAAGGCCCCCGCGCAGAGCGCGGGGGCCTCTTCCTTGACTGACTAGCGGTAGTCGCTGTAGCCGTAGTCATCCAGCGGCACGGCAGCACCAGTGGCCTGACCGAAGTCCGGGCTGTAGTACTGATCCTCGTAGGACGGGATCGTGTACGCCGCAGCGCGGGCTTCCTCGGTCGGCTGGACCTGGATGTTGCGGTACCGGTTGATGCCCGTACCAGCCGGGATCAACTTACCGATGATCACGTTCTCCTTCAGACCCTGCAGCTTGTCGCTACGGCAGTTGATTGCCGCATCGGTCAGCACGCGAGTGGTCTCCTGGAACGACGCCGCCGACAGCCACGAGTCCGTGGCCAGCGATGCCTTCGTGATACCCATCAGCACCGGACGTCCGGCCGCGGGCTCGTTGCCCTCGGCCACGACGCGGCGGTTCTCCGACTCGAACTCGCTGCGCTCGGTCAGCGAGCCGGGCAGGAACTCCGTCGAACCCGAGTCGATGATCGTGACGCGACGCAGCATCTGCCGGACGATGACCTCGATGTGCTTGTCGTGGATCGACACACCCTGTGCGCGGTAGACCTCCTGGACCTCCTTGACGAGGTGAATCTGCACCTCGCGGGGGCCCTGGACGCGGAGCACCTCGTGGGGGTTCGCCGAACCCTCCATGAGCTGCTGGCCGACCTCGACGTGGTCACCATCGGCCAACAGGCGCTCGGTGCCGTCGTCGTGCTTGAACACACGCAGGCGACGGTTACGGCGGGGCAGCTTGTCGTAGACGACTTCCTCGCCACCATCGTCGGGAACGATGGTGATCTTGTAGAACTTGTCGTCTTCTTCCAGGCGAATCCGGCCGGCCACGTCGGCGATCGGAGCGACGTTGCGGGGCACGCGGGCCTCGAACAGCTCCTGGACGCGCGGCAGACCACCGGTGATGTCGTCACCGACGCCACCCTGGTGGAAGGTACGCATGGTCAGCTGGGTACCGGGCTCACCGATGGACTGGGCGGCGACGATGCCGACGGCCTCGCCGATGTCGACCAGCTTGCCGGTGGCCATCGAGCGGCCGTAGCACTTGGCGCAAACACCGGTGCCGGTGGCACAGGTCAGCACCGAACGCACCTTGACCTGCGAGATACCCGCAGCCAGCAGTGCCTCGATCGCCGGGTCACCGAGATCGTGGCCACGCTCGACGACAACGTTGCCGTTGGCGTCGACCGCATCGGTGGCCAGGGTCCGCGCGTACGCGGAGGTCTCGATGTGGGCGTCACGCACCAGCGATCCGTCGGCCTGAGCCTCGGCCAGCGTCACCATCACGCCGCGTTCGGTCTCACAGTCGGTCTCGCGGACGATGACGTCCTGCGACACGTCGACCAGACGACGGGTCAGGTAACCCGAGTCGGCGGTACGCAGAGCGGTATCGGCCAGACCCTTACGAGCACCGTGGGTGTTGATGAAGTACTCCAACACCGTCAGGCCCTCGCGGAACGAGGACTTGATGGGCCGCGGGATGAACTCACCCTTCGGGTTCGTCACCAGACCCTTCATGCCCGCCAGGGTGCGGGTCTGGGTGAGGTTACCGGTGGCGCCCGACTTCACGATCGTGATGATCGGGTTGTCCTCCGGGTAGTAGGCCTCCAGGGCCTTACCGACCTCTTCCGTGGCCTGCTGCCAGATCTTGACCAGTTCACCGTTGCGCTCGTCGTGGTTCAGACCACCGCGCTGGTACTTCTTCTCGATCGCGTCGGCCTGGCCCTCGTAGCGCTCCAGGATCTCCGCCTTCTGCGGCGGCACCAGAACGTCGGCCATCGAGACCGTCACGCCCGAGCGGGTCGCCCAGTGGAAGCCGGCATCCTTCAGCTTGTCGACGGTCTGCGCCACGACGATCATCGGGTACCGCTCAGCGAGATCGTTGATGATCGCCGCCTGCACCTTCTTGTGCATCTGCTTGTCGACGAACGCGTAGCCCTTCGGCAGCAGCTCGTTGAACAGCACGCGGCCCAGGGTGGTCTCCGCGGTCCAGGCGTCGCCCGGCTTCCAGCCGTTCTCGAACAGCTGAGCCTCGATCTCGGCCGGCGGACGCAGGTGCGTCAACCGAATCTTGATCTTCGCGCGCACCGACAGCGCACCGCGGTCCATGGCCATGATGGCCTCGGCCGGGCTGCTGTAGACGCCCTGCTCGGCACCGTCCTTGCTGGCCGGCACGAACTCGCCGGTGTCACCCTCGATGAGGGTGGTCAGGAAGTACAGACCGGTCACCATGTCCAGACGCGGCATGGCCAGCGGGCGGCCCGACGCGGGAGACAGGATGTTGTTCGACGACAGCATCAGGATGCGTGCCTCGGCCTGCGCCTCGGCGGACAGCGGCAGGTGGACTGCCATCTGGTCACCGTCGAAGTCGGCGTTGAACGCCTCACACACCAGCGGGTGCAGCTGGATGGCCTTGCCTTCCACCAGCTGCGGCTCGAAGGCCTGGATACCCAGGCGGTGCAGCGTAGGTGCACGGTTCAGCAGCACCGGGTGCTCGGCGATGACCTCTTCGAGGACATCCCACACCTGGGGACGCTGACGCTCGACCATGCGCTTGGCGCTCTTGATGTTCTGCGCGTGGTTCAGGTCGACCAGACGCTTCATCACGAACGGCTTGAACAGCTCGAGGGCCATCAGCTTCGGCAGACCACACTGGTGCAGCTTGAGCTGCGGGCCAACCACGATGACCGAACGGCCCGAGTAGTCGACGCGCTTGCCCAGCAGGTTCTGGCGGAAGCGGCCCTGCTTGCCCTTGAGCAGGTCGGACAGCGACTTGAGCGGACGGTTGCCCGGACCGGTGACCGGCCGGCCACGACGGCCGTTGTCGAACAGCGCGTCCACAGACTCCTGCAGCATGCGCTTCTCGTTGTTGACGATGATCTCGGGCGCGCCGAGGTCGATCAGTCGCTTCAACCGGTTGTTGCGGTTGATGACGCGGCGGTACAGGTCGTTCAGGTCGGAGGTCGCGAAGCGGCCACCGTCGAGCTGAACCATCGGGCGCAGCTCCGGCGGGATCACCGGAACGGCGTCCAGCACCATGCCCATGGGCGAGTTGCGGTTCGTCTGGAACGCGGCGACAACCTTCAGACGCTTGAGGGCGCGAAGCTTCTTCTGGCCCTTGCCGTTCTTGATGGTGTCGCGCAGCGACTCAGCCTCGGCGTCGATGTCGAAGGTCTCGATGAGCTTCTTGATCGACTCGGCACCCATGGCGCCCTGGAAGTACTCGCCGTAGCGGTCCTGCAGCTCGCGGTAGAGCACCTCGTCGACGATGAGCTGCTTCGGCGCCAGCTTGCTGAAGGTGGTCCAGATCTCGTCGAGCCGGTCCAGCTCACGCTGGGCCCGGTCACGGAGCTGACGCATCTCGCGCTCGCCACCGTCGCGCACCTTGCGGCGCACGTCGGACTTGGCGCCATCGCGCTCCAGCTCGGCGAGGTCGGCCTCGAGCTTCTGCGAACGCTCGGCGAGATCGAGGTCCCGCTGATCTTCCACAGCCTTCTTCTCGACGACCATCTCGGCCTCGAGCGTGGACAGCTCGTTGTGCCGCATCTCGGTGTCGACCGCGGTGATCACGTAGGCCGCGAAGTAGATGATCTTTTCCAGATCCTTCGGGGCCAGGTCCAGCAGGTAGCCCAAGCGCGACGGAACGCCCTTGAAGTACCAGATGTGCGTGACCGGAGCCGCCAGCTCGATGTGGCCCATGCGCTCACGACGCACCTTGGCGCGAGTCACCTCGACGCCACAGCGCTCGCAGACGATGCCCTTGAAGCGGACGCGCTTGTACTTACCGCAGTAGCACTCCCAGTCGCGAGTCGGTCCGAAGATCTTCTCGCAGAACAGGCCGTCCTTTTCGGGCTTGAGCGTGCGGTAGTTGATGGTCTCCGGCTTCTTGACCTCGCCGAAGGACCAATTACGGATGTCTTCCGCGGTGGCCAGGCCGATGCGGAGTTCATCGAAGAAGTTGACGTCTAGCACGTAACTCCCTTTCCCCTTGCGGGTGTATGAATCAGAAAAAGCTGACTACGGACGGTTGACTAGGCGAGGTCTTCAACAGACGCGGACTCGTTCCGCGACAAGTTGATACCCAAATTCGCGGCGGTGCGCTCCAGGTCCTCGTCATCGCTGTCGCGCATCTCGATCGCGGCGCCGTCCGAAGACAGCACCTCGACGTTGAGGCACAGCGACTGGAGTTCCTTGAGCAGAACCTTGAACGACTCCGGGATACCCGGCTCCGGGATGTTCTCGCCCTTGACGATCGCCTCGTAGACCTTCACACGCCCGACGGTGTCGTCGGACTTGATGGTCAGCAGCTCCTGCAGCGTGTAGGCCGCACCGTAGGCCTGCATGGCCCAGCACTCCATCTCACCGAACCGCTGGCCACCGAACTGCGCCTTACCACCGAGCGGCTGCTGGGTGATCATCGAGTACGGGCCGGTCGAACGCGCGTGAATCTTGTCGTCGACCAAGTGGTGCAGCTTCAGGATGTACATGTAGCCGACCGTCACCGGGTACGGGAACGGCTCACCCGACCGACCGTCGAACAGCATCGACTTGCCCTCGGCGTTGACCATGACGTCGCCGTCACGGTTCGGCAGCGTCGAGCCCAGCAGGCCCTCCAACTCGCCCTCGCGGGCACCATCGAACACCGGGGTGGCGACGATGCTGTCGCGCGGGGCGCTGTGCATGCCTTCGGGCAGGTTCGCTGCCCACTCCGGCTCGCCTTCGATGTTCCAGCCGGCCTTGGCGACCCACCCGAGGTGGGTTTCCAAGATCTGGCCGATGTTCATACGACGCGGCACACCGTGGGTGTTCAGGATGATGTCCACCGGGGTGCCGTCAGGCATGAACGGCATGTCCTCCTGCGGGAGGATCTTGCCGATGACGCCCTTGTTGCCGTGGCGGCCGGCGAGCTTGTCACCGTCGGAGATCTTGCGCTTCTGGGCCACGTAGACGCGGACCAGCTCGTTGACACCGGCGGGCAGATCGTCGTCGTCCTCGCGCGAGAACACGCGGACGCCGATGACCTTTCCGGACTCACCGTGCGGCACCTTCAGCGAGGTGTCGCGGACCTCACGGGCCTTCTCACCGAAGATGGCACGCAGCAGACGCTCTTCCGGGGTCAGCTCGGTCTCACCCTTCGGAGTGACCTTGCCGACCAGGATGTCGCCGTCGCGGACCTCGGCGCCGATGCGGACGATGCCGCGCTCGTCGAGGTCAGCCAGCACCTCGTCGGAGACGTTCGGGATGTCCCGGGTGATCTCCTCGGCGCCCAGCTTGGTGTCGCGGGCATCGATCTCGTGCTCCTCGATGTGGATCGAGGTGAGCACGTCCTGCTCCACGAGCCGCTGGCTCAGGATGATGGCGTCCTCGTAGTTGTGGCCTTCCCACGGCATGATCGCCACGAGCAGGTTCTTACCGAGGGCCATCTCACCGTTCTCGGTGCAAGGACCGTCGGCGATGACCTGGCCGGCCTCGACGCGCTGCCCCGAGTCCACGATCGGGCGCTGGTTGGCGCACGTGCCGTGGTTGGAGCGGTTGAACTTGCGCATCCGGTAGGTGTGCCGCGAGCCGTCGTCAGCCATGACGGTGACGTAGTCGGCGGAGACCTCTTCGATGACACCCGACTTGTCGGCGACGACGACGTCACCGGCGTCGATGGCGGCACGCAGCTCCATACCGGTACCGACCAGCGGGGCCTCGCTGCGCACCAGCGGAACCGCCTGGCGCTGCATGTTGGCACCCATCAGGGCGCGGTTGGCGTCGTCGTGCTCCAGGAACGGGATCATCGCGGTTGCGACGGACACCATCTGGCGCGGCGAGACGTCCATGTAGTCGACGTCGTTGGCCGTCACGAACTCGACCTCGCCACCCTTACGGCGGACGAGGATCTTGTCCTCGGTGAAGCGGCCGGCATCGTCCAGCGGCGAGTTGGCCTGCGCCACGACGTGGCGGTCCTCCTCGTCGGCGGTCAGGTAGTCGATCTGATCGGTGACGATGCCGTCGACGACCTTGCGGTACGGGGTCTCGATGAAGCCGAACGGGTTGACCCGTGCGTACACCGACAGCGAGCCGATCAGACCGATGTTCGGGCCTTCAGGGGTCTCGATCGGGCACATGCGGCCGTAGTGCGACGAGTGGACGTCGCGGACCTCGAGGCCGGCACGCTCACGGGACAGACCACCGGGGCCCAGCGCCGACAGACGACGCTTGTGGGTCAGACCCGACAGCGGGTTGTTCTGGTCCATGAACTGCGACAGCTGGCTGGTTCCGAAGAACTCCTTGATCGCCGCCACGACGGGACGGATGTTGATCAGGGTCTGCGGGGTGATCGCCTCGACGTCCTGGGTGGTCATGCGCTCACGCACGACGCGCTCCATACGCGACAGGCCGACCCGGATCTGGTTCTGGATCAGCTCGCCCACGGTACGCAGACGACGGTTGCCGAAGTGGTCGATGTCGTCGACCTCGACGGGGACCTCGACGCCGCCGGGGGCGGTCATCTTGGTGTCACCGTCGTGCAGGCGCACCAGGTACTCGATGGTGGCGACGATGTCCTCTTCGGTCAGCGTCGTCGCGGTCACCTGAGCCGGGTTGCCGTCGTGCAGACCCAGCTTCTTGTTGACCTTGTACCGGCCCACGCGGGCCAGGTCATAACGCTTCTCCTTGAAGAACAGGTTCTCCAGCAGGGTCTGCGCCGACTCCTTGGTCGGCGGCTCGCCCGGGCGCAGCTTCCGGTAGATATCCAGCAGGGCCTCGTCGGGACCGGCGGTCGGGTCCTTCTCGAGGGTGCCCATCATGATCTCGGAGAAGCCGAAGCGCTCGCGGATCTGCTCGCTGGTCCAGCCGAGCGCCTTCAGCAGCACGGTGACCGGCTGGCGACGCTTGCGGTCGATGCGGACACCGACGGTGTCGCGCTTGTCGATGTCGAACTCCAGCCAGGCGCCACGGCCCGGGATGACCTTGACGCTGTGCAGGGTCTTCTCGGTGGCCTTGTCGATGGACTCATCGAAGTACACACCGGGCGAACGGACGAGCTGCGAGACGACGACACGCTCGGTGCCGTTGATGATGAAGGTGCCCTTTTCGGTCATCATCGGGAAGTCGCCCATGAAGACCGTCTGGCTCTTGATCTCACCAGTGGTGTTGTTGATGAACTCAGCCGTGACGAACAGCGGGGCCGCGTACGTCTGGTCCTTTTCCTTGCACTCGTCGACCGGGGCCTTGACCTCGTCGAAGCGCGGGTCGGAGAAGCTCAGCGACAGAGTGCCGGCGAAGTCCTCGATGGGCGACAGCTCGGCGAGGACCTCTTCGAGGCCACCGACGGGGTTGATGTCGCCGCGATCGACTGCCTTCGCGCGCCAGCGGTCGGAACCGATCAGCCACTCGAAAGAATCCGTCTGCACGTCGAGCAAGCCCGGAACCTCGAGCGGTTCGCGCAGCTTGGCGAACGAGACTCGGTTCGGCGCTCCTGGGACGGAGTTGTTGGAATCTACTGACTTGCTCTCGCGAGAGACTGCCAAGATGCGTCCTTCCAGCACCTGATGCGACTGTTCCGGTGCCGGTCGAAACCGGTCCGAAGTGCCGCTCTATCTGTGTCGGTCCGGCTGGCGTTCTCACAGTCCGGGCCTTACAAGACACAGGGCACGCAACTAGATCACTGAGCAGGGCTCAGGCTAGAAGGTGTCAGGTGCGGGTGAGGTGGGCAGGATGCAGCCAGCGCAACGTCCAACATTAGCGTAGGACGGCGCATTCCTCAACCACGGCATGCTTGGAGAGGGTTTTAACGGATAACGCTGGCTGGCGTCTGGACCCATCAACAAAACCCTTGAATACATGCTGCCCAACAGATTGGCCCGTTTGCGGGCCTCAGTCAAGAGTTGCCACGGTGTTTGGTGTGGAGTTTTACCGGCAAATTGCGATCCGGGCCGCTGCCATCGTGACCCAGCGGGCCCCGCGGCGCCACTCGCACGTCGCCGCCGACGGACCTGCCGTGACCAAGATCACCGGCGTTGCCGCCCTCGCAACACGCTCGGGCATGCGCTCAGCGCACCCCGGGGGGAGATTTCGCGATCTGTCTGCACCCTCGTCGACAGAAATCGCGCCCGGACTGATGCAGCCCGGGCGCGATTTTCGACGTTCCGCGGATCAGGCCCGCGGAATCTGAGCCGTCACCGGGTCGTCGGAGCGACCGGTCCTGTTGAGGTCTTCGAGGATGGCGGCCTGCGCGGCCGGCGGCAGGGTGTGCAGGATCGAGCGCACCCGAGCCTGACGACGAGCCACCGCCTGGCGGACCGGCATACCCGGGGTCACCTCGATCTGCGGCGGCACGCCCTCGATCTCCTCGACACCACCATCGGAGTGACCGGCATCGATCGCGGCCTGCTCAGCAGCGGCAGTGGCGGCGTCCTTCTCCTCGGACATACCGATGGGGCCGATACGACGACCGTTGAGGAACTGCTTGACCGCCGGCTCCTCACTGGTCAGCAGCACCTCGCGGGGGCCGAACATGACCAGGTGCTTGCGGTAGAGCATGCCGATGTTGTCCGGCACCGTACGCACGATGTTGATGTTGTGCGTCACGATCAGCACCGTGGCGTCGATCTGCGCGTTGATGTCGATCAGCAGCTGCGACAGGTAGGCGGTACGCACGGGGTCCAGACCGGAGTCCGGCTCGTCGACCAGGATGATCTTGGGGTCGAGCACCAGAGCGCGGGCCAGGCCGGCACGCTTGCGCATACCACCGGAGATTTCGCCCGGGAACTTGTGACCGTCGTTGGGCATA
Source organism: Mycolicibacterium llatzerense (assembly GCF_000878195.1). GTDB lineage: Bacteria > Actinomycetota > Actinomycetes > Mycobacteriales > Mycobacteriaceae > Mycobacterium > Mycobacterium llatzerense. The sequence goes on along the minus strand of NZ_JXST01000003.1, from coordinate 87,154 downwards.
CCCACGACGTCCAGCTTCTCCATGACGATCTTGCGGATCTCGGACTCGGACTTCTTGGTGTGCTCGCGTAGCGGGAAGGCCGTGTTGTCGTAGATGTTCATCGAGCCGAACAGCGCGCCGTCCTGGAACAGCACACCGAACAGGGTGCGGATCTCGTAGAGCTCCTTGGCCGAGCACTCGATGATGTTGGTGCCATCGATGACGATGGAGCCACGCTCGGGGCGCAGCAGGCCGATCAGCGACTTCAGGAACACCGACTTACCGGTACCGGACGGGCCCAGCATGACGCTGACCTCACCGGCGGGGATGGTCAAAGTGACGTCTTCCCAGATCTTCGACGACCCAAAGGACTTACTCAGTCCTGTCACGTCGATTTGGACGCCCATGTGAGATCCCTTCCGCCAGCGCTCGCGCGCCATTTGCTGCCCTGCCTGTGGCTTGAGTCACTGTAGCGCATCGATCGCGAGCTGATGCACCTTGTTCCAACTATCGGACGGCCCGCCCAGAAGTCACTCTGATGGGCACTGAGCCAACTACCCCATGGTCCCCGACAGGGTCAGAAATGCCCCGATTTATAACCCCTGAAAAGCGAAATCCCCCGGAGTCCGCAATGGACTCCGGGGGAAAACGTCAGTTCTGGCGAACTTACTTGACGGACACCGAAGCGCCGGCGGCCTCGAGCTTGGCCTTGGCGTCCTCGGCGGCCTCCTTCGAGACCTTCTCCAGCAGCGGCTTGGGGGCGCCGTCGACCAGGTCCTTGGCTTCCTTCAGGCCCAGGCCGGAAACGATCTCGCGGACGACCTTGATGACGCCGATCTTCTTGTCGCCGGCACCCTCGAGGATGACGTCGAACTCGGACTGCTCCTCAGCAGCCTCGGCGGGAGCAGCAGCGCCACCAGCGGCGGCAACGGCGACCGGAGCAGCGGCGGTGACGTCGAAGGTCTCCTCGAACTGCTTCACGAACTCCGAGAGCTCCAGCAGGGTCATTTCCTTGAACGCGTCGAGCAGTTCTTCGGTGGACAGCTTGGCCATGTGAATGGTCCTTCCTTGGTTTTTCTTGTTTTGGTTGGTCTAGATGGATCAGGCAGCCGACTCGGCGGCCTTCTTGTCCTGCAGAGCGGCGGCCAGGCGGGCAACCTGGGACGCGGGCGCAACGAACAGCGCCGCGGCCTGGGACTGCTTCGCCTTGAGGGCGCCGGCCAGCTTGGACAGCAGCACTTCGCGCGACTCGAGGTCGGCGATCTTCTCGACCTGGGCCACAGACAGCGCAGCGCCGTCCATGTAGCCGCCCTTGATGACGAGCTGCTTGTGATCCTTCGCGAACTTCTTGATTGCCTTCGCGGCATCGACCGGCTCGCCGGTGATGAACGCGATGGCGGTCGGACCTGCGAACAGGTCGTCGAGGCCTTCGATCCCAGCCTCCGAGGCAGCGCGCTTGACCAGGGTGTTCTTGGCGACCGTGTAGGTCGTCGAGGCACCAAGGGAGCGACGCAGCTCGGCGAGATTGGCAACCGTCAGACCGCGGTACTCGGTCACGACAGTGGCCGTCGAGGCCTTGAACTGTTCGGCAATGTCTGCGACCGCAGTGGCTTTGTCAGCCTTGGCCATACATGCCTCCTTGTGGTGTATTCATCGGCCCACTGGAGACTGCCGGGGATTCGGCTTTGATCGAGGCCAGAAATGCAAAGCGCCCCGACACAGAAAGGTCGGGGCGCGCAGAATAAAAACTCTGAAAACCTCGTCCTCCTGCGTGGGCCGCCAGGCAGTGCCTGGGCCTTCAACCGATTGCTCGGTGACCGACGGTCTTCGGTGGAACGGGATCAGAGTAGCCGATGGCCTGCCGATCAGCCAAAACGGCCCGAGACGGCAGTGCCGCGGACTCAGCCGGCTATGGCTGCCCGCGGCGCACCTGGTCGGCTGTCGGCAGCCGCCACTGCCGGCCCTGCTCGAGGTCGAAGCTCATCGGCTCGTAGCGCAGCATGCCGGTGCCCGGGTACGGGGTGTACTCCCCGAACCACACGTCGCCGTCGACGGCATAGAGGTCGACGCGGATGAAGTCCCAGTCCGCACCCAAAGTGCGGGCGATTTCGAGCATCTTGTCCAGCTCCACCGGCCGCTCTTCGGCGGCCACCGGGTGGATGCGCCAGCGCACGGGCAGCCGGCGCCAGTCCGCGTCCAGGAATGTCGTGGTCTGGTTCTGGCCGAACCGGCCCCGATTCACCTGGATGAGCTCCACGCGGCCGTCGAACACGAAGAACTTGTAGTCGACCGGCGGCTGACCATCCGGCGTGGGGATACGTTCCTCGATCAGGAGCAGCGGGCGGGCTTCGCTGTAGCCCCACTCGCCGAGCTCCAGCGGCGTCTCCTGGAACCAGCTGCTGGTCTGGTCCTGCAGGCGGGCCAGATCGGTCTGCGGATCAGGACCGAACAGCGCCTGGCCACTGCTGGCGTTGGGCTTGAGCACCCAGGGCGGCAGTGTCGTCAGATCCCCCGCGTCCTGCAGATCGGTACCCGACCAGTACGTGGCGGGGATGCGGAGATCGGCGCCCGGATACGCCGCCCGGGCCATCTCTTTCATCCACGTCTTGTCGCAGGCCTTGACGATCCGTTCCCGGCGATCGTTGAAGATGCGCCAGTTCACCTTCTCGTTGAAGGTCTGCGGCTCGTCGAAGTTGCCCCGCTTGCGGATCATCAAGAGATAGAGGACGTGCCGCAGGAACCGGACCGGAATCAGCGCGAGCATCCGGCGGCGGATGGACCTGAGCCACGACGGCGTCGCGATGTATGTCAGCAGCGGCACGGGTTCAGGCCTCGCTGGTCAGGTAACCGCCGCGGCGGAAGAACTCCGCTCCGCTGTGTTCCACACCATCGGCCGTGCGGAGTCGGGTGATGACGAGGCCGAGGTTCCCACCGCGGTAGGCATTCGGGCCGCAGACCACGGCGCCGCCGCCCTCCTGCACGATCACGCGTCCCGGGGTGCCGCCGTAGCGGATTTCGGAGACCTTCGCCGCCAGCACCTCGATCCGTTCACCGTTGTAGAGGGTGAATGCGGGCGGGTACGGCGCCGACAGCGCGCGCACCAGTCGTTCCAGGTCTTCGGCCGGCCAAGTCCAGTCGATGAGGCTGTCGCGTTCGGACCGCTTGTGGAAGTAGGTGCGGGTCGCCTTGTTCTGCGGCCGCCACTGCGGGTTGCCGGATTCGAGGGCCGCAAACGCTTCCTTCAGCGCGCCGGGAATCAGGGCGATGCCGCGCTCGACCAGTTCGGTGCCGGTGTCGTGCGGGCCGATGGGCAGCGAATGCTGCACGAGGATGTCCCCGGTGTCGAGGTCCTCGTCCATCCGGTGCACCGTCAGGCCGATCTGGGCCTCGCCGCTGATCAGCGACCAGATGACCGGGGAGAAGCCGGTCCCCTTCGGCAGCAGGGAGTCGTGCAGGTTCAGCGTCCCGTACGGCGGCAGGTCGTACAGCTCGTCCGTCATCCGCGTATACCAGCTGTTGACGACGATGACGTCGGGTTCTGAGCGCTTGACGAGGTCGATGGTCTCGTGGTCGGCCCGCATGGTCAGGTGCACCGGGATGCCGTGCGCCTGGGCGAGTTCCTCGACCGAATCCGAGAAGATCGCCTTGTACGAGTCTGTGCTGGTCGGATGCGTGACCACCATCGGCACGTCGTGTCCCAGATCGATCAACGCCTGCAGCGTCTTGACCCCCCACGTCTGGAAACCGAAGAAGACGACGCGCATGCCACTACCTCACTAAGTCTGATTCAGATCGGCGTGTGAAGAGATGGTCACGCACCGTTAACAAGATCAACTTAGCTTAGTCTTACCTAAATCACAGGCCTACCTCATGTCCGGCCAGCGGACACCGGCTTCACCGGGGCAGCGCCACCAGGACGAACGCCACGAGCAGGAGCGCCACACGGAGCCAGTGCAGCCGGTCCCAGCGGTGGGCCAGCGCCCGGTTCGTCGGCGCCTCGTCAGGACCGGCGCCCGCCCACGCCGCGACCCGGTTGTTGATCGGCACCAGCGTGGTCAGGGTCAGGACCATCACCGCCCCCATCACCACCACGGCGGCGATGGCCAGCGGCGCCCGCCCGAGCACCGCATCCCCGACCAGCAGTGCGGCCGCGGCGATGTACCAGAACGGCATCACCGTCCCGAGGAGCCGGCTGCCGGTTGCGCGCGCTTGGCGGTAGGCGTCGTCGGGCAGCCGTTCCAGGATCGGATTCATGAACGCGGCCACGCCGAACTCGACACCGACCAGCGTGCCGACAACGATCACGGTGAGTAGTTGCGCAATGTGTTCCATGACATCGAGCCTGGTCACTATGCTGACAAATAACAAGGTACTGACAAATTATTCAGCATGATGACCAGGAGGTGCACCGTGGCGGTATCGAAGAAAGAGATCGGCGAGTGCCCGATCGACGCCGCCCTCTCCGTCGTCGACGGCCGCTGGAAGGGCACCATCCTGTGGCGGCTCTCGGACGGTCCGATGCGCACCGCCGAACTCCGGCGCAGCATCCCCGACATCACCGAGCGCATGCTCATCCGGCACCTGCACGAGCTGGTGGCCGACGGCATCATCGACCGCCACGACGCCGGCACGGTGCCGCCGTGCGTGCACTACTCGATCTCCGAATACGGCAAGACGCTGGGTCCCGTGCTGTGGTCCCTGTGCGATTGGGGCCGAAAGCATATGGAGCGCAACGCTTCTCAAGAACGGAACAGCGCGGCCGCGCCGACCAGGCCGGCATCGCCGCCGAGTGCGGCGGGCACCACCCGCAGGCCGCGCAAGAAGCTCAACCCCGCATAACGGGGCAGCGCCGCCCGCAACGGGGCGAACAACACCTCCCCCGCGTTCGCCACACCTCCGCCGAGCACCACCAGATCCAGATCGCAGACCGCCGCCGCCGACGCGATGGCGACGGCGATCGCATCGGCACCGCGCGCGAACGCCTGCACCGCAACCGGATCCCCGCGGCCGGCAGCGTCGGCCAGCGCCTTCGCGTCGGCATCGGCCGGCGCGCCCCAGCCGTGCTCGTGCGCCCAGCGCGCCAGGTGCGGACCCGAGGCCACCGCCTCCACGCAGCCCTGACCACCGCACGCGCAGCGCGGACCGTCGGGGTCCACCACGACGTGCCCGATGTGCCCGGCATTACCGGTGCGACCGAGGTACGGCGCGCCATCGAGCACCAACCCGCCACCGATACCGGTCGACACCACCATGCCGAGCAGGAACTGCGCCCCCTGACCGGCCCCGCGCCATTGCTCACCCATGGCCAGGCATACGACGTCACCGGCCAGCCGTACCGGCAGGCCGGTACGCTCGGCAAGTCGCTGCACCAACGGAAACTGTTGCCAGACAGCGATATTCAGCGGGCTCACAGTGCCCGCCGAGACGTCGATGGGACCGGCGGAGCCGACGCCCACACCCCGCAGCGGGCGCCCGCCGGCCGCGCCGAGAGCGGCGCCGACCAGGGTGTCGACGGTTGCCCACACCTGCTCGCGGTCCGCGTGCGGCGTAGGCAGCTGCGCGCGGTGCACGAGCACGCCGTCCGGGTCGACGAGCGCCGCGGCGATCTTGGTGCCACCGATGTCGAGAGCGAGGGTCAGTTCGGGCATCGTGGCCTCAATGCCGGTGGACGTGGTCGGGCTGGCGCGGGTCGCCGGGGTGTTCATATCCAGGTGCCAGGTGCACCGACTCGGCCCGGCGGGCGTCGAGCCAATGCCGGAAGGTGCGTCGGCGTGCCGACCCCAGCAGATGTGCGGTGATCTGCGGCCGCACCTGATCCAGTGGCGGGGCGACGGTCGCCGCGGTGGACCAGCCGCCGAGATCAGGGACGGGCGGGGCGAACCGCAGGGGGTTGCGGGCGTGGTAGCGCTCGACCTCGTCACCCGCGAGCCGAACGTCGGCGGTCACGCGGACGAACAGCGCGCGCGCCAGCGGCTGTTCGAGGGCAGCCGCGGCGACGCTGCCGAGCTCCATCCGGGCGGCGGCGTCGGGCAGCAGATCAGCTTCGGTAGGCGCATCGCGGTCGTCGACACCGAGTTCGCCGGCTGCCACGCGCACCAGCTCGTCGGTGACCAGCAACTGGGCCAGCCAGCGCCGCAGCTGGCGGCCTTCACTGGTCCCGGGCACCGGTAGCGATGGCGCCAATGCGCTTGCCCGCAAACGTGATTCACGGTCGTCGAGGTCGCCCACCGGAATGGCCCGCCCGGCGACGGTGGCGACGTGGTTCATCGGACCCGCACCGATACCGCCGGGGTGTACAGCACCCGCCCGGCGGCCGCGATCCGGATCAGTGCCCACCACTGCCCCGGGCCGACCCACAGCGGCGGTGCCACATCGAAGTCCAGCGCGACGGTGCCGCCGGCGGGGACGTCGGCGCCGAGCACGCCCGGCCCCAGCCATTCCCAGGTGCCCCACGGGCTGATCAAGTGCGCCTCCAGGCTCAGCGGCGCGCCGGCGGCGGAGCCGACGATGACGCTCAGGTCCGCGTGTCCACCCGCGACGACGTCGACCGGTTCGGGCTCGGCGACCAGCGTGAGCAGTGGTGTGTCAACGGGTTCACCGACGGTGACGACACAGACGTCCTCCACCGTCTGGCGCCAGGCTGCCGGAATCTGGGTGTGCTTGGCGCCGCCGGTGACCGCGAGTTCGACTCGTACCGGGTACCGGCCGACGGGGACCGCGATCGGAAGTTCCAGCTGCACTTCGGTTTCCAGGTAACCGCCCGGCGGCAGCACGAAGGGCAGCTCGTCCGGGGTTGCCGACCAGCCGTCGGGACACAGCACCCGCACCCGGCCATGCAGCGCGGCATCGGTGCAGTCGCTGGCGGCGGTGACGCGCAATTGCACGGGTGCACCTGGTTCACCGGATATCTCAGTGGGGTGCACATGTGCCACCGCCGGCAAACCGCCCAACGGCGCCGGGCCGCGGTTGTGCAGCCAGTACCGGGCGTAAACCGGTTGGGCCACTTCGGCATCCGGCGCCAAGGTGGCATGGTCGCCATTGAGCACATGGGGCAGCTCGAGCCGTGCCCGCACGGAGGCGATCTCGAAACCGTGCAGCCGGAGGCCTTTGCCGTCGCCGGCCACGGGTTGTTCGAGGAGGTCCAGTCGTGCCACGTCCTCGAGGTGCCGGAGTCCCGAGGTGATGCTGACCTCGGTCGGCCGTCCCGAGGTCTGCACCAGGCGCAGGGTGATGCCCGACCTCGGGTCGACGGGCGCGCTGCTGCCGGTGGCGATCGGGTTGCCGGTGGCCTTCAGCACGGCGAGCGCCACGTCGGACGCGGGTTCGACGCCCAACAGTGAACCGGTGCTGGGCAATCCGCCGGCTACGGCCGGATGATCGGTGTGCACCGCGAGCAACGGCTCGGAGTACTCGGCACTGCGCGCCGCGATGCCCGCGGCGCGCCAGTCACCGTCACCGGCCGCGACGGCGTAGTCGAAAGTGTGGGTCCAGTGCTGGAGCTGGAAGTTCGAGCCATCGGGTGCGGTGCGGCGGGGCGGGTCGATCCAGGTGCCCGATGGCCAGCCGGTGCACGACCGCATCAACGAGGTGTGCAGGACGCCGTCCGGTTCGACGGCGAAACCCGGTACGCCCCGGTTCAATACGGCCACGGTCCGGGCGTCGAAGGGCCCGATGCCGGCCGTGGCGTCCTGCTCGACCGCGATCTCGGCGTCGGCGAGGGCGGCGATCAGGTCCTCGGTGGCGCCGGGTCCGGCGACGATCAGCACCGGCAGCGCCCGCACCCCCGTCAGGTCGGCGCCGGGAATCCAGCGCTGCACGAGGTCTGCGTCGGCAGGCACCCAGAGCAGGGCGTCACCGGCGGCGAGACGGCGCTGCAGTTCCGCGCCGTAGCACGGGTCGGCTGCCGCCAATACCGCTGCGGTGAAACGGTTCTCGTCGGGCCCACCGAGCGCGATGCGGGCGTCGGGCAGGTTGGAGTCGACGGCGAGGTCGCCGTAGCGCGGCTTGTCGGCGCTGCTGCAGGTGGCCGTCACCCCGGCCCGGACCAAAGCGACCATCAGCTCCCGGGTCGGTGTCTGCGGGTCGGCGGCGTTCGGCACCACGACCTCGGCGACCGACACCGCCCGTACGTGTACATCGTGCGCGTCGCGTACCCGGACCTGCACCGCCGATGACAGTCCGAACCACCCGTAGGCGGGATTGTCCAACGTGTAGGGGTGGTCCGCGGTGTCGACGGCCTCGTGCGAATCCCGTTGGTGCAGCAGCCCGAAGCCGCGCCCGATCACCGCGTCGCCGACCTCACTGACCGGCATCGCGCCCGGCACCGGGCAGGGCCAGCGCAGCCGCAGCAGCTTGTCGGCGCCGGTGAATTCGTCGATCACGGTGCGGCAGTCGACGCGGTCCACGCCCTGCCACAGGGTGATGGTCTGGGTGTAGCGCAGCACGTCGCCGATCCGGCCGGTGACCACCAACCGCTCCCCCAGCGCGCTGCGATAAGCCTGCACTGAATCGGCAGGACGTTCGGCCGAGCCCACCACCGGCCCCTTGGGCAGCAGGTGCCAGGGCCCTTCGTGTTCGGTGGGGTGTGCGGAATGTTCGTCGTAGACGGCGATCTCGTTGCCGACCTGGCCGGTGCCGATCAGTTCGACGCCCTCACGGAACAGCGACGACACTGCCCCACCGCGGCCGGGATCGACGGTGCAGCCGTAGCGGTCGTTGCTGATGGTGGTACCGGACTTGGGTTCCCACGAGGCCGGTTTCCGCACCGATCGCAGCGTGTCTCCGCCGAGTGTGTATCCCCGCCAGCCGAGGGACGGCACGTCGCGGGCCAGCCAGGTGGCGGTGTGGCCGTCGTCTTCGATCAGGACCGGGACCGGCGTGCCGTCCGCGTCGAAGACCGAGCCTGCCAGCGGTTCGTCGAGGTGGACGGTGACGATGTCGGTTCGGCTGTGCGCCAATGGGTTCCACACCACGATGTCGCCGTCGACGGCGCGCGACAGCAGCGCCACCGCGTTGTCGCGCGCGGTCCGGCCGAGTTCCCAGGCGTCGCGCCAGCCGGTGAGCAGGTCGAGGTACACCTGGTCGGATTCCGATCCGGTGATGGCGTCGTGGTGTGCGCCGTAGGCCAGCTGAACCCATGCTTTGGCCAGAGCCGCTTGTGGGTAGGTGGCGCCGGTGAGCAATCCGGCGAACACCGCGAACCGTTCGGCTGCCAGCACGACGTTCTCGGCGGCGCGGTTGGCCTGTTTGGTGTCGATGTACGACACATCTTTGCCCGTGTAGATCGGGTTCATGTCGCGGGTCTGCGGCGACGGCTGGGTGCCATCGGCCGCGAGTTCGTCACGCACCGCGGCGAAGAACTCCCGCGGCAGCGCACACACGAAGCGGGGCCAGGTGTAGCGGGCGGCCCAGTCGCGGTGAATCTCGGTCACCCATTTGTTCGGCGGCGTGTAGTCGGTGCCGACCGGCAGGAGCACATTGCGGGTCAGCGCAACCTTTTTCAGTTTGGTGAACGTCTCGTAGGTGGCGTTCTCGGCCTCTTGCAACGACGCCGACGAATCCATCCACCACCCGGCGGCGTAATGCGCCGGCATGTAGTGGGTCAGCAGCCCACGGCCCGACGGTGCGATCCAGTCGAATTCGCTGGCGAACTGCATGCGCTCGGGATCGCCGTCACGGTGCATCGGCCCCCACTGGTGATGCGGTCCGCGGGCCCACGAACTGGAGGTCAGCCCGGCGTCGGCCGCCATTCCCGGGAACTGCGGATCGTGGCCGAAGACGTCCAGTTGCCAGGCCGTCGCCGGGTCTGCGCCCATCACATCACGCTGAAAACCGATGCCGTGCACGAAGTTCCGGATCGCGGTCTCGGGACTGGTCAGGTTGGTGTTCGGCTCGTTGTAGGTGCCGCCCATGATCTCGACCCGACCCTCGGCCAGCAACGCACGCAGCTGGGCGCGTTGCTCCGGGTGGGTGTCCCAATAGGGTTTGAGGTAGTCGACCTCGGCCAGCACGAACTTGTATTCCGGTTCCCGCCTTGCCATTTCGAGGTGTGCGGTGACGAGCTCGAAGCCGTTGATCTGCCGGCACCGGCCGGGCGGGTCCTCGGTCCAGACGCTGGTGTACGCGGCCTGGGTGTTCCACCACACCGGGTCGTAGTGGAAGTGGCTGATCATGTGCATGGTCCAGCCGGGCTCGGCGACGACGAACTCGAACGCGGTCCGCGCGCCGTCGATCTCCAGATGCGCGGGCCGGAGCTGACCCGGCTGCCCGTCCTGCACCACCACCGGAATCTCCACCGTGCCGTCGCCCTGCTGCGCCACGGCCTGGCCGGTCAAGCCATCCCCGACGACCCTGACCTCGGTGGGCTGTGCGCATCCGGTGTAGTCCACCCGCACGATCTGCCACGGCTCATCGGCCGGGCCGACGAACAACTCGGTGGAAACTACCGCCGTCACCTGCAGGAGTCGTCCCGTCGACACCCCTGCACCATACGGTCAATCCCCTTCAGCCGGGCGGCATTGCGGCACGCAGCCGGTCGGCGACCGCGCGCGTCGCGGCAATCACCTCGGGCGGCTCGAGCACCTCGAACCGGTAGCCCGGCATCGCCAGATGCAGCACGATGCGCTCCGGGTCGTCGCCCCCGGCGGTCACGATGCAGCGGTCCGGACCATCTGCCTCGATCTGCGCCGAGGACGCGGAAAACATCTGTGCCAGTTGACTTTCTGACGCCTCGAAGCGGACCCGCGCGACGTAGCGGTACGGCGACGCGGTGATGGCCCGGCGCACGTAGTCGGCCGCGTCGGGCGCCGGGCGCGGAGCGAACGTCGTACCCGCGGCTCTGACGTCGACCATCCGGTCCAGCCGTAGCGTGCGCCAGTCCGCCTTGTCGCGGTCGTAGGTCAGCAGGTACCAGCGGCGTCCGGTGGTGACGAGTTGATAGGGCTCCAGCCGCCGTTCGGTGCTGTTGCCGCGGATATCGGTGTAGCCGAGCCTGATGTGTTCGTGATCCCGGCAGGCGCGGGCCAGCGTCATCAGGTCGTCGGGCGATACCGCTTCCACAGAGCTGCCGCCGGTCAACGTCACCGTCGCGTCGTGCACCGCGGACACCTGCGACCGGAGCCGGGACGGCATCACCTGGTCGAGTTTGGACAGTGCCCGCAGCGCCGACTCACCGACGCCCGCGACGCTGCCACCGGCCGCCAGCCGCAGACATACCGCCATCGCGACGGCCTCCTCTGGATCGAGCAGCAGCGGAGGCAACGCGGCACCGGCACCCAGCTGATAGCCGCCGTCGCGCCCCTTGCTGGCGTGTACCGGATAGCCGAGGTCGCGCAGCCGCTCGATATCGCGCCGGACGCTGCGCCCGGTGACGCCGAGCCGATCCGCCAGCTCCTGCCCGGTCCACACCCGGCGCGCCTGCAACAGGCCCAGCAGTTGGAGGACCCGGCTCGTCGTTTCGGACATGACAACACTCTGCCGCACTCATAGGACAGAAACAGTCCTATTTCGGTGACAGGCTTGCCCGGTGACTGAAGAACGGACCGAAGAACTGGCCGACCAACTCGACTGGCACTGGCAACACCAGCTGCGTCCCCGACTCGAGGGACTGACCGACGACGAATACTTCTGGCAGCCGGTCCCCGGCTGCTGGACCCTCCACCCCGACGGAGCCATCGACTTCAGCTATCCCCCACCGCAACCCGAGCCGTTCACCACCATCGCCTGGCGATTGGCGCACGTCATCGTCGGCGTCCTGGCCATGCGGAACCATTCGCATTTCGGCGGGCCGCCGGCCGACTACCAGTCGTGGCCCTACGCCCTCGATGCGCACACCGCGCTGGAGCAGCTCGACGCCGCCTACGCGAACTGGATCGCCGGGGTCCGCGGGCTCGACGACGCCGCACTGGCCCAGCCGTGCGGGCCGGCAGAAGGCCCCTACGCTGACTTCTCAATGGCCACCCTGGTGCTGCACATCAATCGCGAAGTCATTCACCACGGAGCGGAAATCGCCTGCATCCGTGACCTTTACATCCACACCGAGAAAGAGAACTGAGCATGCCCGGACTGCCCGCACCCGCCGCCGACGAACGCCAGACCCTGATCAATTTCATCGCATTCCAGCAGGATGCCTTCGCGGCCGTCGCCTACGGACTCACCGACGAGCAGGCCCGCTCCACCCCGTCGGTCAGTGCGCTGTCGGTCGGCGGCCTGATCAAGCACGTCACCGCCATGCAGGCCGGCTGGGTCGAGCGGGCGGTGGCCGCCCCCGACTTCCCGCCGCCGGACCCGCGGCCGATGGCGGAAATCATGGCCGAGTACGCCGACCAGTACGTCGTGGGCGACGACGAAACCCTCGACGACTTGCTGGCCGCATTGCGCGAGCAGAACACGGCGACCTTGAAGGCGTTCGCCGAGCTCGACCTCGGCACTCTGGTGCCGGTCCCGCATGAGGTGCCGTGGTTCCCGGCCGATATCGACCACTGGACGGTGCGCTGGGTCGGGATGCACATCATCGAAGAGCTGTCCCGGCACGCCGGCCACGCCGACATCATCCGCGAGTCCATCGACCGCGCCACCATGTACGAACTGCTGGCCGCGGCAGAGGAATGGCCGGAGACGGATTACCTCAAGCGCTGGCGACCCGTCGCCCAGTAACCGCCCTCACCGGGGCAGCCATTTCGTCACTCTCGGGGCAGCACCAACGTCAGGGCCGCGTCGACCACCACATCCAGGTCCGTGCCCAGCGAACCGGACAGCCACTGCTGGGCCAGTTCGGCCATCGCGCCGGTGTACATGGCCGCACCGACGCGTGCGGCGACGGGATCCGAACCGGGATGCAGTCGGCCGCCCTCGGCCAGGACGGCATCGAGCAGCAGGTCCTGGGTGACGGCCCGGCGCGCGGCCAGCACGGGGTTGGCGCGTGCTTCGGTGAACAGCACCCGCCCGCGCCGCGGATCGGCGGAACCGAAACCCAGTACCGCGGCGGTACCGGCGCGGGTCCGCTCCCGCACCGAGTCGCCGGCGACGGTGATCGCCGCGTCGACCACCGTGGCCAGCTCGATGCTCACCTTGTCGTAGACGGCGCCCAACAGGTCGTCGATGCCGTCGAAGCTCTCGTAGAAGTACCGGGTGTTGAGCCCGCACTCGCGGCACACCGAGCGGACCGACAAGGCCGTCTCGCCGCCAGAGCCGAACAATTCGAATGCGGCGTCGACCAGGAGCCCGCGCCGCTCGGCGCGGCGGTCGTCGAGCGGGATACCCGCCCACCTGGTCGGTGTCGACATCCCTACAGCCTAGGTCTGGTCACACCCGTCACCAAATACTATTCTGGTTACGACCGTGACCAGAAGGGGTTGACGTGTACCTGCCGCACCAGTTCATCGAGCACCAGCTTCAGCACCGATTCGACGAGACCATCCGACGGAACTATTTCCGCGGCATGGACTTCGCGGGCCCCGCCGGCGACCCGGGCTGGTTCGGCCCCGGCAGTGCCGTCTGGCATGTGCACTCACACACCGAGGCCCTGGTCTTCGGCCTGCAGTGCGCCGCGTTCATCGAGCGCCTCGACCCGTCCATCTACTGGATGGGCATGCACCATTCCCGCCTGGTCCAGCGCGACGAGAACGGAGTCGCCAGCCCGGTGATCGATCCGAAGGGCGCGGCCGTCCGCCTGGGTCATTCCATCGCGTTCTTCATCGGCACCGCGTATGGCAGCACCGAGACCGCCGAGAACCTGGCCCGGACCGTGCGCGCCATGCACCACACCATCAAGGGCGTCCGGCCGGACGGCGCCGCCTACGACGCCGACGACCCGGACTGGCTGCGGTGGAACTACGCGACGGTCGTCTGGGGCCTGGCCACGGCGCATGAGCTCTACCATCCAAACCCGTTGCGCGGCAAGAAACTCGACCGCTACTACGGCGAGTTCATCCGGGTCGGTCACGCTCTCGGCGGCACCGATCTGCCGACGACGAAGGCTGAGACCCTGGACTGCCTGCAGTCCTACCTCCCCAGGCTGGCACTGACCTACGGCGCGGCGATGGCCACCGGCCCGAACCTGCCGATGCCGCAGAGCGCGGTCGACTGGGCGGTCCGCGACACCATGCCCAAATGGGCCAAGCAGCTGCTGGGGCACACCGACCCGAATCCCATCGAGCGCACCGCCCGCCGCGCGGTGGTGTGGTCGATCATCAACGGCCTGCACACCGCCGCCGGACCGTTCCCCGAATTCCGGCAGGCCAAGGCCCGGGTCAAAGGCGGCATCGATCCGGAGCTGGCTCCGCACACCGTCCCGACGTACGTGCCCGGCAGCGACCCGGCCCGCAGCCGCGCCGATATCGAGAGCGTCTTCGTCTGACCCGAGCACCGCCGAAGGAGTGATGCAGGGCACACCTTTTTGGCGGTACCCGCGGTTTTGAGACACTTCACCAATGAGTTCAACGCGGAAGACCCCCCATCGCGAGGGTGCCCGGCTGGACCGGGTGCCGCTGCCCGTCGAAGCCGCCCGCATCGGGGCCACCGGCTGGCAGCTCGCACGGACCGGCGTACGCATCGTCGGCGGTGCCTTCTCCAAGGGCAGCCTGCAGCACAAGGTGCTCAAACAAGTCCCGAAAACGTTCTCCGACCTGGGCCCGACGTACGTCAAGCTGGGCCAGATCATCGCGTCGAGCCCCGGCGCCTTCGGTGAACCCCTGAGCCGCGAGTTCCGCAGCCTGCTGGACCGGGTCCCGCCCGCGGACAAGGACCAGGTCCACAAGCTGCTGCGCGAAGAACTCGGTGGCGATCCCGCCGACCTCTTCGCCAGCTTCGACGACGAGCCCTTCGCCTCCGCCTCCATCGCCCAGGTGCACTACGCGACGCTGCACTCCGGCGAAGAGGTCGTGGTCAAGATTCAGCGCCCCGGCATCCGCCGACGGGTGGCCGCCGACCTGCAGATCCTCAAGCGCGGCGCGCAGGTCGCCGAGATGGCCAAGCTGGGCCAGCGGCTGTCCGCGCAGGACGTGGTCGCTGACTTCGCCGACAACCTCGCCGAGGAACTCGACTTCCGGCTCGAGGCGCAGTCGATGGACGCCTGGGTGGCACACATGCACTCCTCGCCGCTGGGGCAGAACATCCGGGTGGCCCAGGTCTACTGGGATCTGACCAGCGAGCGCGTGCTGACCATGGAGCGCGTCGAGGGCATCCGCATTGACGATGCCGCCGCCATCCGCAAGGCCGGGTTCGACGGCGAGGAGCTGGTCAAGGCGCTGGTGTTCAGCGTCTTCGAGGGTGGCCTCAAGCACGGCCTGTTCCACGGCGACCTGCACGCCGGCAACCTGCACGTCGACAAGGACGGCAAGATCGTCTTCTTCGACTTCGGGATCATGGGCCGCATCGACCCGCGGACCCGGTGGCTGCTGCGCGAGTTGGTGTATGCGCTGCTGGTCTCGAAGGATCACGCGGCGGCCGGCCGGATCGTGGTGATGATGGGCGCCGTGGGCACGGTCAAACCGGAGGGCCAGGCGGCCAAGGACCTGGAGGCCTTCACCACGCCGCTCACCATGACGTCGCTGGGCGACCTGTCCTACGCCGAGATCGGCAAGCAGCTCTCCACCCTCGCGGACGCGTATGACGTCAAGCTGCCCCGCGAGCTGGTGCTGATCGGTAAACAGTTCCTCTACGTGGAGCGGTACATGAAGCTGCTGGCGCCGAAGTGGCAGATGATGAGCGACCCCCAGCTGAAGGGTTACTTCGCCAACTTCATGGTGGACATCAGCCGCGACCACAAGAACGCCAACGGGAAATCCGAGGAGTAGGCCGCAGGCCGAATCCGACCAGACAAATCCGAGGAGTAGGCCGCAGGCCGACTCCGACCACGAACGCCGACCGAGATACGAGTAGCCATGCAGCCTGAACGAGACACCACCGCCGAGGTCCGGACCGGCTTCGCCCGCTCCGGTGACCTGGATATCGCCTACGAGGACATGGGCAACCCGGATGATCCGGCCGTCCTGCTCATCATGGGCCTCGGGGCGCAGCTGCTGTTGTGGCGCAAAGGCTTCTGCGACAAGCTCGTCGAGAAGGGCTACCGGGTGATCCGGTTCGACAACCGCGATGTGGGCCTGTCCACCAAGATCGAGGGCAAGCACTCCGGTTCCGGACTGCTGCCGCGGATGCTCCGGTCGTACGCCGGCCTGCGTAGCGATGCGGTCTACACGTTGGAGGACATGGCCGACGACGCCGCCGCGCTGCTGGACCACCTGAAGATCGAGCAGGCACACGTCGTCGGTGGGTCGATGGGCGGCATGATCGCGCAGGTGTTCGCAGCGCGCTACCAGCACCGGACCAAGACGCTCGGCGTCATCTTCTCCAGCAACAACCAGCCGCTGCTGCCCCCGCCCGGGCCGAAGCAACTCAAGGCAATCACGACCCGGCCGCAGGACACCTCACGCGCGGGCGTCATCGCCAACGCGGTCAACGTCGGCCGCATCATCGGCAGCCCCGGCTACCCGACGCCGCTCGACCAGGCCGAGGCCGACGCCGCCGAGAGCTACGACCGCTCGTACTACCCCGTCGGCGTCGCCCGGCACTTCGGGGCCATCCTGGGCAGCGGCAGCCTGCGGCGCTACAACGCGTTGATCACCGCACCGACGGTCGTCATCCACGGCCGAGCCGATAAACTGATGAGGCCGAGCGGTGGCCGCGCAGTAGCCAAGGCCATCCGACGCGCCCGGTTGGTGTTGTTCGACGGCATGGGTCATGACCTGCCCGCGCCTCTCTGG
This sequence comes from Mycolicibacterium llatzerense, assembly GCF_000878195.1. Lineage (GTDB taxonomy): Bacteria > Actinomycetota > Actinomycetes > Mycobacteriales > Mycobacteriaceae > Mycobacterium > Mycobacterium llatzerense. The sequence continues at coordinate 70,415 of NZ_JXST01000003.1, read as the reverse complement.
GACAAGATCGCCGGCGAACTGGTCACGACGTTTGCCGAAGTGCGTTAGACATCTCGGTCCGGTCACAGACCCCGCCACGCAGGGGGAATGAACATGGCACACGACATATCGGCGGCTACGTTTGCTGTTGAAGCTGACCGTGTCGACGCGTCACACCAACGTCAAGGAACCGGTTGGCGGCCAGGTATTGTGCGGTCACAATTGTGATTTAGTGACCGGCATCACCCGCGAGTGAGGAAGGTCAAGTTAGGTGTTAGAGATGATTCAGGATTCGACTGGGGCCAAGGACATGCGGCCGCATTTCGAGGACATCCAGGCCCATTACGACCTGTCTGACGATTTCTTCGGGTTGTTCCAAGACGACACCCGTAAGTACAGCTGCGCCTACTTCACCGGACCGACCGTCACGATGGAACAGGCGCAGCTCGCCAACGTTGATCAGCACCTCGAACAGCTCGATCTCAAGCCCGGCATGACGCTGCTGGAGATCGGCTGCGGTTGGGGCCTGACCATGCAGCGCGCCATGGAGAAGTACGACGTCAACGTCATCGGCCTGACGCTGAGCAAGAACCAGCAGGCGTTCTGCACGGAACTGCTGAGCAGCACCGAGTCGGAGCGCACGCACCGGGTGCTGCTGAAGGGCTGGGAAGAGTTCCACGAGCCGGTGGACCGCATCGTGTCCATCGAGGCGTTCGAGCACTTCGGTTTCGAGCGCTACGACGACTTCTTCAAGAACTGCTACGAGATCATGCCCGCCGACGGCCGGATGACCATCCAGAGCAGCGTGAGCTACCACCCGTTCGACATGTCCGCCCGCGGTAAAAAGGTGACGTTCGAAATGGCCCGGTTCATCAAGTTCATGGCGACCGACATCTTCCCCGGCGGCCGGCTGCCCAGCACGCAGATGATGATCGACCATGGCGAGAAGGCCGGCTTCAACGTCCCGGAGCCGGTGTCGCTGCGCAACCACTACATCAAGACGCTCGGCGTGTGGGCTGCCAACCTGGAGCACCACAAGGAACAGGCCATCGCGATCTCCGGTCAGGTGAACTACGACCGGTACATGAAGTATCTGACCGGTTGCCAGTACTACTTCCTCGATGAGGTCCTCGACGTCAGCCTGGTCACCTACACCAAGACCAAGGAAGCCGCGTAACACCAATCGGCTTTCGTCAGTAGCGCCCCCGGCCTGAGGCCGGGGGCGCTACTGCGTTTCCGGCGGGTCAGTGGTCGGACGCCGACGAGGTCGAGCTCGAACTCGTGTCACTGTGACGGTGCGAACGCTTGTCGACGACCACCGGCGTCGTGCCGGACGTCTCATCGGCCGACGTGCCGGACGTGACCGCCGTGCCGTGCGCGCCCTTCAGGTGCGACGTCGATCCGTCGCCCTTGTGAGGCTTGGACTTGTCCCGCGACTTGCCCGACGAGTCGGCTGCCGCACCGGCATCCGGATCAGACACTTTGTCGGTGGACGACGCCGTCGTGCTCGCGGGCGTCGTCGAACTGGTCGACCCACTGCCACCACTGGTCGACTTCGCGCGCTTCTGCACCGTGGTTGCCTTCAGCGTCGTCCCCGTCGACGCCCCTGTGGACGCGGTCCCGGTCGAGGCCTCCGCAGTGGTGGTGACGGCAGTGGTCTTCACCGCAGCCACCTTCGCCGCCAGCGGGCTGGCCGTCGGCAGGGTTCCGCTCAGCTTGGCACTGACCGCGGCGGCCCAGGCGTTGATGGCCTTCCCCAGCTGCTGGAATTCACCCTGAATCGCCTGCCCGATGGACTGCAGCAGATTGGCAAGCGACTGCGCCACCGCGGCGACGCCCGAGGTGACGCCGCCGACCACGGTTCCGACGCCGCCGAGCGGTCCGCTCGAGTACTTCGCAATCGCCTGCTGAATGACGGCGACCGCGAGCTTCGGCGTCCAGTCGGCGTTGTAGATGCCGTAGCCGTCGGCTCCGGGCACCCCGTCCTGCGCGGTGTAGATGAACACCGGCCCGGCATAGGCGATGGTCTGCCAGGTGTCGATGAGGTTCTTGATCAGGTCGGCCTGGGTCTGCTGACTGACGTCGTTGGTCGAGGCGCCGAACTCACTGATCCAGATCTTCTTGAGCCCGTCGCCGTATTGGGTCATCAGCTGATAGATCGAGTTCAGTTGCGAAAGAGGCGAATTCGCGACACCGAGGCCCGACGAGAAGGGCAGCGACTCCTGGTACGGATGGAACGACAAGGCATCGAAATAGTTCGCGGCGCCGGCGGCAAGCATCTGCTTGACGAACGTCACCGGGTCCATCGTGACACCGCCGAAGCTGATGACGCTGCCCAGCGCGCCGGCCACGATGGTGGCGCTGGGGTCGACGGCCTTGATCGCCGGATAGGCGGCCTTCAGCAGTGCCGCGTAGGCGACGGGATCGATGGGGTCCGAGGACAGCGCGTAGTTCGGCTCGTTCCAGATTTCGTACGCCGAGATGGCCGTGCCATATCGCTGGGCCACCGCAGTCGCGAAGGAGGCGAAGGTCGCCGGGTCGGGGGTGCCGGCGCCGGGGATGGTGCCGGACGGCGCGGCCCACAGCGGAGTGCTGGCGAGCTCGGCCATCACGCCCATGTTCCGCGCTTGGGCGGCCTGGATGACCATGTCGATGCTGGACCAGTTGTAGACGCCGTTCCCGGGTTCGACGTAGATCCATGGGACGAAGACCCGGACATCCTGAACCCCGATGGACTGCAGGGTGTCGAGTGTCTGATTGATCTGAGCCTGGGTTTCCCCGTACAGACCCGAATCGGCGATCCCGATGCTCGACGGAGACGAGACGATTTCCGCGGTGTTCTCGACCTGCGCCGTCACCAGCCTGGACGGCAGTTCCGACGGCGGTGCGTACGCGCAGATCATCGCAACCGGGAGTATCGCGACAACGCCGCGAAATGTGCAGGCACGAAGCGATCCGCGCAGCGACGAGTACATGCGTGTCCCCTTGTTCAAAATCGGCCGCCTGGCGAATTGTTATAGGCGTCAACGAATGGCCGAGACACTACCCGTAATTGACTCGAAGAATCTACAAAAAGGTTATCCGAATAAACATACCTATGGTCAATAACCTGTTTAAATGCGGCAATTGGCTCACAGCCGACTTCTAGGATTTTGACAGATGACTTCAATTTACGCTAGCAACTATTTTGGCTAGCGGACAAAAAGAGTAAGCGCAGCAAATACGATTTTTCGTTGCCGGAATCGCGTCGACGGGACCATAAATACTTCCGGTACATTTTCTGCAGCACAGATTGAGGAGGGCGAATCATCGCGATGTGGCAGTCAGTTCTGACGTACACCGGCGCTATCGCGCTGGGCGCAGCCATCGTCGGTCTCGCAGCGCGCTGGATTCCGATCGTCAACAGGTTGTTGTTGGCGCTGGCGGCCGCCGTGCCGTACCTCGTTCTCGGCGCTCCGGTGGCTGCCGTGTTGTTCGGCACCGTGGGAAACTGGCCGCTGGCGGCGGTCGCCGTCGCGACCACCGTCGCCGCGGCCGTCGTGCAGATACCGCTGTTCCGGCGCGCGAAGGCACCGTCGGGCACTGCGCTGAGGTTCCTGTCGGCCAATCTGCGCTACGGGCGGGCCGAGGCCGAACCCGTCGTCCGCTATGCCGAGGAGAGCGCGGACATCGTTGCGCTGCAAGAACTTACACCTGCCGCGCTGGCACGACTGGAGGCCGCCGGCCTGGACCGCCTGTTCCCGTACCGCGCCCTGCGTGAGATGGACGAGCCGGGCGGGGTGGGCATCTGGAGCCGCTACCCGATCACTGACATCCGCATCGACGACGGCTTCTGGCTCGGCATGCTGGCCGTCACCGTCCAGATTCCCGGAGCCGGCAGCGCGACCACCGTGATGACCGTCCACCTGTCCGCACCATGGCCGGACCCCTTGCAGGGCTGGCGCGATGACCTGGCTCGGCTCGCCGACACGTTGCTGAAGGCAGCCCAGGCAAGCTCCGGCCCGGTGCTGCTGGCCGGCGACCTGAATGCCACCCCGGACATGCGCGAGTTCCGGCGGCTGCTGCGGCAGGGCTATCGGGATGCCGGCGCGCAGGCCGGTGCCGGGGTGGTCCGCACGCATCCGGCCGACATCGTCGCGCCGCCGGTCTTCGCCGTCGACCACATCCTGACGCGCGGCTACGTGGCCACCTCGGTGCGGACGCTGCAGGTGCCCGGCTCCGATCACCGGGCGCTGCTGGCCCAATTGGTCGCGGGCTGACTCAGTTCACCGGCACGTCGAGGATCGGGCGCGGCTCTGCCGCCCCAGGGCCGTTGAAGTGCCACCACTCCCCCGGATACACGCTCAGGCCACCGGCGACCATGGCGTCCCGCAGCCGGGCGCGGTTGGCCTGCTGCGCAGGGGTGACACCGGTGGTCGCGTAGGCCGTCGCGCGCGGGCTGAAGTCATCGAAATCGGTTCCCATGTCGACGCCGGTGATGGTCACATCCACCGACAGACCGGACTCGTGGCTGCGCGCGAACTGGCTGGGTTTGGCGACCCAGTTCGGGTCCGGTACGGCCTGGAACATCCGGACCTGCACCTCATGCGGCCGATAGCAGTCCCAGAACGTCAGCACCTCGCCGTGCGCGCGCAGAATCCGGGCGGCGGTGGCCAGCCCCGGCGCCATCGATTCGTGGATCAGGCACCGCGCGTCGGCCGGGTACAGCGGCACCCCGACGAAATTGTTGGGAGTGGCGTACCGCAGGTCGATCACCGCGTCGGGGACGACGGTCCGGACGTCGATCAGTCCGGCCGCCGCGGCCTGCGGCGATACCGGCGGCGGCGCGGGTTGCGGTGCCGCCGAGGCCATGCCGAGGTCTGAGCCGAAATTTCCGACGGCCAGCAGAGCGCCCAAGGTGACGGCGAGTGTTCGCACGAACATGTGTCGAGGTTGCCAGATCCTGGCGCCGAACAACTACCGGATCGGATCGGCAGGTCGGGGTGCGGTCGCCCGGAACCAGCTCTGCCACTGGCTCACGGACGAGTCGGTGCGAAAGCGCCCGCAACCCCCTGGCTTGCAGAGCGCGCAGTCCGAACCCGCACGGTAGTGCTGGTGGGCGGCACGATCGTGGCCGCACAGACAGTTGCTCATGGATTCGATGGTTGGCGACGCACCTGTGACAGCCGCTAAACGAACCTGAACCGCATCTGAGAACGCTGTCATTGTGAGATATGCAACGAACCCCCGCACGACCGGAGTCGTACGGGGGTTCGCAGTAAGAGCGGATGTGGCCTGGGGCCTACGCCTCTTCGGTGAAGTTCCGGGTGACCGACGGGTCGACCGGGATGCCCGGGCCGGTGGTCGTCGAGAGGACGACCTTCTTCAGGTAACGGCCCTTCGACGACGACGGCTTGGCGCGCAGCACCTCGTCCAGCGCGGCACCGTAGTTCTCGGCCAGCTTGACCTCGTCGAACGACGCCTTGCCGATGATCAGGTGCAGGTTGGCCTGCTTGTCGACACGGAAGTTGATCTTGCCGCCCTTGATGTCGGACACGGCCTTGGCCACGTCCGGGGTGACGGTGCCGGTCTTCGGGTTCGGCATCAGACCACGCGGGCCGAGGACGCGGGCGATCTTACCGACCTTGGCCATCTGGTCCGGCGTCGCGATCGCGGCGTCGAAGTCGGTCCACCCACCCTGGATACGCTCGATCAGGTCATCGCTACCGACGGCATCGGCGCCGGCGGCCACAGCGGCCTCGGCCTTCTCACCAACCGCGAACACCACTACGCGGGCGGTCTTACCGGTGCCGTGCGGCAGGTTGACGGTGCCACGCACCATCTGGTCTGCCTTACGAGGATCAACACCCAGCCGGATCGCAACCTCGACGGTCGCATCCTGCTTCTTCGAGGACGTCTCCTTGGCCAGCTTCACGGCCTGGAGCGGGGTGTACAGGTTGTCGCGGTCCACCTTCTCGGCAGCTTCGCGGTATGCCTTGCTGTTCTTGCTCATTTGAATCTCCAGTTCAGAGGTGTGGTTAGCGAGCCGAAGCGGGCTCTTCCACAGGTGGATTCACGCAGCCGCGCGAATCCGGGGATTACTCGACCGTGATACCCATCGACCGGGCAGTGCCGGCGATGATCTTGGCAGCGGCGTCGATGTCGTTCGCGTTGAGATCTTCCTTCTTGGTCTCGGCGATTTCGCGGACCTGGTCCCAGCTGATCTTGGCGACCTTGGTCTTGTGCGGCTCGGCCGAACCCTTCTGGATGCCCGCAGCCTTGAGCAGCAGACGCGCTGCCGGCGGGGTCTTCAGAACGAACGTGAAGGTGCGGTCTTCGTAGACGCTGATCTCCACGGGGATGACGTTTCCGCGCTGGCTTTCTGTCGCAGCGTTGTACGCCTTGCAGAATTCCATGATGTTGACGCCGTGCTGGCCGAGCGCCGGACCCACGGGCGGGGCGGGGTTGGCCGCGCCGGCCTGGATCTGCAGCTTGATCAGCCCGACGACCTTTTTCTTCTTCGGGGCCATTGGTGTGGTGTTCCTTTCTAGGTAGCCGCGGTGCGACTACATCCTGCTAATCGCGAGTTGGCAGTCCGCGATTAAATCTTGCTGACCTGTGTGAAGGTCAATTCGACCGGCGTCTCACGTCCGAAGATGGACACCAGCACCTTGAGCTTCTGCTGCTCGGCGTTGACCTCGCTGATCGACGCGGGCAGCGTCGCGAACGGGCCATCCATGACGGTGACGGACTCGCCGACCTCGAAGTCGACCAGAATCTCCGGACGCGCCAGGCTGGCTTCGCTGTCGGCTCCCGACGCAGCGGAAGCCGAGGTCGCCTTGGCGGGCTTCTTCGCGGCACCCTGCGGCAGCAGGAACTTGACGACGTCGTCGAGCGACAGGGCCGACGGCTTCGAGGTCGCACCGACGAATCCGGTCACACCCGGGGTGTTGCGCACGGCGCCCCACGACTCGTCGTTCAGATCCATGCGCACCAGGATGTAGCCCGGCAGCACCTTGCGGTTGACCTGCTTGCGCTGGCCGTTCTTGATCTCGGTGACCTCTTCGGTCGGTACCTCGACCTGGAAGATGTAGTCGCCGACGTCCAGGTTCTGGACGCGGGTCTCGAGATTGGCCTTCACCTTGTTCTCGTAACCGGCGTACGAGTGGATGACGTACCACTCGCCGGCCTGACGCCGCAGCTGCTTCTTCAGCGCGACCGCGGGATCCTCGTCCTCGGGCTCCTCGGGCTCCTCGGCGACGGCCTCCACCGTCTCGTCGACAACCTCTTCGGTCGCCTCGGGCGCGTCGGCAACATCCGCGGTCTCCGAAGTTTCCGCGGTGTCGTCCAAGGTCTCCACCGACTCGACTGCCTCGGCGGTCACGTCGGACTCATCCGAAGGTGTCTCGCCATCGAAAGTCACGGTAGTCAGTCCTCTCTTACGTTCTTGAGCTCGTCGCGGCGGGCGGACGGCGTCAGCCGAACACCCACATGACGAGCTTGGCGAGACCGAAGTCGACCCCACCGATCAGCGCCACCATGAAGACCAGGAACACCAGCACGACGGTCGTGTAGCCGATCATCTGCTTGCGGTTCGGCCAGATGACCTTCCGCAGCTCGGCGACGACCTGCTTGAGGAAGTTCCAGACGTACACGAACGGGTTCCGAGAGTCGCCGGTCTTGGCGGCCTTCTTCGGCTTGTCGCGCTTCTTCGATTTCTTGTCAGCGTCGGCCGCGCTGTCCTCGGCGTCAGAATCCGCCTCGACGGTGTCCGACTCGGACTCGTCGACCTCGACGGCCCGCCGGGCCCGCTTTCCGGTCGGACGCGCCGGGCGCGTCACAACTGCGGTCTGGCCCTGCGACTCGCCTTCGCCCGCGTCGGTGCCCGCATCAGTACCGGCGCCTGCGGAGCCGGCACTATCGCGCTCGTCGCTCACCGCATGCCTTTCGTCTGTTCCAGGTGGTCACATTTCCAGTGTCCACATCGGTATTCAGTTGAGCAGGGGCGACAGGACTTGAACCTGCAACCTGCGGTTTTGGAGACCGCTGCTCTGCCAATTGAGCTACGCCCCTTCAGCACCGACCAGGTCGGCGCTTCCGGCTGGGTCCTCACACAATTCGCGCGCTCCCCGATCGGTCGATCTGTAACCGACGGACAGCGCGCTGAAAAGGGTGGATCCCCGAGGACCGAGTGTACATCGGCCCCAGTCTGAGTTACTAATCCGCTCCGGCGGCCGAGCGGAGCACCTGCCCGGTCTCGCGGTCGTAGCGCACCGACACCGAATTGTCGCCTTCGTGGCCCATCAACGTGGTGAAGGCCTCCATGATGACGCCACCGTCATCATCGGTGAGGGTGTTGCGGGTCAACACGATGTCGGCCCCGAACCGGTGCTCGATGGAGGCGATCTCGACGGTCGCGTGCAGCCGGTCACCGACCCTGATCGGGCGGTGGTAGACGAATTTCTGGTCGACCTGGATGATCTGCATGGTCTCCATGCCGACATCGACGCTACGGAAGAAATCCTGCTGAACCAGCAGCGCGACGATCGACACGAAGGTCGGACCGGCGATCAGGGTGTCGTGGCCCAATTCGGCCGCGGCGGCTTCATCCATCGACGCGGGGTGGTCGGACTTGACTGCCTTGGCGTACTGCCGGACCTGCTCGCGCCCCACCGTGAACACCTGGGGGTACTTGTGAACCATCCCCAAGATGTCGGGATTCACCGGCATGGGCTAGGCCAACTTCGCGGTCGCGACAGCGCGGCCGAAGATCTTCTTGCCGCCGGTGGTGGCGGAAAGCGCGATGGTGACCGACTTGGAGTCCTCGTCGACCGACTTGACGCGGCCGGTGAAGATCAGCTCGGCGCCGATGCCGTCGTTGGGGACCGGGACCACCGAAGTGAAACGGACGTTGTATTCGGTGACGGCAGCCGGGTCGCCGACCCAGTTGGTGACGAAGCCGCCGCCCAGACCCATGGTCAGCATGCCGTGGGCGATGGCGGTGTCCAGACCGACCTGCTTGGCGATCTCGTCGTCCCAGTGGATGGGGTTCAGGTCGCCGGAAACACCGGCGTAGTTGACCAGGTCCTGCCGGGTCAGCTTGATGGTCTTCTCGGGCAACTCGTCACCGACCTTGACCGAGCTGAATTCACGAAGCGCCATCTGAGAATCCCTTCTGTCCGTCCTCACCCGAACGACCCGCAAGGGTCGTGTAGGCCTCTTGAACGACATCACCACGATCGTTCGTGATGATGTTCTTGGTCACGATGATGTCGGTGCCGTGCGCCTGCCGAAACGAGTCGACGTAGACGTCGTAGAAGAGCTTGTCGCCGGCCTTGATCGGCGCGAAGAACTTCAGCTCCTGATCGACGTGAATGATCTGGGCATCCGAGATGACGACACCAGCGTCCTCGAACATGGCCAACTGCGCCTGGTAGCCGAAGATACTGATGAACGTCAGAGGCGCCAGCAGCGCGTCGTGCCCGAGTTCAGCTGCAGCCGACTCCTGGTGAAAGCATGCGTCATCGTTCTGGACGGCGATCGCGTGCTCACGAATCTTCTCGCGACCGACCTCGTAGCACTCAGGATGCCGGTAGTGATACCCGACAATTTCCGCCGACAGGCCCACGACGAGTGGCTAACGCGACTCTTTGTGCGGCTGATGCGTACCGCAGTTCGGGCAGAACTTCTTGATCTCAAGACGATCCGGGTCGTTACGACGGTTCTTCTTGGTGATGTAGTTACGGTGCTTGCACACCTCGCAGGCCAAGGTGATCTTCGGCCGTACGTCGGTACTCGACGCCACGTCTCTGCCTCTTTCGCTTCGTAAATCCCTGTTGTGCTGGTAGCGGTGGGGAGGCTCGATCTCCCGACCTCACGATTATGAGTCGTGCGCTCTAACCAGCTGAGCTACACCGCCCCGACAGACACAGGCGGCGCAGCGGCGGATTCTTACTTCCGTCGCTCCGCTCGCCATATGTCCACCGAGCCCCCTAACGGAATCGAACCGTTGACCTTTTCCTTACCATGGAAACGCTCTACCGACTGAGCTAAGGGGGCCTGACCCTCGGTTTCGAACTGTCGGTTACGACCGTCTGCCCCGTGGGCCTTAAAGAGGTTACCGTCTCGCTGAATCAGCTGCCAAAACGGCAGCGTAACCGCCCTATTTTGACTCCCCCGGGGGTTCCTGTGGCCGGTTTGCCCGATCTCGTCCCAGGCTTCAACGATCGCGGGCTTCGAAACGTCCCGATTGACGCCAGGTACCGCTATGCCGTTCGAACGATCCCTCAGTGCAATTCGATCGACCCGGCAGGCGTGCTGATTGAATCCAGGGACGCTGCCCGCTTCTACCAGGCACCGATTCAACTACGCCGCCCGCCAGCCACGGCGGAACAAGCCAGCCGCTACCCGGGCCAGGACGTCATCGTCGGTGTCCTCCTTGATCACCTTGACGACGATCCAGTTCCGCGCTTCGAGCTTGGGCAGCGCCTTCTGATCGCGCACGTACTGCGCGCGGTCGGTCTGATGGTGACCGCCGTCGTATTGCACCCCGACCAGGAGGTGCTTCCAACCCATGTCGAACTTGGTGATCAGCCGATTGCCCTCGTAGACCGGGATCTGGGTGTCGGTCGGGCGCATGCCCGCATCGGTGAGCAGCAGGCGCAGCCGCGTCTCCCTCGGCGACTCGGCCCCCTCGTCAGCCAACGCCAGTGCTACCCGGAGTTGCGCCAGACCGCGCGCCCACGGATATCGCCCGATGGTCGGCTGAACGTCGCCGATACCCACCCGGCCGACCCACAGCAGTGCGTCGATCCGCGCGACGGCCTCATCGCGGTCGAGGTGTCGGCCCAGGTCGAAGATCGTCCGCGCCGGTGTGGTGACCGGAATCCCGTCATACGTGGTGACCTCGTCGGCGGCATACGCCTCATTCCGCACGATCAAGCCGTTCGGCGGGTGACCATTCCGCCACAACATCTCGATCGGGGCGTCGTCGTCGACGTATTTCGCCCAATGCAGCGCCGATGCCGCCACTCCCGAGATGACACCACGTCGGCCGGACCACAACCACGCACCACGCACGCGGTCGCGGATGGTGGGCTCGGGCGGTCCGTACACGTCCGGAAACATGCGCCTGTAGTGACGCCGCAGGTCATTGCGCGTGACCTTCCCCGCGGCCAATGCCTCGCTGCCGATGAATACCCCCATGGCGCGATGCTGCCAAGGACCCCCGACAAACCGGTCACGAGAATCCCTGGCTTCAATCAGCAGCCGCGCCCACCCTTCCCGATTGAAACCAGGGACGCCGTCAGCTCGAAATGGATACCTGACTTCAATCGCGGAGCGATACGAGCCGAGAGATTGCAGCCACGCACTTCAGCGCGGGCCGACCACCCTCCTAGGCTGTCCGCATGCCTGATGACCGCCTGTATTTCCGTCAGTTGCTCGCCGGCCGCGACTTCGCGGCGACCGATCCGATCGCCGCGCAGATGCGCAACTTCGCCTACCTGATCGGCGACCGGGAGACCGGCGACTGCGTGGTGGTCGACCCGGCTTACGCCGCGGGCGATCTGGTCGACGCCCTGGAGGCCGACGGCATGCACCTGTCGGGCGTGCTCGTCACCCACCACCACCCCGACCATGTCGGCGGCTCGATGATGGGCTTCGAGCTCAAGGGCCTGGCCGAACTGCTGGAGCGGGTCAGCGTGCCGGTGCACGTCAACGTCCACGAGGCCGACTGGGTGTCCCGGGTCACCGGCATCGCGCCGTCGGAGCTGACGTCGCACCAGCACGGCGACGTCGTGCAGGTCGGGGCCGTGCCGATCGAGCTGCTGCACACCCCCGGGCACACTCCCGGCAGCCAGTGCTTCCTGCTCGACGGCCGGTTGGTCGCCGGCGACACCCTGTTCCTGGAGGGCTGCGGCCGCACCGATTTCCCCGGCGGGAACGTAGACGACATGTTCCACAGCCTGCAGGCGCTGGCCGCGCTGCCCGGCGATCCGACGGTCTTCCCCGGGCACTGGTACTCGGCCGAACCCAGCGCGCCGCTCGACGACGTCCGTCGCTCCAACTACGTCTACCGGGCCAGCAACCTGGACCAGTGGCGCATGCTCATGGGCGGCTAGCGGCACAGTCGCCTGGTCATGAGCGCGCAGCTACGAACTTTCCTCCGTTGTACAAGTCAACCAGCGAATATTAGTCTCGGTGTCGGATTACCGATCGGTGAAATGACGACTGGGTGGCGCGGTGGACTGGATATCTCAACGCTGGAATGACCTGACGAGCCTGGGGTCGGGCAGCTGGCTGGCCATCGCGGCCTGGGCCGCGCTGGCGTTCGGCATCGTCGTGCTGATCGTGGTGAATCGCCAGCTCTCCAAGAATCGCCAGCTCAAGCGGGATCAGGTTCGGCCGCAGGTGACCATGTTCATGGAGCCGCACGCGTCCGACTGGCACCTGATCGAGCTGGTGGTCCGCAATTTCGGGCAGACCGCGGCGCACAACATCTCGTTCGAGTTCACCAATCATCCGACCGTCGCGATCTACGAGGATTCCGACCACGACGGCGAGCTCGACGTCACTGAGCTGCGGCTGCCCAGCGAACTCTCGGTCCTGGCCCCGGGGCAAGAGTGGCGAACCATCTGGGACTCGGCGATCAGCCGGGAGGAGCTGGGCGGGTCGATCCGGTCCCGGTTCGAGGGGACGCTCACCTACTACGACCTGGCGACCCCGGCGCCCGGCAAGAAGTCCCGATTCGCGCCGAAGCCCCGCGAGTACGAGTCGAAGGCGGTGCTCGACTGGGCCGCGCTGCAGCCGGTGCAGCGGCTGGAGCTGATGACGACGCACGACCTCGCCAAGCGGGAGAAGCAGAAGCTCGAGCTGCTCCGCAGCGTGCTGACGTACTTCCACTACGCCTCGAAGGAGACGCAGCCCGAGGTCTTCCGCGCGGAGATCGACCGGATGAACCGGGCGGTCCGAGAAACCCAGGACCGCTGGCGCAGCCGCGAGGCCGACGAGACCACCGAACTGGAAATCCAGTGGGTCGACGAGGGTCCGAAGGGTCGGCACCGCAACGGCGTCCACTGACGGCCGGCGCCTCCGCGGGCCCGTCTAGCATCGGCTCAAACAGTTCCCGGCCTGGGAACCGACCGAGGGAGAACCGATGAGCACCGTCACCTACTCCGTGACCGATGCAGTCGCCACGATCACGCTGGACGACGGCAAGGTCAACGTCCTGAGCCCGACGATGCAGCAGAACATCAACGCCGCGCTGGATCAGGCCGAGCAGGCCGCTGCGACCGGAGACGTCAAGGCGATCGTCCTCGCCGGCAACAACCGGGTGCTGAGCGCAGGGTTCGACCTCGCGATCTTCGGCTCGGGTGACGCGGCAGCCGGGCTGGCGATGCTGCGCGGCGGCATCGAACTGAACGCTCGGCTCCTGCGTTTCCCCGTCCCCGTGGTGATCGCCGCCACCGGCCACGCGATCGCCGGCGGCTCGTTCCTGCTGGAGTCCGGCGACCATCGGGTCGGTTCTCCCACGATGCGGTGTCAGGCCAACGAGGTGGCCATCGGCATGACGGTGCCCCAGGCGTGCGTCGAGATCCTGCGCATGCGATTGACCAAGGCGGCCTTCCAGCGGGCGGTCGGTCTGGCCGCGACGTTCACCGGTGAGGAAGCGCGGGCGGCCGGCTGGGTGGACGAGATCGTCGAGCCGGAGAACGTGTTGAGCCGCGCTCAGGAGGTGGCCGCCGGCTTCGCCGCGACGCTGCACACCAAGCATCACTTGGCCAGCAAGCTCAAGGCCCGCGCCGAATCGCTGGCCGCGATCCAGGCCGGCATCGACGGCCTGGCCGCCGAATTCGCCGCCCGGTAACACCCGGTCTCTGGGCCTACCGGCCTCGCTCAACTGTCGGTGCCCCGTCCTAGGGTGGTCCGATGGCGCTACACCTGCACCGAGCCGAGGACACCGGCGCGCTGGCCGCCGGGCTGGGTGCGCTGCTCGCGGAGCCGCCGGCGGATCCATTCGCCGCCGAGCTGGTGCTGGTGTCCGCGCGTGGCATGGAACGCTGGCTCAGCCAGCAGCTGTCCCATGTGCTCGGCCAGGGCGCGGCCGCCGACGGGGTGTGCGCGGGCATCGAATTCCGCTCCCCCACATCACTTCTCGCGGAGATCACCGGCACAGTCGACAGCAACCCGTGGGACCCCGACGCCATGGTGTGGCCGCTGCTGGAGGAGCTTGACGACCTCGGCCAGACCCACCCCGATTGGGCGCACACCCTCGCCACGCACCTGGGCTACGCCGAACTGGGCAACCCCGAGGAGACCCAGCTGCGACAGGGCCGCCGGTACGCGGTGGCCCGGCGGCTGGCGGGCTTGTTCGACACCTACGCCAAAGCGCGGCCGGCGATGCTCGCCGACTGGTGCGACGGCGGCAGCTCCGACGGCGCGGGCGGCCGGCTGGACGACGACCTGCTCTGGCAACCGCACCTGTGGCGGGCGACGGCCGCACGCATCGACGCCGACCCACCCTCGGTACGGCAAGCGAAAACCATTGCCCGCCTGATCGATTCACCGTCGGCGCTGCCGGCCCGGCTGTCCCTGTTCGGGCATACCCGACTGCCCGCAGCCGACCTCGAACTACTCGGGGCGTTGGCCACCCATCACGATCTGCACCTGTGGCTGCCGCATCCCAGCGACCCGTTGTGGCAGACGCTGTCCGATCTACGCGGTCAGGAGCCCCGGCGCGGGGACACCAGCCGACTGCGGGTGAGCCATCCGCTGCTGCAGACCCTCGGCCGCGATCTGCGGGAGCTGCAACGGGGTCTGCCCGCCGCGCAGACCGATCAGTTTCATCCCCGTAGCGGGTTTCCCGACACGTTGTTGGGCTGGCTGCAGTCCGACATCTCGGCCGACGAGGTGCGGCCGGGCCCGCCGCGTCAGCTGCTGAGGGACGACCGGTCCGTCCAGATCCATCGCTGTCACGGTGCGGCCCGGCAGATCGACGTCCTGCGCGACGTGCTGCTGGGCCTGCTCGACGACGACGAGACCCTGCAGCCACGCGACATCCTGGTGATGTGCCCGGACATCGACACCTACGCACCGCTGATCACCGCCGCGTTCGGGGCGGGTGAGCATGCCGACCGGGGCCACCCGGCCCAGGGCCTGCGGGTCCGGTTGGCCGACCGCGCACTGACCCAGACCAATCCCCTACTGGGGGTATTGGCCGAACTGCTAGACATCGCGGACGGCCGGGCCACCGCCAGCGCGGTGCTCAGCCTGGCGCACAGCGATCCGGTGCGCCGACGCTTCGCGCTCAGCGACGACGACCTGGTGGACATCACCGAATGGGTTGGCGCAGCAGGCATTCGGTGGGGTTTCGACGCGGCGCACCGCACCCCGTACGAGCTGCAGCGGTACCCGCAGAACACATGGCAGTTCGGGGTCGACAGGCTGCTCGTGGGCGCCGCGATGTCCGACGATTCGCAGGCCTGGCTGGGCACCGCGTTGCCGCTCGACGACGTCGACTCGAATCGCGTCGAACTGGCAGGCCGGTTGGCGGAGTATGTGCAGCGACTGCGCGGCGTCGTGGACCGCCTCACCGGCGCGCAGCCGCTGGACGACTGGGTCGAGGTGTTGCGGGACGGCATCGCGCAGCTCACGCGGGTCGGTGCCGACGACCAGTGGCAGCAGGGGCAACTCGACCGCGAACTGGCGAAAGTGCTGACCCACGCGGGATCTCGGTCCGGCACGACGCTGCGGCTGCCCGATGTCCGGTCCCTGCTGCGACGGCAACTGGCCGGTCGCCCGACGCGCGCCAACTTCCGCACCGGCACCCTGACGGTGTGCACCATGGTCCCGATGCGTTCGGTGCCGCACCGGGTGGTGTGTCTGGTCGGGCTCGACGACGGCGTCTTCCCACGCACCAGCATCGCCGACGGCGACGACGTCCTGGCCCGTCATCCGCTCACCGGTGAACGCGACATCCGCTCCGAGGACCGGCAGTTGCTGCTCGATGCCATCTGCTCGGCCACCGACACCCTGGTCATCACCTACACCGGCACCGACGAGCACTCCGGTGAGCACCGGCCGCCGGCGGTCCCGGTGCAGGAGCTGCTCGACGCGCTCGACCGCACCACCGGTGAGCCGGTGCGCCGCCGCATCGTGGCCGATCACCCGTTGCAGCCCTTCGATATTCGCACCGTCGCCCGCGACGGGCTGGTGCCCGACCGGCCGTTCACCTATGACCCGGCAGCGTTGCGCGGGGCCAGGGCCGTCCTCGGGGAACGCCGGCCGAAGCCACGGTTGATCGATGGCCCGCTGGACGAATCCCCTTGCGGCGACGTCGAACTGGCCGAGCTGCTGAGGTTCTTCACGAACCCGGTCAAGGGCTTCTTCCGGGCGCTGGACTACACGCTGCCGTGGGACACCGACGAACTGTCCGATGCCATCCCGGTCGCCATCGACGGCCTCGGAAAGTGGGCGGTCGGGGAACGCATGCTCGACGACCTGAAGATCGGCCGGGATCCCGACTTCGTCATCGGCGCCGAGTGGCGGCGCGGCACGCTGCCGCCGGGACACCTCGGTTGGCGTCAGGCCCGCGAAATCCGCGGCGAGGCCATCGAACTGGCGACGGCCGCGCGGACGCTGCAGCGGGGCGAGGCCGGCGCGTTGGATATCGATGTGGACCTGGGCGCCGGGCGCAGGCTCACCGGCACCGTCGCCCCACTGTGGCAGGACCGGACGGTGACGGTCACCTATTCGAAGCTGGGCGCCAAGCACCGGTTGCAGGCCTGGGTCACCCTGGTGGCGCTGGCCGCGGGCGCACCGGAGCGGGAGTGGGAGGCGTACTGCATCGGCCGTGGTCCGCGGAACACCATGCAGGCCATGGCGTATCAGCCTCCGGAGCAACCGCTTTCGGTGCTGCGCGAACTGGTCGCGATCTACGACGCGGGCCGGCGCGAACCGCTGCCACTGCCGCTGAAGACGTCGTTGGAATGGGCGCGGGCACGGCAGTTCGACGACCCGGTACCTGAGCGGGGTGCCGATTCGGAGTGGCGCTGGGAGAAGGACGGCGCCGAATATGTCGAAGTGTGGGGACCGAGCGCGCCACTGGCGATGCTCCTCGACGCGCCGCGGCCCGACGAGGTCGCCGTGCCGGGTGAGAACACGCGCCTGGGGGCCTACGCGTCCCGGCTGTGGCGGCCGCTGCTCGATGCCGAACGGCGGATCTGATGGACGCGTTCGACCTGCTCGGCCCGCTGCCGGAACCGGCGACGACGACGGTGCTGGAAGCCAGCGCCGGTACCGGCAAGACCTATGCCCTCGCCGGCCTGGTGACCCGGTACGTCGCCGAGGGCGCCGCCACGCTGGACCAGATGCTGCTGATCACGTTCAGCCGTGCGGCCACCCGGGAACTGCGGGAACGGGTGCGGGCCCAGTTGGTGAAGACCGTTGCCGCGCTGGATGATCCGCCCGCCGATGCGGACGACCTGATCCGCCACCTGGCCGCCGCCGCGCCCGACGAACTGGTCCTGCGCCGCGCCCGCCTGCGCGCCGCACTGTCGAATTTCGACGCCGCGACCATCGCCACCACGCACGAGTTCTGCGGTCTGGTGCTGCGTTCCCTCGGCATCGCCGGTGACACCGATTCGGGCGCCCAGTTGGTGGAGAGCCTCGACGATCTCGTGGAAGAGATCGTCTCCGACCTGTACCTGACGACCTACGGAGACCGGCGCGACGAGCCCGCACTGAGCTTCGCCGATGCGCTCGACCTGGCCAAGCGGGTCGTCGGCGATCCCAGCGCACAGCTGCGGCCCGCGACCGCCGACCCTGACAGCGTTGCGGCACAACGCTTGTCATTCGCCGCGGGAGTGCTCGAAGAACTCGAACGCCGCAAACGCCGGCAGGGGGTGCTGAGCTTCGACGACCTGCTGAGCCGGCTGGCCACCGCACTGGAGGAGTCCGACGCACCGGCCCGCGACCGGATGCGCCGCCGCTGGCCGATCGTCATGGTCGACGAGTTCCAGGACACCGACCCGGTGCAGTGGCAGGTGATCTCGCGGGCCTTCGTCGGGCACAGCGCCGTCGTTCTGATCGGCGATCCCAAGCAGGCCATCTACGCGTTCCGTGGCGGCGACATCGTCACCTATCTGGATGCCGCCCGCAGCGCCGACCAGCGGCTGACCCTGGCCGAGAACTGGCGCAGCGACAAGGTTCTGGTGGACCGGCTGCAGACGGTGCTCAAGGGTGCAGCCCTCGGCGACGTGGACATCGTGGTGCATCCCGTCGAGGCACGCACCGACCGTCACCGACTCACCGGGGCGCCGCGCAACGATCCGTTCCGGCTGCGGGTGGTGGCGCGCACGGAGTTCGGGACGCCGCAGCGCAGGATGGTCCCGATCGGCCAGTTGCGGCCGTACATCGCCAAGGATCTCGCCGCGGACATCTCGGTGCTGCTGGCCAGCGGCGCACAGTTCGATGGCCGGCCGCTGACCGCCGGCGACATCGCGGTGATCGTCGACAGCGGCCTGGACGCCGTACCGTGCCGGGATGCGTTGCTGGACTTGGGTATTCCGGTGGTGTATTCGGGTGATACCGATGTGTTCGCCTCGGCTGCGGCGGCCGAGTGGCTGCGGCTGCTCGATGCCTTCGACACCCCCAATCGCAGTGGCGTGGCGCGGGCCGCTGCGACCACCATGTTCTTCGGCCACCGCGCGGCGGATCTGGCTGCCGGCGGCGACGAGTTGACCGACCAGATCACCACCACCATCCGGCACTGGGCGGGTCTGGCCAGGGATCGCGGTATCGCGGCGGTGTTCGAGGCGGCGGTATCGCTGGGCCTGCCCGAACGGGTCCTCGGGCATCGAGGCGGCGAGCGGCACATGACCGACCTGGCGCACGTCAGCCAACTTCTGCACGAAACCGCGCACCGCGAGCGCTATCACCTGCCCGCCCTGCGAGATTGGCTGCGCCGCCAGCTGAAGGACCGCGGCGGCCCGGCCGAACGCAACCGCCGTCTGGACAGTGACGCCGCGGCGGTGCAGATCATGACGGTGTGGCGCAGCAAGGGCCTGCAGTTCCCGGTGGTGTATCTGCCGTTCGGGTTCAACCGGTTCGTCAAGGCCGACACCGTGCTGCGGTTCCACGACACCGACGGCACGCGCTGTCTGCATCTCGGTGGCGCCGGGGCCACCGACCGCGGCGCGGCGGAGCAGGCCGGCCTGGCCGAGATCGCCGGGGACAACGTCCGACTCACCTATGTGGCGCTCACCCGGGCCCAGTCGCAGGTGGTGGCGTGGTGGGCGCCGTCGCGGGACGAGCAGAACGGCGGTCTGTCGCGGCTGCTGCGGGGCCGCCGGCCCGGTGCCAACGCCGTACCGGACACCCTTGTCCCACAGACGGTTTCGGATGACGACGCGATGGCCTGTTTCACCGCGTGGGAGCACGCAGGTGGCCCCGTGGTCGAGGCGGCCGAGCCCGTGACGCCGATGTCTCCGCCGGCGCCGTCGGCACCGCTGGACCTGGATGTGCGGCATTTCCATCGCAGCATCGACACCCATTGGCGCCGGACGTCGTATTCGGCTCTGGTCCGGGTCGTGCACGACGACGGGCAGACCGTGAGCAGCGAACCGAACACGACGCTGCGGGACGACGAATCAGCGGACGTCGTCACCGAGGCACCGCCGGGTCCACTGCCCGGCGATCTGCCGTCGCCGATGGCGCAGTTGCC
The DNA here is from genome assembly GCF_000878195.1 of Mycolicibacterium llatzerense. GTDB lineage: Bacteria > Actinomycetota > Actinomycetes > Mycobacteriales > Mycobacteriaceae > Mycobacterium > Mycobacterium llatzerense. The sequence continues at coordinate 50,734 of NZ_JXST01000003.1, read as the reverse complement.
GGCCGGCGCCGCCTTCGGTTCGTTGGTGCACGCCGTGCTCGAACGGGCCGATCCCCTGTCCGCGGATCTCACGTCTGAATTGGCAGCCCGCATCGACGAGCAGTCCGGGCTGTGGAACGTCGAGGTGCCGACCGGCGAGCTCGCCACGGCCCTGGTGCCGATGCACGACACCCCGCTGGGTCCGCTGGCGCCGGGGCTGACGCTGCGGCAGATCGGATTGCGGGATCGGTTGCGGGAACTCGATTTCGAGATGCCGCTGGGTGGTGGCCAGGATCGGCCCGACGCGGCGCGGGACATCCGGCTCGGCGACGTCGGCGCGCTGGTGAGCGCGCTGCTGCCGGCGTCGGATCCGTTGTCCGCCTACGGCGCCCGGCTGCAGGCCGAACCGCTGGGGCAGCAACGGTTGCACGGCTACCTGTCGGGCTCCATCGACGCGGTGCTGCGGGTGCCGGGCGAAGGAGGCCACAAGTATCTGGTGGTCGATTACAAGACCAACCGGCTGGGCGACTTCGGCACCGAGAACACGGCGGCGGACTACACGGCGCCGCGGCTCGCCGAGGCCATGATGCACTCCGACTACCCCTTGCAGGCGTTGTTGTATTCGGTTGTGCTGCACCGGTTCCTGCGGTGGCGATTGCCCGACTACGCGCCCGAGCAGCATCTGGGCGGCGTGGCGTACCTGTTCGTCCGCGGCATGTGCGGACCGGCGACCCCCGTCGTCGACGGTCACCCGTGCGGGGTGTTCAGCTGGCAGCCCCCGGTCGAGCTGGTGAGCGGGCTGTCCGACCTGTTGGATCGAGGACGCGAATCATGACCGCACCGCTGCAGGCGACACCGGACCGGTTGCCCGACCCCATGGACTGGCGCCAGGTACCCGCGGCCACCGGTCTGCTGGCGACGTTCAACGCCGCCGGAGTACTGAACGCGGCCGATATCCATGTGTCCCAGAGATGTTGCGCGCTGGCGGACGAGGCCGGCGAGGTCGTCGCCCTCGCGGTCGCGCTGACGGTCCGGGCGCTGCGGGAAGGCTCGGTGTGCGTCGACCTCACCACCGTCGCCGAGGACGTCGGCAGCGGGGCCGACGGCGACCTGCCGTGGCCGGCTCCCGGCGAACTGATCGCCGCGGTCGCGGGCAGCCCGTTGACGGGCACCGCCATCCGGCTGGACCACGAGCGGCTGCTGTACCTCGACCGCTACTGGCGCGAGGAACAGCAGGTGTGCACCGATCTGCTGGCGCTGTCGGCGCAGGGATCGCAGTCCGTCACCGATATCGAGCTCGAACGACTTTTCCCGCCAACGGGTTTCGCGGAGCAGCGGGCCGCAGCGCAACTCGCGCTGACGCAACCGGTGACGGTGCTGACCGGCGGCCCCGGCACCGGCAAGACCACCACCGTGGCCCGGCTGCTCGCGCTCCTGGCGCAGGCCGCGCACCCGGGCCGGCTGCGCATCGCACTCGCGGCGCCGACGGGAAAAGCGGCCGCCCGGCTGCAGGAAGCGGTCTCGGCAGAGGTGGACAAGCTGGATGCCGCGGACCAGGAGCGGCTCAGTGGGCTGCGGGCCGTCACGCTGCACCGGTTGCTCGGCGGGCGCCCCGACAGCGCCTCGCGGTTCAAGCACCACCGCGGCAACCGGTTGCCGCACGACGTCATCGTCGTCGACGAAACCTCGATGGTGTCGCTGACGCTCATGGCCCGGTTGCTCGAGGCCGTCCGGCCCGACGCCCGGCTGCTGCTCGTCGGCGACCCCGACCAGTTGACCTCGGTTCAGGCGGGCGCCGTGCTCGCCGATCTGGTCGACGGGCTCGCCGACCACCCGGCCATCCAGATCGCGGCGCTGCGCACCACGCACCGGTTCGGCGCGGCGATCGGCGGGCTGGCCGAAGCGATCCGGTCCGGTGCCGCCGATCAGGTGCTGGCCCTGCTGCGGGCCGGGGATCCGGCCATCGAATTCGTCGAGGATCCCGACCCGGCCGCGGTGTTGCGCCCGGCTCTAGTGGGCCACGCACTGAGAGTTCGCGAATGCGCGCTACTGGGCGCCGGCGACGACGGTCTCGCGGCCATGGACGAGCACCGCCTGCTGTGCGCGCACCGCGACGGGCCGTATGGGGTTCGGCACTGGAATCGTCAGGTGGAGCGCTGGATCACCGACGAGACGGGACAAGCCACCTGGTCACCGTGGTACCCCGGCCGCCCGCTGCTGGTCACCACCAACGATTACGCACTGGGCATCTACAACGGCGACACCGGCCTGGTCGCCGCCGGGCCGGACGGCGTCCAGGTGTACGTCGCGGGTGCGACTGCGACGCAACAGTTCTCGCCGAGCCGCATCGTCGACGTCGAGACCATGTATGCGCTGACCATCCACAAGAGCCAGGGCTCGCAAGCCGACGAGGTGACGGTGATCCTGCCGCCCGCCGACTCCCGGTTGCTGACCCGCGAGCTGTTCTACACCGCGGTCACGCGCGCGAAGAAGAAGGTGCGCATCGTCGGGTCGGCTGACGAGGTGCGGGCGGCGGTCGAACGTCAGGCGCTGCGCGCGTCGGGTCTGCGGGACCGGCTGCGGGCCAGTACCTAGGGCCGCACCGGGTGACGGCTCAGGATCGACACCCGGTTGAAGGCGTTGATCGCGGTGGCCACCCAGATGACCGCGGAGAGCTCGTCGTCGCTCAGTACCGCTCGCGCCCTTGCGTATTCGCGTTCGGCGGTGTCGTGGTCGGGCAGCGTCGTGGTGATCTCGGCCAGCCGCAGCGCGGCCCGTTCCTGCTCGGAGAACAGTTCGGTGTCACGCCACGCACGCAGTGTCGCCAGCTGCTTTTCGGTGACGCCCGCCTTCACCGCGCGCCGGTGATGAATCTCCAGGCACGACGGGCAGCCGTTGATCAGCGATACCCGCGTGTTGATCAGTTCCACCAGCGCCGGCGGCAACCCGGCCTCGGCGGCGGTCTTGCCGACCGCGGTCGCCACCGCCACCAGCGCCCGGTAGGCGTGGGGCGACTGTTTGTCGATGTGCACGTGCGCGAGGCCCGGTTCGGTGGTGTCCATTGCCTACTTTCAGGTTGCGGTCAGGACGGCGCGGGTATGGTCTGAGCGAACGCGACGATGGTACGCAGCCTGGAAGGCGAATCGTGAGCAATCTTGAGGCAGACCCCATCGAATACGACTGTGCCGCCGGGCCTCCCAACCGCATCGAGATTCTGGAGCCGCGTGAGGTGCCGCTGGGCGGTCCGCGCGCGATGATGGTCCGTCGCACCTTGCCGCAACGTGAGCGCTCGCTGGTCGGCGCGTGGTGTTTCGCCGACCACTACGGCCCGGAAGACGTGCGCACCAAGGCCGGGATGGACGTCCCGCCGCATCCGCACACCGGTCTGCAGACGGTCAGCTGGTTGTTCAGCGGCGAGATCGAGCACCGCGATTCGCATGGCGTCCACGAAATGGTGCGGCCCGGCGAGCTCAACCTCATGACGGCCGGCGCCGGCATCTGCCACTCGGAGGTCTCCACCCCGGCAACGACCGTCCTGCACGGTGTCCAGTTGTGGGTCGCGCTGCCCGACGCCGCACGCCACGGTCCCCGCAATTTCGATCACTATGCGCCACAGCCGGTTTCCTTCGGCGGCGCCACGGTGTCGGTCTTTCTCGGCGCACTGGCCGGGCAGCAGTCGCCGGTGCACACGCACACTCCGCTGCTCGGCGCCCAGGTCGATCTGCCGGCGGGCGCCGCAGTCGAGTTCGAGGTCGACCCCACCTTCGAGCACGCCGTGCTGCTCGATCAGGGGACGCTGACCGTCGCGGGCACGCCGGTGCAGCCGTACGAATTGGCTTATCAGGGCGTCGGATCCACGCGCCTGGCCCTCGCCAACACCGGGGCCGAACCGGCACGCGCCGTCGTTCTCGGTGGCACGCCGTTCACCGAAGAACTGCTGATGTGGTGGAACTTCGTCGGGCGCACGCACGACGAGATCGTCGAGTACCGCAATCAGTGGCAGGCCGAATCCGAACAATTCGGCGAAGTCATCGGTTACCAGGGTGCGCCGGCGCGGTTGCCCGCTCCCCCGCTACCGACCACCCGTCTGGTCCCGCGGAAACCACCCACCGGAGGAAAGGCCCCAGTAATGCTCACCGACAAGAACGGCGCACCCGTCGAGGTGACCCAGGAAGCCGACCGGTTCAGCATCGCGGTCGAGGGAAAGTCCGTGGGGCTCACCGCTTTCATCGAGCATGGCGAGCAGCGGGTTTTCTACCACACGGAGATCGACCCGGCGTTCGGCGGGCGCGGGCTGGCCAGCGTGCTGATCGCCCAGGCGTTGGCGATCACCCGGGAGCAGGGCAAGCGCATCGTGGCGATCTGCCCCATGGTCAAGGCGTACGTCGAGAAGCACCACGACTTCGACGACATCCTCGATCCGCGGACGCCGGAGATTCTGCGGCTGCTGCCGCGCTAGACCACCGGGCGGTCAGCCTGCGTGCAGGCGCCGTTCGGGATGGTCGGCCAGCCACCGCTGCTCGACTCGCTTGACCCGCAGATGCTCGAAGGTGATGATGAGCGCCCCTGCGGTGACCAGCGCGCCGGCGATGAGGCCGAGCGGTAGCTCGAGCCCCGTGTGACCGAACGCGGTTGCGAAGACGAAGCCGGCGATGGTGACGATGCCGAGTGCGATCAGGCCCAGGCCGGGCAGCCACAGGGTGTCGATGAAGGATTCACCGGCGTGCGGTTGCGTAGTTCGGGAATGGTCCACCGGATCGTGATGCGCGCCCTTCATTCGCATCTCCCTCCTTGCCGAAGATGCCCTAAGGCTACGCCGAAATACGGGTCATAGTGAGATAGTTCACACTTGGCCCGACTGGTCCCGCGAGGGGTGACTAGCGCGGCGGCAGCGGCGCGGCGGCGGGTGCGACGGGAACCGGCGGCGGCGGCAGCGCGGAGCCGCGCACCCACTGGTCCCACGGCATGCTCCAGTCGCCGTTCTGGCTCAGCTTCAGCGGCTCGCCACCGGTGAACTTCACCTCGACGATGTCGCCCGGCACCGAGAAGTCATAGAACCACTTGGCGTTCTCGCTGTTGAGGTTCAGGCAGCCGTGCGAGGTGTTCTGCTTGCCCTGCGCCCAGATCGTCGAGTTCAACTGGTGCAGGTAGATGCCGTCGTGACTGATCCGGGTCGCCCACGGGATGGTCTCCTTGTAGCCCAGGCGACTGCCGACCGGCAACCCGAACGTCGAGGAATCCATGATCACCGGGTTGGCCTTGTCCATCACGGTGTAGACGCCGGGCGGCGTCCAGAACGAGATGACGGTGTTGCCGACGGACTCGGTGCCGCCCATGCCCATGGAGGTCGGCATGGTGCGCACCAGCTTGCCGTTGTCGAAGACGCTGACCTGGTGCGTGTGGTCGTCGGCGACGGAAACGTGGGCATTGCCGATCCGGAACGAAACATGCTCGTCCTGCTGGCCGTAGGTGCCGTCGCCGAGCCTGAGGCCATAGATCTTCGCGGCGACCGTGACGGTCGTGTTCGGCGCGTAGTACTTCTCCGGGCGCCAGTGCGCGTTGGCGTCGTCGACCCAGTGCCACGAACCGGGAACCGGCGGGTTGGTGGTGACGACGAGGTTGCGCTCGGCGGCGGCCTTGTCCTCGATCTTCTCGTCGAAGTGCGCGGTGACCACGACGCCGACACCGTAGGTCCCACCCTCCTGCAGCGAAGCGCCGGACACGGTGTTGAGGTACACCGCCGTCTGGTAGGTGGGGTCCAGCGTGGTGAAGCTCGACGTCTGCCGCGACGGCATGCCCGAGGGGCCGCGCGCCTCGATGGTCATCGTGTACTTGCGGCCGTAGCCGAGCTGTTCGGCGGGCGCCCAGGTCTTGCCGTCGGGTCCGAGGGTCCCGGGAATCTCTTTTCCGGCGCCGTTGACCATCGTCACCGCGGTGATGGTGCCGCTGGCCGCCGTGACGTTGACGGGCGCGGCCGGGCTGACGTCCTTCGCCCCACCGGCCGGCGTGACGCGCAGCGCGGCGGGCTCGGGCGCGGCCGGCTGCGAAACGGACAGGTCGCGCGATGCAGCGACGACCTTGCAACCCTCCTGGCAGCGCGACGTCGACGACACCACTGTCCCACCGAGCACGGCAAGGACGGCCAGCGCAGCAGCCAGCCAGGCGCCACGAACACGGCGGGATGACGTCAACACAGCTCCAAAGTTCGGCGTCGGCCAGGGATTGTCTGATTTGTGTACTCGAGGTACCGCATCAGAGTAAGCGGTCGGCCGGGTTCTTTGCACGTCGGATGGAGCTCGCTCCGATTTCACCACAGCGTCGCGTCGGCGTGTCGGCCGGCAAACGCCCGCCGACGTGTGGTAGCCGCTGATTTCGCAGCATTTCACCGGTCTCGGACGGCGACGCGCTGACCAGCACGTTCAGCCAAAGGTACTGCACACCAACACCTTTGAGCAACATCAGCGCCACCACGAGCAAATACCTTCAGCCACAAAAGACTTCACGACGCACAGCGTGCTCTGCGTCGTGAAGTCACCGACAAAAGGAGGGCGGGCTACTGACTCGCGAATCGAGTGAGGGTGCCACCGTGCATCGCGCGGCCGGCACGGGCCTGACGGAAGCCGATCAGCCCACCCGCGCCGGTCAGCACCAGTAGGCCGGTGAAACCGGGAACGGCGACGGCGGCGACCTCACCGAGGCCGGCCGCGCGGAGGTCGTCCGAGTACCCGGCCCGATACGGCGCCGCCACGACGACGGCGTTGTCGGCCGCGAAGACCCGATCAGCCGGTGCGGGTCCGCGCACCGGCAGTTCCCCGGCGGCGCCGGTGTGGCCGGCAAAGCGTGAATTGGACTGCGCCCCACCGGATGCCGGTGGCCCGCCGCGGGACCCGAAGTCACGGCCGAAGGAGACGGCCTGCGGCACGCCGGACGGCGGCGTGATGGCGGCCGACGTCAGCGACGCCGCTGCCGCGGTCAACCCGTCGACCACCGGCAGCGCCTGCGCCACAGCAAATCCGGGCAGCGCAGCCACGCTCCGGATCGGCTCACCCACGACCGCGGGCAGCGGACCCGTCAACGCCGTCACCGGCGCCATCGGCGCGTCTGCCACAACGACCGCTACCTGACCGGCCGCCACGCTCGCCTGGACCAGCGGAACCGAGACCGACTGGACAGATGGTGTGGCGGTGGGAGTTTCGGCAACGCCCTCGGATTCGCTGGCGGCCGTGCTCCCGGTCGTGCCGACGACACCCGACGGCAAGCCGGTCGATGTATTCGAGGACGAGTTCGTGGACGAGACGTTGGTGCCGTTGCGTCCGTCGCCGAACTTGGGTGTCAGTTGCTGGCCTGCCGACGGCGCGACACCGAAGCCGCTGAGCGCGCCGGTTCCGGCCGTGGTCGCGGCAGTGGTCAGGCCGCCGAACACCTTGTGCAGATCGCCGATGGACGACAGCCCTGGGCGCGAAGGACTCGAACTGTCCCCACCTGTCTCAGCTGAAACACCCGGCGAAAGCGGCACGTCATGGGGCGCGGCATTCGCTACGCCGGCACCGAATACCGGTGCGGCGACCAGCCAGGTCACCGCCGCCATGCGCAGGTGCGTCGCCACGCTGAGTCCATCCTCTCGAAGCCGGCCGTCAGCGGCCTTCGTCTAGTTTGCCACAAGAATTTGCCGTTGCGAAAATTTCTGCGGCCGACTCCATCATATTAGGGCAGTCGGCAGCAGATATCAGAACGGCACGGTGGGCAGGTACTTGCCGTCGAGGGTGATGACGGCACGTTCGCCACCATCGGGATCAGCAACCTTTTTTACGTCCAGCCGGAAGTTGATGGCGGAGATGATGCCGTCACCGAACTGCTCGTGAACCAGCGCCTTGAGGGTGGTGCCGTAGACCTGCAGCATCTCGTAGAAGCGGTAGATGGTCGGGTCGGTGGGCACGCCGCCGGGGATGGAGCCGCGGGTCGGGATGGTCTGCAGCAACCGCACCGCGTCGTCGTCCAGACCCAGCAGGGCACCTACGGCCTTCGCCGATTCCGCCGGAAGAGCGTGCTGACCGAGAACGGCAGCCGTCGTGAAGGCCACCGACAGACCGGCGGCGTCGGCAATCTGCTGCCAGGACAGGTCCATACGGGTCTTGGCCTCGACAGCCGCGGCGGCGAGGAGCTGACGGGCGGTGGGGTCGAACTGTGCGTGGATCACGGGATTTCCTTTCGGTGGGCGGGTGGTGAGTCGAACGGGCGTCAGTGCTGTGCCCAGGTGCCGTACGGCACCATCGGGTTGGTGCCGAACGGGACGTAGGGGTTGGCACCGCCGATGAAGGTGTCCTGCGCGTATACGGGAACCGGGCCGGGCAGTGCCACCGTCCCGCCGTTGTCGGCCGATGCCGGAGCGGCCAGTCCGATCGCGAGCGCGGCGAATGCGCCGACGGCCAACCCGGTTGTCATGGCGCCGAGGCTGTTCTTCTTCATGATGGTGTTTCCTTTCTTGCTGCATTCACCATGTACGAACAGCACATATAACGTCCAATAGCTAGTTTTCACCATTTTCATAGACAGCATCTATTGTTGGCGGCATGGCTGGACTCGAGCTCCGTCACCTGCGATATCTCCTCGCCGTCGCCGAACACGGCAACTTTTCCCGCGCCGCCGAGGAGCTATATGTGTCGCAACCCACGCTCTCCCAGCAGATCAAACAGCTGGAAACGACGCTCGGCGTGCAGCTGCTCGACCGCGGCGGGCGGACAGTGCGGCTCACCGATGCCGGCGCCGCGTTCGCCGCGCGCGCCCGCAGCGCGCTCCGCGAACTGGCCGCCGCCGAGCGTGCCATCGAGGACGTCCAAGACCTCTCCCGCGGGCACTTGCGGCTGGGCATCACCCCGACGTTCATCACGTATCTGATCGGCCCGCTGACCGCCGAGCTGTACGCCCGCCATCCCGGGGTCAGCCTGACCGTGGTCGAGATGTCGCAGGACAACATCGAAGCGGGCCTTCTCGCCGACGATCTCGACGTCGGCATCGCGTTCATGGGGGCTCCCGTGCCGGGCATCGAGTTCGCCGCGCTGTTCACCGAACACCTCGGGCTCGTGACCAGCGGCCCGCGGGCCGCCAGCCTGCCGGGCGCCTTGCCGGTCCACGCGCTGGACGACGTCCAGCTGGCGCTGCTCAGCAGCGACTTCCTCACCCGGACCCATATCGACACCTATTTCGCGGCACACCATGTGGACCCGCGGATCATCGTCGAAGCCAACTCGGTCCAGGCCCTCACCGAGATCGTGCAGCGCACGCCGCTCGCGACGGTCCTGCCGGATGCCGTCACCCACGACCATCCGCACCTGACGCCGGTGCCGCTGGACCCACCCATTCCGACCCGAACCGTCGCCATCCTGCGCCGCGACGGCGGCTACCACAGCGCGGCCGCCTCCGCGTTCGTCCGGCTCACGCACGAACTCGTCACGGATCGCGGCTATGCACCGCCAGGGTGATTGTCAGGAGAAAGCCTTGTCGCGCAACGTAATTCACGTGCCGATCGGATCGGGGAACGTCTGGTGAACGTTCCTCCCACTCTCAATTTATGGCACACCCCGGGGCTTGCCGCAAGGCCCCGGTGGTGCCGCACAATCGTCCGGCCAGGCGGTACGACGAATGGGGGATGTCATGACGAACACGCCGAAGCCTTTCGAACTGCACGAGTCGGGCGCGCTGCTGCACGGCACCAGAGCCGATCTCGCGATCGGGGATCTGCTGGTACCGGGGCGTGCGTCGAACTACGAAGAGGGCCGGGTCTCCAACCACGTCTACGTCACACGGACGCTGGACGCCGCGGCATGGGGAGCCGAACTCGCGGCTGGTGATGGCCGGTGCCGCATCTACCTCGTCGAGCCCGTCGGCGAGTTGGAGGACGACCCCAACGTGACGGACAAGAAGCTGCCGGGCAACCCGACCCATTCATTCCGGACCCGGGAGCCGGTCCGCGTCGTCGGCGAACTCACCGACTGGGTCGGGCATTCGCCCGAGCAGCTCCAGGCAATGCGCGACGGCCTGGCCGACCTGCAACGCCGGGGCCTCGCCGTCATCTACGACTGACGGTCAACACCAGCCGAAGCCGCCGCAACCCTTTTCAATCGACATCCGTAAGCCTAAACTTACCGTTAGTGACTACTTACGAAATGGCCGATCCATGGGGTGCGCTCGCCGACCGCACCCGGCGGACGATCTTCAAACGATTGGCCGCCGGGCCGCGTGCGGTCGGCGAGCTGGCCGACGGACTGCCGGTCAGTCGGCCGGCCGTGTCCCAGCACCTCAAGGTGCTGCGCTGCGCGGGACTGGTGACCGACCGCCAGGTCGGCACCCGGCGCATCTACCAGGTCGACCCCCGTGGCATCGAGGCCCTGCGGGCTGAGCTGGACATGTTCTGGGACACGACACTGACGGCGTTCAAGCAACTCGCCGACGAAGAAGGGAAAGGTTCATGACGACCGAGGTGGCACCGATTCGCAAGAGCGTCGTCGTGGCGGCTCCGATCGACAGGGCGTTCGCGTTGTTCGTCGGCCGCTTCGACGCCATCAAGCCCCGCGACCACAACCTGTTGGCGGTCCCGATCGCCGAGACGGTGTTCGAAACCCATGTGGGCGGCCACATCTACGACGTGGGAACGGACGGCAGCACGTGCCGGTGGGCGCGTGTGCTGGCCTACGAGCCGCCGAGCCGCGTGGTGTTCTCGTGGGACATCGGGCCGACATGGCAGGTCGAATCAGACACCGGCAAAACCAGCGAGGTCGAAGTGCGGTTCACCGCCGAAGCCGACGGGTGGACGCGCGTCGATCTGGAGCACCGGCATCTGGAACGCCACGGCGCCGGCTGGCGGTCGGTGGCAGACGGGGTCGACGGCGAGGCCGGCTGGCCGCTGTACCTGAATCGATACCACGACATCGTCGCCGCGGAGGCGTGACCATGCCGTCGCAGCGTTCCGTGATGGACCTCGCGTACGAGGAGCGTCGCGACCTCGCCGCCTATCTGCGGACACTGTCCGACGCCGATTGGCAGGCCCCTACGTTGTGCACCGAATGGTCGGTGAAAGACGTTGTCGCACATGTCGTGAGCTACGAAGAGCTCAGCGTCGCGGGCCTGCTGCAGCGCTTCGCCCGCGGGTGGATCGTGCGCGCCAACGAGGTCGGCGTGCGGGACTTCGCGGCCTACACCCCTGCGCAGTTGATGGACTTCCTCGATGCCCACCTGCGTCCGCAGGGACTCACGTCCGGCTTCGGCGGGATGATCGGGCTGGTGGACGGGACGGTCCATCACCAGGACATCCGCCGGGCGCTCGGCCATCCGCGCACCATCCCGGCCGAGCGCCTCGAACGCATCTTGCCCGCGATCCCGGGCAATCCGCGGCTCGGCGCAGGCCGGCGGATCCGGGGGCTGCGGCTGCGGGCCACCGACGTCGACTGGCAGCACGGCGCGGGACCCGAGGTGCTCGGCACGGGCGAGGCCGTGCTGATGGCGATGACCGGACGCCCGGCAGCCGTCGATGAACTGGGCGGCCCGGGTCAGCCCATTCTCGCGGCGAGATTGCGGTAACCGAACACCCCGGAAAAATCGGCCGTTCGTACTGCAGACATCCGGCCTCGCATGCGGTATTCCCATTAGAGGGACATATGTCCCTCAATCGGGCCGCGCGAGAGGACCGACCATGAACAACGCCACGTACGTCGGACGGGTCGGGGGGTTGGCAGTGGCACTCGGGGTCGGTTTCGCGATCGCGAGCACGCCGGGCACGGCGTGGGCCGACGATGCCGCGAATCCGGGAGCCACCTCAGCGCCGGCACAGAACGCCGCGCCGGAGACGGCCCGCGCCACGAAGCCCGCCGCGAAGGCAGGCAAGAACAAGCGCTCGCCGGGCAAGGCGAGCAGCGACAAACAGCGCGCCACCAAACCCGCACCGACGGCGGCGGACAGTCCCGCGAAGACGCAGACGACCGCGAAGACCGTCACCGGGTCGACGAAGAAGCCCACACCGCGCGCCCTCAAGACCGACGTGGAAACGACATCGGCTCCGACGCCGCGGGCAGTGGCCGCCACGGCCGTCGCGACATCGGCGGTGACGCCGTCGGTCCCGTCCACCCCGACGGTTACGAACGGCGCCGTCAGCCTGATATCGGCACCGTCCCTGGATTCCTCGGCGACCGGGGGTCCCGTGGCCCCGGACTTCGCGCCGGTGGCAGCGGTGCTGGCAGCCTGGGGCACCCGCACCCGGGTTGAGCCACAGACGAAACCCGCCGCGGTCGCGTCGACCAGTCAGCCCGTGGCCACCACACCTGCACAGCCGATGGTGGTGGCCACTGCCGCACAGCCGGTCCCCACGGCGGCGACGACGAACGTCCCGGCCCCCTGGCTGAACTATTCGAAGTCGGTTTCGGTGGGCACCAACCCGACTTCCGAGGTGGTGGGCGCCGACGGCCGGCTCTACGTGGCCAACACCGGCAGCAACACGGTGTCGGTGATCAACACCGCGACCGGCAAGCGGATCGACGCCAATCCGAGTTGGTTCTCGCAGGACATCTCGGTGGGCACCGCGCCTAGCGCGCTGGCCCTCAGCCCTGACGGCACCCGGCTGTACGTCGCGAACAGTGGTAGCGGCACGGTGTCGGTGATCAACACCGTCGGCTACAAGCGGATCGACGCCAGCCCGAGCACGTCGTCCAAGGACATCACGGTGGGCACCGCGCCCAGCGCATTGGCTGTCGGCGGCGACGGCCGCCTGTATGTGGCGAACAAGGGCAGCAACACGGTGTCGGTCGTCGACACCACCAACTACAGCGTCACCAATACCGTCGTCGTCGGCATTCAACCCACAGCCCTCGCGCTCGGCACCGGCAAGGTGTACGTCGCCGATCAAGGCAGCGGCACCGTCTCGGTGATCGACACCGGCACCCTCGGCGTCACCGGCATCGCGGTCGGCACCCAACCCACGGCACTGGCCTTGGGCACCGGCGGCAAGCTCTATGTGGCGAACCAGAACAGCACGCTGTCCACCATCGACACCGCGACCAACACCGTGGCGCCCAATCCGATCGCGGTGGGTCCCTCCCCCAGCTCGGTGGCCGTCAGCGCGGACGGCAGCGTCGCCTATGTCGCCAACGCCAACGACACCGTCTCGGTGATCAACACAGCCACTTCGGCCGTCGTCAGCACCGTCAGGTTCGACACCGATGCCACCGGTGGCCACGCCGTTGCCGTCGCTCCGAACGGCGCCGTCTACGTCACCGACGCAACCGATCGCACCGTGCGCGTGCTCGTGCAGCCGTCGCTCATCGCCACGACGGCGACGAAAATCGGCAGCGTCGGTGTCACCGGCGTCGGCTCGACCGTGCTGAGCAGTGACGGCACTCGCGCGCTGGTCATCACCGGCCCGTCCCCGTTCGCGACGACCAGCACCACGCGTGTCGCGGTGATCGACACCGCCACCGGTAAGCAGGTCGGCACCACCGTGGCCATCGCCGGCAAGCCCGCGGCGCCGCTGTTCAGCGCCGACGGCTCCCGGGCCGTGATGACCGCCGCCGGCACCACGACGACGCAGCTGGCGGTGATCGACCTGGCCACCGGCAAGCAGACCGGAACCACGCTCACCATGCCGGGAGCAGTCGGCGTCCAACTGCTGTCCGCCGACGGCAGCCGCGCCCTCACCAGTACCTACGCCTCGGGCACGACACAGGTCGCGGTGATCAACACGCTCACCGGCGCCCAGACCGGCGCCACCGTTTCCGTCACCGGCGACCGGCTGGAATCGCCCGTCTTGAACGCCGACCGCACCCGCGCGCTGATCACCACCAGCCGCCCGATCTGGGAGGCCCCGGACACCACGCGCGTCGCCGTGCTGGACACCACCACCGGTACGCAACTCGGCACCACCATCGAGATCGCCGGCAACGAGCTGGCCCCGCCGGTGCTGAGCCCCGACGGCGGCCGGGCCGTGATCGCCAACCGCATCGGGGATTTCGCGTCGGGGTACACCACGCAGGCGACGGTGCTCAACGTGGCAACCGGCGCGCAGGTCGGCACCACCCAGGGCCTCGACGGCGAAGGCATTCCCTACGGCGCACCGGTATTCAACGCAGCCGGCAACCGCATCGCCTTCATGGCCCGGACCGAGGACCCGGTGACCAATGTGTTCACCACCCGGCTGGCGGTGCTCGACGCCGGCACCGGCGCCCCCGTCGGCAGCGGTGTCGTCGTCGACGGCGACGGGGCGCGCGAGCTCAGCGCCGACCGGACGCGCGTCCTGATCACCGCGACGCAGCAGGACCCGGTCACCGATGTGGTGACCACCAAGCTCGCGACCGTCGACCTCGCCACCGGCAACCAGATCGGCGACGTGACGCTCCCCGGCGCGTGGCACTCGCTACTGATGACCCCCGACTGCAGCCGCGCGGTGACCATCGCCAGTGATACGACCGCAACCCACGTGGTCGTGATCGACACCCTCACCGGCGCCCAGACCGGCACGACCCTCAACCTCGCGGGCGAGGAATTCGGCTCCCGGTTGATCAGCGTCGACGGCAGCCGCGCGCTCATCATCACGAATGTCTACAACGGCGCCACGAGCGTCAACACCGCGCGGTTGACGGTGCTCGACACGACGACCGGCGCGCAGGTCGGCAACACCACGACGCTCACCGGTTTCCAGAACGGCGTGCAGTACAGCCCTGACACCGGGCGTGCGGTGGCCATGACGATCAGCAGCAACTTCAACACCACCGGCGTCCCCACATCGCAGGTGGCGGTGATCGATACGACCACCGGCCTACAGGTGGGCAGCACCATCACCCTCAAGCCCGACAGCGGCTACCTGGTGCTCAGCGGCGGCGGCACCCGCGCGGTGGTCAGCACCGGCAGCCAGCTGGTGGTCATCAACACCACCAACGGCACGCAGGTCGGCGGCGTCCTCACCGGGGTGGGCAGCAATCCGCTGCTGACGGCCGACGGCAGCCGGGCGCTGACCAGCTCCGTCTCCTACAACTTCTGGACCGGCACATACACCACGACGGGACGGGTGTTGAGAATCGTCTAGTGCGGGTGGTGGTCGGCGTGGTGATCGTGGCTGCCGTCGTGCCCCGTGTCAGGTGAGCCGCCCATCATGCGCAGCATCGGGATGCCGCCGGTCCGGACGAAGCGGACCACCAGCAGCGCGGCCAGCAGTAGGAAGACGATGTTGAGCCAGGTGGTGTAGTTCCACGAGATGCCGCTGTCCATCACCATGGCGTTGCGCTGGGTAGGGATGAGACCGGTTGCGCCGAACAGCAATTCGACGAGGTACCCCGCCGCGACCATCGAGATGTAGAAGGTGGCCAGCAGCGTCAGCATCATCCGGGTGCCGTAGTACTTCCGGTAGATGTTGAGGATCGGCAGGATCAGCAGGTCGGCGAAGATGAAGGCGATCACGCCGCCGAAGCTGATGCCGCCGTTCCACAGCACCGCCGCCAGCGGCACGTTGCCGATGGAGCAGACGAACGACACGATGGCCACGACCGGGCCGACGATCGGTCCCCAGATCGCCGACCAGGTGGGGTCGTCGGCGAGGAAGAAGTTCTCCCAGAACGCGTTCGGCACCCAGGCGCCGATCGCTCCGGCGATCAGCAGGCCGAGGATCAGGTCGCGCAGGATCGCCGCCCATTCCATGACGAACACGTGCGACACCGAGGTGAACCCCGGCGCCGAGAACAGGCGCTTGGCGAACGACCCCTCCCCCTGCACCGACATGTCCATGGCGGCATGCCCCTCCATCGAACCGGCGCGGCCGTAGTCCGCCTGCTCGCGGGCTTCGTCGATGAGGCGGCTGCGGACGAACAACCGAAACAGCACCGCGAGGACGACGATCATGATCGGGCCGCCGACGAATTCCGCGGCGGTGAACTGCCAGCCCATCAGCAGGGCCAGGATGATGCCGAGTTCGACGACGAGGTTTGTGGAGCCGATCTCGAACGCCATCGCGGCGGTGAAGTTGGCGCCCTTGCGAAACAGCGAGCGGGCCAACGCCACTGCGGCGTACGAGCACGACGACGATGCCGCGCCGAGTCCCGCGGCCACCGCGAGGGTTTTCGGCTTGTCGTCACCGAGGAGCCGCACGATCGTCGACTTCCGGACGACGGCCTGCACCACCGCCGACAGCCCGAACCCGAGGATCAGCGCCCAGAGAATCTCCCACGTCATCGAACCGGCCAGGGCCAGCGCGTGACCGATCGCAGCGATAGCGGCGTCCACGGGCCTGACGTTAGTCCCGGCGGCCGACGCTCGCCGCCGATGCGGCGCCTTTCATCGAGCGTGGGGGTTTACGCGGAAAGTCGGCCGGATCTCCTCGTCATCCCTCACGCTCGGCGGAGATGAAGTCCAAGCCGGCGGTGATCGCCGGGCGGTGCCGCAGCATCCGGTAGTGCGCGAGCTTTCCGAGTCCCTTGGTGGTCAGCAGCTGGGCACCGGGCCACGAGGCGGCGAGCTTCTCGCTCGACGAATAGGGGCTGTCGGGGTCATCGGGGTCGTGGATGAGCAGCAGCGGCGGGTGGTTGGCCCGGGCACCGAGGTTGACCATGTTGGTGTCGGCCAGCGACATGCCGATGCGGCGCACCAGTCGCCGTTGCAGGCCTGCACGGATCCGACGGCCGAAGTTGTGGCGTGCGGCGAACAGGTCCAGGTACATCGGGTAGTCGCCCATCGGCGCGAGCAGCACCAACCGGCCGACCTGCGCGCCATTGACCGCCGCCGCCATGGTGGCCGAATTGGCGCCGAGCGAATGGGCCACGACCGCGTGGGCCGGCCCGTGCTCGCGGATGACGGCCGCGACCGCGGCGGCGCATTCGATGGCGGTGGTGCGTCCCGGCTTGAGCGCGCCCGGCTCGGACTCGTTGTGGCTCGGCAGGTCGAACGCGATGACCCGATACCCGGCGGCCACGAGTGGCTTCACGAACATGCCCAGGTGCGGGCGGCGGCCGCCCCAGCCGTGCACCAGGTACACCGGCGGCCCGTCGCCCCAGGACTCGCCGGCGATGCGGTGGCCGTCCCAGTGCGCTTCCAGCGGTGCGCCGGGCGCGACGCCGGGCGGCATGCGCAGGCTCTGCTCGATGATCGGTGGCGTGCACCACAGCTCGGTGGCCCACCGGGATCCGATGGCGGGCGCAAATCGTTCCAGCTGAGCGAATCTCGCACGAATCTTCGGGTCGACCGGTGGTTGGACACCGGATCCCTCGACGTCGAGCACGACGTCACGATCTGTTGGGGACTCGACCATGCGTGAAATCCTAACGACCGCCCTCGATTCGGCTGCCGGCGATCGGCAGCCGATCAACTCCTGAAACGAAATCAGGCCCCCTCGAAAGGGGGCCTGACCAGTGTGGCAGGTACAGGATTCGAATATGTGCGCCACCTGCGGTTTTCGGTATCTATCTGCGGAAACACAGCCATGTCATCTTGAGCCGACCTGGCAAAACCTGGCTAGATGTTGGCACGTGCCAACAAGCATCAGCCGTCCTGTCAGTGCCTGGCCGTACCGTCCTGGGCTGTGGCTGGATGGTCGTGGTTCACCGCCTGGCCGGTAGGCGACGGAGACAACTACCGAGGCTCCTCGATGCCGATGTGCTGCCCCGGCTGCGGCCTCGACTGGTCGGCCGTGGGCTTCGGTCTGCCGATCCGCGGCAACGTCCACCGCGGCTGGGGATCACCACCAACAGGCGCCACCGCCGCGGTGTTCTACGAGTGCCTCGAATGCGGCTGGTGCGCCTACGACGACCGCAAGGGCGAGTACCGCCGGCGGCGCTAAGTCAGCCCAGCGGTTCGACGGTGCCGCCGTGCTCGGCGGCGTACGCCTCGGCCAGGGCCAGCTCGTCGTCGGCGAAGGTGCGGACCTTCGACCAGTGCGGCCGGACGATCATCGTCAGCTCCCCGAGCGAGCGGGTGCGGGGCTTCTGCTGCCGATGCGGTTCCGTCACGGCGGCAATCGTAGGGCCCTGCCCTCTTTACGCGGACGTCAGCGGTACCGTCGGCGCCATGGCACAGCTCAAGTACGGCGACAGCACGCTCAACTTCGGTGACGACAACAAGACGGTCGCGATCCTGCAGGTTGCGACCGCCCGTCGATTCGCCACCGGCAAGGGGTATTTCATTACCGCCGCGGCCGCTGACGACGATGGCAACGAAACGAACACGGGGCACTGGATCAGTCCTGCGACACCGCTCAGGTTCGTCTACGACGTCGAGGACGCCTATGGCAATCCCGCCGAAACCGTCATGATCGAGGAGGATGACGTAGTCCCGTATCTCGAAGCCATGGACTGGCCGATCGGAGTGAGATTCGGCTACTCCGCTGCACGAGGTCGCTACCTGCCATTCGCAGATGAGGCGATGCGGCAAGCGGCGGAGTCCGCCCCCTCGGCTGGA
This sequence comes from Mycolicibacterium llatzerense, assembly GCF_000878195.1. Lineage (GTDB taxonomy): Bacteria > Actinomycetota > Actinomycetes > Mycobacteriales > Mycobacteriaceae > Mycobacterium > Mycobacterium llatzerense. The sequence goes on along the minus strand of NZ_JXST01000003.1, from coordinate 32,335 downwards.
GAGTTGGCCGAAGAGGCGGACTCGTAGATATAGACGTTCGCGGCGGCCGAACGGTTCCATCGAGTTTTGCCCGGATGGCCGGAGTCGAACCGGCTGGTATCTGTTTTGGAGGCAGTACCGCAACCACTTGCTCATCCGAATGTCGGTGAGCTGAGTCGGGATGGGAGGAATTGAACCTCCACCACTGGTACCCAAAACCAGCATGATGCCGTTTCACTACATCCCGTTGGCGGGGAGCGATATTCGGCCTGCTGGCAGGAAAGTGTGAGCTACCGACCCAGCGACGGCGAATATCGCCATCGCGGCTGCGGTCGTTCAAAGCTCAACATAGGTTGAGGTTAGCAGGAACGTCGCGTCCCCCACCAATGAATAAAGCCGCCCCCGACCGAAGTCGAGGGCGGCTCTGCTATCAATCTGTTCAGCTCAGTTCAGCGGGCCGACCTTCCGCGCGATTGCGCCCATGACCGCGCCGAGCGGATCCGCGAACGGCGGCAGTCGATTCAGAAGGTGCAGCGCCACGGCGCCGACCACGACCCAGGTGAGGACGGGCCGCCGCTCGAGGTACCGGTCGACCGCGTGCGACAGCATCTCGTCACCGCGCCCGGCCGCCACCACGTTATGGCCAACGACGTACACACCAAGCACCAGCCAGCCACCGTCCGCGCGCCGGCCGCTCATGGGAGCCACCGCTTCCGGTCTCGGCGCTGCTCACGCCACAGCGTCCACAGCATCGGCGCGAACGCGATCGAGCCCAGCGTGTAGATCGCGAATCGCACAGCGCCACGGCCCGGGTAGTCGCCGGGCCACCACACCGACACCGCCGCCTGGATCAGTACGAGCGCCAGGATCACCGAGTTCGTGAAGAACACCTTGCCGATGCGGCTGTTCCACCACTTCGACCAGCCGGCGTAGCGCGCCGCGAACAGCACCGCCCACACCGCGATGCAGACCAGCGCTGCATCCGCCGCCACCTGATAGTCGACATCCAGCCAGATGTCCGAGACGTACGTCGCCAGCACGACCAGCGCGCCGAATCCGTACCACCAGCGCAACCAGCGCGTCACCGTGCCCCCCATGCGTGTTGAAGTAGTTCTGTCCACCCGTTCTTCTCGACCTCGTGGACGAGTCGGGCGGTGATGTTGCGTGACTGTGCGGCGAGCACCTGACTGGCCCGGACCTGTTCCTCCGCCGCTGCGGCTCGAGCTTCAGCGTCCTGGATGCGGCTCTGCGATTCAGCGACCTCGTGCTTGCGTCGGCGGAGAATCATCGGCCCGCCTCCGCGGCTTGACGGAACGCCACCAGCAGTCGGTTGGTGGTGTCGTCGGTGACGTTCTTCTCCAGCACCGCCCGTGTCAGGACGTTGTTCGAGTCGAGCAGTTTGTCGTTCTCCTTGCGGAGCAACGCGTTTTCGTTATCGCGGTAGGCGAGGTCTTGCCGGTGGTCGCGGCCCAAGACGATCCACCCGCGCACCAGCGCGACGATGAACAGGCCGCAGACGAAGACGGCCAGGCTGGCGGTGCCGAGCTTGTCCAAGACCTCCGGGTTTGCCCAATTCACTGGCCGTCGCCGCTCCGCCGGTCCTGGATCAGCTTCGCCGCCGACAATGCCGGCGAGATGACGCCGGCCGCAGTCACGATCCACGTGAGGCCCGACTGCGGGTCGATCTGGTCCAGGGCGACGAGCACCACGACCCCGACGAAGATCGTCAGGAGGCAGAGCGCGTGGATGGCCAGCCGGACGTTGTCATTCTGCGGGATTGGCAGCATGGTTCGCCTTTCGAGTGCAAGAGAAACCCTCAGGTCAGGTGGCCTGCGGGGCTGTACGGCAGGTTTGAGCTGAAATTGCGTTCGCTATGCGGCGATGGCCCGGCTGGACCAGTCACGGACGTGCTGGATTGCCAGACCGAGGTACGTCTGGCCGGGCCACGCCTCGGCGAACTCGTAGGTGATGTGCGGCAAGGTCGGCGGGTTGGTCGCGACGAATCCCCCGGCGATGCCGATCGCCTGGAATGCGGCGAGCGGGTCGGTGAGCGCTTCGGTGACGATCTCGGGCACCTTCGCCGCGATGGCCGTCGCCGTGCCGATCGGGTCGGTGAGCTCGAAGTTGGTGACCATGTCGTACGCGGTCTGCATGATGTCGCCGGTGTGGTTGTCCGGCACTGAGGTGTACATGTCGCCCGGGTTGGCCAGCCAGCAATGCCGCCAGTCAGTGACGTCGCCGAACCGCCACGAGCTGATCCCGCGACCCGGGGCCGGGTTGCCGCCGTAGTAGCAGCCGCCGACGGGCCGGGTCGGGTCGCCGAAGCTGTAGGAGCACAGGTAGTTCTGCGGGTACCTCTGCAGCAGCCATTGGCGGACCTTCGCGGCGACGACCGCACCCGCTGAATACCCGCCGACGACCACCATGCGGTTGGGCCGCTCGGCGAGCTTCGCGTCGATCAGCCCCTTGGCGTCGGCGACCGCGACGTTGACGGACCGCTGCATCGACTTGTCGCCCAGGCTCCCGGCGGCGCCCACCGGCAGGCCACCCATCGTCGCGGGCCAAACAGGGTTGAACTCCTCAACGAGGTCGGCTGTGCCTTGGCAGACGCGGCTGACGTAGTCCTGGCCGATGATGCCGCCGGTGCCGCGGAACACCACGGCGAGATGGCGGGACATCAGCGGGTCACTTCGTCACGAAGTGCAGCCACCGCTTCTATGACCTCGTCGAAGAACGGTCCAGTGTCCGTCACTACCACCATCCGGTGGCTTCCGTCGAGGAAGTACCGCGCCGTGACGTGCTGGGTACGTGCGGTCACGCGGCCGGGGAGACTCTTGTCGATCTCGGCCATCACGCGCCCTGCGTCCGGCCGGGCTTGAGCGCATCGGCGGTCAGCAGACCGCACAGCGGCAGCAGCTTCTGTGCGAACTCCTGCGCCCGGGCCTTCAGCCACGGATCGCTCTCGACGTAGCTGCCCTTCGGGAACTTGCCGGCAGCGTTGTCCTTGATGGCCTGGACGTCGCGTTCGACGCCGATCAGTGCGCCGACGATCATGACCATGTTCCAGGCGTTGCCGTCCGTGTTGAGCAGCATGCCGACGGTGTCGTCGACGCCTCCGGCGGGTTCGGCTGCGGGGCCGAACATCCCGCGCGATGGCCACTGCGCCGGCATCTGGCCGCCGCCGAGAATCTTGTCGACGGCCTTGTTGAGCCGTTCCACGTCCACGCCCATGAGTTCGTCTCCCTGATCGAGCAGTTGCAGCAGTTGGTCGCCCAGTGAGAGCGCGTGCTGGTAGCGGTTGGTGCGGTCGGCGATGCCGTTCTGGCCGCCGTTGACGTACTGCGTTGCCTGGACGATGTCGCGGGCGTCGGCAGCGCCGTTCATCGGACGCTGGGTCGTCCAGTACCAGGTGACGCCGACGAATCCGTATGTGTCGCTGGACAGCTGGTCGGGGTCGTCGACGAAGAACGTCGGCGACGGCACCAGGCCCTCGCCGTACGCCCAGCGCGACAGCGCGGTGTAGTTCCGCCGTCCGGTTACCTGAATCGGGCCGCGGCCACGGAAGCGGTACCCGTCGCCGGGCCGCGCGTTCCCGAGGTCGATCCGCCCCTCGTACCCAGCCTGGTCGGCGGTCGGACCCCACAACTCGACGAAGTAGCGCAGGCCGACGGACTCGTGGCCGATCTGCGCACCGTGCATCGCGATACGAAGCGCTGTCTCGCAATCGCATTCGTCGAGGCACTGGCTGTACGCCGGCAGCAGCTCGGCCAACCGATCGGTGGTGAGTGTGGTCGGCGACATCAGCTGCGCGAACACCTGCACCGCCTGCAGCTCCGGGGTTGAAGGCTGCACGCCGATCTGGTCGGCGTAGCTGTAGCCCTTCGGCGGGATCAGGCTGGCCACCTGGTCGAAGCTGATCCAGTAGCCGAACGGCGGGAATCCGCTGTCAGCGATCCACAGAGCCCGAGCGCCCGGGGTGTCGTCGTAACCCATGCACGCGACGTAGTGGAAGACCGTTCCGCCGCGGTACGCCGGCGACTGGGAGCCCTTCACGCCGCGGGGGTAATTCGACGGCGGCGCGACCCAGTTCATGACCACGCCGTACCCGGCATCGATCGAACGAACGACGTTCAGCCACAGGTCTTTACGCTGGTCATACGTGGCCGGATCATTCTCGATGTACACCGAGGTGTACCGGGCGTCAGGGGTGATGTTGTCCAGCACCCGCTCGATCAGCCCGACGTAGTCGGTGCCGTTGACCGTAGTGCCGATCTGCCGGGCCAGCTCGGCCTCGGATAGCGCGATCCCGCGCGAATTCAGCACCACCTGCGTCGCGGCCGGACCACACCAGTAGCCAGTCTCCTGCGGCACGATGGCGCGGTCGTAGGGCAATAGCTTCTCGGTCAACGCGTTCTCCTGACTCTCGACCGGTCCGCCTACGGCAGATCGGCGAGTCCGTACGGGACGGTCGTCGAATAGCCGGCGCCCGGCAGCGCGGCCAGCGCCTGCTCGGTCATGGCCGTGATCGCCGTCGGCCGGTCCGCAGCGGTGACGTCGTCGACGCCGTCGGCGTGCACGGTCCAACTGCCGTCAGCGCGGGTGGCGGTGACGATGACCGTGCCGTCCGCGCAGTTGAACAGCCGCATCAGCTCGGAATCGAATGCGACGATCTTGTGATCGGTTCGTACGTCGTACATGTGTTGTCTCCCTTACGGTTAGGCGTTGATTCGCGGGGTCACGTCGATGGATGCGCCAGCTCCGGAGACGACGACGTTGCCGGCATCGAACGCGACCGATCCGACGAAGTTGCCGGCGGTGAGGGCGGAGAAGATGCCGCCTTCGGTGTAGGTGCCCGCGGGAACGGCGATGTTCTGGGTGGTGCCGTTGACGATTCCGGTGGTGCCGCTGTTCCAGGTGGTCTGCTTGCGGGCGTAGCTCCCGCCGGAGGCTTCGTTCGCGCCGGTGGTTCCTCCGCCGGCGCCGGTGAACACTGCGACGTATGCGCCGAGCGCCTTGATGCCGTCGGCTGCTGCCTGGTGAGTGGCGTTGGGAAGTCCCATGTCAGTCTCCTTTACTTTGGTTGCGTGCCAGCCGTTTTCGGCATGGCAGACGTTGATGGGTGAGGTGAACTCAGATGTCTGCGGCGGTGAGCGCAGAGATGCCGCGCGACGGGTATTGCCCGAAGTTGTAGGCGCGCCGGAATCCCGCGGCGGGGTGCCGGCCAGGCAGGTCAATCAGGTGACCTGTGTCTGGCCACGTGAGCGCTGTAGGTACGCCGTTGAGCCACGCCGTCCAGGTCACGACGCCAGCGGAAACCGATGGCACTAGGCGGATTTTCGCGCCGGTGTTGGCAGCTTGGCTGCCTAGCGACGCCTGCTGCGTGAGCGTGCCGCTCTTCCAGGAGTAGATGGTCGCGGTGTTGCTGGACGCGGGCCAGAGTGTCACCACGCCGACGGTTCCGTCGGCCGAGAATGCGCCGGCGCCGGTGTTGCGGTCGCCGGCCGCGGCGCTCAGCGCGCCGACTGTCACTTCGACCCAGAACAGGTCGGTGGCCATCGATTCGGGAAGGACTGCGGCTGATCGGTAGGTCGCGTTCGATGCGGTGCAGTTGGCTTCCTGCAATGTGTTCGACGACGCCTGCGCCGAGCCAGCGCCGGAGTTGAGTGCGACGTTGATGGTTCCCGACGGAACGGAGGGGAACGACGAATAGGTCATCGTGGCCTTGGCTGCCATGCCCATCGACGGCGTGACCGACAAGCCGACCCCGCCGGGGTAGCGCGCCTCGCCGGCGACCCCGAGTGCCGGTGTCACCGCCAGCCCGAAGGCTGCGGCGTACCGCTCCGCTGCCGCCATCCCCAGGGACGGCGTCACCGACAGACCAAACGATGCGGGGTTACGGCTGCCACCGTCCATCCCGAGTGCCGGTGTCACCGCCAGCCCAACTGAAGCAGGCATGGCGCCCGTACCAATCGCCAGCTCCGGTGTCACCGCCAGCCCGAAGGCCGCGGCGTACCGCTCCGCTGCCGCCATCCCCAGGGACGGCGTCACCGACAGACCAAACGAGAACGGTGTGCCCGGGTTCACGGCCGCTATCTCCATGCCCAGCGACGGCACCACAACAAGACCGACTGACGCCGGAGTGCGGTTACCGGCCGAGGCCCCCAGTTGCGGGGTGACGCTGATGCCGAAGTCAGCGACGGACTTTCCGGCGGCCGCCATTCCCAGACCGATCGAAACGGCCAGGCCGAATCCGGCCGTGTGGTGGCCAGCACCGACCATCCCAACGGACGGACTGACCGCCAGGCCGACCGCGCCTGCCGGTGTTCCGGCCGCGGCGCCGATCCCCAGCGACGGCGTCACCGACAGACCAAACGATGCGGAACGCTTCACCCACGGCAGGGTGTTACGTGTCCACCAGCCCGTACGAACGGCTGCCATCAGTCGCCAACCGTCGTATCAAATTGCGGCAGAGTTGGTATCAGCATTGAATCCTCACTTGCATTACCCGGACATCAGCGCGCCGGAGAAGTACGAGCTGATGCCTGCCGAGTCACCGATCATGTTGGCTGTGCCCACCAGAATCGAGACATAGACGTCGACCACGTCGCCCTTCTTGCAGTAGAACTGCACCGTGTCTTGCACCGTCGTGGTGTCTCGCCACGAGCCTCCGATGGTTTTGGAGAACCCGTTGATCGTCAGGCCAAGCGTCATCGCGGTGAAGTTGGTCGTGCCGGCCTTGAGGTTGCGCCAGGTGAACGACCACATGCCCGACTTCGGAATCGTGTATCCCGTTGTTCCCCAGGCGCTTCCGGGGCTGATGTAGTCGATCGTGTCGTAGAACTGAGCCAGGCGAGTCGTGCTCACCGCGAAAGCCGAAGAGGCGCTGGTGGTTTCGCGATACACCCGAAACCCGTGGCCTTGGATGTCCACTGGGATGTTGTCCGAGACCGACACACTCGACAGCGACGCAGGCCGTTGCCACTGGCTGAAGTTGTTGAACCCGGGCTTCCAGCCGACCGCCCAGCCGAGAGGCTGTTCCGACAGACCCCGTGTCGCGAAGTTCGTCGCATCGGTAGCGGCGTGGGCCGAGTCGAGGTGCTGGACCAGGTTGACCTCGCCCATCGAGAGCGCGTACTCGTTCGGGCCTTCGTTGGTGCCGCACTCCAGCACCAGTTGCCGGCCGTTGGCGAATGACACCTTGTTCGGCATCGGACCTGAGTCGAACACCGTCTCAGCGCCGCCTGCGGCGTACGCCAGGTAGACCGTGGAGTTGGTGATGTAGCCGACCACGTAGTGTGTGCCGTCGGGGGACATACGTCCGTACACGCGGTTCTGGGCGTTGGTGCCCGCCGTCGGTGTGGTGGCCGTCGCCACGATCTTCTGGTACTGCGTAAGGGTTTTGGCGGTAGTGGGATCGGTCCGCTGCCACATCAGCGCCGGGTTGTTATTGCCGGAGTTGTACCACTGGGCTTTGCCCTCGTGGGTGTCGACGTAGGTCGTGTTGCCGTTGGTCGACCGAGCAGTCCAGCCAGCGGGAGGCCCGCCTGTGGACGGTGTGGAGAAGTTGTCGGTGAACGACAGACCGCCGTTGCCCTCGCCGTTGTTCGCGGCCTGAAGTTCCGAGATCGCTTGGGAGTGACCGGAAACCGTGTCAGCGAGGTACTGGAGCTGGTTGACGGGGTCGACGTAGGAACCCGACCCGTCGTTGCCGGTGAGGGCTTTGTACACCCCGTCGAAGAAGTTGGTGACGTTGCTCGCCAGGCCGTTCAGCCCATCCACCGCGGCCTGCGGAATGTTGGTCAGAGCGTGGATGACATCGGCGTCTGTGTGGCCGGTGCCGCCGAAGCCGAGCGCATTGCAGATCGCGTCGCGGATCGTCTGCCCCGCTGCGGCTAGTGCGGATTCCAGGCCGTCGACGAGGTTCTTCGGCAGCTTGTCGGGCTTGGTACCCCGGGCGGCGGCGAACCACACCGTGCCGGCGGTCGCGCCGGCCGTGGTCTTCAGGACGATCGACACCCGGTCCCACGGGTCCGATTCCAACCGCGTGATTGACCCGCTCAGCGTGGTCCAGTCCAGCGCCGCGCCCGCCGGCTGGTGAATCGCAAAGTCGCCGCCGGCCACCTCATCGTCGCCGTTCCACCCGATCCACGACAATCTGATCGGCGAACTGCTCGGAGAGGTGACCCCCGAGTACTTGATCTTCACCGAGGCGTCGACCTTGCGGCCGACGTCGAGCAGGATGCGTTCGGAGATCAGCTCGTGGACGGTCCCGTCGAGCACGGTGCGGGCCGACCCGGCCGCGCCGGCTGGCTTGACTGCAGCGTCGTACACCCACGTGGTGTCGCCGACGAGCGAGTCGGCATTGATGAAGTCCGCCAACATGTTCGGCGTCGACGCGGAAATCGCGCCAATCGGAATGTTGTGCAGCCAGTTCAGCGGAGCCAGGAAAACGTCGGTAATCGTCTGCCAGACCTGCTCTGGGGTTGGCAGGTTGTGGGGGTCCAGCGCCCCGAGGATCGCCTTGAACACCGCGTTCAGCACGTTGGATGCGACCTGAAGTGGCGTGCCCTGGCCGAGCGCCCACACCGAGGTACCACCGCCGACGTACTGGGCCTTCAGCTTGGCCTCGATGAACTCCCGGGTGCGCCCGATCAGCGCAGCCGGAGTGTCACCCGCGAGCGGGTTGGGCGAGATGCCAAACCGTGCGGGCAGGTTGTCGAATCCGCCCGGCCCCGAAGGTGTTGTCACCTAGTTGTCCTTGACGGCCCAGCCGGACAGCTTCACGCCGGTGGACAGCAGCCCGGACTTGAAGTGCAGTGCCGGGTACCGGTAGCCGTTGCCGTGCGGCACCTCGTGCGCCTCGTCAACCCACTCGACAATCGGGGTACTGAAGTCAGTTCCCTTGTACATCAGGTACTTATCGGCGAGCGGGTCGTACATGCAGGTGTAGCGGTCGTTGTTGTGAACCGTGTTGCCGTTCGACTCCATGACCACCGCGCTGTCCGGGCCGGTCCCCCGAATGATGTGCACGTATCGATTGGCGGACAGTCCCGAGTACGCGAACTGGAACCCAACCCACGAGGTCATCTGCTGGTTCGAGCAGACGATGACCGTGGACTTGCCGTCACCGCCGAAGTCACCGAGAACCGTTGATACCTCGACCTTTACAGCGTCCTGGTTGGTCTGCGCCCGGTACCGTGCCGCCGCGACATCGAAGAACGTGAAGTCCGCGGACATGCCATTCGGCAGCGACGGGCCGTTGCCGTAGATCTTCAGGCTGCCCTTGATCTTCACCCAGTTCGGATCGATGCCCGGGCCGGACATGTCGTCGAAGAACGACAGTGCGATGTTGGTCGAGCGCGGCGCGGCCAGGGGCGTCGGGTTGTCGTCGCGCACCACGGAGCCGCGAGACAGGTTGTCGTCGATCGCCGGTCGCGGACCGATCGCCGGGTAGTGCGCGGTCACCCGGTAGTAGGCACCGTGCGGGATCACGTCGGAGTCTGCCGTGCCGACGAAGAAGTCGATCCGCGTCGCGGTGATCGACGAGGCGTTCCACGTCGCGAGCACGCCGCCGGCCGCGTCGGTGATCGTGCATTCGCAGGTCGTCCCATCGGGGAAGCTGGCGCCGGCCTGCGGGAAGAACACCGCCACCCAGGTCTGGCCCTCCGACAGGAGCAGTGTGTCGAGGCGCGTCTTGGATCCGAGCATCTATTCCCCCCGTTCTTCCATTTCGCGTTGTTCCCGCTGGGCTGCGGCTTCGGCCTTGCCCTCGGCTCGAATCACTGAAGCGGCTGCGTCCATGTCCATCGACTTGGCCAGGGTCGCGGCGACCTCTGGCTGGAGCTGGGCCAGCAGCGCCGCCTTCTGCTCGTCGGTCTCCGCCGCCCGGACCGCCGCAGCGAGCTCTGGGTTCCACGCCTCCAGAGCGGCCTCCATTGAGGCCCGGCTTTCTGGGTCGATGGTCTCCACGGACGGCATCGCGTGGGCGCCGAGCCAGGACTTCTCCGGCATGACGATCCGCTGCGTCGCGAGTGCCTCGACGTATCGGAGCCCGAGATCGACGAGGCCTTCGGCAGCAGCGCGCCGCATGGGAGCTGGCAGGCCCATCGTCTCGTCACGTCGGCCCGTCTTCAGCGCCGACAGGGCATCCATGATCTTGGCGATGGTGGTTTCCCGGTCGGATATCTGGACTACATCATCAGACACGTTGGCTCGCAATCTGTTTCATCAGGAGATCAGGTGGACTCCGATGTTCTGGACCGTGGCCAGAACCTTCTTGAGGGTGCGGGCATTGCGCTCGCCCTGCGTCATGGCGGCCTTGTTCAGGCCGATGGTCATGTCCCAGGTCAGTGGCCTGCCGGCGCTGTTGTCCTCGTCGAGCGTCATCTCTTCGAGCTGGTCGACGAACATCACTTCGATGCCGTTCTTCAGCAGCTCGGAGTGCGTGGAGGCCACGCGGTCGCCGATCTGGCAGTGGTATCCGGGGATGATCCAGTGCGAGCCGTCGAGCTTGATGCGGTGCCCCGTCTGGGCTTTCGTCGCGGTAAAGGCGCCGCGGATCGCGGCTTCCGCCGAGAGCGACCAGGCGTTGTTCTCGGCGCCGGACTGGTACATCTCCCACAGGTGCATCCAGCCCAATTGCCTTGCGCGGCCGACGTTCTTCCATTCGAGCCACGCGGCGATGGTGCCGACGAGGAACGGCATGATGACGTCGGCGGCGATGTCGCCCAGGCTGGAGAATCCGCCGAGCAGGAAGTAGCCGAGCAGGTTGCCCACTGATTCGATGATCAGGCGCGCGATGGCGTCGGCGGTCGGGTTGTCGCCACCGACGACCACTGACACCGGACCCGCTGGCCCCCAGGACAATTCAGAGTCGAAACTGTGCCATTGGTCGTCGTTGATGCAGATCCATGGCATCACCGCGAAGGTGCCCGCCCAGCCCTTCTGGTAGTAGGCGTCCGGGGCCAGGGTCTCGTCGTCAGCGACGACGTTGAGGACGTCCTCGAAGTAGCCGTCGGCGTAGGTGACCGCGGTGCGGAACATGCCGGCCGCGATAGTGCCGTCCAGGAACGTACCGCCGAAGGCGTGGAATCCCGAGCGGTCGACGACCTCGAACACCAGCGCGCCGTTGGCGACGGTGCTGACCATGAGGCCTTCGGGCCGTTCACCTTTCGCGGTGAGGATGCGGCGGTAGGTGATCACCATTTGCGCGTCGTCGAGCGCGTCCGCGAAGGTGACGTCGGCGGCGTTCATCCGGCTGGCGATCGGGCCCCAGAGCGTGGAGTCATCGAGGAGCCACGGCGACGCCTTGACGTGGGCTTGCCATTGCGTCCAGTCGAACAGCGTTCCCCATTGCGCGAGGTCGAACGGGTCGTCAGGCAGCGTGAAGGGGTGACCCTCGATCCGAATCAGATTGGCCAAAATGGTCATGCTGATTGCCCACTTGAGCGGCGCGTAGAGGAAGAATTCGCGCGGGAATTGGAAGAGGGGAATTGGCAGCGCAGGGTTGGGCGGCACCAACATGAACTGGAGGTACTGCAGATCGTCATTGAAGTACATGACGAATGACAGAATTCCGTTGCGCCGCTGCAGCTTCCAGTACCGAAGCAGCCCCGACCAGCGCCACTTGCCGTCATACCGCGACACGGTGATCAGGACGTTCTTGAGTGCTTCCTTGTTGTTCGGAAGCCCCATCACGTAGCGAGCGATCACGTGATCGGTCGGGACCTCGACATAGCCCTGCGAGGAGATGTTCTTGCGCGTCGGCCACGACTGCTTGACCACCGACTGGCCAGCGATCCGGCCCAGGAACTCCGCGCCCGGCGAACCGTCCGGCGGGTTGATCCACAGCTCAATGTCGTTCTGCTGCAACCGGAACATCGAATGCTTCGCACGGACCTGGTCGACGTTGCGTTCGATGCTGTCGAGCAGCGCGGTCCCGTCGATCACCTGGCGGCCACCTTCGGCCGGGAGAACGGCCGCGAGTACCACTGCGGGATCGTCAAACGGCAATGCGCCCCATCAGGGTTCACGTTGTTGGTGAATCGGACGGTCGCCTGGTCCCGCAGGCCGGCGATCACCGGGTAGCGCAGGTCCTGGCCTTTCCACCGGCCCTGCACCAGGGTGTCGTTCTCCGACACTGCTGTCATCTGGCGCGGGTCGGAGTCGTAGACCTGGCCGCCGTCGCGGATGTCGGTTGCCGGGATCGGCACGATGCGCCCGGCATCCTCGATCGCGCGGCCCAGCATCCCCGAACCCCACGAGCAGTCTGGGACCTCCCAGTCCGCGTCGTGCGTGAGAGTCCAACTGGGCCAGACGGGTACGTCGCCCTCGTTGATGAAGTCGAACGGGAACCACGCGTATGCCGACTCGGTGTGGAACTCCTGGGTCTGCGGCTTGCCGACGTAGAACGGCAGCTCCGCCGACAGCACGAACTGTTCCGAGGACTGCCCGGTCAGGAACGGCTCCCGCGACTCCCATTGCATGGCGGAGAACGCCGTCGACTGGTTCTCCTTGCGCACGAACAGGTCTCGGACACCGTCAGGTCCGGTGAAGCGAAGCCGGGTTTCGGTGTCGTAGTCGAACGCCCAACCGAGCTGAGCCGCGATGTCCGCCCACGCGTACTTGTCGCGGTGATATGCCAGGAACGTCAGCGGGAACGTGCGCTTCTTGAACCGGTAGTCCTGGTAGCGCTGGCCGAATGCGTTGGTAACCCAACGTGTTTCGACGGGAAGGTCCCAGAGTCCGGCGCACTTGGGCGACAGGATCACGCCTTGCTGGCCGCGGCCAGGGCCCATCACGCGGAAGAAGAACTCTGGGTTCGAGGGGTCTCCCTTGATGATGTCTAAGGTCAGGTACTGGCTCATCGGACGTAGCCCTCTTGGGCTTGGCTGCGCTGCTGCTCGTACAGGGCCATCTCCTCGACGAATTGGCGGGGGTCGCCGACCTGGACGTCGCCGAACATCGTTCGGTTGTCGATCGGTTGAGCTGGCTGAGGCGGCGTCGACAGGACCGGGGCCCCGTACGCGCCGGCGGTCGTGTTGTCGCCGAGGTTTCCGACCAGCGCGGAGGCGAACACATTCGCCGCACCCGAGACGGCCTTGCCGCCCAGGTTGAACATGCCCTGGATCAGGGTTCCCGCACCGGCACCGCCCGCGCCACCGGCAGCGCCAGCACCCATGGACGCCGCGGTCGCCGCGATGTTTCCGAGCGTCGACGCGCCCTCGGTGATGCCCTTCTGCACCGCGGGAAGCAGGTGGGACTGCGATGACGGCGCACCGGCGATGACCGGCTGCGTCGGCTTCTGCTGGTCGGGCGCCGGGCCTTGGTCAGCACCAGCGGGCGCCGGCGGCGGAGTTGGTGCTGGCGTCGGCGCCGTCGCGACGGGTGCCGGCAGCGGCGTGACCGGTGCCGACGGGACCTGGGCAGCGCCGCGACCCGGGTCTAGCTTCCGAACCTCGGGCAGCTGCGGAACAACCGGCTTTGGCGGCTGGTAGCCCAGCGGATACACGCCGCCATCCGCATAGCCCTTGCGGGACAATCCCGAACGGAACTGCGAGTTGATGGCGTACACCGCTGCCGGGCCGCCGAGCCCACGTACAGCTTCGGGGATGAGCACTCCCTCGCCGCCGGACATCGGCACCGACATGTTGTCTTTCCCCGGTGAATATCCGGGCAAGACACCGCCGTCCGAGTAGCCGTGGCCTTCACCGATGAAATTCGGGCCGCCGATCGCGTTCATGCCGTACTTGCGGGCGACGTACGGGATCATCGCCGCGATCTGCGCGTACGGGTCGGTGTAGCTGCCGCCCGTGATGTTGTTCGAGTCGAAGGTCGACTTCAGGAACTGCGCGATGCCAGAGACGTGCTGACTGCCGCCGTTGCCGTTGCTGTCGTTCGGGTTGTCCGCGGACGGGTCTCCGTTCGACTCCGTCTGAATCTGGCGGACCATGGCGTCTTCCCACGCCGCGTAGTTCGAGATGCCGAACAGCGGCCCGTACTTGGCGAGCGCAGCCCGAACAGCGGGGCGCCAACGCTCCGCACCGCCGGTCTTGCCGGCCTTCCTGCCCTGGGCTGCCAGGGCCAGGTTGAGGCCAGCGCCGCGGCCGCCGCCGGACACCCCACTGGGCAATGTTCCCGGAGCCGCTCCGCTCGACTTGGCCAGAGAGGCGAACCACGACGCGGTGTTTCCGATCCCGATGTCCGAGGCCGCGGATCCAGCCTGTGCGGGGGCGCCCGCCATGTTCGGTACGCCCGGAACGAGGGACTTTCCGTTGGCGTCCCACAGGTTCGGCGCGACGTCGGTGGCCCAATGGACATGGTCCGTGTGGTCGGCGTACGCGCCGCCTTTCGTGGTGTAGTACTGGTCGCGGCCGAGCGTCTGGCCACCCGCGATACCGAGCTGCTGGCCGGTGCCTGGGTTCTGCCAGATCGCCTGCAGCGTCTGCCCGGATAGGTTCGACTGGATGAAGTCGGCGAACCGCTGCTCGTCCTCCGGCTTGCCGGAGAAGTCGAACGCCCAACCGCCAGTCTTGTTGCCGTGCAACGTGGAGTCCGAGTGCGACGTCGCGGACAGCCCGAATGCTCCGGCCAACTGAGTTGCCCACGAAGGGATCTGAGCGACTGAGTTGCCATCCTTGTCCAGCGTTCGGGCGAAAAGCGGCGCGATGCCCTTCGACGCAAGGAATTCCGGCGTGTAGCTGACGTTCGCGCCACCGAGGCTGCTGGCCTGCGAGAGTTGGTTCAGCACATTGCTGCCAGTGCTGTTCGGGGTACCTGACGTGCCGTAGGTCGTCAGAGGCAGGACCGTGCCGTCGGCGAGCGTCTTGTACTCGGTGCCGAGCTGCTGATCGCCGTACGCGCCGCCGGCGTTGTTGTTGAAGATGCCGAGGCTCTTCACCCCTGCCTGGAACCACTGGTTCGACGGCGACAGGATCGAGTTCTCGAGCCCGAAGAACCGGAGTGCTCCCGTGTACAGCTCGCCGCCGAACTTTGCGAGTGTCGATCCTGCCCAGGTTCCGAGCCAATCGCCGGTCTGTTGCATCCACGCGTCTTGCTTCTGCGAATCGTCACCGGCAGCGAACAGGCCCGCGAGCCCTGCTCCACCGGCCGGGGTGGCGCCCGCTGATTGCTGGCCGCCGAACAGACCGCCCAGAGGGACGCCGAGTCCACCAAGGAACGAGTTCGCGATGCCCGGCAGTCCGCCGCCGCCGACTGGTGACGCGCCACCATCTGCGGGCCCTGGAGCCGCACCAGTACCTGAGTGAATGGCGTTGCCGTTGGGGTCGATGTAGCCGCCCGGCTCGAATCCGGGGAGCCGGCCGATGTCGACGACGCCCATGTTCGCGGCGTGCAGGAACTCGTCGCCGAGGACGGTCCGGCCGCGCCGGTTGGCGACGAACTCGTCGGAGTGCAGCTCGGAGATGAAGCCGCCCGTGGGCCCGTCACCCTTGCCGGATGGAGTGGGTCCGCCCGTGGCATATCCCTGGGGTGGTTTGAATCCTTCGTTAGCCACCTCGGGGTGCTGCCCGAGCCACGCGTACCGCTTGATTCGGACGTAGTCCGAGTGGCCCTCCAGGACCCACTTCATACGCAGGTCGCCCTGGTCGGCGAGCGTCTGAATCGCGTACAGGTTGGCCATTTCGCGCGGGTCCATGGGCTTGCCGTCGGCACCCTTGGGCAGCGAGTTGATGAGGCCGGGAATCTCGGCCTCTTGCTGCTTTTCCTGCGGTGTCTTCTCCCTGGTGGCGTCGTCGTAGACGCCCTTCACTGCCCCGCCCGCGGCACCCACGGCCGCGCCCCAGGGACCGAACCATGCCCCGGCGCCCGCGCCGGCCAGTACGTTGTTGGCCGTCTTCTGAGGGTTGGGGTTCGTCGGATTGTTCGGATCGCCGCCGTTGTCATCGCCGGTGAGAGCGTCCAGCGCGCCAAGCGCGGCAGCCATCAGCGCGATCTTGCCGAGCAGGCTGCCCTTGTTGCCCTTCGTGCCGATCGCACCGGAAATTCTGCCGAGCTGGCCGAGGATTCCACCCGCGAATTCGACTGTCTTCCAAGCCAAAAACGCCTCGGCGACCGTCTTCACGAGAGTCGGATGGT
The DNA here is from genome assembly GCF_000878195.1 of Mycolicibacterium llatzerense. Lineage (GTDB taxonomy): Bacteria > Actinomycetota > Actinomycetes > Mycobacteriales > Mycobacteriaceae > Mycobacterium > Mycobacterium llatzerense. Next base: position 16,261 of record NZ_JXST01000003.1, on the reverse strand, counting down.
CCTTCAGGAAACCGGTGATGTCCTTCAGCGGCGGCAGCAGCACATCAGTCCATGCCTTCGCGCCCTCGTAGAGACCTTGGAGCGCACCGGGAACCTTTTGCAGTACGCCCCACCACTTTTCGAGCTGTTCTTTGCCTTCGCGGAAGAAGTTCTTCAGCTTCTCCTGGCCCTCGTCAGAGTTCAGGAACGCGGACATTCGTCCGGTCAGCTGCTCGACGGTGCCGAGCAATCCCGCGCCGCCGCCGGCGGCCTTCGTGACCGCGGTGAAGCTCGTCACCAGATTCAGGACCGTGTTACCGAGATTCGTCATCGCGGTGAGGCCCTCGTTGATCCACCGCTGAAGGCTGCCGTCGGAATCTGCCGCGGTGATGAAGCGATCGAACCGCTCAGCGACCTTGCCAATCCCATCAGCCAAGCGCGGCAACGCATCCGACGAACCAGCAGTCAGCGTCCCGAGAGCGTGAATGATTGGGTCGATCGCCTTGGTAAACCGCTCCTGCGCCTCCGCGGTGTTCCCGAGGATGCGGTCGAGCAACCCGCGCGACTGGTCGGAACCGAGCGAGGTGAAGAGCTGCTTGATGTTCTGGTTCCACGCCGTCGCGATCCCGCCCATGCCCTGCTTCAGGTTGGGAAGGTCAGCCGAAACCAGGTTCTTCAAACCGTCCGAGAGGCCGGCGAACATGTTGTCCTGCACGGTGTTCTTCAGCGCGGAGAACTCCGGCTTGAGCGCGATGACCGTCTTCAGGAATGCTTGGGCGTTCGGCGACAGCTTCGCCATCTCCTGCGCGGCGGCTTTCTCCGCGGCGGACGCCTTTGTCGACGCGTCAGCGACAGCCTGCTGAGAGTTCGCCACCTGCTGATCAGCGCGGACGACGCGCTCTTTCGCCGACACAACCTCATCGGACTGCTCAACGCCCTTGGCGTTCTCCTGCGAAACCTTCTGCTGCAGGTTGATGTTGCGCTGGTGCGACTCGACGACCCGCTGGTCGGCCGCCGCGACGCGCAGCTGCGCATCCTGGAAATCGAGTGCGTCCTTGAACCGGCCCTGAGCCAGGTCACGCCGCGCCTTCTTGGCGTCGTTGATCGCCTGCGCTTCGGAGATCACGCCGCCGCGCTGCTCGATGTTCAGGTCCGTCAGGCGCTGCTTGGCATCCTGGTAGGCCTGCGACAAATCCTTGTGTGCCTGGGCATCATCGACGACGGCGTTGCGCAGCTGCTGGTGTGCCGAGGTTGCGGCCTTCGCCTGGGCGGCCTGGTCTTCACCGGCGGACTCGGAGGCCTTCGTAACCGCGTCGTATGCGTCCTTGACGCCGGACAGGCCGACGACGAGCGTGCCGATGGACGCTGCCGCGCCGCCCATGATGCCCGGCACCGCCAGGCCCGCCTGGGCGACCTGCTGCAGGGAACCGGCGACCTGGGCCAGTGCAGTGGCGATTGCCGGGAGGCTGCCGACTGAGAGTGCACCAAGATTCAGCTTCAGGGCCGACAGCCCACCACCACCGCCGCCGCCACCACCACCGAGTGCACCGAGGCCCGTCGTGGTGACGTGAATCGTGTGATGCGAGTGCGTTTCCCGCCACGTCGCCAACTGAGCAGATGCCACCGTGGTATCCACGTGAACCGGAATCGTCAGCGGCCGAGACTCTTCCAGCTGCCGCCACTCAGCCAGATGCGCACGGGCCGTGGCGAGGTCTGCGTCGATGCCGACGCCGACCGTCGCCTGAATCGCCTCGAGCTTGGTTCTCAGCTCATCGCGGAATCCGCTGAGGTCCGGCCGAATCTCCACGCCCATGGAGGCGTTGATCTTCTGCAGTTCGGCCCTGAGCTCGGTGGTGAACCCACTCAGTGACGGGCGGACATTGATGGAGGCATCACCGGCGTCGTATGTCGCCACTAAACCACCTCCAATTCAGTTGAGTCCCAAGCGCTCCGCGTTCGCGTGTGCTTCTTCGATGAGGTCGTCCAGTTCGCTCCGGACGAGGTCTGTCTGGCGTTCGTTGATGACGTCGCCGACCATCTGCGGCCGCGGCATGTACGAGACGTCTCGGGCCTGCATGCGTCCGAGTTGCGCTCGCAGGCTTATGAGTTGGTCGGCGACGTTCCGAAGCTCCCGGACCATCGGCGTGTAGCCGCGGTGCGGTTCTTCGGTTTCGACCTTGAGTTCGGCGATCTGCTCGGCAGTCAGTGACCGCATCCGTTCGAGCATGTCCGGGTCGGTCTGGGCTTTCGCCCATAGCTCGGTGCCCTGCCGCTCACACAGGTCGTCGAAGAACTCGAGGAACTGTTCCCAGGTCCGCCCTGGTGACTCCAGGAAGTACTCCAGTGCGTTGACGTGGAGTACTTCCTGAAAGTCGAGTTGTATTGCGCGCCAGTGGGAGTTGACTACTGCGACGACTCGGGCGTCGCGTTGCCGTTTCCCTCTGCGTCCTTGTTTTCGGCGGCGGTTTCGAGGGCGGTGCCGTCGACCTTGTTGAAGTCGCGCAGCTCGTTGAGGAACAGGTCCCACGCGCGGGCGTCGTCGGCGAACAGCGCTTTGACCTCGTCGTACTGGTCGCCCAACAGGGCGCGCTCGATCTGCTCGTGGTAGTCCACGTAATCGGGAACGACGCCGCGGTCGACGCTGATCGCATCGCGGATGTTCGCGGTGAGCGACTCGTAACTGGCCTTGCGCCACACGTTGCGGCGGGCGATGTCCATCGGCTTGATGCTGATGTCCTCGGTCAGCTCATACGGCTTGTCGCCGAGCTGCTTGCGGATCTCGTAGAAGCGTCCGGACTTCGGCTTGGCGGTCTTGGATTCAGACATGGCAACTGGACCTTTCAGGCTGGAATGGGCTGGGGTGGGCTGGAATTGGTGGCTGGCGGGTGCGTGTCCAGCCCGGCACGCACCCGCCAGGACTAGAAGTCGGACACCTACGCGGCCACCGTGACGGTGATGGTGTCGGACTTGCCGCCGTAGGTGGCGGTGATGTCGGTCGTGCCGGTCGCGACCGGGGTGACCTTGCCGGTCGAGCTGACGGTGGCCTTGGCCGGCGTAGCGGACACCCAGGTCGCGGCCGCGGTGCGGTCGGCGCCGTGGTTGTCCTCGGCCTTGAGCTGCAGCGTGCCGCCGGCGGCCAGCGAGATCGTCGGGTCCTGCGGCAGGACAGCGATCCAGTCGGTGGTCGGCGGAGTGAAGCCGGTGTCGTTCTCGGCCGAGCACAGTTCGAATCCGGGACCGAAGATGAAGAACTCACCGAGGTTGTCCGGGTCGTCATCGTCGGCGACGGTGGTCAGCGTGGGATGCCAGAGCAGGGTGTTGTTCTGCGACCACTTCTGGTTGTCCACGCCGGACACCTGGGTCCGGTTCAGGACGTAGCCGAAGAAGATCGGCAGGGTCTTGTAGGAGTCCTTGCCGAGCAGCACCGTGCGGTAGTCGAAGTTGTCCGGAACCGTCGCGATCGGTGCGTGGACGCCACCGTGCGCCGATCGTGTCAGGTTGCCGTAGTCGCCGGAGAACTGGAGCTCCAGCGCCTGGCGGCCGGTCTGCCGCATCTCGAAATCGACTGCGATGGACTGCTTGTCGATGATGATGCGGGTCGGCAGGCCTTCACCGGCGGACTCGATGTTGTTCGAGCTGATGTCGAACTTCACGCCGATGGCCGAGTCCTTGGTGATGTAGCCGACACCGTTGATGCCGGACGGGATCACCACCTCGCCGGTGGGGCCCTCGATGTTTCGGGTGAACGCAGCCACCCGGTCCGCACGGCCGACGCACACGGCCATGTCCAGCGGCGCGATCTGCAGGGCCTTGCGAGACCCCTTGAACGCCTTGATCGAATTCGGGATAGGGGGCATTTCCTTCTCCTTCTCTTGTCCGCCCGGCGGGCATAAAAAAGGCCCCGGCCGGGTCGGACGGGGCTTGGAACTCTGTCGGCGCTACAGGCCGAGGTGGTCGCTGTAATCCGGTGTGGACAGCGGGTTGTCGAACGTGAACAGGTACGTCGACGGGATGATGCGTTCGTCGTACTCCTGGCCCGGAATCTCTTCTGGCCCAGTGATTTCTTCGACGCCGACGATGGTCATGATGCGGCCGTCGCCCGACAGCTCGACCTCGACGTTGTCGTCCAGGGGCACGAGGATGTCGCGGACGAATCCGTTCAGCCGGAGTGAGTCGGTGCGGCTCGTGGTGATCGCGGCGATCTGCACCGGGGCCTGGTCGCGACGGACGTTGGCGCCGCCGCCCGACCGGGCGATGTACAGCAGCCGGCCGAACCATCCTGTGTCGAGTACTCCGTCTGGCAGCTCGTTGATGACGTCGACGGCACCTTCGAAGCCGGTCGGGAACAGTGGTTGGAACAGTGACTTCACCGCGTCCTCCGCCGGCGCCAGGCCGGGGGTGTACCAGTCGGGCAGCCAGAGAGTGGTCATCAGTCCCTCATCGATCGGAGGACCTTCTTCAGGTCCTTTGCGCCTGGGGATTTGGTGGTTTTCAGGCCCTTGCGGCGCTTGGCCGATCGGGCGACGAATGCGCCGGTGTTGGTGTCGCGTCGGGACTTGTGGCCGAACTCGTGCGCCAGGCCGTGCGCCGTGCCTTCGCCGACAGTCAGGGTGCCAACCCAGCGGTCGTTGTTGTGTCCGCCGATGTGCAGCCGGACTCGCGCCGACGCGGCGAGCTTCCCGGATCGCTTCGCGACGATGGCCTGGTACTTCGTCTTGGCGAGCTCGGTGACGCTGCGCACCACGTTCTGCATCTGTCCGGACAACAGAATCTGCGCGAGCGCCGGGTTCGGCTTCGGGATGTCGATGTCATCCACGAGGGGTGTTGACCCTCTTCAACTGGAACCACATGACGTCCAAGTCGTCGCCGGTGAGCGGGTGATCGTTGTCGGCGAACGGACCGTCGATGATCGAGTAGACCTCGCCGTTTTCGCGGGTGATGCGGTCTCCGCCTTGAACATCCGCGCCGCGGTAGCAGAACCACTTGCGCACGATGACCGTGCGCCGGCCGCCCATGGCCTCCTCTTCGACGACGTGGGCCTGCCCGAAGGCGGTGTCGTCGACGTCGGGCATCGGCGTCGGGGTATCGGATCCGTTGGCGCGCTTGATGCGCGTCACCGAAACGGTTTCCCCGTCGACGATCTCGATCACGGAACCATCCACGGCTTGGCGCCGTACGTGCCGAGCTTCGGCCGACGTGGCTTCTTCAGCCGCACCCTGTTCAGCTCTTCCTCGGTGAAGCTGATGCCCGGGCCCGTGCCGGCGCGGTACGTCCGGGAGGCGATGATCCCGTCCATCTCCTGGCTCTTCGCCGACGCGCCGTCCGGGTTGTGGTGCAACTCGAGCACCTTGTCGATGACGAGCGTGCGGACACGGCCTATGCGGACCTTCACCGCGGGATCGGTTGACGCGAGGTCGATGTCACGAAGTGAGGGCACCTCGCCCATCAGTTCGTTCTCGACGTCGAGGATCCGCCATTTGATCGTGGTGACCCGACTCGGCGAAGGGGTCTTACCGAGCCGGGCCACCACTGCATCGCTGGTGACGAACTTGCCGTCAGCAGGAGACGCGGGAGCGGTCATTCGACCGGGATGCTCGCGTCCCGCAGCTTGGCGACAATGTCGTCGCGCTTGTCATCCTCGGCGACCTCGACCTTGCCGGGGAACTGCGCGGCGTACGCAGCCCACAGGTCGCGACCGGAACCGGGTCCAGCCAGCGGAGGCGGCGGTTCGACGCTGCCACTGCCCTGCCCTGCACCGGAGCTCTGGACATCGGCGCCGGCACCCGCAGCCGAAGCAGCCTGCAGACGAGCGAGCTCGGCCTTCAGCTCCTCGATCTCGGCGTCCTTGCCACTCTCGTCGGGCTCCTCGGCGACCGGCGGATCACCACCCCACGCCTTCGGGTTGGTGATCTTCTTGGCCGCCCATGCCGGGGGCACCTCGCCCGGCCCGAAGGTGTGCAACTCGCCCTTCTTGTCGAACAGCGCCACGTGCGCTGCGAGCGCCGCCATCAGAGCACGTCCGCGACGGTCAGGAGGCCGGCGTTCGTCAGGATCGGCATGCCGACCGCGTCGACGAACGTGAACTCGCGGTAGGGCGGGCCGATCTTCTCGACGACGCCGACGATGCCCGAGGCACTGCCGAAGGTCATCTCGGCCTTGTTGGAGCGCACGATCTCCAGCGCGGTGGCCGACAGGCCGTAAGCGAAGAAGCCGAGGTCGCCCAGGTTGGCCGGCAGAAGGCAGACCCGGTCCTGGGACAGGACGCGGGTGGTGGTGCCCTCCACGCTCAGCGACGTGTCGTACGGGGTCATCACCGTGGGCAGGTCGTTGGCCGAGAGCAGGTTGTTCAGCTCGTCGACGGTGACCATGGTGCGTCCGGCCGTCGCGCCGTAGACCGCGTTGATGATCTCGGCGTTGCGGCGCAGGTGGCCGACCACGACACGAGACATGAGCATCTGGGCCGCCCGGCCGTAGCCGTTGGCGATCCGGACTTCCTGCCACGCATCGAGGTCCTGCAGCGGCGTCGCGGCGGCGTGGTTCGACCACAGAGTCGCCGGGGCGACGATCTGGTTGGCCGGGACACCGTAGTCCGCCTCGCCGCTGAAGTTGTTCTCGTTGATGGTCAGCTTGCCATCGGTGAGAACGTCACCCCACGCGAGCTCGCGCCGGTTGTTCATGGTGCCAACGAGCCGCTCAGCGTCGTTGTAGGCCGCCCGAGTCTGAGCCGCCTTGTTCGTACCGCCCAGCAGTGCGATCTGCTCGGCGATGCGCTCGTACTCGCCCTTGTTCAGCGAGTCCGAGAACGGCAGCAGTTCGACCCACTTGCCCGACCCGGCGTCCCGAGACGACACGTGGATCGTTCCGTCGTAGGACCGGTAGGCCGCGGTGCGGTTCGTCTTGACGAACTCGGCCCAGTCGATGCGGTTGGTTTCGAAGTACCGCGTCGGGAACATGTTGACCAGCGCCAGGCTGGACTCGACGGGCACGTTGCGGATGAACGTGGTGAGAGCGTCCGGGGAAATCGGACCATCGAAAACGATTGCCATGGTTCAGTCCTCCTTTCAGAGCCAGATGATCAGGGGCAGGTCGGTCTTGCCTGCGGCGTCGATCCCCGAGTTGGCGGGGAGCTTCGCCGCGTTGACCGCGCCGTGGATGAAGCGGGCGCCGCCGACCTTGGCCAGGTTGTTTCCGACCTGGTCGACGGCCCGCAGGGAGCTGAACAGCAAGCCGGCGCAGACCTCGCGGCCGTCGTTGGCGGCGTTGTCGTACGGGCCGTACAGGCCCGTCGCGGTGACCTTGCCCAGCGCGGTGCCCGATGGGATGAAGCCGTTCGGGAAGTGCGTGGCCTTGGTGAACTTCGAAACGTCCAGCATCACACCAGGAGTGACGTCCGCGCCGTGCTGCCCAACGAGCCACGACCGGTCCTCGACCTGGTAATTGCTGGAGCGAACGCTGATGTCAGACGACATGGTGTATCCCTCCTAGTCCTTGATGTAGCCGCGCCGTTTGGCCTCGGCCAGTCCTTCGTCGCTCGCCGATCGCGCCGGCGGGCGTTCTCCTGATTGGCCCCACTGTCTGGGTTGTTCCTGCTGTTGGGTTCCGGCGCCTGCAGGTGGCGTCACCCCGCCGCCGAATGCGGTGGCGAGTCCGGTCAGATGCGTGACAAGCGCGTCCTTGTCGAACTTCCCGTCCTTGACGAACGACATCGGGTTGAGGCCTGCCATGACGGCTGGCCGCGCCTCCTCGTCGGTCACGAACTGACTGACGATCGACTCCATCAACTGCGGAGCCCACTGGGCAGCCGCGGCCGAGCTGGCCGCAGCGGTGGCCTCATCCCTGGCAGCTGCCAGCGCCTGGTCGGCGGCCGACATCTGCGCACGCTCGAGCTCGGCGTTGCGCGTCTGAAAGGCCAATGCCTGCTCTGGAGTGATCCCGTTGTACGCCCGGAGCGTGTCGCTCTTTCGGCGGTCGTGGAACTTCCAGTAGGCGGCCTGCTGCTCGGCCGTCATGTCCGCGATCGGCGTGTTCTCCGGGAAGCCCCTGTCGGGCGGCGGAGTCGGCGCCGGCGGATCAGTCGGTGTCGGAACTGCCGGCGAGGTGACCGGCGGATTGGCGGCCGGCGGATTGGTGATCGGCTGGCCTGTGGCTGGAAATGTCACAACAAACTCCCTGTCGGGAAAGGAACCCATGACGGGTCAACCGCCGAACGGCGGAAGATTCAGGGCACGAAAAAACCCCGCAGATCGGGCGATCTACGGGGCTTCTGTGCGGTTCTTGTTAGGCGGGCATGCGAATCTTGGCGCCGCTACTCTCGAGGACTGCGTAGGCCTCGTCTTCGCTGCATTCCTGCCAGTCACCGGTGAAGGCGATCTTTTGCGTGAGTCCTGGCTTTTCAGCCCAAACGCGCTTCCGGAATTGGAAGGTCTCGGCCTTGGCGTCCAGGAACTTTTGGCGCTCGCTGAGTCGGGCGTCGGTGTTGACGCGGATGACGGTGTGCCCGTCAGTGAAGAATCGCATTACCTCTGCCCCTTTCTCCTATAACAACGCTATAGGTCTGCGGGAGAATTTCAGTCTAGCCACACGACGTCATCTGGAGCGGGAACTGAGGCAAAGATCGCATACTGCTCGGCGCTGAGCTGGGCTTTTCGTTCCGCCGACGTCGTCGGAAGACGTTCCTCTTCGTACAATCCGTGAGTCACTTCAGCGGCATGCAGGGACGCCGCCGTATGAATCTGGACCTCGAATTCCTGGCCTTCCGGGGTGACAAAGGTGTCGTTCCGGCCTCGATAGCCTTCTCGATTCCACCCGAGAGTGACCTTGGCGCGCCGATATCCGGCTTCCTCGAGTGCTGCACCGATACGGTTGCCGGCGCCCCAGTAGCCCCGCTCCTCGACGACCGCTGTGTAGCGGAGTGAGTCCCTGATCCACGTGCTCGCGGCGTCGGCGTCGACATCGTTATCAGCAATGATGTCTTGAATCTTGCGGTACAGCGACGACTCTTCCTTGAGTCGGCTATCGAATCGGTCCAGCTGGCCACCGTTGGCTGCGACCGCGGCGGAAAGGGTCGCCGATACTTCCGGTTCCGCCGCTTCTGCGGCGGCGCGCTTCGCCTGAGCAGCGGCTCTGGCCTCGGCGCGGTCTTCCTCCGACAGGTCCGGATGGTCCTTGAAGTCGCCATCCCCAGAGTCCCCCACACCGCCATTTTGACGAGGCGGAACGGGCGGCGTGGGCGGTTTCGGCGGTTGCGCGCCAGGAGCGGTTTCGGGCTTCGACTGAACGGTCTTCATACTCTGTACCGGCTGTGCTCCGCCGGACGACAGGGTGCCCTCATCCGAAGATGCTGCTTCGGCGGCGATCCGCTCCCGGTACTTGGCGATTTGCTCTTTGTGGTACTTGACCTGCGCCGAGTCCTCGGGCCGGCCGTCGGCGCGCAACTTCTCCAGGTTGGCCTCGAACAGCGGCAGTTGGCGATGCGCGATCTCGGCCGGTGTCTCGTCGAGCACTGAGCCGGTTCCGCCTGCCTCGCCCGCGGCTGAGGCCTTGCCGCGCGGCTTGTACGTGCGCTCCGGCTTCAGCGTCGGGCCGAGTTCGCCGTGCTCGTCTTCCTTGTACCGAGTCCGCTTCAGATGGGCGCGCGACGTCCCGCCGGCATCCCGGTACAGCCGCCGCAGGTCCACAGCGTTGAGCTCGTCGGCCGGGTCGAATTCTTCGGTCACCGCCGCCGACGTGCACTTGCACAGCCGGTGCATCGGCAGCAGCTCACGCACGGTGTACAGCCGGTCCGACGCCGCGATGCAGAGACCGCACGTTCCGGTCAGCGACAGCTCCGGGTGGATGATGCGCCGCATCCCAACGACAGGGCTGCCGTCCAGGTTGGCGGCCGCGTTGATGACCTCGGCCTCGGCCAACCGCTGAGACAGCATCAGGTTGGCGTCGATCGTGGAGTCCAAGCGAACGATCCCGGCTCGGAGTGCCTGTTCGCGGGTCGCGCCCTGCGACTCGAGGTACCGCATCTTCCGCAACGGCCGGTTCAGCACTTCGACAGTCGTCATGTCGGCGGCCGACAGGTGAACCGGGTCCTGGTCCGCGTAGTGCACCGCGACGCCCACTGGCTCCAGATCGACACCGGTGGCCGTAAAGGTCACCCGAGGCGCCCGAACGTCGATCGGAGCGGACGGGCGGGCTTTGACCTGCACGCCCATCGTGGACAGCATCTGGACCTGGCCGGCCGCCGCCGCGATGGCTGTGGCCTTCTGCGCCGCGCCGAGCTGCCGCGCGGCAGCAGTCGTGAATTCGCGGATCTGGTCGCCGTCGTACGGGTCGACCGGCAGGAGCAGCGACCGCAGGACGCTCTTCATCTTCGCCGCGGCGCGTTCGCGTGTACCGATGATGGACAGCGACGCTCGCTGCGCCATCCCCAGCGCCAGGTCCGACGGCTTCCGCGCCGACCGAGCCGCCCGCGCCCGCTCAAACGCCTGGGCCGGCGTCAGGCCGCTACGCGACGGCGCCTGCGGCAACTGGAGTCACCTGCGATCCCTCAACCGGCGGCACCGAACCCGACGGGGTCGGCGGTGACGGCTGCGTGCCGTCAAGTATCGCCTGCGCGGACAGCTCGAGCTCGTTCTCCTCGATCTCGTTCGGGTCCATCTCCCACACCTTTTCGAGAATCTTCCGGCGCGACAGGACACTGCCAGCCTGCGCGCTCGTCGATCCCTTCTCGGCCAGCGAATTGAATTCGATTGGACCCCACAGCAACTTGATCTTCTTGCCACGCTGGGCGTCACCGTCCATCGCGAACACGATGCGCCACAACAACTTCAGGCCAGGGATCACCCGGGCCCGGCGGTCACGCACCTTGCTCGTCAACGCCTCGCGCAGCAGACCGGCGCCCTGCGCCGAGCCATTCGCGTCATCCGGAGTGATCAGGTACAGCGGCGTGTGCGTGACCGCGGCGAATTCCTTGACGTCGTCGCGTTTGGCCTGCAGCAGCGGGCCCATGTCGGCCTGGTTGCCTTCCCAGAACTGCCATCCCGCAGGTACTTTCCACACCGCGCCCGGTCCGGCCTTGAAGACCTCGTTCCAGTCGGTGACCTGCTTCTTGGACTGGTCGCCGTCGGCGACGACGGGTTCCTCGGTGTCGTACTCGTTCTCTTCGTCCTCGTCACCGCTGACGCCGCGCTGCTTGAACGCCTGGAACTTCGTCATCACGAGGCGCGTCAGGGTGTCGTCGATGATTCGGTCGAGCACGTCGATGTGCGCCTCGTACTCGCCGAGGCCGTGCTTGTTCTTGAAGCGGACGACCGGGATGCCGCCGAGCTCGTCCAGACCCTTGATCTCTTCGGGCTTGTCCGACAGGCGCTGCCACTCGCTACCGTCGCGCCGCAGGGTCCACTTCTCGCCCTTGAGGAACAGGTGGGCGATCTCTTCGTCGGCCTCGACGTCGTACGACTTGACCAGCACCGCGCGCAGGCGCGTCGGGTTGTCCGGGTCCTCGATGCCGACGCAGCGACGCGGGTCTATGGCGTGAATGATCGGGCCGGCCGCAGTCGGCACCACCATCGCGTAGGCCTCGCCCATCGCGCAGAAGTAGTCGAGCAGGTCCTTGATCTGGGCGGCGAAGCCCGATTCCTCCATCAGCTCGGCCGCGCGGTCATCGCCGTTCGCGGAGTCGTCGACACCGGTCGCTACCGCGAGCAGGTCCATCCGGTTTGTGACAGCGGTAACGCACATCTCGGCGTAGTTGCAGCGGGCCTTGCGCAGCAGGTCGCGGAAGATGTCCTGGAACTCGTCGGCCACCTGCGGCAGCGGCGGGTCGCCCTTGAAATACGACCACAACAGGTCGAGCTGCTCATTGCGCGGCTGGGGATCGCACGGCCGATCGTTCTTGTCCTGCCAGTTCTCCGCCGTCGGCGCGGTGAACCGTGCCTGCAGCCGGTCGAACCATTGAGCAGGTGCCAGGGTAGCCACGGATCACCTCACTCTCTGAACTCGACCAGGCCGCTTCTTCGGCAGGTACTTCAATGCGTCCATCCGGGCCTGCCACGACAAGATGGCCGCCATACACAGGTCGAATTTCCGGTCCCTGTGCAGCTTCCCGAGGATCCACAGGAACTGGCCTCGCTCGTCCTGCCGGTTCAGCAGCTTCTTGCCGGCGTTGCCGACGTGCCGCACCAGGTCGCCTTCGTCGTCCTCGTTGTGCGACAACGCACCCGACCCGATCGCGTCCTGGTAGGCGCCTATGGACCGGATCATGCGCTCTTGCCTGCTAGTCCAAAACTCTTGAACGATAGGCCTTTTCGTGTACTTGCTCTCGCCATAGCGGGCCGACCAGGTGCCCACTGTCGAGTTCCAGAACGGCGGGTCCGCGTAAAACAGCATCACCCGGTAGCTCTTGAACGCCTGCCGCACCGCAGCGTCGACCAGAGCCTCGTCGACTTCCCAGTCCTCGTCGGCATCGAGCGGCTTCTCTTCAAGAAACAGCTTCTGCTGCATGCCACTTCGGACATCGGTCAGAACCAGGCCAGTCGAGTCACGGAACCGCGCACCGTCGAAGCCCAGCGTCACGAACGCGCCGCGCTTGATGGTCTCCCCCGGCAGCCCGAGCGCTTTGAACCGGCGAACGCTGAACGCCGACGCGCCCTGCTGGGTCCAGCGGTTCGTCCACACCCGCTCCAAGTACGACTTGTCTGCCTTCGGCCGGTCCCAGCGCGCGGCCAGCGCCTCGACGTCGGTGCGCGCCGCCAGCTCCGGGCCCGAAGCCTCGACGATCGCCTTGCAGCGGTCCTCGAACTTCTTCATGTCCCAGCCGTCGCCGGCCTGACGGTGGATGTAGCAGAGCGACGGCCGCTCAACGTCACCGCGCTTGATTGCCTCGGCCTCGAAGTGATCGTCCTCGGCCTGCGAATTCTGGCCAGGCTCACCGGCGGTCGTCGTCGAGAACGACCACGGGTCCTCCTCGAACCGCTTACCGAGGTTGGACTCCATCGTCTGCACCGCGGCCTTGTGGTTCGGCAGGTACAGCCGGTGCGTCTCGTCGAAACCCTGGAACGTCGTGCGGCCGCCGTCAGCGGCGTTGGGCGAGTTGGCGACCGGGACGGCCTTGCCGTCCGCGCGGCCCCGCTCGTCCTTACGGATGATCCGGTCGAGCGCAATGTCGAACAGCTCGGGGTCCATGCCCTCTTCGCAGATCACCATCAGCGCGCCGTAGGCCAGCTCTTCGACCTGGTCCTTGGTGTTGGCCAGCAGCGGGATGTACGGGTTGCGCACCGGCCGGCCCTGCCGCAGCGAGCCGTCCTTGTTGAACCCGTTGAACCGCACCGGCGACTCCGGATGCAGCTCCGCGAAGGTGATGAGCGCCATCAGCTCCGTCTTGGCGGCGCCCTTGCGAATCGACCACGCGACACGGTCAAACCGCCGCCGACCCTCGCGGTGGTGACCCTTCGGCCACACCTCGTACGCCCGATAGAGGCAGAACCACGAATCCTCAGACAGGACAAGCGGTTCGCCCTTCAGCGATCCGGGCCCGAAGACGGCCCGCTCCTCGAGGAACTTCCCGACCTGACCGCCCAGCGTGGGGTATGGCTCCTCCTCGAGCGGAGGAACGATCAGGTCCATGCGCGACTACGAGACGGAAGACAACCGACGCGCGGTCCGCGGGTCCTCCCGAGTCGGCTCGTCTGCCTTCTCTGAGCCCGCCGACGACCGGCCGCGCCGCTTCTCAGTCGCCTCCGCCGCAGCCTCGCCGCGGTCGATCTCCCACTGCAGCGACCGCCGCGACATCGGCGTCAAGCCGCACTGCGACAGAATCTGCCGAATCTCAGCGGCCAGCGCCTTGCACTCGTTCGGCGAGGTGCTCTGCCGCCAGAACATCTGCATCAGGCGGGCCGCCATGTACAGCGCGTCGATGTCCGACTCGGTCCACTCCGGCACCATCGGCGACGACCAGGCACGCTTCCACCAGTCCTGCACCTGGGCGTGCCACCTGCCCTTCGGCAGCTCAGGAATGGTCGGGGCGTCCTGCGGCTTGAGCACCGCGCGGGTACTGGTCTTGTTGCGCCGGGCGACCAGCGACGGGTCCTTCGGGCTGCGTGGCATTGGCGGGCTCCTATGTCAGGACAGATCAGCTCCCATGTCGGGAAAGACGATGCGCGGCAACGCCTTTCGGCTGGTCAGCGCGCGATTCAGCCCCAGGGCCGAAAAGTTCGGGATCCGTACAGCTCGGATTTCACAGTGCGTAGCGGTGTCCACCTGAGGCCCCCGGGGGAGGGTGGAGAGCCTGGGGTCGCGAGTGTTTCCGCAGGTCAGAGCGTTGCGCGTGCGGCGGCCGACTGCTTGGCGGTCTCGACGTCGTGGCATGGCCGGCACGCGGCGACGAGTCGGCCGCGGTCAACGGCCTTGGCGCGGGTGCGTCCGGTCGCTGCGACGCCGTCGAGATGGTGCGCGTCGGTGGCCCGGCCGATGCAGCCAGGGTGGTTCAGCTGGCAGCGGCGCTTGGCCTTGTCCAGGCAGTCCTCGCGGGCCTTGCGGGTGGCTCGTGTTGAGCCTTGGCCGGTGGTTCGACCTTGCCATGGTTGGTCGTGGTCGTCGCAGTAGCGCTGGCTGCCGGTGATGAGGTTGTCGCAGTTGCCGCGGTCGCCTGGGCAGTGGCGTGGTGCTCGTGGCATCTGGCATCACCGCCTATCGGAGGTTTGGTCGACAGTAGCTGTCCCGCCCATGCGCGCGCATTTCGAGCGTTGCACCGCTGAGCTGCGGTTTGTGGACTGCTGGACGCCGGCCCGCTCAAAGGCCGTGGTGCGTTTCCCGCTGCCGGGCCCGGGAAAGAAAAACCGCCGTGTCCGGGTCGGGACACAGCGGTGCTTGCCCCATAGCGTACTAACAAGTACTGCGATGTCCAGTCATCCACGCTGATCTGCGGTGATTCGCATACGTCCGTCTCTCGGACTCTCACTCGTATGGTTCGCCGGCGCGATTACGGCTGCGGCGTTGCCGGAGCTTCTCGACGTAGGCCTTGACCGATCCCACGTGGTACTCGGGTGTGCCGTCGGCGCCGGCTCGCTGTTTGATGTGGCCGGCGCGGGCCCAGTTGTAGATGTCCTTGCGGTCGCGGTCCACTGCGTGGGCGAGGTCGCGGGCTGGCATCCACTCGTCGTCGCGGTCTTCAAGGATGTCGATGCGTTCCTCGTGTTGCCAGTGGACGTCGTACTCGGCCCAGTACTGGTCGAGGAGGTAGAGCTCGGCGCCGGGGTTGTCGACGCGGCCGTGAGTGAGCCGCTCGGCGAGGTCGCGGTAGGAGCGGGCGACGCGCTTGGCCTTGTCTTCTCGCGAGTCGCCGGGCCATGGCCAAGGCTTCTTGCGCCAACGCGTCGGCGGCTGGGGCGGCTTTCTATTGGGTTGCACGTCAGCGGCTTCCAGTCCACTTGGGTGTGGCGAAGAGCATGTAGGTGTGGTAGTCGGACTCGTATCCGCAGCTGGGTTCGATGCAGACGACGGTGCCGCCACGCTGGCGTTTGACGGGGGCCATGCACTTGATGCATCCATACGGGGTTGTGTCCTCTTCTGGTTGGACGGTGGCGAATACGTTGGCTGTCGATCCTGGTGAGACTGATACTCGCGCTTTGGTTTTCGTCGGCGTGTGCTCGGCGCCGGCGTTCGCGACGTTGTACTTGGGCTTCTCGGTGGTGATGGCTGCGAGTTCGGCGCTGGCGAGCTGGCCGCGCGTCTCGAACCGCTGCAGCTTGATGGTCGTGACGTAGCGCCACCACGGCTTGTCGTTGCGGTGGCTGGTGAATCGCTTCTCGGGGTCGTTGGTGATGCCGACGTAGAGGAGCCGGTCGCTGTCGTCGAAGAACCGGTAGAGGACGTGCTGGCTCATCGGTCGCCGTCCGTGTTGTGGTATCCCAGCGCGTCGAGTACTTCGTGGAGTAGGCCTTTGGTGATGTAGGTGGGTTGCGATCGGCCTTTCGGGAACCATCTGGTGACGCCGCATCGGCCGCCTTCCGAGTCGATGAACATGCTTCCGACGATGAGCACGTAATCGGTTGGCACTGCGGGTGGTTCCGGTTCTCCGGACTCCATGAGCTGGTGGAGGGTCGCGACGGCGGCGTCGAGCTGTTCGTAGGCGGCTGCCCATTCGGGGTCGCGGGTCATGCGGGTTGGCCTTAAGTTTGTAGTTGCAGTTATTTCGAGCTGTTACGGCAGTTACGGTGTGCTGCGACCCGGGTGGGTCGGGTAAGGCTTGTGGGTTGTTTGCCGGCCCGGTGGTGCGGCTTGAAAGGACTGGCCG
>NZ_JXST01000002.1 GCF_000878195.1 Mycolicibacterium llatzerense | reverse complement strand
CGCTTGCCGTCGTCGTCGGGCTTGTCCCACAGCCGGCCCTGTTCGATGACCAACGTCTCGATGCCGGCCTGCCCCAGCCGCAGCGCCGAGACGCCGCCGCCGTAGCCGCTGCCGATCACGATGGCCGAGAAGTGCTTCCGGGATTCGGTGCGGTCGCGCGATCGTTCGACGAGGACGCCCACACCGGCCGCACCCGCGACGCCCACCACCGCCGCACCGCCGAGAAACTGGCGCCGGCTGACCGGGCTCATCGGTTGCCTGCCTCGACAGGACATGCGTCGGCAGCACGGGCCGCGCCGCAGCGCGGGATGTGTCGATGCCGGCCCTGCATCACTGCCAAGATCGTCCTTCCGCCTAACCGTCCAGCTAACCCGAACCGGCCGCCTCCCGACGTTCCGAATAACGGATTCATCACAAAAATTACACGATGCCGCAGGGTTTCCGCCGCTCTGCGAGATCCGGCCTCCAGCGCGTCGACCAACCCGCGCGACGCCCGGTATGTCGCAGGTCACTCATATCCGTGTATAGCACTCTACCTGCAAGTTTATCGCCGACGACGCCGGGCGGACGACCGGTGTCCCACTGCCGGGAGCGCGGCCGGGCAATTCGGCGGAATGGCCCCGCGCCCTGACCCTGCAGACAATTTGCTGGATAACGCTAAGAAAACGGACAAGAACTGGCGCTGGCAACCGTTGCGTATTTGCGCAAACGGCCGAATGCGGGTACGAATACGGGGTGTTGTCGGCATTGCGCGCGGGCCAGGAGGCATCGCAGCCTCACGCGCCCGCTGAGCCCGATGCACCCGAAGCGCCGAAGTCGAAATGGCGCGATCCCAAACGCTACCTGTGGCTGCTTGGCCCCATCACACCCGGAATGGTGGGCCTGTCCTGGCTGCTGGTGTGGCTAACGGGCGTCGACGCATTCTGGTGGGCCGGCTCGCTGCTGACGTTCGGCTTGGTCCCGCTGCTGGACCACATCGTGGGCCCCGAGGCCGAGACGACTCCCGGAGACCTGCGCCGTCTGGAAGACGACCCCTTCTACCGGATCGCCACCCACCTGTTCCTGCCGGCGCAGTACCTCTCGCTGATCTTCGCGTGCTGGCTGTGGGCCGGCGGCGGCTGGGTGACCATGTCGCTCGTCGACAAGCTGGGCCTCATGGCCGCGGTCGGGACGGTCGGCGGCATCGCGATCAACGCGGCCCACGAGCTCGGCCACAAGCGCGGCATGTCCGAGCGCCGGCTCAGCAAGATCGCCCTGGCCCAGACCTGCTACGGCCACTTCTTCGTGGAGCACAACCGCGGCCACCACGTGCGGGTGGCCACGCCGGAGGATCCCGCCAGCTCACGGCTCGGCGAGAGCCTGTACGCCTTCATCGCGCGGTCGGTCATCGGCAGCCTGCGGTCGGCCTGGCAGCTGGAGTCCGACCGCCTCGCCCGCATCCGTAAATCCAAGTGGTCGCTGCACAACGAGGTCCTCAACGCCTGGCTGATGACCGTCGTCCTGTTCGTCATCCTGGTGGCCTGGTTCGGTGTCACCGTACTGCCCTGGCTGTTCGGTCAGGCCGTCATCGGCATCTTCCTGCTGGAGACCGTCAACTACCTGGAGCACTACGGCCTGCGGCGGCAGAAGCTGCCGAACGGCCGCTACGAGCGCGTGCGCGCCGGTCACAGCTGGAACAGCAACACCGTGATCGCCAATGTGTTCCTGTTCCACCTGCAGCGGCACTCCGATCACCACGCCAACCCGATGCGTCGGTACCAGGCGCTGTGCCATGCCGATGAGGCTCCGCAGCTACCGGGCGGTTACGGCACCATGCTGCTGCTGGCCATCTGCCCGCCACTGTGGCGTCGGGTGATGGACCCGCGCGTGCTGGCGCACTACGACGGCGACATCAGCCTCACCGCGCTGCAGCCGGGCTATGAAGCCCGCCTGCGCAAGCGCTACCCGGCCGCCGCGCAGGGATAGTCAGTCCGCCAAGGCTCGGCGGTTCGGGACTACCGACCGCATCATCGTCAGCAGGAGAGCGCCGCCCGCTTCGAGCTGAGCGTCGGCGGCATGTCGGTCGTCGCTGACCATCTCGACAGTTGTCTTCAAGCCGTCGAAGGCACCGACGAGGACGGTGGCGAGGAGCTCCGGGTCGACAGTGACGTCCATGTCGCTGTACTGGCCGTCGCGGACGATGTTGGCGACAGTGTCGATCCAACTGCGGGTCAGTTCCGTCGCGAGGGTGCGCGTCTCGGGCATCTCGGCGAGGTTCTGCGTCAGGCGCGAGATGACCCAGGCATCCGGGTCGGCGCGGTGCAGTTCCAGCATGGCAGGTAGCAGCGCCTCGAGTCGTCCGCGTCCGGCGGGCACCGACGCCAGTCGCGTCTGCACTCGATCGAGCCATTGCGCGTGTTTCTCGGTGAGCACGGCGACGGCCAGTGCTTCCTTGTTCTCGAAATGGAAGTAGACCGAGCCCTTGGTCATTCCGCTCGCCTCGACGACATCCGCCATCCGCGCGCGGTCGTAGCCCACGTGTGCGAACACAGTGGCGGCCGCGTCGAGGATTCGCTGGCGGGACGTAGCGCCCTGCTCGGTCGGGCCGGCCGGGCGGCCGACGGGTCGACGAGCCGGCGCGCTGCGAGGTGGGGTTGCCATCGGCCCAGTATAGGGCTATTAATTAAACCAACGGGTCGGTTTAATTAAGGAGACAACGGTGAGCGCATATTTCAACCGGCAGCGGGTGCTGGTCACCGGGGCGTCGTCGGGTATCGGGCGAGCGTTCGCGGCACGTATCGCCGCAGACGGCGGCGACCTGGTCTTGATCGCTCGCCGGGACGCACTCCTGCAGACACTGGCTGACGAGCTGCGCGAGCGGTTCGGCACCAGCGTGGAAGTCATCACCGCGGACCTCAGCACCCCGGGCGCAGCGTCACGCATCGCGGACATGCTCACCCAGCGTTCGATCGTCGTCGACGCGCTGGTCAACAACGCCGGCCTCGGAATCCATGGCGACCTGGCCGGCGCCGACCTCGGGGCCATCTCGAATCAGATCGCGGTGAACGTGACGGCATTGACCGAGCTCACAGCAATCTTGTTACCGGGCATGGTCACTCGCGGACGGGGAGCCGTGGTCAACGTGGCGAGTACCGCCGCATTTCAGCCGGTACCTCACATGGCGGTATATGCCGCGACAAAAGCATATGTACTCTCCTTCACCCGCGCCTTGTGGTCCGAGTCCCGCGGCACCGGCGTCCGGGTATTGGCCGTGAGTCCGGGTGCAACCGACACCGAGTTCTTCGAAGTCGCCGGCGATGACGCGTCATTCGGCTCCCGGCGTACGCCAGAACAAGTCGTCAGCGCCGCTCTTCGCGCACTCGAGTCCGACCATTCCGACATCGTCGACGGTGCGACAAACGCCTTGCTGGCACGCATCGCCGGCCGCCTCCCCATCAGATGGGCCATCGGACTGGCCGAACGCTCCGTCCGTCCGGAACTCGCTGCGGCCCGATCCAATTGAGCGCTTCGAAGGAGCGAGACACGTTCATCCAACCGCAGCAGTGGTACGGCAGCTCGGTGGAGAGAACCAGCCACAGATAGCACTCTGCCGGGTGCGAACCAATGGTTCGCACCCGGCAGGGTGAAGAGAAATCAGGCGGGCGAGACGCCGGCGCTCAGCACGCGGACCGCGCTGATCAGGCCGTCCATCAGGTTGCCCTGCTTGAACGACGCGGCCGCCGCGGACACTCCCAGCGGAGCGGCCTCTTCGATACCGCGACCGCGGACCTCGGAGCCGTAGACGACCTCGATGGCCTTTTGGTTCGGCGAAACGGCCAGCAGCACCGCGTTGTTCGGCGTCGGCACGGTGGCCAGCACCTCACGTGCGGTGGCGGCGGTGTCCGCACCCAGGTCACCGATGTAGACGGCGAAACGGGCGCCGGCAGCGCGCGAACCGTACTTCAGGGCGTCGTCGAGGAACACTAGGTCCTTGACCGGGAACGGGTAGTGCACCGACAGCTCACCGGGTTCGGTGACGCCGGAGATGCGGCCGCTGTACGTGACGGCGTAGCCGTACGGCAGGTTGGCCGGATCGATGTTTGCGACCTCGGTCTGGCTACCACTTGCCACTTGCGCCACCTCCCACAGTCAGGTGCGAGTCATGGCCACCGTGGCCGTGATCCGCAGGTTCCTCGGCCGCCCACAGGATCGGCGCGTGGGTCCACTTGTCGGTCATCTTGTAGGTGTCCGGATGCGGACTCTTGCGCAACAAGAACAGCGCGCCAAGCACCAGCAGCAGCGCCAACGGCACCCCACCGAGCAGCGAATGAGTAAGTGCAATGCTCACGCGCAAACCGTATCAGTACGCAACCAGCTCACGCTGAGGACAGGGGCATTCCGCCGCCGGATTTCAGGCGGCGCCTTCGCCGAGGTAGCGCACCCAGGCCGGATCGAGTTCTTTGACCGCCGACAGCAGCCGCCAGTGCTGCCCTTTGGGCGGCAGCGGCGCCGCATGCAGCGTCCAGCCGAGTTCGGTCAACAGCCGGTCGGCCTTGCGGTGATTACACGGACCACACGCCGCGACGCAGTTCTCCCAGGAATGTTCGCCGCCGCGGCTGCGCGGCACGACATGGTCGACGGTGTCGGCCTTGCCGCCGCAATACGCGCAACGAAACCGGTCCCGGTGCATCAGCGCGGCCCTGGTCATGGGAATGCGGGCCCGATACGGGACCCGCACATAACTACGCAGCCGGATTACCGACGGAACGGCGACCGCACGGGTCGCCGAATGTATGACAGGACCCGTCGGATCGTCGTGCACCACGTCGGCTTTGCCGCACAGCACCATGATCACGGCGCGACGCATGGGCAGCGCGGTCAGCGGTTCGTAGGTCGAGTTCAGCAGCAGGACACGGCGGCGGCCCCAGAGCGAGCCGACTGATCCCTCAGAGGGACTTGATTCGACTGCGTGCAGGGGTGATGACAGTGCTGTGCCCGGCACAGGCAAACCCACCGCGGCGCTGTGAAGTCTGTGGCCGCGGACCTTTCTCCGTTGCGACATACGTCCTCCGTGTTGACAGTCCACCATGGATCGGCAGAGATCGCACGAGAATTCCGGCGTGTTAGCTGGACGATCCGGTGAACTTCGGGTGACGGAAGCGCCGCTGCAGGCTGGTAGACAATGGAACCGTGACTGATGTCCAACCGTCGTTCAACGACGAAGCGCAACGGTCGTTCTACGACGAAGTCGGTGGAGCTCAGACCTTCCAACTCCTGGTGTCGCGGTTCTATCAACTGGTCCGCGACGACGAGATCCTGCGCCCGCTGTATCCGGAGGATGACCTCGACGGCGCCGAACACCGGCTGCGGATGTTCCTCGAGCAGTACTGGGGTGGTCCCCGCACCTACGGTCAGGAACGCGGCCACCCCCGGCTACGGATGCGGCACGCCCCGTTCCGGATCGGCTTCCTCGAGCGCGACGCCTGGCTGCGGTGCATGCACACCGCGCTCGCCTCGATCGACGCCGACACCATCGATGCCGCGCACCGGCAGGCACTGCTCGACTACTTCGACATGGCCGCACAGCACATGGTCAACTCGGCGTTCTGATGACAGCGCCGCGGTGGTGGTCACGCGCGGTCTTCTATCAGCTCTACCCGCGATCGTTCGCCGACAGCGACGGTGACGGTGTCGGCGACCTCGATGGTGTGACGGCGCACCTGGACTACCTGCGGTCGCTCGGCGTCGACGCGCTGTGGCTCAACCCGGTGATGGTCTCCCCCATGGTCGATCACGGGTACGACGTCGCCGACCCCCGCGACGTCGATCCGCTGTTCGGCGGGATGGCGGCGCTCGATCGGTTGATCGCTGCCGCGCGGGCCGTGGACATCAAGGTCACGATGGACCTGGTCCCGAACCACACCAGCTCCGCGCATCCGTGGTTCCAGGCGGCCCTGGCCGCAGGTCCGGGCAGTCCGGAGCGGGCCCGCTATCACTTCCGGGACGGCCGTGGACCGAACGGCGATCTGCCGCCCAACAATTGGACATCGGTTTTCGGCGGTCCGGCGTGGACCCGGGTTTCTGCGGCCGACGGCCGGCCCGGCCAGTGGTACCTGCACCTGTTCGACGCCGCGCAGCCGGACCTGAATTGGGACAATCCGGAGATCGCCGCGGATCTGGAACGGACACTGCGGTTCTGGCTGGACCGCGGCGTCGCCGGCTTCCGGATCGACGTCGCGCACGGGATGGCGAAACCGGCCGACCTGCCCGATATGGCCGATCGCGCCGCGGAATCTGACACCGCCATGCTGACGTCCGAGTCGAACGATCCACGCTTCAACAACGACGGCGTGCACGCCATTCACCGTGACATCCGGACGGTGCTCGACGACTATCCCGACGCGGCCACCGTGGGCGAGGTCTGGGTGTTCGACAATGCCGATTTCGCCAAGTACCTACGCCCCGACGAACTGCATCTGGGTTTCAATTTCCGTTTGGTACGAGCCGATTTCACCGCGCACGCCGTCCGTGAGGCAATCGAGAATTCCCTGGCGGCCGCCGAGCTGGCCGACTCGCCACCCACCTGGACGCTGTCCAACCACGACGTCGAACGCGAGGTGAGCCGTTACGGTGATGGCGCACAGGGACTTTCCCGGGCCCGCGCGATGGCGCTGGTGATGCTGGCGCTGCCCGGCGCGGTATTCGTCTACAACGGCGAGGAACTCGGACTACCCAACGTCGACCTGCCCGACGATGTCCTGCAGGACCCGGTCTGGGAGCGTTCCGGCCACACCGAACGAGGCCGCGACGGCTGCCGGGTGCCCCTGCCCTGGTCCGGCGACACCGCGCCGTACGGATTCTCTGCTGCCGCGGATACCTGGTTGCCGATGCCCGCGGGTTGGGGGCCGTTGACGGTCGACGCGCAGTGCACAGACCCGGAGTCGACGTTGTCGTTGTTCCGGCGGGCCATCGAATTGCGCCGGGGCCGAACGGTTTTGGGTCGTTCGGTGCGGTGGCTACCGACCGCACCGGACCTGTTGGCATTCCAGTGTGAGGACGGCCTGGTCTGCCTGCTGAATGCGGGCAGCACCACGGTCGACCTACCCGCCGGCCAGGTGGTGCTCGCGAGCGGGCCGCTGCCCGGCGGCCGAATGCCACCCGCCACCGCCGCCTGGCTGACTTACGATTAGTTCATGCCCGTCGACGCGACCCGTGTTGCGGTGCGATTGTCCGCACCGACCGGTGACGCGCGCGCCGACCGGTGGCGGGCGCACCGCGCGACGGTGCGGGAGGAGCTGATCGAGGCCACCCTTCGGGCAATCGACGAATACGGGCCCGACTTGTCGATCGACGACGTGGTGAAAACCGCCGGCGTGCCACGGCCGAAGCTGTACCGCTTCTTCACCGACAAGGAGACGTTGTTCGCCGCCGTCGGTGACCGCATGCAGGAGCTGATCGTGCAGCGCGTCATTCCGTGCTTCCACGTCACCGCGACGGCACTGGAGCTCGTGCGTTCTGCGCTGGCCGGCTACATCGATCTGGTGGACGAGCGGCCCAACCTCTTTCGGTTCGTGGTCGGTTCCCATTTCAGCGACGACCATTCCCGGACCAAGCTGCTGGAGAACGGCCGCAATCTGTCCAGCGCCATGACCGAAGTCCTCGCCGCGATGCTGCGCATGCACGGCGGCGACGCCGACCACCTGGAGTACACGGCCGATGCGATCCTCGGCGCGGTCGCCCTCGGTGTGCTGCGGTGGCTCAACGAGCCGACGATCAGCAAAGACGAACTCACCGCGCAGCTGACCCCCGTGATCTGGGGTGCGGTGTCGGCGGCCGCCACTGCCCGCGGCGTCGTCATCGCACCCGACGAGCAGATGGCGTTGTTCGGCACCGCCGACTGAACCGTTGCCGGTCGTCCTGACCTGCACTCAGGCAGCTCAGAAAACGTCATTATCCAAAACCCTTGCGCAATGGCGCATGCCGTCGTAACTTCGAACTACTAGAACTCGCGGTACTAGTTACTGAATGTTCGAGGAAAGGCTGGCGGCATGGCCGTACGCAGCAGGCAACACCCGACAATGACGTCGGAGCGGAACTCCCGGCCGCTTTATCCCCGGACCCGACGAATCCGCTTCCGCTTCGGCGAGGACCCTGACCGAAAGTATTTCGTCGCCGGAGACATGGTCTTCAGCCATTTCGTCGCCGGCCTCTCGGGGGCATTTCCTCCCGGCGAGGAAGGTTTCATCCGGTCGGTCCGCCGATTCGCCGACCGGATCACCGATCCCGACCTCAAGAAACGGGTCGCCGGCTTCATCGGCCAGGAATCCATGCACGGACAGGAACACCGGCACCTCAACGAGAAGCTGGTCGCGATGGGCTACCCCATCGCGTGGTGGGATTCAAAAGGGTTGAAGGACAGGCAGATACGGCTCGAAGACCGGTTGCCCGCGCACGTACATCTGGCGATGACGGCGGCCGCCGAACACTACACCGCGGTGCTGGCCGAGCGGGTGTTGTCGAGCGACGAGCTACAATCGATCCCGGCCGACGCCGAGGTGTGGCACCTGCTGAATTGGCATGCGCTGGAAGAACTCGAGCACAAGTCGGTGGCCTTCGATGTGTACCGCGCCGTCGGCGGCACCGAGCGCACCCGCATCGCGGTGATGGCCGCGGTGTGCGGCCTGCTCCTGCCGGTGACGCTGATTTCGCTGGCGGCCTCGATCGGGTCTGATCCGGTGGCACGGCGCCGGCCCGACCGCCTGGCCCGCGAAGCGTACGAGCTGTTCACCGGCCCGATATTCAAAGGCCTGCTGCCTGATCTCGCGGTCTACCTGCGGCCTGGGTTCCATCCAGACGATGTCGATACCAGCGCACTGGCCCTGCAGTGGCGGGACACCCTTTTCGGCGCCGACGGCGTCCTCGTCGACCACCTCAAATAGCCGAGACAACGGAAGGAATCGATCATGAGTGCTGAGCCGATCACCCCGCATGGGGTCGCTCTTCCCAAGGTCCGCCGGATGCGGTTCCGGTTCGGCGAACCCGAGCCCCTGCACCGCCATTTCGTCGAGGGCGACATTGTGTTCAGCCACCTGGTGGCCGTGCTGTCCGGCTCATTCCCGCCCGGCGAGGAGTCGTTCATCCGGTCTGTTCGACGCTTCTCCGACCAGATCACGGACCCCGTGCTCAAGAAGCGCGTCGCCGGGTTCATCGGTCAGGAATCGGTACACGGCCAGGAACATCGCAAGTTGAACACTCAGCTCGCCGACATGGGCTATCCGCTGGTGCGGTTCTTGTTGTTCGCGCCGACCAGCGTTCGGGAGAAGGTGGTGCTGCGCATCGAGCAGCTGATCCCGGCGAAGGTCCATCTGGCGATGACGGCCGCCGCCGAGCACTACACCGCAGTCCTGGGCGCGCGAGTGCTGTCCAACGACGAAATCCAGGCGATCCCAGGCGATCCCGAGGTCTGGCGGCTGCTGAACTGGCACGCGATGGAGGAGCTGGAGCACAAGTCCGTCGCCTTCGACGTCTACCAGTCGGTGGGCGGTTCCGAGCGCACCCGCATCGCGGTCATGTGGTTCATGTACTTCCTGACGATCCCGGTCGTCACGGCCGCGGTCGCGCTGTCGATCCTGCTGGATCCGACCGCGTGGCGGCCGTTCAAGGTGCTCCGCCAGACCTACGGGGTGTTCCGCGGACCCCTGGTGCGCGGGATCCTCTCAGAGATTGCCGAGTATCTGCGGCCCGGCTTCCATCCGGACGATGTGCCGACCGACGAGCTGCTCGAACGCTGGCAGCACGACTTGTTCGGCGCCGATGGCCAACTCGTCGACTACGTCCGATAGCCGAGGACGGACATGACCGCAAGTACGAAGGTCGCACCG
The DNA here is from genome assembly GCF_000878195.1 of Mycolicibacterium llatzerense. Taxonomy (GTDB): domain Bacteria; phylum Actinomycetota; class Actinomycetes; order Mycobacteriales; family Mycobacteriaceae; genus Mycobacterium; species Mycobacterium llatzerense. The sequence continues at coordinate 207,987 of NZ_JXST01000002.1, read as the reverse complement.
CCACCTACAGCCGAGCGGCACACGCCCGATCACGAAGTGGTGATCGTCGGCGCCGGGTTCGGTGGCATCGGCGCCGGTATCGCCCTGTACCGCACGGGGATCCACGACTTCGTCATCGTCGACAAATGGGACCACGTCGGCGGCACCTGGCACGCGAACACCTATCCCGGTGTGGCAGTAGACATCCCGTCTGTCATCTACAGCTTCTCCTACGAGCAGCGCGGCGGCTGGTCGCGGGTCTTCGCTCCCGGCAGTGAGTTGCGGGACTACGCGGACGACATGGTGGACAAGTACGGCCTGCGCGACAAGTTGCGGCTGGGCACCACCGTGACCGGGGCGACGTTCGACGAGCGCAACAGCATGTGGCGGTTACGCACCGACGGCGGATCCGAGATCACCGGCCGCCACATCGTGATGGCGGTCGGCGGGCTGGAACGGCCGAAGTTGCCGGACATTCCCGGGCTGCAGGATTTCGGCGGGGTGCTCATGCACACCGCGCTGTGGGATCACGATGTCGCGTTGGCCGGGAAACGGGTGGCGGTGATCGGGACGGGCGCGACGTCGCTTCAGCTCGTGCCGGCGATCGTCGACGAGGTGGCGCACCTCACCGTCTTTCAGCGCACCCCGATCTGGGTATTTCCCAAGCCCGACAGCCAGATTCACGGTATCGCCCGCACGGTGCTGGAGTTCGGCCAATTGCGGTCGGCGCTGCGCGCAGTCGGGACCGTCGCGACCGAGATCGGGATGGGCGGCATGCTCACCGGCCCGAGCTGGCTGGTCGAAGCCACCCGCAAGCTCGCCGAGGCTCCTGTGCGGGCGTGGATGCGCAGCCAGATCACCGATCCGGCGACCCGCGAGAAGCTGATCCCACGCTACGGCCTGGGCTGCAAACGGCCGTCGATGTCGAACGACTACTTGAAGACGTTCAATCGCAGTGACGTCAGCCTGGTCACCGAGTCCATCGAGCGCATCACCGCGACCGGTGTGGTGACGGCCGACGGCGTCGAGCACGAGGTCGACGTCCTCATCTGTGCGACCGGATTCAAGCTGTGGGAAAGGGATTCGGTACCGCCCTTCCCCGTCGTCGGCCGCGACGGACTCGACGCCGCGGAGTTCTGGGCGGTCAATCGATTTCAGGCCTATCAGGGTGTCTCCGTACCCGGCTTCCCGAACATGTTCATGATCACCGGGCCCTACGGTTTCGTCCTCGGGTCGTATCTGTGGATGATCGAGGCCACTGCCGCACATCTCAGTCGCGCCATCGCCGAAGCCAAGCGGCGCGGCGCCCGGGAGGTCGAGATCCGGCAGGACATTCACGACGCCTACTTCCAGCACTGCCTCCAGCGTCAGGCGCGCAACGTCCTGTTCACGCCGACCTGCGCAGGGTCCAACACGTATTACATCGACTACCACGGTGATTCACCGTTCCGGCCGACGACGCATGGCGAGATGTACTGGCAGAACCGTCATTACAACCTCGACGTCTATCGGTATGGCACGGGCACCGACAACGTCGACCAACTAGCAGCCACCTCGAAGGAGGCCGGATGAAGATCAACAATCTGGAACCACAGCTCGTCGTCGTCACGGGCGCGGGCAGCGGCATCGGGCGTGCCACCGCCATCCGTTTCGCCAAACGCGGTGCGCACGTGGTGGTCTCCGATATCGACGTCGACTCGGCGGAGGCGACCGCCGCCATGATCAAAGGCGCCGGGCGCCGCGCGTCGGCCGCGCAGCTGGACGTCACCGATCCGGACGCCTGGGAGGCTTTCGCCGCTGCCGTGCGTGCCGAGCACGGCGTGCCCGACGTCGTCGTCAACAACGCCGGCATCGTCGTCAGCGGTCCGTTCCTCAAACTGTCCGCCGCGGATTGGGACAAGCAGCTCAGCATCAATCTGATGGGTGTGGTGCACGGCTGCCGGGTGTTCGGTGCGCAGATGGCCGAGCGCGGCAGGGGCGGTCATATCGTCAACATCGCCTCGGCGGCCGCGTTCACGCCGACGCCGGTCATGGCGCCGTACTCGGTGTCCAAGGCGGGGGTCAAGATGCTGAGCGAATGCCTGCGCCTGGAGCTCAAGCCATACGGCATCGGGGTCAGCGCCATCTGCCCCGGCGTCATCAACACGAACATCGGGGATCGGGCTGTGACCGTCGGTGTCGATCCCGCGCTCGTCGCGCAGGCCCAGCGCCTGACCAAACAGCTACAAGAGTTCGCCGAGATGCTGCCGTTCTCGCCGATGAGCCCTGATCTCGTGGCCCGGGCCGTGGTGCGGGCGGTCAGCTACGACCTCGCGGTGGTACCGGTGCGGGCGGAGGCCTGGCTGGGCTACGTCATGCACCGCGTCGCGCCGGGAATCAATCGCGTTATGGCGCAGCCATTCTCGTTCGACTTGGCCGAGAAGCTGGTCGGTGCCGTGCTGGAGCGCGTGACCCCCGCACCGACCGCGCCCGCCGCCGGCGCGGAAGCCATGGCGCGCCACTAGCCGGGCTCAGCACCACCCACGATCAGGCCCACCATGCTCTTCACCAGCGTGGTGACCCGCTTCGGCGGCGGCTCACCCGCGAGGAGGTGCCGCCGTACGGCGGCCAATGGCAGATCCAGGAGGGCGAAGGCGATCTGATCCGCGGGCCGTCCGGTCTGTTTCGCCAAGCCCCGAACAGCACCGTCGAGGCGCTGTCGCGAATCGTCTTCAGCGGTGGCCAATTCCGCGCGGGCGGCCTCGCTCCATCCGTCGGGCTCGAATGCCCGAACGCCGGCCTGCAGCACGACAGCCGCCGGTAGGTGACCGCGGCACCAGTCGACCAACCACACTGCCGCGCGAACCGCACTGTCGGGCGTTGGGTGATCCCCGAGGGCCTCCAGGTAGCCGCTTTGAAAGCCCGCCGTGGTGCGGAACCACAAGGCGGCCAACAATGCAGCCCGGTCGGGAAAGCGATGGTAGATCGACCCGCTCGGGGCCCCTACCTCGCGCGCCACCGCGTTCATCGTCAACGCCCGCACTCCCCCGGCGGCGAACAGGCGTGCGGCCGCGTCCAGGAAATCGTCGGCGCTGTGCTGTGGAGCCCTACCCATGATCTAGAGAGTATGCTCTACTATTTATTAGAGTGTTCTCTCTAATAAATTTGGTTGGCACACCGAAAGGAAACTGGATATGAGCACACCCGACACAACCGTTGAAGTTGCCGAACGTCTCTACGCCGCTTTCGCCTCGCACGACAGGGCAGGCTTGGCGGCCCTGCTGCATCCCGACTTCACCGGACGGGTCAGCGAGGGCATGCCCTTCGGTCTCGGCGGAGCCGTGCACAGCCCCGAGCAGATGTTGCGCGATGTCTGGGGCGGCGCCTCCGCGCACTGGGAAACCGCGCCATACCCAGACGAGTTCGTCGCCGCGGGCGAGGATCGGGTCATCGTGCTCGGGTACTACCGCGGCCGTGGCCGGGCCAGCGGACACCGCTATGTGGCCGCGTTCGTCCACGACATCACCGTCCGCGGCGGGAAGATCGCATCGCTGACCCAGATCACCGACACCAAGGCCTGGCACGACGCGCTTGCCGCCGGCTGACAACGTTAGAGTTCATGACTCTGGGACCGGCAACCCGAACGGAGTCACGATGCTCGTCGATTTGTCTCACACCATTCGTGCGGGGATGGTGACCTACCCCGGGCTGCCGGCCCCGTCGATCAGCGCCCACCTCACCCGTGAAGCGTCCCGCGACGTCTACGCCCCTGGCACCGAGTTCGCGATCGGCGCGATCACCATGGTCGGCAACACGGGTACCTACATCGACTCGCCGTTTCACCGCTACGCGGACGGTGCCGACCTGGCCGGCCTGGACCTGAACACCTTGGTGGACCTGCCCACGATCGTCGTCCACCGTCGGGACGTCGCGGCGCGGGCCGTCGACGTCGCCGAGTTGCCCGAGGACATCGAGGCCGGCTGTGCCGTGCTGATCGACACCGGCTGGGACCGGCACTTCGGCACCGAGGCCTACGCCGTCGACGCACCGTTCCTGTCCGAGGCCGCCACCGAACACCTGGTGCGCCGCGGAGTGGCGCTGGTCGGCATCGACTCGGTGAACATCGACGACGCCAGTCCGGCGGCGGCCGGTCGGCGGCCCATCCATACTGCGCTGTTGGGCAACGGGATTCACGTCGTCGAACACCTCACCAACCTGGCTTCGCTGCCTGCCCGCGGCGCCCGCTTCACCGCCGTCCCGCCACGTGTCGAAGGCTTCGGCACCTTCCCCGTCCGGGCGTACGCCACCATCCCCGACTGAGGCCCTCAGAGGGTTTCCAGGCGCGGCGACGGGGACTACCGTCGCGAACATGACGAGCTGGAGAGAATTCGCGGACGTCGCACCGCAGATCGCGGCCATCTTCGCCCGCCGGCACACCGCCACCGGAAACCTGTGCATGCTGGGCACGCTGCGCTCGGATGGATTCCCGCGGATCAGCCCCATGGAGCCGCGGTTCTTCGAAGACGAGCTGTGGCTCTCGGGTATGCCGCACACCACGAAATTCGATGACCTCGCCCGCGATCCACGCTTCTGCCTGCACACCGCGACGGTCGACACCCACGTCAGCGACGGCGACGCGAAGTTATGGGGTGTCGTGGAGGACGTGCTGGACAAGGCCCTGCATCGGCGGTTCGCCGAGGCACTGTACGAACAGACCGGCTTCGACATCCGGGGCCAGGAATTCGAGCACTGCTACCGCGCCAACCTGATCGGGGCGTCGGCGGTCGAGGTGGGCGACGGACACCTCGACATCACCGTATGGAAGCCCGGCGGATCCGAACGCGTCGTCCGCAAGCACTGATGCGCTTGGCCCCTAGGGCGACAACAGGATCGGGCCACCGCGGCGGCGGTACACCGAACCGAACCGGGCGTCGATGCGCAGCCACGTCGGATGGACCCGGACGCGGACCACCTCGTTCTCCGGCAGCGGGTCGGGCACGAAACCCATGGCGGTCAAAGCGAATACGCAGCGCATCGGGATCCCCACCTCGACGTCGCCGGCGCTGACCCGCAGGACGTCCTGGTCCAGCAGCGACGGCGGCGGGCCCTGCGGCCCGCTGTGTTCCCGCGCCAATTCGACGCCACGCTGAAACAACTCCAGCACCGCGTGGGCCGGCACGTCATCGAGGTGGCTGAAGCCGTTGTCCGGCGGCAGCGCACCACGCCAGGCCGAGTCCATCGAGAATCCCGGATCGATCCGGCCCGACCCGGGCAGCTCGCGACCGAGCGCATCCGCTCCGGCGCACAGGTCGGACGGCGCCACCCGGCCGCTCACCACCCGCGCGGCCAGCACCTCGAAACCCGTTGCCGCCCAGGCGACGATGACACCCTCACCACGCGCCCGCAGCCGCACCACCGCAGCCTCGTCGAGGCGCAGCGCGCGCTCGACGAAGGTGCCCAGGTTCTCTGCCTGCGCCGTGTCGGCGAGCCAGACTCCGCGTTCGGTCATCGGGCAAAACGCTGGAGATACTCCCGCTGATGCGGGGCGATGCGCACCAGCATCTGCCGTTCGATGTTGAAAGTGGCCAGCTGGGTCTCCCCGATCACGGCCGGCTTGGAATCCGGATCGGCCTGTGCCGACCGCACCTCATACCCCAGCGTGAAGTCGCAGGCCCGCAGCCGATTGGTCCAGATGGTCACCTGCAGCGGCGAATCGACAAGGCGCAGTTGGTCCTTGTACTTCACGTTGACTTCGGCGATCAGCAGTCCGGTGGTGGCTACGTCCTCGGCGAAGGGCTCGGTGAGAAACGGAACCCGCGCCTCCTCGAGGATGGTCACCATGGTGGCGTGGTTGACATGCTGATACATGTCGATGTCCGACCAGCGCACCGGCACCGGCGTCGTGAAGCGTTCAGTCACCCGCCCATCATCCCTGATTGCCCGTGCCCGTCGTTCGCGTGGTCATGCTGCGCAGCTGCCGGGCGGCCACCGACAGGGTCGCCAGGTCACGCACCTCGTCGCCCAGGATCTCGGTCAGCGTCCGGCGGGCCCGCGTGACCCGCGAGCTGTTGGTCGACGCCCACTCGTGAATCTTCTGTTCGCCGGTCTCATCGGTCTCACCGACCGCCATCACGTCGATGCACAGCGCCCGGATCGATCCGTAGATGTCGTCGCGAATCGCCAAGCGTGCCAACGAATGCCAGCGATCGTTGCGGGTCAGCTCGGACACCGCGGTGAGCAGGTTGTCGATGCCCAGGTGGTCGGTCAGCGCGAAGTAGGTGTCGGCCACCTCGGCGGGCTCCCGCTCGGCGATGTCGGCGATGTCGATGACGTCCAGCAGGCTGTACTGGTACAGCCCGGTGGCCACCATGTAGGCCAGCTCCTTCGAGACACCGGCGGCCACGAACTGGGCGGCATCGGTCTCGGCGATGGCCTTGTCGTCGCCACGCAGCCACTGCGCCATCTGCGGGGTGAGTGCCTCGACTTTCGCCGCGAACCGGTTGGCCTCGGCGCCGACCGCCAGCGGCTGGGGCCGGTAGTTCAGCAGCCAACGGCCGGCCCGGTCGATCAGCCGGCGCAGGTCCAGCGTCATGCGGTCGGTGACATCCACCGGGACGCCGGCCAGGCCGGCCGCCCGGATGTTCCGCCACACCTCGCCGACCCGGAAGATCTTGTCCACCGCGACATAGCTGCGGACCGCATCGACCGGCCCTACACCGACGTCTTCGGAGACCCGGTACGCGTAGGTGATGCCTGCGGTGTCGACCAGGTCGTTCACCAGCATCGTGGTGATGATCTCCCGGCGCAGCTGGTGCGACCGGATGTCCGAGGTGAACCGGTCCCGAAGTTCCTCCGGGAAGTAGTTCGGCAGCCGTCCGGCGAACACCTCCTGGTCGGGCAGGTCGCTGGCCAGCACGTCCTCCTTGAGCGCCAGCTTCACGTGCGCCATCAAGGTGGCCAGCTCCGGCGAGGTCAGTCCCAGACCGGTTTCCATCCGCCGACGGATCTCCTTGTCCGACGGCAGCGCCTCGAGCTCACGGTTCAGCCCACGTTCTTTCGACAGATGGCGGATCTGACTGGCGTGCACCGGAAGCAGACTCGCGGCGTTGGCGCGGCTGGTGCCCATCAGGTCGTTCTGCGAGATGTTGTCGGCGAGCACCAGAAGACCGACCTCGTCGGTCATCGACATCAACAGGTCGGTGCGCTCGGCGGCCGCGACCTTGCCGGCCGTGACCAGGGCATCGACCAGAATCTTGATGTTCACCTCGTGGTCCGAGCAGTCCACACCCGCCGAGTTGTCCATCGCGTCGGTGTTGATATGGCCGCCGGCGAGATCGAATTCGATGCGGCCGCGCTGCGTCACGCCGAGGTTGCCGCCCTCGCCAACCACCTTGATACGCAACTGATTTCCGTTGACGCGGATGGCGTCGTTGGCCCGGTCGCCGACGTCGGCGTCCGACTCGGTCTCGGCCTTGATGTAGGTGCCGATACCGCCGTTCCAGAACAGGTCGACGGGCGCCAGCAGGATCGACTTCATCAGCGCCGGCGGCGTGAGCTCGGTGACGTCGGCGGCGAGGCCGAGCACTTCGCGCACCTGCGGGCTGATCGGGATCGACTTCTGCTCACGGCTGTAGACACCGCCGCCCTCGCTGATGAGCGACTTGTCGTAGTCGTCCCAACTCGATCGGGGCAACTGGAACATCCGGTCGCGTTCGATCCACGACCGGGCCGAATCAGGATTCGGGTCCAGGAAGATGTGCCGGTGGTCAAAGGCCGCCACGAGCCGAATGTGCTTGGACAGCAACATGCCATTACCGAACACGTCACCGCTCATGTCACCGACGCCGACGACGGTGAAGTCCTGGGTCTGGGTGTCATGCCCCATCTCCCGGAAGTGCCGCTTGACCGACTCCCAGGCGCCCTTGGCGGTGATGCCCATCGCCTTGTGGTCGTAGCCCACTGAGCCGCCCGAGGCGAACGCGTCGCCCAGCCAGAAGCCGTAGGACTTGGCGACATCGTTGGCGATGTCGGAGAACGTGGCGGTGCCCTTGTCCGCGGCGACGACGAGGTAGGCATCGTCGCCGTCGCGGCGCACCACCTGTGCCGGCGGGACGATGGCACCGGTGGCCGTCTCGACGTTGTCGGTGACGTCGAGCAGGCCGGCGATGAACAGCCGGTAGCAGGCGACGCCCTCGCTGCGCAGCGCCTCGCGATCGGTGGCTGCGTCACCTGTGAGCGCCGGCGGCGATTTGAGCACGAAGCCGCCCTTGGCGCCGACGGGGACGATGACGGCGTTCTTCACCGCCTGCGCCTTGACCAGGCCCAGGATTTCGGTGCGGAAGTCCTCCCGCCGGTCCGACCAGCGCAGGCCGCCGCGGGCCACGTTGCCGAACCGTAGGTGCACGCCTTCGACCCGCGGTGAGTACACGAAGATTTCGTATTTCGGCCTGGGCAAGGGCAATTCGTCGATGAGCTGAGGATTGAGCTTGAACGACAACGCATTTCGCTGTCGCGCCGAGCCCTCGGCGGTGACGTAGTAGTTGGTGCGCAGGGTGGCCTGCACCAGCGCCGCGAACGCCCGCAGGACCCGGTCGGTGTCCAGGCTCACCAGGGCGTCGATGTCGGCGGCGACGGCAGCCGCGGCGGTCTGGGCGCGTTCGACGGCGTCTCCCCCGGCCGGGTCGAACACCGCCTCGAACAATTCGACGAGGGACCTCGCCGTGCCCGGGTTGTCCCGCAGCACCGTCTCGATATGCGACTGGCTGTACGAGAAACCGGCCTGCCGCAGGTACTTTGCGTAGGCCCGCAGGATCGTCACCTGCTGCCAGGTCAGTCCGGCGCCCAGCACCAACTCGTTGAACCGGTCGACCTCCACCTTGCCCTGCCAGATGGCGGTGACCGCGTCGGCGAATCGGGTGGCGATGACCTCGCGCTCGGCCTCTGGTGCGTCGACGGTGGACTGGTGCGCCGAGATCTTGAACTGGTAGATCCACACCGGCATGCCGTCGCCGCGTACCACGTTGAACGGCTGCTCCTCCAGCACCACCACGCCGGTGGACTGCAGCATCGGCAGCAGCTCGCTCAGCGACGCAGAGCGGCCGGCCAGATACCAGGTGAGTTGTGCGGTGCGGTCCTCGCCGACGGCCGGTTCGGGGTAGTCCAGCACGAGTTTGACGCTGTCGTCCTGCAGCTGGTCGATGATGCTGATGGCGGCGATGGCCTTGACCGGTGTGAACGCCTGCTTGTACACCTCGGGGAACGCCACCGCATAGTGCTCGGCCTCGGCCCGGGTGATGGTGCCCGGCGTGACGGCGCCGATCAGCCGGTCGCCCCACGTCCGGGCCGCCTCGGTCAGCAGGCTTTGAATCCGGGTCTCGTTCGCCGTCGAGGTGTCGACACTCGCCGGGCTGGCGGTCTCACCCAAGCGCACGGTGAAATGCACGACAGCCCATGGCGATTCACTGACGCGCGCGGTGTACTCGATGCTTTCGCCACCGAGCTCGCGAACCAGGATGTCCTGCATCGCCAGCCGGACGTCGGTGGTGTACCGGTCACGCGGCAGGTACACCAGGCACGACACGAAGTGGGCCAGCTTGTCGGCGCGCAGGAACAGCAACGAGCGCCGGCGGGAACCCAGGTCGATGACCGACTTGCCCATTTCCACGAGGTCGCGCGCGGTCAGCGAGAACAGCTCGGACCGCGGCACGGTCTGGATGATGTCGAGCATCAGCTGGCCGGGCCGGCTCGGGTCCCCCTGCGACAACGCCAGCGCCTCGTTGACCCGACGGGAGATCAGCGGTATCTCAAGCACATTCGCGTTACCCGCGGCGACGGTGAACTGTCCGATGAAGCGGTGTTCGCGGGCCGGACCGTTCGGCCCCGCGCTCTCGCGGACCACCACGATGTACGGGTAGGCGCCGTAGCGCAGGTAGCTGGGCATGGTGGCCTGCGCGACCGCCAGCAGTTCGTCGTCGCCCGCCAGCGGCGGCAGCACGTCGGCGCGTAGCTTGGCCACGCCCAGCCGGGTCCTCGGGTCAACCTGGGCCTGCCCGTTCTGCACCGTGCACTGCTGATAGCCGAGCAGCACGAAGTGTCCGTCGGCCAGCCAGCGCAGCAGGGCCGCCACGTCGCGCCGGTCGTAGCCGGGGAACCGGCCGTTGTGGTCGGCGTCGAGCGCGTTGGCCAACCCGACGAGCGCGGCGTTCATCGCGGGGGTGTCGAGCTCCACCGCGCGCGTGTCGGTCAGGGCGTGGGGCAGCACGGCCGCCGCTTCGGCGACCGCCTTGCCGTCACCGATGGTCGCCAACTGCACATGAATCCAGGTCTCGTCGATGCCGTCGGCCGGTGCGCTGGGGTCACCCGCCGGACCCATCGCGACGACCTCACCGGCCGAATCACGGCGCACCCGGAACTCGGGACTCATGATCGCGGTGTAGGCGACGCCGATGCGGTGCAGCAGCACCATCACCGAGTCCATCAGCAGCGCGCTGTGGTCGGTCACGATCTGCAGCGCCGGGCCGAAGCGGCCGGGATCGTCGGCCGGGTAGATCGCGACCAGCGTCTCCCCCATCGAGCGGCGACGGCCGAGCCGGAAATGCGCCGCCAGCAACTCCGGGGAGACCCGGGTCGCCAGCGCTACGTCGATCGGGGCGGTGACCCCACCGTCGGCCGGTGAGCCGTCGTTGGGGCCGCGGTAGGTCAGCAGATAGGCCCGTGCAAGACCAGCATTGCCGTCCGCGCCGGCGGACCGCGTCGTACTGCTGAGTCCGCCCCGATTTTCCGTCATCCGACTTGCTCCTGACGTCGCACCGTCGTGCCCCGATCGGCACGTACGTGCGACGTTAGTCGCGAGTCAGCTTGCGGTGGGTCACTCTGTGCGGACGCGCCGCTTCGATTCCAAGTCGTTCCACTTTGTTCTCTTCATAGGCACCGAAGTTGCCCTCGAACCAGAACCATTTGGCCTCGTCCTCGTCATCGCCTTCCCAGGCGAGGATGTGGGTGCAGGTGCGATCCAGGAACCAGCGGTCGTGGCTGATGACCACAGCGCAGCCCGGGAACTGCTCGAGCGCGTTCTCCAGCGAAGACAGCGTTTCCACGTCCAGGTCGTTGGTCGGCTCGTCGAGCAGGATCAGGTTGCCGCCCTCTTTGAGGGTCAGCGCCAGGTTCAACCGGTTGCGCTCACCACCGGAGAGCACGCCGGCCGGCTTCTGCTGATCGGGGCCCTTGAAGCCGAACGCCGACACATAGGCACGGGACGGGATTTCGTTCTGGCCGACCTCGATGTAGTCGAGCTTGTCGGAGACGACCTCCCAGACCGTCTTCTTCGGGTCGATGCCCGCCCGGCTCTGGTCGACGTACGACAGCTTGACCGTGTCGCCGACCTTCACGTTGCCGTCGTCCGGCTCCTCGAGGCCGACGATGGTCTTGAACAGCGTGGACTTACCCACACCGTTCGGGCCGATGACGCCGACGATGCCGTTACGCGGCAGCGTGAACGACAGGTTCTTGATCAGGGTGCGGCCGTCGAAGCCCTTCTCCAGGTTGTCGACCTCGACCACGACGTTGCCCAGGCGCGGCGGCGTCGGAATCTGGATTTCCTCGAAGTCGAGCTTCCGCGTCTTCTCGGCCTCGGCAACCATCTCCTCGTAGCGTCCGAGGCGGGCCTTGTTCTTGGCCTGGCGGGCCTTGGCGCCCGAACGCACCCAGGCCAGCTCGTCCTTCAGTCGCTTCTGCAGCTTCTGGTCCTTCTTGCCCTGAACCTCGAGACGCTCGGCCTTCTTCTCCAGGTAGGTGGAGTAGTTGCCCTCGTACGGGTAGGCGCGGCCGCGGTCGAGCTCGAGGATCCACTCGGCGACGTTGTCCAGGAAGTACCGGTCGTGGGTGACGGCGAGGATCGCACCCTTGTAGTCGGCGAGGTGCTGTTCCAGCCACAGCACGCTCTCGGCGTCCAGGTGGTTGGTGGGCTCGTCGAGCAGCAGCAGGTCGGGCTTGCTGAGCAGCAACCGGCAGAGCGCGACGCGGCGGCGCTCACCACCGGACAGGTGGGTGACCGGCTCGTCCGGCGGCGGGCAGCGCAGCGCGTCCATGGCCTGCTCCAGCTGGGAATCGATGTCCCAGGCGTCGGCGGCGTCGAGCTCCTCCTGGAGCTTGCCCATCTCTTCCATGAGCTCGTCGGTGTAGTCGGTGGCCATCAGCTCGGCGACCTCGTTGTACCGGTTGAGCTTGCCCTTGATCGCCACGCCCGCCTCGACGTTCTCGCGGACGGTCTTGGTCTCGTCGAGTTCGGGCTCCTGCATGAGGATGCCGACGCTGGCGCCGGGCGCCAGGAAGGCGTCGCCGTTGTTGGCCTTGTCGATGCCCGCCATGATCTTCAGGACGCTGGACTTACCGGCGCCGTTGGGGCCGACGACACCGATCTTCGCGCCGGGCAGGAAGTTCAGGGTGACGTCGTCGAGGATGACCTTGTCGCCGTGCGCCTTACGGACCTTGCGCATCGTGTAGATGAATTCGGCCATGCCGTCGTCATGCCTTTCGTTGGCTGTTCGTCGTAGCGTTCTCGTAGCGCGAGCCCCGGCTCCTGGATCTGGCGCGGTCCCGCGAAAACTCGCTGCCCATCCTAGGCAAGCCGCCAAATCGCCCGATGGCGCGGTCGGGGCGCCCGCGGATGGCCCTGTGCGCGGCGCCCCGACCGAGGCCCTACGCGGACAGCACCAGGTCGTCCGAATTCGTGGTCTCGGACAGCTCGTCCTGGGGCTCTGTGTCGCCGGCCTCGACGTCGAGCGGGCTCGGCCGCCGGGGGTCGACCTTGACCTGGCACCGCCCCATATCCGGACCGACCGACGTCGCCCGCACCTCCATCGATGAGCGACGGTTGCCTTCCTTGTCCAGGTACTCGCTGGTGTAGATGTGGCCGACGACCACCACCGGGTCGCCCTTGAACAACCGGCCGGCCACGCCGTCGGCCACGCGGCCCCAGCAGTTCACCGTGACGTACAGCGAATTACCCGCTTCCCAGCCGTCCTCGGTCTTCTTCCGCGAATTGCTCGCCACGCGGAACGTCACGACATTGGTCTCCCCGGCCCGGCGTGGGACGACGTTGTTGACCACGTTGCCGACCACGGTGAAGGGTGTCTCGAACATGTGCTTCTCCATCCATTTCGGTGTTGCCGGCGTTCTCGTCGGCCTGTGCGTCCATTGACCCGCCAGGCACCGACAAAAGAACCGGCGCCGCTGCAATGGCGGCGCCGGTTGTGGATGAATCGCGAACTGTGGATAACCCGGGCTTGAGTGCACCGGCTCGAGTTGCCCCGGGTTACTCGGCCTCGACGGCCTTCTTGGACTTGCGCCGCTGCAACTCACGGACGTCGAACTTGATCCAGCCGATCGAGTCGACGGTCGCCAGATCCGCCAGGATCGACCGCAGCTCGGCGAGGAAGGCCGTGCGCCGCTCCTCCAGATCGGGCGCCGCTTCGAGCAGCTTCTGGTCGGCGACCACCTGGCGCGCCGTCGTGAACAGCAGCGCCGACACCGACTCGTTGCTGCGAATCCGGCCCTGCGCGACGTACTGCCGGCCGACGCCGAGCGCCCGTTTCGTCAGTTCCTTCTCACTGATCTCGGGCAGCGTGCCCCGCAACACGTCGGCGACCAGTTCGTAGGCCTCCAGGAACGGCCGCAACATCGCGCCGGCGATGATCGGACGCTTGGCCCGCAGCATCGCGTAGATGGCCTCGCCGCCCTCGGCCAGCTGCTGCTCGCAGTTGGCCTGCCACGACATCTCTTCCACGATGTGCTCGCGGAACCTGGCCGAGTCCGCGAAGTAGAACTCGAACTTGAGCAGGTCGCGCAGCCGCATCACCTGCGACCAAAACGCCTCCACCGGATCGGATTCCGCCTTGGCCGCGTGCGCCATGGCCAATTCGACGATGGCGGTTTCCAGGAACGCGTCGATGGTCGTGTTGCGGTAGAACGCGGCCTCGTGCTCGTCCTGCGACGCGATGTACCAGACCGGCTGGCGGCCGGTGTTCACCGCGGTGACCGGATGCCCGCCCGACATCGCGTCGAGCGCCGCCTGGACCCCTTCTGCCGTACGCAGCCGCAGCACCGAATTGGTCATCGGAATCTGTTTGCGCTCAAGGTAATCCAGCGCATCCTGCAGGGTGTGGTGCAGCTGGTCCAGTGTCAGCGCCAGGCCGCGAGTGGTCAGCAGCAGCGCCGACACCAGAGCTGTGGCGTTGACCGGCGTGGCCCGCAGGATGCGCCAGGCGACCTCGAAGGCCATCTTCTGCAGGGCGAGGCGCTTGACCGCGGGGTCGGTGGACACCGCGCCGTCCGGCGGTCCCAGCTGCTCGCGCATCGACACCGCTTCGGGGAAGCGCACGTAGATCTTGCCGAAGTTCCGGTCGCCCTGCGCCTTGATGTAGTGGTACAGCCAGCTCAGACCTTCGGGGGTCTTCTCGCCGCCGCGGGCGTAGGCCGCGTACTCGGCGGTCTCGTGGAGCTGGTCGAAACTGATCGAGACGGGCTGCAGCAGGATGTCCTCACTGCGGCCGTCGAGGTAGGCGTCGGCGACGTACGCCAGCAGACCGAGCTTGGGCGGCAACATCTTTCCGGTCCGCGAGCGGGTGCCCTCGATGGACCAGTTGAGGTTGAAGCGCTTCTCCACGATGTACCCGACGTACTCCTTGAGCACGTACTTGTACAACGGGTCGCCGGCGATGTTGCGCCGGATGAAGATGACGCCGGAGTGCCGGAAGATCGGCCCCATCAGACCGAACGCCAGGTTGATCCCGGCGAAGGTGTGCACCGGCGGCAGGCGGTTCTCCTGCATCGCCACCGGCACGATCACGCCGTCCAGGTACGACCGGTGCGAGAACAGCAGCACGGCCGGGTGCAGTTCCAGCGAGTGCCGCATGGCCTCGACCTGCTCGCGGTCGTAGTCCACGTTGGGGTCGAAACCCCGGCTGAAAATGGCGCGCCCGACCTTGGGGATGAAGTCGACCGAGAACCGGCTCCAGCCCGTCGACAGTTCGTCGAGCATCTCGCCGGCCTTCTCGACCGTCGCGCCGGGGATCTTCTCCAGCCCGTCCCGGAACCGGGCCGATGCCAGCACCTCGGGCTTGACCAGCCGGGGTGATTTGTACTCGGGACCGAGCAGCCGCAGCTCCACGCGCTCGATCGCGAGCTGCGCCCGGCGCAGCACGAACCGGGCGAATTCCCTTGGGTTTTCGGCCGTCGTGGTGTCTTTCCACTGCTGCCGCAGCTGCCCGACGGTGGCGGGCTCACCGGCCACCACCCGGGCCCGCAGCGGGTCCTTGCGCAGGATGCGGCGCTGCAGCAGCTCCGGTGGCCGGTACCGGTCGCGGCCCGAGATCAGCGAGACGATCTTGGAACGCGTCGGCAGACCGGCGGGCACCCAGAACACCCGGACCGGCACCACGGAACGGCTGTCGTCGGCGCTGAGTAGTTCGACCAGGCGGGCCAACGTGCCGGGCGAGGGCTCCCCCTCGGTCGGCAGCCGGAGCACCTCGAGTCGGGTGTCCGGGTGCTGCTTGCGCTGGTGGGCCAGCCAGTCGTTCAGCAGGTCCCACTCGGCTGCCGAACCGACCGCGGTCAGCACCAGAGCGTCGTCGGTCGGATCGAAGCTGGCGAGGTCGTCAGCGGTGTGCTTCACCGTCGGCCCTTAGCGCCGCGCGGAGCCTCGCCGCTGTCGTCGGGTGAATCGTCTGTGTCGGCAGGTTCCGGGGCTGCCCGGTGGTAGAGCGCGTTGTCGGGCACCTTGTCGTGCGGCCATTTTCGGAGGGTGTCGAGGTAGAGCTGACGCACCTCGTCGATGCGGTCGGACAGATTGTCGAGGGTCCAGTCTTCGACCGAGATGGGCGGGAAGACGACGACGTCGACCTTGCCCGCATGGAAGGTCGACGAATCGCGGGCGGCGATCACCTCCGCGTTGCGGATCACGATCGGCACGACGGGGATGCCAGCGGCCATGGCCATCCGGAACGGCCCCTTCTTGAACTCACCGACCTCGGTGGTGTCCAGGCGGGTGCCCTCGGGGGCGATCAGGATCGAAAGGCCTTTACGCGCAAGGTCTTCCATCTTGTGCAGGCTCTCGATGGCCGAGGCGGGGTCGTCGCGGTCGATGAACGCGGCGTCCATCACCTTGCCGATGGTGCCCATGATCGGGTTGCTTTCGAGTTCCTTCTTGCCCACCGAGGTGAAGTTGTCGCTGACCAGTGCGCCGGCGATCATCGGGTCGGCCTGGTTGCGGTGGTTGAAGATGAACACCGCAGGCCGCTGGGCCCGCAGGTTCTCGGCGCCGATCACGTTCAGGTCGATGCCGAGGGTCGTCATCAGTGCCTTGCTCCACGCCGAGGTGAAGAAGTTGACGCCCGTGCGCCGATTGCCGGTCAGCAGACCGAGACCGAGCGCACCGGCCGCGACCGGAGCCAGCGATGCGATGCCGGCGAAGGTCCGCAGTTGCGCGATGGGGCTGCTGCCACTGCGGCTGGAGAACTTGAGCACCGGCCAACCGCGTTTGGCGGCAACAGATTCCAGCTTCGCCGCCGGGTTGGTGGGCCGCGGGTTGCCGACCAGGTACATCAGGGCGACGTCTTCGTCACCGTCGGCGTAGAAGTAGCTCTTCGCCAGGTCGACACCATTGTTCGCGGAGAAAGCCTGTGCAGCGTTGGCCTTTCCGGGTCCCCACAGCACCGGCCTGACCACCTCGCCGGTGATGAGCCCGTACTCATCCGTCTCGAACTTGTTGCACAGCACGTTCTTGATGCCGAGGAAGTTCGCCACCGGCTCCACCTGGACCGTCAGCGCCGACGAGCTCAGCACGACGGTGTGCCCGCGCGCCATGTGGGCGCGGACGAGTTCACGCATCTCGGGATAGATCCGCTTCTTGATGTGCTGGATGAACAACCGCTCGCCCAGCTCGTCGAGGTCGCTGAGCGAATTGCCGTGCAGCATCCGCGCTCCCCGGCCGATCAGGTCCTCGAACTCGGCGCGCCCCAGCTGGTGGTTCACCGCGGCCTGCACCATGCCGATGAATTCACCGACGCCCATCTGGCCGCGGCGCAACCGGTCCTGCGTCATGATCACGCCGGTGAAACCGGCCACCAGGGTGCCGTCCATGTCGAAGAACGCACCGACCTCCGGCCCCTGCGGGCTGGCCAGGATCTCCGCCACCGAGCCCGGCAACCGGGCGTTGCGGAACTCTGCCGAGTACTCGTCGTCCGAACTCATTGTGCGGCACCCCCGTTCACTGCCGAATCGGCTTGGTCGTCCGACAGCTCGAACGACGCCGGGATGGCCCGGCCGTCCCCACCCAGAGCCAGCACTTCGTTGAATCCGTCCAGCAGACAGCGGGCCCACAACTCGGGATCGTTGATCGACGCCCGGTCGTAGCGGGTACTGATGGTGACCCAGCCGCTGCGCGAGATGAGCACCGCCATCATCGCGACACCGGGCAGTGGCCCGATTCCGTAGTGCCGCACCACCTTTGCGCCGGCGATGAAGGTGTCGACCGGCGGCCCGGGCACATTGCTGGCCTGCACATCGGAGTTGACCACCGAGCCTGCCATGGACTCCAGCAGATTGTCCGGCACCAGGTTCAGCAGCGGCGCGACGACGCCCACCACCTCGATGGCGCGTTCCTCCCGCTTGCGGGTCATCTGGGCACGCACCTTCTGGATGCGTTTGCGTGGGTCCACGACGCCGATGGGCGCGGCGATGTTCACGCCCGCAAATCTGTTGCCACCGGCGGGATCCGAGTCGGAACGCACATTCACCGGCACCGCCATCGGCAGCGATGCCACCGGGATGCCCTTGGCATCGTGATAGCGGCGCAGCGCACCGCACAGGGCGGCGAGGTAGGCGTCGTTGATGGAACCCTCGGCCGCCTTGGACGCCTTGTGCAGATCGCTGAACTTGATGTCGATCGCCTCACTGCGCGACGCCAGACCACGCCGGCGCAGCACCGGCGACTGCGGCGCCGCGGGCGTCATCACCCGGCGACTCGACCGGACGTAGTCGACCACCCCGCCGACCGCGTCGGCCGGGTCGCGCATCATGCGCCCGAGCAGACCGGCCGCACCGCGAGTGGCGTCGAGCACGTTGTTGGCAATGCCTTTGGGCAACGCGTTGATGCCTTGCCGCGTAAGGTCATTCGGCGACAGGTCTTCGGGGATCGGCAGCGGCGCCGAAGGCCGCGGCGCGGGATCGCGCTCCAGGTCGTACAGGTTCGCGAACATCTCCATGCTGCCGATGCCGTCGGTGACGGCGTGGCTCATGTGCACGATGTTGGCGGCGCCACCGCCCGGCAGCCCTTCGACCAACGTGGCCGTCCACAGCGGACGGGAGATGTCGAGCGGCGACTGCAGCGCCAACTCGGCGAAATCGAAGACCTCGCGCAGCGTGCCCGCACCCGGCGCGCGCACCCGGCGCACGTGGTAGTCGAGGTTGAAATCAGGGTCGACCACCCAGCGTGCGGCGGCCGTCGGCAGGCTCGGCATCACGACTTTCTGCCGCAGCCGGATCGCCTTGCGGGAGGCCTGCTCGAACCCGGCCCGGTATCGCTCCCAATCCGGGGTGACATCCAGCAGTTCGACGCCCATGATGCCGGAACGGGTACGGGGATTGGCCTCCCCGCGATGCATCAACTGATCGACTGCACTCAACTCTTCGGGCAACCCGGCCGTGTCAAAGTCCGGCACGTCGCTCATGGCTGTCGCTCTCCTCCGTCGTTGCCCAGCGCTGGCCCCTAACGCTAGTCCGCTGCCGGGAACGGCGCGGCGCAATACCGCTGTTGCGGTGACCACCGCGAGGAGCCGCCGAGATAGACTTCCAGCGCATTGCCCCCGTAGCTCAGTTGGATAGAGCAAGAGCCTTCTAATCTCTAGGTCGCAGGTTCGATTCCTGCCGGGGGCGCTTTGTGTCTGATCTTGTATCAGGCTGCCCGGCATCGTCCGACTCAGCCTCGATGACCGTCTGCGACGGCGCCGTCCGCTCCCACAGCACCGCGCCGACGCACGCCGTGATCACCCAGCCGGCGCCACTGATCCCGCACCACGTGAGCAGCGCCATCGCCACGCCGATGGGCCCGAAGTCGTCCCACCCGCGCAGCAGCGGCGGGAAGATCATCCGAGCAGCCAGCGGCAGGATGGTGCCCTCGATGACCACACCCGCGAAACCCGCGAGTAGCAGGGCGGCCCGGCCCCGGCCGCCACCGCGCACCAGTAGCGCGGGCGTGATGGTCCAGAAAATCCAGACCGGGATCAGTGACACCGCGAAGAGCAGAACCTGGCTCCAGCCGTGGTGCTCGGCGCCGAAGGCGATGCGTTCCCGCACTCCGATCATGGTCAGGTACAACACGAACCACGTCACTCCGCGCCACAGCTTGCCGCCCCAGCCGAAGGGCTCGCGGCGCCACGCCTTGGCAAAGATTCCGGCGATGGTCATCGACATCGGGATGCCCCAGACCAGGAAGCTCGCGACGCCGAAGAACGTCCAGTTGGACCGTAGGCCCGACGCGCGGCCGAAGGCGGCCCGTACGTGGTCGGTCAGCGGCGACACCAGGCCGAGCTGCCGGCTCACTACGACGCCGGGACTGGCGCTGTCGGCGAACCCGGTGAGATAGCTGAAGCCGATGATCGCCAACGGGATCACCGTGGTGAACAGCTGCACCGACACCACCGTGCCCAGGGTGCCGCCGTCGATCTCGTTGAAGCGGTTGACGACGGCGACGATGGGCCGCAGCTGGCGCATCTCGGCCAGCTGCCGGTACCGGTCTTCGACGCGTTGCCGCATTGCCGGCGATTCGGCGTCGTCGCTCATGCTCCCCCTTCTACGGACCCGGGCATTGTGCCCGGTCGGGGGTGCTCTGCGCGCCGAAACGGCGTGAGGTTCGGGTCAGACGGACTTGGTGATGCCGTAGTAGGCGACGATGTCGTCGGTGTCGGTGGTCGAGCTGGTCAGCACCGCGTAGGACCGCAGGAAGGACTGGCCGACGCAGCCGTCGACCTTGACGTGCGTGTCCTTGAGCGTGATGCGCACGGGCGCGGCCTTGAAGGACTTCTTGTCGACGGGTACCTGGGTGACCGTGCCGGGCTTCGGGTGGATTTCCACGGTGCCCGACATCGGGACACTCACGCCCGTGGGGAGCAATCCGGCCAGCGTCGACCCGGAGGTAGCGATACCGATGGAGCCGACCAGACGGACCTGGCCCAGCTCGATGCCGCAGCCGATCTGGTAGCCCGCCTCCAGCGTGCCGCCGGCGAGGGTGGTCTTGCCCTTGCCGGTCACTGTTCCGGTGAACGTGCCGCCCACCAGGTATTCGCGGGAGCTGACCGCTGTCGTGAGAGGTGCGACGGGCAGCTCGGTCTCGTTCTTGGCCACCACCGTGAGCGTCCAGCCGTCGGGCGTTGTGACCGTCGCCGGTTCGTCCGAGGCCACGATGCCGGTGTCCGGCGGCGGGCCGTCGTCACCGGCGGGCGCGGGGTCGGCGAACGCGGTGGTCGCTGCCCCCAACGGGAGCAACATGCTCACAGCAGCAACCACAGCAAAACGCTTCAACATGAACTCCGAACGCCTCTCAACACGAACAGCAAAGCAATCACACAGTTGTTTCGCAGAAATGACCTCGGGTAAAGGTTTTGACTCACGTGAGTCGAAACACAGGCCATAGGCTGGGGTGGTGTCCGATCTCGTACTGACGCAGGTCATCGACCGCGTCGCGCTCATCACCGTCAACGATCCCGACCGCCGCAACGCGGTGACCGCGGAAATGTCTGCCGGCCTGCGGGCCGCGATCAACGCCGCTGAGGCCGATCATGGCGTGCACGCCGTGGTCGTGACGGGCGCAGGCAAGGCGTTCTGTGCCGGCGCCGATCTGACCGCGCTCGGTGCCGCCACGGTGAACGGTCTGCGGGTGATCTACGACGGCTTCCTCGCGGTGGCCGACTGCACGCTGCCGACGATCGCCGCGGTGAACGGCCCGGCCGTCGGGGCGGGGCTGAACCTTGCGCTCGCCGCCGACGTCCGGATCGCCGGGCCCGGCGCGGTCTTCGACCCACGGTTCCAGAAGCTCGGGATTCATCCGGGTGGCGGCGCGACCTGGATGCTGCAGCGCGCCATCGGCCCGCAGGCGGCACGGGCGGCGCTGTTGTTCGGCATGAGGTTCGACGCTGACGCCGCCGTGCGGCACGGCTTGGCGCTGGAGGTCGCCGACGACCCCGTCGCCGCGGCTCTGGCGCTGGCCGCCGGTCCGGCATCGGCACCCCGCGAGGTGGTGCTGGCCACCAAGGCGTCGATGCGCGCGACGGACCATCCCGGTGTCCTGGACAACGAGCAGCACGCCAAGGCGGTCGACATCGAGATCGCCCCGCAGGCGGCATCGATCGAATCACCGGAGTTCGCTGCGCGATTGGCCGCTGCCAAGCAACGCTGACTATCCGTCGAGCAGCGCCAGTTCGGGCGTCTCGATGAGGGCCCGTAATTCACCGAGGAACGCGGCTGCCCCGGCTCCGTCGGCGATCCGGTGGTCGAAGGCACAGGTGAGCGTCATGGTCGGCCGTGCCACCACCTCGCCGTCGCGCACCACGGCACGGGGCTTGAGCGTCCCCATCCCGAGGATCGCCGCCTCCGGATAGTTGATGACGGGTACCCCTTCATCCAGACCGAGCGCCCCGAAGTTCGACACGGTGAACGTCGAGCCGTGCAACTGGGCGGGTTTCAGCGTGCCCTCGCGGGCGGCGCGGATCAGCCCGTCCACCGCCCAGGCCAGCTCCCGGGTGGACAGGCGCTCTGCGTCCCGTACCACCGGCACCAGCAATCCACGCGAGGTCGCGACGCCGATACCCAGGTGCACCGATTCGTGAAGATGCACGCCCGCACCGTGTTCGGCCGGCACCCAGGTGGCGTTGAACTCGCGGTGGTGCCGCAGCGCGATGGCGAGCAGTCGCAGCGTCAACACGAACGGCGTGACGGTGCCGTCGGCGACGGCCAAGGTGTCGCGCACCCGGAGCAATTCAAAACAGTCCACCTGCACCGAGGCATGCGCGTCCGGTATCTCCTTGCGTGACACCGACATCCGGCGTGCCATCTCGGCGTGTACGCCGGTCACGGGAACCAGGTCGGCGTCGACGGTCTGGTGCGCCGAGGCGAGCACGTCCTGACGCGTGACGATGCCGTCCGGTCCGGACGGCGCCACCCCGGCCAAGTCCACATGTAGTTCTGCAGCCAGCTTGCGCACCCGCGGTTTGGCCCGGGGACGGCGCCGGGTGGTATCGAGTTCAGCGTCCGCGCCGTAGCCGACCAGCACGGGTTTGCGTTCGGGTGCTTTGGCTTTCGGCTCGGCTGTGGGCTCAGCCTGTGGCTCGGGTGCAGGTTCCGCCACCGCCGGCGCATCGGTGGCGATGCGGACCAGCACAGCGCCCACGGCGAGCGTCTGCCCTTCTGCCCCACCGAGTTCGGTCACCACACCGGCGTACGGGCTGGGTATCTCCACGGCCGCCTTGTTGGTCTCCACGGTGCACAGGACCTGGTTGAGCTCGACGGTGTCCCCCACTGCCACTGCCCAGGAGGTGATGGTGGCGTCCTCCAAGCCTTCACCGAGGTCGGGTACCAGGAAGTCGCGTGTCGCCGTCATGGCTGGCTCATCGCCTGGTGTACGCAGTCCAGCAGCCGGTCCACGCCGGGCAGCCACAGTTTCTCCAGCCGGGCCGGCGGGTAGGGAGTGTCAAAGCCGGTGGCGCGCAACACGGGTGCCTCCAGGTCGTAGAAGAGCTCCTCGGAGATCCGGGCGGCCAGTTCGGCACCGAACCCCAGGGTGCGCGGCCCTTCGTGCATGATCACCGCGCGCCCGGTTTTGCGGATCGAGGCCGCGATGGTGTCGAAGTCGAGTGGGTTCAGCGACCGCAGGTCGATGACCTCCAGGTCATGGCCGTCAGCCAGATCGGCTGCAGCCAGCGCAGTGTCGACGAGTGAGCCGTAGGTGATGACGGTGACGTCCCGCCCGGCGCGCCGCACCGCGGCCCGCCCGATGGGTGGCGCCGGCACGCTGGTGTCCAACTCCCCCTTGGTCCAGTACCGGCGTTTGGGCTCCAGGAAGATCACCGGGTCACGAGACGAGATGGCCTCGCGTAACAGCCAATACGTGTCCGACGGCGTCGACGGGATCACGACCTTGAGTCCGGCGGTGTGCAGCCAGTACGACTCGGTGGATTCCGAATGATGTTCCACCGCACCGATACCGCCGAACGACGGGATGCGGATGGTCACCTGCATGTCGACATCGCCATGGGTGCGCATCCGGTACTTCGCGAGATGGCTGACGATCTGATCGAACGCCGGGGCGGCGAATCCGTCGAACTGGATTTCGGGTACCGGCACCATGCCGCGGATCGCCATGCCGATGGCGATCCCCACGATCGCCGACTCCGCCAGCGGGGTATCGAAACACCGTGCTTCCCCGAAGGTTTCGTGCAGGCCATCGGTGACCCGAAACACCCCGCCCAGCTGGGCGACGTCCTCGCCGAAGACCAGCACCCGGTCGTCGGCGGCCATCGCGTCGTGCAGGGCGCGGTTGATGGCCTGCACCATGGAAACCGTGGTCGCCGTGGGCGATCCGGTTGGCGGCCTCGGCTCGTCGGGCTCCGCGTCACCGGGCCACGCCGGTCGCTCGATGATCTGCGTCATGTCAACCCTCCCAATCCAGTTCGGCCAACAGCGCGTCACGCTGCCGGGCCAGTTCGGGTGTGATGTCGGCGTAGACGTTGTCGAACATGTCCGCGACGTCGAAGTCCGGTGCGGACAGGACGGACTCACGCAGATCAGCGCGCAGTCGGCGCGAGCGGTTCTCCACGTGCTCCTGCAGTCGTGGGGTCCACACCCCGACGGTTTCCAGGTAGGCCCGGTAGCGCGCGATGGGATCGCGTGCCTCCCAGTGCTTCAGCTCGTCCGGGTCGCGGTAGCGGGTCGGGTCATCGGAGGTGGTGTGCGGCCCCATCCGGTAGGTGACGGCCTCGATGAGCGTCGGACCACCACCGTCACGGGCGCGCTGCGCCGCCTCCGACACCACCGCGTAGCAGGCCAGCACGTCGTTGCCGTCGACCCGGATTCCGGGCATGCCGTAGCCGATGGCGCGGTGCGCGATCGACGGTCCCGCCTGCTGGTGACGCACCGGCACCGAGATGGCCCACTGGTTGTTCTGCACGAAGAACACACACGGCGCCGAGGTGACGGCCGCGATGTTGAGCGCCTCGTGCATATCGCCTTCGGAGGTGCCGCCGTCGCCGACGAACGCCACGGTCACCGAGTCCTCCCCGAGCCGTTGCGCGGCCATCGCCGCGCCGACCGCGTGCAGGCCATGCGTGCCGATATCTATCGATATTGGCGCACAGTGCTTTTCGGTGAACCCCAGGCCGCCATGCCAGCGGCCCCGCCACACGGCGCTGATCTGGGCGGCCGTGATGCCGCGGACCAGCAGGGCGCCGAGTTCTCGGTACTGCGGGAACAGCCAGTCGGTCTTGCGCAGGCAGGCCGCCGCGCCGACCTGCGCGGCTTCCTGGCCGCGGCACGAGGCGAACAGTGCGAGCTCGCCCTGACGTTGCAGATTGACGAATTCGCCGTCCAGGTCGCGGGTGACGACCATCTCCTCGTAGAGCCAGCCCAGCGTTTCGGGCGGCAGGTCGCGGCGGTACCGCGCGTCGGAGGTGGGTGCGCCGTCGGGCGCGATGAGTTGCACGGGTTCAAGGTCCACCCGGTTGTCCAGGCCAGGGACCGACACATCAGCCATACCGCCTCCTTTCGGTGACGGCATGTTCGGCCGCCAGTCCGCGAGAAGCTCAGCGCGGTGGCGACCAGGGCAACCCCCGGGTGATGGGGGTCGCCGGCCGATGCCGGGGTGTGGCATCAGTCGGATGATCCGCTCTGCTCGCCGCAGTGCTGGGGCATCACCGCCATTATGCGCCCGAACCCGATCCGGCCGTGGTCATCGCAGGTAACGGAGTGAATACGTGTCGCGGCGGGGACACGACCGGCGAATCCGGACAGCCGCTTGTCCGCCGAACGTATGAAACACCTGGATTGGTGGTCGTTTGCCAGATCGATTCGAGCGCTCGGCCGTAGATCGTCGTCCGAACGTGCTAAAACCAATATGCCAGCATCGTAAATGTGCGGGGAGGCGAGGGAATGACGGGGCGTTCACCGCGGGTAAACATCGACTTTCAACTGGTAATTCGTCCGACAGCCGGGGGTACGGCCCGTACCTCCGCACGGCGTTCCAGCAAAGGAATCGCCAACGTCTCCGCGATGGCCTCCACGGGAGTGCCGATGCCATCTCAATTGTTCGCTGCATCTGCTCCTGGTGCGACGTATCGTGGCCGGGCCGCCGCATCCGGGTAACGGAAGACGATCAGGCCAACCATGGGTGACACGGCGGACGCCGCCCGGCGCAACTTCCTGAGTCAGGCGATGCTGCTCAGCCTGGTGCTGCGCAACGGCGGCAGCTTGGTGGTGTACGCCGTCATGGTCACCACCGAGTATTCGGTCAGTGCCGTCGGCACTGCTTTCGCACTGGCGGCCGGCACCTGGGCCACCTATCGGCTGATCACGCATTCCACGACAGCACGCGTCTTCGCAGTCGACTACGCCGTCACCATCGTCGCCTGCCTGACCATCCCGATGCTGGCGTCCAACGTCCATGTCCACCTGTCCACCTTCAGCCTGGTGGCCATTGCCGGGACAGCGATCATCAGCTTCACCGTCTTCACCCCATGGATCAATGTCGCGCTCGCCCTCGGAGTGGCCGCTGCGTACGTTCTCGGCACCACAGCTTTCGGGTGGGGCCACGTCGGCGGCAACATCGCCGTCTACTTCGCGGTGCTGTGGCTGGCGGCGACGCTGAACCGCGTTCTGATGTTGCGGGTCACCGATTCGGTCGACGCCGCGCGCGCGAACCGGCATGCCGCCGAACTGCAACACGAGGTCAACGCAGCCGTCCGTGAGTACGACCGGGAACAACTGCGGCTGCTGCACGACACCGTCGCCTCCACGCTGCTGATCGTGGGCACCGGCAGCGCGGTGTCGCCGACGCGTATCGCAACGCAGGCGCGCCGCGATCTCGAAGTCTTCGACGATCGGTCGTGGGCACCGGCTCCACCCGCCGATCTTGTTGCGGCACTGCGTGACAACATCACACACATCACTACCCCGGTCACCTTGGCGGGACCAACCCAGATGTGGCTGGACGGTGCCACCGCGACGATCGTCGCCGCCGCGGCACGCGAAGCCCTCACCAACGTGGACCGGCATGCCGCCGCAACTGGCGTCACCGTCACGATCCAGCCCGGCCTGGTGCGCATCGCCGACGACGGCTGCGGATTCGACGCCACGCAACCAACCCATGGATACGGACTGGCCAACTCGATCGCCGCCCGCATGCGGCGGCTCGGCGGCGAATCAGTGGTGACGACAGCACCGGGGCGCGGCACCACCGTTGAATTACGCTGGCCCACATCCACTCCCGTGGCGAATCCAGCAGACCCGGAGCGGATGATCGAACGCGCCCGCACCGGATACAGCCTGATGTTGACCGCTTATGCCATCGCCAACCTACTGGCGATCGCCCCCACCGCGATGCACTCGACCGCACACCCCAAGCTGCAGTTGGCATTGATCGCCGTAGCCGCGGCCATCACGCTCTCGGCCGTGGTCCGGCGCCTCGGCGTGCCCGGTCTGCCCACCCGTGCGGGCATTGCCGCCTTGCTGGTTATTTCGGTGGTGCAATCGGCGTCCCTGCCGGTTGCGCAACTCGACACCGACGTGCAATGGATGCAGGGCGCGATCGGCTGGTGCGCGCTCCCCCTGTTGCTCAACGAGAGGCTCCGCTACAGCATCAGCATCCTGGTCCTGTGTTGGACCATCCCGATCGGCTACGCCGTCGTTCACGACCTCTCGATGGACAACATCGTCGACATCGGGTACGGCACGGTGAGCGTTCTGCTCATCCAGCTGTGCGGCCTGTTCTTCGACAACCTCATCAGAGGTGCCGCCGCCGATGCGGCCGCGGAAACCGCTGCGCGCAAGCAACTTCTGACCGCGAACCGGATCGCCGATGCGGTTCAGGCCGAGTACCTGCGCCGCTACGCCGATCTGGCCGAGACGATCCGTCCGCTGTTGGTGAGCCTCGCCGACGGCGCTCCGCTGGACGCCGCCGTCCAACAGCACGCTCAGAACGAATACCAGCGACTGCGAACGCTTTTCGACCAGTCGTCGATATTTCAGCACGTCCTGTTGCGCGAGCTGCGTCCGCACATCGACGCCGCCCAGGATCGCGGCGTTGCGGTAGCCATCAACGTCGACGGCGCCTTACCCACCGTCGACGAAGCCGCAGCACGGCGGATCGCGCACCTGCTCGACCTCGCCCTCGCCGCGACCAGCACCGCCGCTCGCATCACCGTGACCGGCGAATCGACCGGCGCGGAGATCAGCGTCGTGTGTCACGGCGCCAAAGTCGCCGAAATCCCGACCGAGATTGACGTCGGCGCCAACGATGGATTCGACGTCACCACCCTCGACGACACCGTATGGATCACCTTCCAACTCCAGCTCGCAGAAGGACCAGTCAGCCATGACCTCGCCGGCCACCCCGCCTGAGCCCCTGGCCATCGCCGTCGTCGATGACCACGACGTCATCCACACCGGCATCGCCGCATGGTGTGCAAAGGCCGACCCGCCGATCCGCGTCGCATCCGACCATCCCGATGCCGAATCCTTCCTTGCCCTGTATCCCAAGGCCGGTGGCGAGCTGGCCGCGGTCATCCTCGACCTCGAATTACGCAGCCGCCAGCCCGATTTCGACGCCGTCACCGCCATCGTCGACGCCGGTCATGCGGTGATCGTCTATTCGCACCTGGAGAACGCCGAGGTCATTCTGCGCTGCCTGTCCATCGGGGTGATCACGTATCTGGCCAAGAGCGAAGGCCAGAGCCAGCTGATCGAGGCCATCCGCGCGGCCAGCACCCACGAGCCGTACGTCGGGCCCCGGATGGCCGCGGCCATCTGCTCGGACACTGATTCCGGCCGCCCCGGGCTCACCCATCGCGAACGCGAAGTGCTCAAGGCCTGGTTTCAGACGGAAAGCAAGGACATCGTCGCCAAGCGCCTGCACCTGGCCCCAACCACCGTCCGGACCCACCTGCAACGCGTCCGCGCCAAGTACGCCGCAGCGGGGCGGCCGGCAGCCACCAAAGCCCAACTCGTCGCCCGCGCGGTGCAAGACGGCATCCTCAGCGTCGAGGAGCTCTAGTCCCCTCGCGAGCAGACGTAAAACTGTCCCTTTTCATCGAAAAAGGGACAGTTTTACGTCTGCTCGCGGGAAGAACTATTGCGGCGCCAGTGCGACGATCCGCTGTGCGCGGCGGAGCACCGGCATGTCGACCATCAGACCGTCGTACTGGAACACCCCGCGCTCGCGGGTCGCGGCATCGAGCACCGCGCGCGCCCAGGCGATTTCCTTCTCGGTGGGGGCGTAGCCGGAGCGGATCACCGCGACCTGCGTCGGGTGGATGGCGACCTTGGCGTCGAATCCGACGGCCACGGCATCGTCGACCTCAGCCCGCAGACCGTCCAGGTTCTTGATGTTCAGATAGACCGAGTCCAGCGCGAGCTTGCCGAAAGCCTTGGCTGCCAACAGCGATTGCGACCGGACGTGCTTTGCGACATCGCGGTAGCTGTCGTCGGGCCACCGGTTCGCGGTGCCACCAAGTGCCGCGAACAGGTCTTCGGCACCCCACATGACGGCGTAGGTGTTGTCGACGCGGGCGGTCTCGGTGACGGCGAGCGCGCCGAGCGGGGTCTCCACCAGCACCACCACATCCAGCGGCGCAAGCGCCCGAACCTGTTCAGCTGATTCGGTTTTGGCCAGCATCACCGTGGTGTACGGGGTGCGGGCCAGCGCCTCCAGGTCCAACGGGTGATCGGCGGTGTCCGACGGATTCAGCCGCACCACCGTGCGCGACGGGTCCAGCGGGGTATCGATCAGCGCCTGACGAGCGGCCGGCCGGTCTTTCGCGGCGCAGCCGTCCTCCAGATCGAGGATCACCACATCAGCTGCCGCCGCTGCCTTTTCGAATCTCTCGGGCCGGTCGGCCGGGCAGAACAGCCAACCGGGACCGGGTGCCTGCAGCGCCATCAGACCGCGTCCGCCGGGCGCTTGCGGACCATCGTCTTGCGCGACGCCGTGGCGACGACGTCGCCGTGCTGATTGCGGCCGGTGTGGGCGAACGTCACGATGCCCTCTCCCGGCCGGCGCTTGGACTCGCGCTTGTCGATCACCTCGGACTCCGCGTACAGCGTGTCACCGTGGAAAAGCGGCCTGGGGAAAGCGATGTCGGAGAAACCGAGGTTCCCGACGATCGTGCCCTGCGTCAGCTGCGCGACGGACAGACCCACCAGCGTCGACAGCGTGAACATCGAATTCACCAGCCGCGCATGGAACGGCGGCAACGCGTCGGCGAACGCGGCGTCCAGGTGCAGCGCCTGGGTGTTCATGGTGAGCGTGGTGAACAGCACGTTGTCGGCCTCGGTGATGGTGCGGCCGGGTCGATGTTTGTAGATGACGCCCGGCTCGAACTCCTCGAACCAGAGCCCGCGCTGCTCGACGATCCGCTTGTCGGTCACAGCCCGGCCTCACGCGCGATCAGCATCAGCTGCACCTCCGTTGTGCCTTCACCGATTTCGAGAATCTTCGAATCGCGGTAGTGCCGGGCCACCGGGTACTCGTTCATGAAGCCGTAGCCGCCGAACACCTGGGTGGCGTCACGGGCGTTGTCCATCGCGGCCTCGCTGGCGATCATCTTGGCAATGCAGGCCGCCTTCTTGAACGGCTTGTCTGCCAGCATGAGTGCCGCCGCGTCGTAGTACGCGGTGCGGGCGACGTGTGCGCGGGCTTCCATCCGGGCGATCTTGAAGGCGATGGCCTGGTAGCCACCGATCTTGCGGCCGAACGCTTCCCGCTCCTTCGAGTACTTCACACACTCGTCGACGCAGCCCTGCGCGACACCGACCGACAGCGCGGCGATGGCGATGCGGCCCTCGTCGAGGATCCGGAGGAAGTTGGCGTAGCCGCGGCCGCGGTCGCCCAGCAGGTTCTCGGCCGGCACCCGCACATCGTCGAAGCTCAGCGGATGGGTGTCCGAGGCGTTCCAGCCGACCTTGTCGTAGGCGGGTTCGGCCGTGAAGCCCGGGGTCGGCACCGGCACCAGGATCGCCGAAATCTCCTTGTGCCCGCCGGGCAATTCGCCGGTGACCGCGGTGACGGTGACAAGCTTGGTGATGTCGGTGCCGGAGTTGGTGATGAACTGCTTGGAGCCGTTGATGACCCAGCTGTCGCCGTCCAGCTTGGCGGTGGTCTTGGTGGCACCGGCATCGCTACCGCCGCCGGCCTCAGTCAAGCCGAAGGCGCCCAACGCCTTTCCACTGGCCAACTGCGGCAGCCATTCCTGCTTCTGCGCCTCGGTCCCGAAGCGGTACACCGGCATGGCACCCAGCCCGACGCCCGCCTCCAGCGTGATGGCGACGCTCTGGTCGACCTTGCCCAGTTCTTCCAGGGCGAGGCACAGGGCGAAGTAGTCGCCGCCCATGCCGCCGTACTCCTCGGGGAAGGGCAGGCCGAACAGGCCCATGTCGGCCATGCCGTCGATCACCTTGTACGGGAAGGTGTGGTCCTTGTCGTGCTGAGCCGATACCGGCGCGACAACGGTCTGCGCGAATTCCCGAACCGTCTTGGCCAGTTCGGCATAGTGGTCCGGCAGGGTGCCGGTGGACAGAAAGTCGCTCACTTGGTCTCCTCGGTTGCAGCGATAATCCGGGCCAGCGGCTGGCCCACTTTGACCTGATCGCCCACGGCGACAAGCAATTCCACGGTGCCGCCGACCGGCGACGACAACGCGTGTTCCATCTTCATGGCTTCGACGGTGACCACGACGTCACCAGTGCCGACCGTCGCACCGTCCTCGACACCAACGGCGACAACAGATCCGGGCATCGGGCTGACGATCTCGGCGTCGCCGCTGTGTTCGTCATCGGCACGGACCGGGGCTTCGCGCACATCCTCGATCACGATCGTGCGGCCGGCACCGGCCAGCCACAGCCGGTGATCCTCGACGGCGGTCAGGTATTCGGTGCGCAGACCGTCGACCGTGACGATCAGGCGGTCACCGTCCAACGACGCTGCCACACTCCGCAGTTCGCCATCTTCGATACGTGCCGTGGCGGCCGTGGGCGTGCCGGTGAGGTGGACGTGGTCGGTGCGCTCGCCGGCCCGCAGCCGGATCGTCGTCGCAGCGTGCTCCCCGATCCGCCAGCCGGACGGCGTGGCCCACAGCTCACCTGCGTCGGCCCAGCTGTGCAGCCAGCGGTACGCGGCAGCGGCGATGAACTCGTCGTCTCCGGCCTGGGCGGCGACGTAGTCGCCGGTACGGCGGTCCAGCAGACCGGTGTCGAGGCGTCCGGCGATGACGTCCTCGTCGGCAAGCAGGAAGCGCAGGAAGTCGATGTTGGTACCGACACCCAGCACGGCGGTATCGGCCAGCGCCCGATCCAGGCCACGACGCGCCGACTCCCGATCCGGGCCGTACGCGATGATCTTCGACAACATCGGGTCGTAGTCGCTACCGATCACCGAGCCGGCCCGGATGCCGGAATCCACTCGGGCATCGGCAGGTTCGGCCAGTGCCAGCACGGTGCCGCCCGTCGGCAGGAAGTCGCGCGCCGGGTCTTCGGCGTACACGCGGGCTTCGATGGCGTGCCCGGTCATGGTGATGTCGTCCTGAGCCACCGGTAGGGCGTCACCAGCTGCCACGCGCACCTGCAGCTCGACCAGGTCGATGCCCGTGACCAGCTCGGTGACGGGGTGCTCCACCTGAAGGCGGGTGTTCATCTCCATGAAGAAGAACTCGTCGGGCCGGTCCGCCGAGACGATGAACTCGACGGTGCCCGCGCCGCGGTAGTCGACGCTGCGGGCGGTGTCGCAGGCAGCCGCACCGATCCGCGCGCGGGTCGCCTCGTCCAACACCGGCGACGGGGCCTCTTCGATGACCTTCTGGTGCCGGCGCTGCAGGCTGCACTCGCGCTCGCCCAGATGGACGACGTTGCCGTGGCTGTCCGCGACGACCTGGACCTCGATGTGCCTGGGGTTCAACACGAATCGCTCCAGGAACAAGGTGTCGTCGCCGAATGCCGACGCGGCCTCGCGGCGGGCCGAGGCCAGCGCGGCCGGCAGCTCCGCGGCGGCATGCACCACCCGCATGCCCTTGCCGCCGCCACCGGCGGACGGTTTCACCAGGACCGGGAACCCCACCTCGGGGGCGCCGGCGATGAGGTCCTCGTCGGTCAAGCCGGGACGCGAGATACCGGGAACCACGGGCACGCCGAAGGCCGACACCGCCGCCTTGGCGGTGATCTTGTCGCCCATGGTGCCGATGGCCTTGGCCGGTGGCCCGATGAAGACGATGCCCGCGTCGTGCAACGCGGCGGCGAATTCGGCGTTCTCCGAAAGGAATCCGTAGCCCGGGTGCACGGCCTGGGCGCCGGTGCGCCGGGCCGCGGTCACGATGGCCTCGATGCTCAGGTAGCTCTGCCGGGCCGGGGCCGGGCCGATGTTCACGGCGACGTCGGCCTCGAGCACGTGCCGGGCGCCGGCGTCGGCATCGCTGAACACCGCGACCGAACGAATACCCATGGCCCGCAACGTCCGAATGACGCGGACCGCGATCTCGCCACGATTGGCAACCAAGACGGTGTCGAAGGTCTTCATCTCACATCCTGAAAACGCCGTAGGACACAGGCTCGAGCGGAGCCTGCGCGACAACTGAAAGGGCCAGTCCCACCACGGTTCTGGTGTCGGCAGGGTCGATGACGCCGTCGTCCCAGAGCCGGGCCGTCGAGTAGTACGGGTTGCCCTGGTCCTCGTACTGCTGGCGGATCGGCGCCTTGATCGCCTCTTCCTCCTCCGGCGTCAGCTCACCGCGCACGGTGGCCAGCACCGAGGCGGCCTGTTCGCCACCCATCACCGAGATGCGCGCGTTGGGCCACATCCACAGGAACCGAGGGGAATACGCGCGGCCGCACATCGAGTAGTTCCCGGCGCCGTAGGAACCGCCGATGACGACGGTCAGCTTCGGCACGCGGGCACACGCGACGGCGGTGACCATCTTGGCGCCGTGCTTGGCGATGCCGCCGGCCTCGTAGTCGCGGCCCACCATGAAGCCGGAGATGTTCTGCAGGAACAGCAGCGGCACCGAACGCTTGTCACACAGCTCGATGAAATGTGCGCCCTTCTGGGCGGATTCGCCGAACAGCACGCCATTGTTGGCGATGATGCCCACCGGGTGGCCGTGGATGCGGGCGAAGCCGGTCACCAGCGTGGTGCCGTACTCGGCCTTGAATTCGGTGAATTCGCCGCCGTCGACGATGCGGGTGATCACCTCGTGCACGTCGTACGGCACCTTCGAGTCGATCGGCACGACGTCGTAGAGCTCGGTCTGATCGCAGACCGCGTCCACGGCCGGGGCGACGTCCCACGGCGTCTCCGAGCGCGGCCCGAACGTCGCGGCGATGCGGCGCACGATGCGCAGTGCGTCGCGGTCGTCGTGCGCCAGGTGGTCGGTGACCCCGGAAATCTTGGAGTGCAGGTCGCCACCGCCGAGGTCCTCGGCCGAAACCACCTCTCCGGTAGCGGCTTTCACCAGGGGCGGACCGCCCAGGAAGATGGTGCCCTGGTTGCGGACGATGACGGCCTCGTCGCTCATCGCGGGGACGTACGCACCACCGGCGGTGCAGGAGCCGAGCACCGCGGCGATCTGCGGGATGCCGCGCGCCGACATGTTGGCCTGGTTGAAGAAGATTCGGCCGAAGTGCTCGCGGTCGGGGAACACTTCGTCCTGGCGGGGCAGGAACGCGCCGCCGGAGTCCACCAGGTACACGCACGGCAGCTGGTTCTGGCTGGCGATCTCCTGTGCCCGCAGGTGCTTCTTGACCGTGATCGGGTAGTACGTGCCGCCTTTCACCGTCGCGTCGTTGGCGACGATCATGCATTCGCGGCCGGAGACGCGGCCGATGCCGGCGATCATCCCGGCGCCCGGGCATTCGTCGTCGTACATGCCGCCCGCGGCCAGCGGCGCGATCTCCAGGAACGGGCTGCCGGGATCGAGGAGTCCGTTGACCCGGTCGCGCGGCAGGAGCTTGCCGCGACCGACGTGGCGCTCACGTGAACGCTCCGATCCTCCGAGCGCGGCGGTGGCCAGCTTGTCCTTCAGATCAGCCACCAACGCCAGGTGCTGCTCGCGATGCGATACCCGTTGGGAAACGCTCGACGCCATCATCGCTCCATTCGGTTGAGTTAATGGCGAATAACCGAACGCGATGTTAGTCTTCATTAACTGAGTTGTCCAGACCGGGTTGGAGGTGTCGATGACGGCATCAGAGGCAGACGCCGAAACACCGCGCAGCCGCGCCAAATCCGACCGGCGCAGCCAACTCGTCGCCGCCGCCGAACGGCTCATCGCCGAACGCGGCTATCTGGCAGTCCGGCTCGAGGACATCGGCTCCGCGGCCGGCATCAGCGGACCCGCGATCTACCGGCACTTCCCCAACAAGGAAGCGCTCCTGGTGGAGCTGCTGGTCAGCGTCAGCGCCCGGTTGCACGCCGGCGGACGTGCCGTGGTCGCCGAATGCGACGATCCGGCCGACGCGTTGAGCGGCCTCATCGAGTTCCACCTCGACTTCGCCCTCAACGAATCCGATCTGATCCGCATCCAGGACCGCGACCTCAACAACCTGCCCGACGCCGCCAAGCGGCAGGTGCGCCGGTCGCAGCGCCAGTACGTCGAGATCTGGGTGGACGTGCTGCGCCGGCTCGACCCGTCCCGCAGCGAAGCCGACGCCCGAACCATGGCGCACGCCGCCTTCGGGCTGCTGAACTCGACCCCGCACAGTGTCACCGCGGGCGGCGCCCGCAAGCAGGAGGAATCCTCGCGCGCCGTGCTGCGCGCCATGACCGTCGCCGCGCTGGCCCCGCACCGCTGACCCGGCCCTCCGCAACGTCCCCGCGGCCCGGCGCGCGCCGCAGGTACCCTGCAAACATGAGGTGGCCATGACCGGATCGCGCGACGACGGGCTGGACGCCACCAGGAAACTCCCGGCCATGCAGACGGCCGGCTACCAGACCGACGCCTTCACCGATCCCTACGGTGTCGCCGCACCGCCGAAGGTCCGCCGCCACAAGTGGCTGTTCCCGCTGGCCGGAGCATTGCTGATCCTGGCTCTCTGCATGGTGATCGCAGTCGTCATCGTCAACAGTTCCGAGCAACAGACCCTGGTGGCGCCGCCGCCGCTGCCCGTGCCGACGCAGGACCCGATGTCGTCGTCGACGACCGCGACGACCACCACGACGCCCGAAAGCACCGAGCCCAGCGAAGCCGTCAGTCCCCCGGCCGCAGCCGCGCCATCGGATGCCGAAAGCGGTGACACCGAGGCCGTGCTGTACGCCGTGATCGGCAACGGCCGCGCCGTGAGCATCACCTACGTCGACACCGGCGGGGTGCTGCAGACGGAGTTCAATGTGGCACTGCCGTGGACCAAGGAAGTCCAGCTGAACCGGCCGGCGGCACGCTCGGCCAGCGTCAGCATCGTCAACGCCGGACGCGGCATCGCCTGCACCATCTCTGTCGACGGCACGCAGATTCAGCAGCGCGAAGGCGCCGGCCTCACGGTGTGCCGGCAGTCAGCCAAACGCGGCCGCGGGCACGGGCACTAGCGCCGGGCCGGCACCTTCACCAGCATCATGCCCACCAGTCCGATAGCCAGGACGGTGCACAGGCCACCCAGGCCCGCGCGGGTCGTCGCGAAAATGTCGATGAACATCGAGAACAACCACGGCGACAGCACATGCGCCGCCCGGCCGGTGGTGGTGTAGAGCCCGAAGGCGACGCCTTCCTTGCCGTCCGCGGAGATGCGCAACATCAGGTTCCGCGACGCCGACTGGGTGGGGCCGACGAACAGGCACAGCGTCAGACCACAGATCCAGAACGCCATCGGTCCGGACAGGAACATCAACGTGATGCCGACCGTCACCATCGCGGTCAACGAGGTGACGATGACGCGCTTGGAACCGATCCGGTCGTCGAGCATTCCGCCGAGCCCCGCGCCGAGCCCCGCGATGGTGAACGCAGCGGCGCCGAACAGCGGCACACTCGTCGGCGCCAGCCCGTAGACGCTGACCCCCACCACCGGACCGAAGATCGAGATGCCGGTCAGGCCGTCGCGGAAGACCGCGCTGGAGAGCAAGTAGTAGACGACGTTGCGGTCGCGCTTCCATTCGCCGACCACCTCGGTCCACAACCTGCGGTAGGCGCCGAAGAACCCGACGGCCGGGGTGCCGTCGTGCGGCGGTGACTTCACCGTCAGCAGTAGCGGCAGCGCGAAGACGACGAACCACGCCGCCGCCACCAGGACCGCGTACCGGTCCGGTTTGCCGTCCGCGTTCGGGATACCCAGGAGGCCGAGGGTGTCGCCGCTGCCGGCCTTGAACCCCACGAAGACCAGGAGCAGCAGTACGACGCTGCCGA
Organism: Mycolicibacterium llatzerense; assembly: GCF_000878195.1. Lineage (GTDB taxonomy): Bacteria > Actinomycetota > Actinomycetes > Mycobacteriales > Mycobacteriaceae > Mycobacterium > Mycobacterium llatzerense. Next base: position 171,400 of record NZ_JXST01000002.1, on the reverse strand, counting down.
AAAACCCTGCGGCCAAGCCGAATCCGGAGATCCGGCCGGAGGTCGTCGGCGTCGACAACTGCCGCAGCATGGCGTTGTACGGGACGGTCGCCAGATCCATGCACGCCGCGGTCGCGGCCAACAGGGCCAAGCCGATCCACAGGTAGTGGTAGTCGGGCTTGATGAACGTCATCGACGCCGTCAGCACCACCACGGCGCCCGTCAGCGCGGCGAGCGCCCGGCGCCGCCGGTACGCGGCATCGACCATCACGCCCGTCACCGGCGCCAGAAACGCCACCGCGATGCCGGCCACGAGCACTGCGCGCCCGAGCCAGCTCTCCGGCGTCGTCGAGCCGGGCAGCCCTTTGCCGACCTCTGAGATGAGGTAGATGTTGAAACCGAAGGTCGTCACGATCGCGTTCACGCCCGTGGCGCCGCTGTCCCACAGCGCCCAGGCAGCGACGCGACCCCGGCCGACGGGCGGGACGTGGCTGCTCAAGGCCCGTCGATTCGCTCGGCAAGCCTCGCTCATGCCGCCACTCTATTGGTCCCTACGATTGCACCCATGCCTGTACCCGCTCCCAGTCCCGACGCCCGCGCCGTCGTCACCGGCGCCTCTCAGAACATCGGTGAAGCGCTGGCCACCGAACTCGCCGCCCGCGGCCACCATCTGATCATCACGGCTCGTCGCGCCGAGGTGCTGGCCGAGGTCGCCCAGCGCATCACCGACCGGTACGGCGTCACCGTCGAGGTCCGGGCCTGCGACCTGACCGACCCGGCCGACCGCGACAAGCTCTGCGACGAGCTGGCCCAGCGCAACATCTCCATCCTGTGCGCCAACGCCGGTACCGCGACGTTCGGCACCGTCGCCGAGCTGCCCGTCGAGGGCGAGAAGGCGCAGGTGCAGCTCAACGTCCAGGGCGTGCACGACCTGGTGCTCGCTGTCCTGCCCGGCATGATCTCGCGTCACGGCGGCGGCATCCTGATCTCCGGTTCGGCCGCGGGCAACTCGCCCATCCCGAACAACGCGACCTACGCCGCGTCCAAGGCATTCGCCAACACCTTCAGCGAATCGCTGCGCGGTGAGCTCAAGCCGCACGGCGTCAACGTCACGCTGCTGGCGCCCGGACCGGTGCGCACCGAGCTGCCCGACCCGTCCGAGCAGTCACTGGTCGAGCGGCTGATCCCCGACTTCCTCTGGATCGACACCGAGTACACCGCCCGGGTCTCGCTGGACGGCCTGGAGCGCAACAAGATGCGCGTCGTGCCCGGTCTGACGTCCAAGGCCATGTCGGCCGCGAGCGGTTACGCCCCGCGCTCGATCGTCGCGCCGATCGTCGGCGCGGTCTACAAGAAGCTCGGCGGCTCGTAGGCCTTTACCGTCGGCGGGTCGTGCCGAACAGGCTGCGGGTGATCTCGCGGCCGGCCACGGTCGCCGCGGACCGCAGGAAGCTCTTGAAGGCGGTGCTCTGCAGCACCTCCGAGACCATGCCGGGCCCCTCGGCCTCGACCTCGACGCGGCCGGACGCGGTGAGGTCGGGCTCTTCGGCCGGCGCGGGAGCGGGTGCTGCCGGGTCGCCAGTCGGGGCGGCGCCACCAGCCGCCACCGGCTGCGCGGACAGATGCTCGTAGGCCGAGTCGCGGTCGACGGTGGCTCCGTACGTCGCTTGCAACGGACTGGCCTTGGCCGCCGCAGCGATGGCGTCGGGGCCGATCGTGCCCATCAGTGATCGCGGCGCCCGCAGGCGAGTCCAGGCCACCGGGGTCGGCGCACCGACCTCGGAGAGCACCGTGACAACCGCCTCACCGATCCCGAGCGACGTCAGCGCCGACTCCAGGTCGTAGACGGACGTCTTCGGGTAGGTCCGGACCGTCTTCGTCAGCGCCTTCTGGTCATCCGGGGTGAATGCCCGGATCGCGTGCTGAACGCGCGCGCCCAGCTGGCTGAGCACGTCGTTGGGGATGTCGGTGGGCAGCTGCGTGCAGAAGAAGACGCCGACGCCCTTGGAGCGGATCAGTTTCACCGTCTGCTCGACCTGGTCCAGGAACGCCTTCGACGCGTCGGCGAACAGCAGGTGCGCCTCGTCGAAGAAGAAGACCAGCTTCGGCTTGTCGGCGTCACCGATCTCCGGCAGCGTCGTGAACAGGTCGGCCAGCACCCACATCAGGAACGTCGAGAACAACACCGGCCGCGCGGCCTGGCTACCCAGCTCCAGCAGCGTGATGATGCCGCGCCCCTGCGGGTCCAGCCGCATCAGATCCTCGGGCTTGAGCTCGGGCAATCCGAAGAAGGTGTCGCCGCCCTCGGCCTCCAGGTTTATCAGCGCACGCAAGATGACGCCCGCCGTGGCGGGCGACACCGCGCCGAGCGCCTTGAGCTCCTCTTTGCCTTCATCACTGGTCAGGAACTGGATGACGCCACGCAAATCCTTCAGATCATCGAGCAGCAGGCGCTTCTGGTCTGCCCAGTGGAAGATCAGTCCGAGAGTCGACTCCTGGGTCTGGTTGAGCCCCAGCACTTTCGACAGCAGGATCGGCCCGAAGCTGGTGACGGTCGCGCGCACCGGGACGCCGACGCCCGTCGTCCCCAGGGACAGGAACTCGACGGGGAACGCGCTCGGCGTCCAGTCGTCGCCGGTGTCGGTGGCGCGCTGCGCGGTCTTGTCGTTGGCTGCGCCCGGCTGCGCGAGCCCCGACAGGTCGCCCTTGACGTCGGCCATCACGACGGGCACCCCGGCCGTCGACAGTTGCTCGGCGATGACCTGGAGCGTCTTGGTCTTGCCGGTGCCGGTCGCGCCGGCGATCAGGCCGTGGCGGTTGATGGTGGCCAGTGGAATCTTGACCTGAGCACTCGGGTCGACGGTCCCGTCGACGACGACCGCGCCCAGGTTCAGCGCCTGGCCGGTGACGGCGTAACCAGCGGCGATCTGCTGCGCGGGGGATGCATTCGATGCTGTCGTCATGCGCCTGACCATACTTCGTCGGATCCCTGGTGGCCGGGTATGGACACCCCGTTGATGGGCTGGGAATAGTCTGGAACACCGTGCGTGACGAACTTGTATGGATCGATTGCGAGATGACGGGGCTGGATCTCAAGTCCGACCGGCTCATCGAGATCGCGGCATTGGTCACCGACAGCGACCTGAACGTGCTGGGCGAAGGCGTGGACGTAGTGATCCACACCGACGATGCCGCACTCGACGGTATGGCTGACGTAGTGATGAAGATGCACACCCGCTCGGGCCTGATCAACGAGGTACGGACCTCCTCCGTAACCCTCGAAGAAGCCGAGCAGATGGTGCTGGACTACATCCGCAGCCACATCGGGCAGGCCAAAACCGCTCCCCTGGCCGGCAATTCGATTGCCACCGACCGCGGCTTCATCGCGCGGGACATGCCGCGCCTCGACGAGTTTCTGCACTACCGGATGATCGACGTCAGCTCGATCAAGGAACTGTGCCGCCGCTGGTACCCGCGCATCTACTTCGGGCAGCCGGACAAGGGTCTCGCGCACCGCGCACTGGCCGACATCCACGAGTCCATCCGCGAGTTGAAGTACTACCGCGGCACCGCGTTCGTGCCCGCACCCGGCCCGTCTACCAGCGAAATCGCCGCCGTCGCGGGCGAGCTGGGCCCGCCGACGAACGATTCGGCGGTAACCGATTCGGCTTAGCGAGCCGAAGGCGCTAATATCTACGACGCTGCTAGCGCCGAAAGGTCCGCAGCAATGGTGGCTGTAGTTCAGCTGGTAGAGCACCAGGTTGTGATCCTGGGTGTCGCGGGTTCAAGTCCCGTCAGCCACCCCGAGGTAGAACATCGCCTCACCTGCAAACGCGGGTGGGGCGATGTTTGTTTTCCGGGGGTCACCCGCCCTGCTGGCACAGTGGTGAACGTGGGTGACGCCGTTGAGTTGCGAGCAGTCTGTCTCGAAGGGCCCCGAGTTCGCCTGCGCAAAGCCCGAGACGGCGACGCCGAAGGCCTGATCGAAACACAGACCGACGAACGGGTGCGCCGGTATCTCGGCGGCCCGCGGCCCGTCAACGACGTTCGCGCCGTGCTCGAATCGGTCGGGGCGGCAACGCTATTGGAAGGCCCCGGCTGCTACATCGCGACGGCCGCGGATTCCGACGAAATGCTGGGGACAGTGACGCTGAGTCGCCGTCGCACCGACGTTCCCGGTCATCTGGACACCGGTGACGACGAGCTCGAGCTGAGCTATGTCTTCCGGCCGCACGCGTGGGGTCAGGGCTATGCGAGCGAAGCTGCACGGCTGCTGCTGGAGTACGCAGCCGGCGAGCTGGGCGACCAACCTGTCGTGATCGTCACCCAGACCGCCAACCGCGCCTCACTTCGACTGGCTGAGCGCCTCGGGTTCAGTGTTGTCGGGACTTTCGAGCAGTACGACGCCGAACAGGCGCTGGCGACCGCCCAGCTGGCCACGTTCCTACCCACCGAGGCTTAGGTTCAGCCGGGCAACTGGTCCAGGAAGCCGTGCACCGACCGGATACGGCCGTCCGCGTCCGTGGCCAGCACGTCGAACCCGACGATCGGCGGCTGCTCCCCCGCAGGGCCCAGACCCCATTGGAAGCGGGCCTGGTTGTGGTGGCTGTCGGGTCCACTGACGAGCGAGAAGACGAACCCGGGGAATTGGGTGTGCACCGCGCCGATCACGCCGGAAATGGCGTCACGACCGCTGACGTCGGCCATCGGATCGGTGTAGGACGCCTCAGGTGTCCAGTGGTCACCGAGCAGGGCGCTGCGCTCGGCGGGGTCGGTGGCATTCCACGTCTTCAGGTACGCGGTGACGATGTCGTTCATGCTGACCTCTTTCGCATCGGGGTTGGTCAGCTCAAAGCTTGGCCGCGTCCACGCGGCAAGTCGATTACGTCAGAGGTAACGATGTTCTGCCGCTTGGGTTTTCATCACCACCGCCGCCACAGCGCGTCGCCTGGGTCGGCGTTGACTCCGCGTCTACGGCGCAAAAGTTCGAGTACAGAACGCCGTGGACGCGGGATCAACGCAAGGGCCCAGCAATTCACCCGTGGATCGACCAGAAACGACGAAAGCCCCCTCCCGAAGGAGGGGGCTTTCGCTTCTGTGCGCCGTCAGGGTTTCGAACCCCGGACCCGCTGATTAAGAGTCAGCTGCTCTACCAACTGAGCTAACGGCGCGCGAGAGAGACCTTAACAGCCCGATGGCCGCAGGGTGAAATCGTATGGTCAGCGCCGTATTCGAGCCCCGCAACCAGGCTGCGCAACAGGACAAGATGGCTCAGTCGTCACTGCCACTGCCCACGGTCGTGTCCAACATCACACAGGACGACGGGGCAGCTTGGGCGCCACCACGGAAGTGCGCCGAATGCCACTGCGCCGCATGCCAACACAGCCCAATCCCGGCCGGCCAGTAGCCACGTAACACCTGTCACGACTTTGTATACAGCCATCATCGTCAATAGCGGCCATCGCTAGAAAGGCGGAGAAAATCAACTAGACCTGCAATTTTACGCCACGAGGCATGGGGACAGAGTTAGCTGAAACCGCGTATGATGGTGTAGAAATGTAGGTGACAACGCCTGAAGGGAGTTAGCTGATGACACCCATCGCCGTCGCCGCATACACAGCGCCCGATGCCGACGTTGTGTCAGCAGCCGACGACACCCTGGTCATCGTCTATAACTGCACCCGACTTGGCCGGGTCGCGAATCCGCCGCGCAGCTGGCTGCCAGGCTGGCTGACACCGCGTCGCGGGAACTAGAAAGTCGGGCTATCCGCGGATCTTGCGGATAACCACCACCAGCACGACAACGCCGAGTCCGGCGAACGATGCGATGACCGCCGGCTTGGAAGCAATCGCGATGGCCTTGGCCTTCGCGTCGTCAGCCAGGCGCTGGGGATTTGCCCGCTCGGCGAGAGCGTCCACCGTCAACGCCAACTGATCGCGTGCACGATCGATTTCCTGCTTGATCTGGTCAGGATTCCGGTCAGCCACTTCAGCCCTCCAGCTCGCGTTGCACCTTGGCGCTCTACCCTAGAGCAGCTTGCCGTAACAGCAACGCTTGGCCGACAGAAGGGACATCCCGGTGGCACCGACCCCGCGACTCGAAGTGGGCGCCAAAGCCCCCGCATTCAGCCTGCCCGACGCCGACGGCAACACCGTGAAGCTGTCGGACTACAAGGGCCGCAAGGTCATCGTCTACTTCTACCCGGCGGCGTCGACGCCGGGTTGCACCAAGCAGGCCTGCGATTTCCGCGACAGCCTGGCCGAACTCAACGAGGCCGGCCTCGACGTCATCGGCATATCCCCCGACAAGCCCGAGAAGCTCGCCAAGTTCCGCGACAACGAGGGCCTGACGTTCCCGCTGCTGTCGGACCCCGACCGCAAGGTGCTCACCGCCTACGGCGCCTTCGGAGAGAAGACGATGTACGGCAAGACCGTGCAGGGCGTCATCCGCTCGACGTTCCTCATCGACGAGCAGGGCAAGGTCGAGGTCGCGCAGTACAACGTCAAGGCGACGGGCCACGTGGCGAAGCTGCGACGGGACCTGTCCGTCTGACCATCCGCGTCATCGTCGGTTCCTGACTCGGCGAGCCCGAGCCAGGAGCCGCGTAGCGGCCCGCCCAACCACGTGTGACGGCCGCGTGGCCATTCGGACAATCGTTGTCTTTACCGGCGTTCCGCAAACAGCCGCAGATGTGTTCAGGTGCAAGACTTTTAGCGTGACGCACAACATTCACATCCGCACCGTCGACAGCAGCATTCGCTACCCCCAGGCACTGAGCTATGGCGAGAAGGACCAGATTCTCTGGGTCCAGATCGGCGACGACGCCGACCACTCAGACACCATCTACTTCAGCCCGTCCTACTGGCAGCAGTACTCCGTGGACCCCCACAGTGAAGACCCGCTCGATCTGGACTTCGACGAAGACGACGAGGACGAAGACGAAGACGACGACGAGTAGAGCTCCGGTGTGCCCGGGGGGACGACGTTTCGTGCCCCCGGCCACACCGGATCGGTGGGGTGACGACTTCGGTCACCCTGCCGCCCCTCTCTGGCACACTCAACCCGTGGCCGCGCCCGACGTCCGTTTCCGCCGCCTCGCCGAGCAGGTGGCCGACGATTTGCGCCGGCGCATCCTCAGCGGCGACCTCGCCGATGGCAGCGTGCTGCCCACGGAAGACGAACTGCTGGTCGAGTTCCCGATCAGTAAGCCCTCGCTGCGCGAGGCCATCCGAATCCTGGACGCCGAAGGGCTGCTCAGCGTGCGCCGCGGCAAGCTCGGCGGCTCGGTGGTGCACCGGCCCAGCGCGAGCAACGTGGCGTACACCATGGGTCTGGTACTCGGCGCGAATCAGGTGAGCCTCGGCGACGTCGGCTCCGCGCTGCAGCAGGTGGAGCCGGCCTGCGCGGCGTTGTGTGCGCAGCGCGCCGACCGCAAGAGCGAAGTGGTGCCGGTCCTTCGGCAGATCCACGCCGAGTCGGTCGAATCGGTCGAGGATCTGGTGCTGGTCACCTCCGCCAGTCGGCGCTTCCACGAGGCACTGGTGCGGCACTGCGGCAACGAGACGATGATCATCCTCGCCGGCGCACTGGAGGCGCTCTGGTCGTCGCATGAACTGAGCTGGTCACGGCAGTTCACCGATCACGCCAGCATTCCCGTGGACGAGCGCAGGGCCGCCCTGGAAGACCACCGCAAGCTCATCGACGCCATCGAGGCCGGTGACGCCGAACGGGCCCGTGAGCTCGCCGCGACCCACCTGCTGGATGCCCAGCACTATCCGGGTTCGGCCGGGGTGGTCGACCCCGCGATGGTGCGGACCCGCACCCGTTCTTCGTGAATCCTTGACAAGGTACGCGCTTATTTTCATATGATTTGAAGATGCGGCCGACGGAGGCGACCATCACGGCGATGACACCGGTCACGAGTTCGCCCGCCTTCACCGCCGAGGACGTCGCACGCTTCCATGCCAACGGCTGGTGGACCGACACCACGATCTCGGATGCCGTGCGCGCCAACGTCACTCGCACCCCCGACCGCACCGCGTACGTGGATCACCCGGACCGGTCGCTGACCTGGCGCGAATTCGACGCCGCGGCAACCGCTTTGGCCGGGCAGCTCGCCGGCGCGGGCGTCCGCCTCGGGGACCGGATCGCGGTGTGGCATGGCGACACCACGGCGATCCATGTGCTGTTCGTGGCGATCGAGCGGTGCGGCGCGGTGGTGGTCGGTGTCGGTGCGCGCGCCGGCATCCGCGAGGTGACGTCAATCCTGCAGAATGCGGAGCCACGGCTGCTGGTCACCGATCCCCCGCGCCAGGCTCAGGCCCACACCGTGGCCACTGCCATCGGTTGCCCGCTGCTGACATTGGACGAGTTGTCCGTCGGAACGGACCCGGCGGACCTGAGCCCCGATACACAACTCGGCCCCGACGACGTCTTCCTCATCAACTCGACGTCGGGCACCACCGGTCTGCCCAAGTGTGTCGTGCACACGCAGAACCGTTGGTATTACTTCCATCAACAGGCGGTCGCCAACGGCCTACTGACCTCCGATGACGTGTTCCTGCCGGTGATCCCGACCCCGTTCGGCTTCGGACTGTGGACCACTCACATCACCCCGATCCTGTTGGGTACCACCAACGTGCTGCTGGACCGCTTCACTGTCGCGGCGGCGTGCGCGGCCATCGAACGCCACAAGGTCACCGTGTTGTGTTGTGTCAGTACCCAATTGACCATGATCATGGCCGACCCGGTGGCCCGCGACTACGATCTGAGTTCACTGCGGGTGGTGTTCACCGGCGGCGAGGCGCTGCCCTACCGCCCCGCCCATGAATTCGAAAAGCTCACCGGGGCAACGATTCTGCAGTTCTACGGCTCCAACGAGACAGGCCTGCTCAGCGGCACCACGGTGCACGACTCGCTGGAACACCGGCTGCGCACCGGCGGCCGGATCGTCGCGGACATGGCCGTCCGCCTCTTCGACGGTGACACCGACGTCACCGACACCGGCCGGGGCCAGCCCGCGTGCCGCGGCCCGGCGACCAGTCTCGGCTACCTGGGCGGCACCGACCACGACAAGCTGTTCACCGCCGACGGCTGGATGCGGATGGGCGACATCTGCGAGATCGACACCGACGGCTACCTGCGGGTGACGGGCCGAACCTCCGACTTCATCGTGCGCGGCGGCAAGAACATCAGCGCCGCCCAGGTCGAGGACGTCGTCACCACCCATCCGGCGGTCGGGCTGGCCGCGGCGGTGGCCATGCCCGATCCGGTGTTCGGCGAAAAGGTCTGCGTCTACGTCGAATTCATCGGCTCGGCGACTCTGGACCTCGACGAACTGTGCGCGCACCTGCTGGCCCAGGACGTCTCGAAGGAATTGCTGCCCGAACGGTTGATCGTGGTCGACGAACTGCCGCGGTCCTCGGGCGGAAAGGTCGCCAAAGGCCAACTGCGCGAAGATATTCGAACCCGAATGGGAGACGGACATGACCGCAGCTGAAAAACCGCGCCGCGGCGGACTCGAAGTCTGGGCGCCCTCGGTGACGCCGCCGATCGGCGTCGACCTCACCGACGAACAGGCCATGGCCATCGCGTTCCGGCACCTCGCGAGCATCGGCTTCGCCGAGAACCTGGCCGGGCACATCACCTTTCAGCCCGACGGCCAGACGGACATGTACGTCAACCCGTGGGGCCTGTGGTGGCAGGAGGTCTCCGCCTCCGACATCTGCGTCGTCGACGAAGACGCCCGCGTGCAGCGGGGCCGCTGGGACGTCACCCCGGCCATCCACATCCACACCGAACTACACCGTGCCCGCCCGGATGCGCGCGTGGTAATCCACAACCACCCCTACTACGTGTGCGTGCTCGCGGCGCTGGGACGGCTGCCGGAGCTGGTGCACCAGACCGGATCGCTGTTCCTGGACGACCTCTGCCTGGTCGACGAGTACGACGGTGAGGTCGACAGTGCCTCGCGCGCAGCCGAATTGGCCGCCCGGATCGGAAACGCGAACGTGACCATCCTGGCCAACCACGGCGTCATCGCCACCGGCCGCAACCTGGCCGAGGCCGTGTACCGGGCGGCCTCCATCGAACGGGTCTGCAAGCTGGCCTATGACGTCATGCTCACAGGGCTGAAGCCGACCGAGATGAAATGGTCCGACATGGTCGGGATGAAGGCCTCCCTGATCGAGCGCGCGGCCGACGTGTACTGGGCCGGCGCTGCCCGCATGACCATCAAATCCGATCCGTCCGTTCTGCAGTAAAGGTGTTGGTACGACATGAAATCCATTGACGATCTGGCCACCAACCTCGACTTCACCGTCGCCAAGACCGGCGAGGACCGCACCGTCACACTGCTGCCCGACCCGCCGCGTGCCCCGCGCCGGTACACCGTGATCTCGGTCGACGACCACATCGTCGAGCCGCCCGACACGTTCACCGGACGGCTGCCCAGCAAGTTCGCCGACCGGGCGCCGCGGGTCGTCGACACCGCGGGCGGCGGCCAGACCTGGGTGTACGACGGCCAGGAACTGCCCAACGTCGGCTTCAACGCCGTCGTCGGCCGGCCGGTCTCCGAGTACGGTTTCGAGCCGGTCCGGTTCGACGAGATGCGCCGGGGCGCTTGGGATATCCACGAACGCGTCCGCGACATGGACCTCAACGGGGTGTACGCCTCGCTGAACTTCCCGTCGTTCCTGCCCGGATTCGCCGGTCAGCGGCTGCAGCAAGTCACCACCGACCGCGAGCTGGCGATGGCCTCGGTGCGGGCCTGGAACGACTGGCACTTCGACGTGTGGGCCGGCTCGTACCCGGACCGGATCATCCCCTGCCAGCTGCCGTGGCTGCTGGACCCCGAAGTGGGCGCCAAGATGATCTACGAGAACGCCGAACGCGGCTTCCACGCCATGACTTTCAGTGAGAACCCGGCGATGCTGGGGCTGCCGACCATCCACTCGGGTTACTGGGATCCGATGATGGCGGCCTGCGCCGAGACCGGCACCGTCGTCAACCTGCACATCGGATCGTCGGGCTCCTCCCCCTCCACCACCCCGGACGCGCCGCCGGACGTGCAGGGCGTGCTGTTCTTCGCCTACGCCATCTCAGCGGCGGTGGACTGGTTGTATTCCGGTCTGCCCAGCCGGTTCCCCGACCTCAAGATCTGTCTGTCCGAGGGCGGCATCGGCTGGGTCGCCGGACTGCTGGACCGGCTGGACCACATGCTCAGCTACCACTCGATGTACGGCACCTGGGAGCGCCTCGGCGAAAAGCTCACTCCGGCCGAGGTTTTCACCCGCAACTTCTGGTTCTGCGCGGTGGAAGACCAGTCGTCGTTCGTGCAGCGGGACCGCATCGGCGTGGACAACATCATGCTCGAGGCCGACTACCCGCACTGCGACTCGACCTGGCCGCACACGCAGGCGACCATCCACGAGGAGATCGGCACGCTGCCCGCCGATGTGATCCGAAAGATCACCTGGGAGAACGCCTCACGGCTCTACCAGCACCCGGTGCCCGAGTCGGTTCAGCGCGATCCCGAGTCGTTCTGACCGAGCGCACCCAGTAGCAGCGCCTCGGAGACCGCGGCTTTCTCCAGCACGCCGAGGTGCAGGCTCTCGTTGATGCTGTGTGCCTGGGTGCCGGGGTCCTCGACGCCGGTCACCAAAATCGTTGCGTCGGGGAAAGTCTCGGCGAACTCGGCGATGAACGGGATCGAGCCGCCCATGCCCATGTCGACCGGCACGGTCCCCCACGCCTGCGCGAACGCCGAGCGGGCCGCGTCGTACACCGGGCCGCTGGCCTCGATCGCGTAGGGCTGCCCGACGTCACCGGGCGTCACCGTGACCTTGGCGCCCCAGGGGGCGTGGCTCTCCAGGTGACGGGTCAGGGCCGCCAGATGGGCCAGGGCGTCGCCACCCGGGGCGACCCGCATGCTGATCTTCGCCCGGGCACATGGGATCAACGTGTTCGACGCCTTGGCGATCGAGGTGGTGTCGATGCCGATGACGGTGATGGCCGGCTTGGCCCAAAGTCGCTGCACCACAGAGCCGGAACCGATCTGCTGCACACCGTCGAGCAGACCGGTCTCGGTGGCCACCCAGTCCGGGCCACGGTCCACGTCGGCCGCGGTGCCCTCGTAGAGGCCCTCGACCGCGACGTTGCCGTCGTCGTCGTGCAGCGTCGCCAACAACCGCACCAGGGCGCTCAACGCGTCGGGCACCACCCCACCCCACAGTCCGGAGTGCAGGCCGTGATCCAGCGTCGCGACCTCGACGACGCAGTCCGCCAGGCCCCGCAACGAGACCGTCAGCGCCGGGATTTCGGTGCTCCAGTTGTCCGAATCGGCGATGACGATGACGTCGGCGGCCAGCAGGTCCTTGTGCGCGCTCAACAATGCCCCGAGCGACGGCGAGCCCGATTCCTCTTCGCCCTCGACGAAAACGGTCACGCCGACGGGCGGGTTGCCGCCGTGCGCCCGCATGGCGGCCAGGTGCACGGCGATGCCGGCCTTGTCGTCGGCGCTGCCGCGGCCGTAGAGGCGGCCGTCGCGCTCGGTCGGTTCGAAGGGCGCCGAGTCCCACTGAGTGACGTCGCCTTCGGGCTGCACGTCGTGGTGCGCGTACAGCAGCACGGTCGGGGCGCCTTCCGGCGCCGGATGACGGGCGATCACCGCCGGAGCCCCGCCCTCCTGGACGATGTGCACTTCCCGGAAACCCGCATCGGACAACAGCTTTGCGGTCAGTGCGGCACTGCGATGTACCTCGCTGTGCCGGGCCGGGTCGGCCCATACCGACTGGATGCGGATCAGGTCCTCCAGGTCGGCACGCACCGACGGCAGCACCTCACGGACGCGGGCGACGAGATCAGCCATGACGTCGAGCGTAGTGCGCGCCCTCACCAACCGGCGTATCGTCACCGCATGCCGTCGATGGGTCATCTGTTGGCGTTCGGGCTGATCTCGTTCTTGGTGATCGTGGTACCCGGCCCGAGCGTCCTGTTCACCGTTGGCCGAGCGCTGACGGTCGGACGGCGCCAGGCGTTGCTGACAGTGGCCGGCAATGCGATGGGCGCCTATGTGCAGATCCTCGCCGTGGCCCTGGGCGCCGGTGCACTCATCTACGCTTCGGCGCTGGCCTTCGGCATCATCAAATCGATCGGTGTCGCATACCTGATTTATCTTGGCGTCCAAGCCATCCGGCATCGGCACGCCCTCGGCGAGGCGCTCACGGGTGGCACGTCCTCGATCCGGCCGCTCCGGGTGCTTGCCGACGGCTTCGTCGTCGGAATGACCAATCCCAAGACGATCGTGTTTTTCGTCGCGGCACTACCACAGGTGGTCGACCCCGCCGCCGGGCACGTATCGACTCAGATGCTCATCTTGGGTGTCGTGTTCCTCGCCATCGCGGTGACCTCTGACAGCATTTGGGCTTTGGCGGCCGGGCTGGCCCGAGACTGGTTCGCGCAGTCGCCGCGGCGCATCGCGGCCATCGGCGGTGCCGGCGGCCTGGCCATGGTCGGCCTCGGTGTCAGCCTCGCGGTCACGGGCCGCAAAGACTGACCGACCGCTCCCGCTGGGGAGCAGACGTGAATGCCCCCGAAATCTGCTGATTCCAGGGGCATTCACGGCTGCTCGCGCCGAGAAGAACTAGTCCTGCTCGAGGACCGCGACGGCCGCTGCGGTGTCGCCTTCGTGGGTCAGCGACACGTGGATGGCCACGCCCTTGAGGTGCTCGGCGATCTCGCCGGACAGCCGCACCTTGGGCCGGCCCCACATGTCGGTGACGACCTCGATGTCGCGGTGGATGCCCTCGGGCAGCACCGGACGCTTCGAGAACCGCGAGCCCGACCACGCCTTGATCACGGCCTCCTTGGCGGCCCAGCGGGCTGCCAGGTGCCGTGCCGCCGACGAACTCTTGTCGGCGGCGTCACGGCGTTCACCTGGGGTGAATGTCTCCGCGAAGACGGTGCCCGGTTGGTCGACCTGCTCGGCGAAATCCGGAATCGAGACCAGGTCGATGCCCACACCCAGGATGCTCATGGGCAACAACCTAGCGGACCCAATCCCGATACCTCAGAAGGCGTCACGAGCGGGCGTACCAGCCGTCCTCACCGAGGCGCGCATCGGCGTTGAGCAGCATGTCGGCTTCCTGACGCTTCTCCGGCGCATCGTGGTTGAAGCGACGGTCGGCCGGCTTCTCGTACAGCGGACGCCCACCGGCGATCGCCGAGGCCAACCGGTGCTGACCAGCCAGCACCCGCTCACCCGAGCGGCGCAGGTAGTCCTCGCGCTCGGCCGGGTCGAGGGCTGCCACCAGCGCCTGCGGGTGGACCAGAGCGATCAGGCCCGACACGTGACCGAAGCCGAGGCTGGTCACCAGGCCGGCCTTGAGCGGCAGGCGGTCGCCGAACTTCAGCGCCTCGCGCACCCACACGAAGTGCTGTGCGTTGGCCAGCTCGTCGTCCACGCAGTCCAGGCTGCGGTTCGGCGGGATGACGCCGTCGCGCAGGACCTGGCACAGACCCAGCATCTGGAACGCCGCGGCGCCACCCTTGCTGTGTCCGGTCAGGCTCTTCTGGCTGACGATGAACAGCGGGTTGCCCGGCGACCGGCCCATCGAGGCGGCGAGCCGCTCGTGCAGCTCGGTCTCGTTGGGGTCGTTGGCCAGCGTCGAGGTGTCGTGCTTGGAGATCACCGCGATGTCGTCCGGGGTGACGCCCAGCTTGGCCAGGTCGCGCACCAGCTGCGACTGACGTCCACCGCGGCCGGCACCCAGCGCACCCAGGCCGGGGGCCGGGATCGAGGTGTGCACACCGTCACCGAACGACGACACGTAGGCGACGACGGCCTGGATGGGCAGGCCCATCTTCACCGCGAGGTCACCACGGGCCAGCAGCACGGTGCCACCGCCCTGGCCTTCGACGAAGCCGAGACGACGACGGTCGTTGGCGCGCGAGAACTTCGAGTCGCTGATGCCACGGGCCCGCATCATCGCGGTCTCGGCGGTGGCCGACATGTCGCCGAAGCCGATGATGGCTTCCAGCGTCAGGTCGTCGTAACCACCGGCGACCACGAATTCGGCCTTGCCCAAACGGATCTTGTCGACACCTTCTTCGACGGACACCGCCGCGGTGGCGCACGCGCCGACCGGGTGGATCATCGCGCCGTAGCTACCGATGTACGACTGCACGACGTGACCGGCGAAGACGTTCGGCAGGACTTCCTGCAGGATGTCGTTCGGCTTGTTCCGGCCCAGCAGGTTGCCGTGGTACATGGTCTGCATCGAGGTCATGCCGCCCATACCGGTGCCCTGCGTGGAGGCCACGAGGCTCGGGTGCACCCAGCGCATCAGCTCTTCCGGGCTGAAGCCGGCGGACAGGAACGCGTCGACCGTGGTGACCAGGTTCCACAGCGCCAGGCGGTCGATCGAGCTGGTCATGTCCGGCGTGACGCCGTAGACCTGCGGGTCGAAGCCGGTCGGCACCTGGGCGCCGACGGTGCGAGACAGCTCGACCTTGCGCGGCACACGGATCTCGGTGCCGGCCTTGCGGGTGACCTGCCAGTCGCTGCTGTCCGGCACCGGCGCGATGACGGTGTGCTCCGGATCGAACTGGTGGAACGCCCGGGCGTCGGCCTCGGCGGACACGACGAAGGAGAAGTCCTTGTCGAGGAACACCGAAACCAGTAGCGGCGAAGCGTGATCGGAGCCGAGGGCGCCGTCGTCCACCCACTGGCGGATACCGACGCGCTCGAGCACGGTCTCGTGGTAGCGCTCGACCAGCTCGGACTCGTCGACCAGGTCACCGGTGGTGGTGTCGTACCAACCCGGCTTCGGGTCGTCTTCCCACTTGACCAGACCGGTGGTCCAGGCCAGCTCCAGGACGCCCGCGGCCGACAGCTCGCCGGAGACCTCCATCTCGAAGCGGGTACGCGACGAACCGTACGGGCCGAGTTCGGCACCGGAGACCAGCACGACCATGTCGGCCGGGTCGATGTCCAGGTCAGCCCACTCCGGAGCCGGCGCGGCCTGGTAGCCACGCGGCGGCGACGGCAGTGCCGAGATGGTGCCTTCGAGGTCCTCCTCGTCAACGGTGGCCTCGGCCACCATCTCCTCGCGGGCCTTGGCGGCCAGCTCTGCCATGTCGAGCTCGATGTCACCGAGGCCACCGGTCAGGTCGACCTGGATGGGCTCACGCGACGCCGACACCTTGGCGTCGATGCTGCACAGGTTCAGCAGCATGGCGGCCATCTCTTCGGTGGTGTACGTGATGACACCGGCCTCTTCGACAGCACCGACGATGGCGTCGTTGTGGCCCATCAGGCCGGTGCCCTTGGTCCAGCCGATCAGCGCGTGTGCCAGCGAAACCCGCCCGGACCACGAGGTTTCCGCCTTCCAGCGGGCGACGACCGCGTCCAGCGCGGCCTTCGACTCGCCGTAGGCGCCGTCGCCACCGAACATGCCGCGGTTCGGCGAACCGGGCAGCACGACGTGCAGACGCGAGGCGATGTCGCGGTCGGAACCGATGTGCGAGAGCCCGCCGATGAGCCGCTGCACGGCCCACAGCAGAACCTTCATCTCCATCTCGGCGCGGGCGCCGGCCTCCGACAGGTCGCCCGCCACGCGCGGCGCGGCGAACGGGAACAGCAGCGTCGGGGTCTGCGCGTCCTTGAGGTGGATGGCCTTGGGGCCCAGGTTCTCGACCTGCTCGGTACCGACCCACTCGACCAGCGCGTCAATGTCGTTGTAGGAGGCCATGTTTGCCGGCACGACCCACAGCTGCGCATCGAACCGGGCGTGGTCGCGGTACAGCGTCCGGTAGAACGCCAACCGGTCGTCGTCCAGCTTGGACGTGGTCGCGATGACCGACGCGCCACCGGCGAGCAGCTGGCCCACCACGGACGCCGCGATCGAGCCCTTGGAGGCACCCGTGACGACCGCGACCTCGTTGGCGTAGCGGCCCTTGCCGGGGTTCTCCGCACCGGCGGCCGCGCGGCCGTACAGCGCGGCGTGCAGGGTGCGGCCGGCGGCGAGGGCCTTGCCCTGCCACCAGCTGGCCTGCGTGGCCACGACGTGCCCGGCACCTTCGAAGCTCTCGGAGAGCTTGGCCCAGTCGGCGTTGACGGCGTCTTCTTCGAGCAGCCAGATGCGCGCCAGGTCCTCACGGGCGCTGGCCCAGCGGTCGTCGAACAGCACAGCCTTGCGGCCGTCGAACGACGGAGCCACCAAACGCGGCCAGTCCGAACCCAATTCGGCGGTCACGAGGTCGATCAGCTCGGAGTCGGTGGCCTCGGGCGCCGACACGGGAGTCTGCAGACCCAGCTCGCCCAGGATCAAGCGGGCGGCGCCGGCCAGCACACCGTTGGGGCCGGTGACCTTCTCGGCGAACTCGTTGAGCGCGGCCGAGTCGACGACGCCGCCACCGGCACCACCGGCGGACGGCAGAGACACCGCGATGCCCTTACGAGCGCCCACCGCGGTGACCGCGGCGTCGATGACCTTGTCGACGGCGTTGGCGTCGGCCAATGCACCGCTGTGCAGGCCGCCCATGTCGCCGCCACGGACACTGCTGCCCTCGCGGGTGCCCAGCGCCACCTCGGCGGTGACGTGCTTGGCCCAGCCGGGGCCCAATTCCCAAGCCTTGCTGACGCGCTCGGCGATGTACGCCGGACGCTTGCCCGAGGGCCCGAGCACCGTGCGCAGCTGGTCGTTGATCGCGTCGGAGAGGACGGGACCGAACGGCTTGTAGGTACGGGCCAGCTTGGTGACCTGTCCCTTCAGGCCGGACAAGTCGGCTTCCGCGGCACCGTCGATGGCGCCCAGGTTCAGCTCCGAACCCAGGTCGACGAGCAGCTGGTTGCGTCGCGACGACGCACCGTCGGTGATGGACTCGATGGAGTCCAGCGGCTCGATCTGGTCGATGCGCATCTTGGCCGACAGCGCGATGAGCGCCATGGTGGCGTCGGCGGCGTCGTAGGTGATGTCGTCCGGACGGGGGCCGCCAGCCGGTGCGGCCGGGGCCGCGGCCGGAACCGGTGCTGCCGCAACGGCTTCCGCCGGAGCCTCAGCAGCGGCGGCCGGGGCCGACGGAGCGTCGTCCTCGGGCTCCGGATCAGTGTCGGTCGCGAACAGCACCGCGGCGTCGCGCTCGACGTTGAGGATCTCGGTGGTGTTGTGCGAGTACTCCGGCAGCTTCAGCGTGTTGGTGGCCAGGCCGGCAACCGTCGGCATGGTCTTCACGCCAACCTCGACGAACCGCTCGACACCGAGGCCGCCGGCGGCCTCCTCGATGAACAGCAGGTCCTGCGTTTCGATCCAGCGCACCGGGCTGGCGAACTGCCAGGCCAGCAGCTCCATGACGACCTTGCGCATCAGCTCGGACGGCTTCTCGTTCCGCCAGGTGTCGTAGTCGGCGAGGATCTCGTCGAGCGGCTCGGCCGGCACCAGGTCGCGGATCTCCTGGATGAAGTCCTTGTCCAGGGTGAACGGCCGCGGCACCAGGTTCGGGATGTACTTGCCGACCAGGATCGACGGGTCCTGCCCGTGCGGCATGACGCGATCGAGCGCGCGGCGGAAGTCGTTGACGCCGACCCGCAGCACCTCGGAGTGGAACGGCACGTCGATGCCGGGCACCAGGATGAACGACCGCTTGCCACCGGTGATTTCGCGGCGACGCTCGATCTCGGCCTCGAGGGCGTCGAGGCCGCGGACGGTACCGGCGATCGCGTACTGCGAACCACGCAGGTTGAAGTTCACGATCTGCAGGAATTCGCCGGTCTCTTCGGCGATCCGGGCGACGAAGTCGGTGACGTCATCGTCGTCGAGGTCGATCTGCGACGGCCGGATGGCGGCCAGCCGGTAGTCGGAGCGGCCCTTGGCGTCACGCGGGACGATGTCGTGCATCTTGCTGCCGCGGTGGAACACCACCTCGAGCAGCGCCTCCAGCTCGTACACGCCGGACACGCAGGCCAGCGCGGTGTACTCACCGACGGAGTGGCCGCAGGCGATGGCGCCCTCGACGAAGGCACCCTGCTCACGCATCTCGGCCACCTGAGCGGCCGCGACGGTGGCCATGGCCACCTGGGTGAACTGCGTCAGGAACAGCACGCCGTCCGGGTGGTGGTAGTGCACACCGCTGGCGATGATGCTGGTCGGGTTGTCGCGCACCAGGTGCAGCACCGAGAAGCCCAGGACGTCGCGGGTGAACTTGTCCGCGGAGTCCCAGATCTTGCGGGCGGCCTTGGAGCGGGCACGAACCTCCATGCCCATGCCCTTGTGCTGGATGCCCTGGCCCGGGAAGGCGTAGACGGTCTTGGGCGCGGCCAGCTGAGCGGACGCGGCCATCACCAGTTCGCCGCCAACCTTGGCGGTGACCTCGATGATCTCGGCGCCGCGGTCGATGCCGACGCGGTCGACGCGGAACTCGATCTCGTCGCCCGGCAGCACCATGCCAAGGAAGCGCGAGGTCCAGCCGACCAGACGGGCCGGCGGGGTGGCCCGGCCGTCGGTGGCGGTGACCACGTGCTGCGCGGCGGCGGACAGCCACATGCCGTGCACGATGGGCGATTTCAGACCGGCCAGCAGTGCGGCGGCGCGGTCGGTGTGGATCGGGTTGTGGTCACCGGACACCACGGCGAAGGCGCTCATGTCGACCGGCGCGGTGACGGTGACGTCGCGGCGACGACGACGCGGGGTCTCGGTGGCGTTGTCGGTGATCGCACCGCCGGCGCGGACCGGGTCGGTCAGCTCGGCGGCACCGCTGCGGCCACGGATGGCGAAGCGCTCTTCCAAGCGGGCCAGTTCCGTGCCCTCGGCGTCGGTGATGCTGACAGTGACGGGGACGACGCGACCGACCTCGGTGTCGTACGCCGCGGAAGCCGTTGCGGTGACAGTCAATTCGGCGCGCTCGGCCGGCATCGGGGCCAGCAGCTGCGCGGCGTGGTCCAGGTGGACCAGGCTCAGCAGACCTTCCACGACCGGGATGCCGTCGTCGGTGACGGCAGCGCCGATGACCGAGAACACGGCCGGCCAGCAGCGGCCGACGAGGGCGTCGGGCACCAGGGTCAGGCCCGGCGCCAGCGGGGCGCCGAAGGTGGCGGTGACGCCGGTGTGGTCGGCGACCTCTTCCGGGTCCCAGTCGGCGGTGACGGTGGCGACGTTGTCGGCGACGACCGGCAGCGAGTCCACGCCGTCGGCACCGGCGGCGATGGCGAGCACGGCACGCATCGCGGCCGAGGCGTCGTCGGTGGTGACGACCGGCATACCGCCGTCGACGGTGGCGGCCGGCAGGGTGAAGTGGATCGCGATCCAGACACCGGACAGCGGCACGTTCAGGGTGACGGAATCACCGTCGAGCTCGAGCCGGGCACCGGTGGACGGGTGTGTGGCCGAACGGTTTTCGTTGACCTGCCACTCGCTCGGCGCGCCGATGCGGTGCACCGGGTTGATCGCGGTGCGACCGGCCCACAGCACGTCGGGCGAGTCGAGGACGACGGCCAGCGGGCCGGTGATGTCGGCGCGGGCCTGACGGCGGGACACCGCCGGGACCGGCTTGACGCCGGCGGCCAGCACCTCGTCGATGGCGGCCTGCTCGAAGCGGTCCAGCAGGTCACCGACGGGCTCGTCGACGCGGGTGATGCCGGCGACGGCAGCGGTGCCGGGGATGACGCAGACCTGGTCGGCGTCGTAGCGGGCGTCGTGGGCCTGCCACAGCGAGTCGCTGCGCCACCAGCGGCGCACGTCCTTGTCGATGACAGGGACGAAGTTGACGGGCTTGCCCAGCGTCTTGCACAGCGTGATGAAGAACGGGATGTCCGCCGGGTGCAGGCGCAGGGTCTGCGCCTCGGGGTACCGGGCCAGCAGCTCGGCGATGGCGCGCTGCGGATCCTCAAGCAGCGCTTCGCCTTCCGCGGTGGCCGGGAACAGCGTGTCGATGGGGCCGGCGTCGGCCGGGTTCAGGCGAGCCTCGGCGCGCTGCAGCATCTCCTCGAAGCGGTCGCGCCAGGAGACGTCGAGCCACTGCGAGTGGTCGCGCTTGGTGTCGGCGGTGCTGCTGCCGTCGCCGATCGCGAGCTCGACGTAGCGCTGCAGCCACTGCTGGTAGGTCATGTCCGCGACGTCACCGAAGTACGGCTTGGCGGTGTTGGCCATGGCGGCGATGATCTCGTCGCGGCGCTCGGCGACGGCTTCGGCGTCACCGGCGACCTCGTCGAGCAGGCGGCCGCAACGCGACGCGGTGTTGTCGATCTCGTGGATGTCCGCACCCAGCTGGCTGCGGCCAGAAGCCATGCCGCCCTGGGCCTTACCGGCGCCGACCCAGTGATCGGTGCCCTTGGTGTCGACCAGCAGCTGCTTGACCTGCGGCGAGGTGGTGGCCTCCAGGGTGGCCATGGCGGCGGTGCCGACCAGGATGCCGTCGACCGGCATCAGCGGGAAGCCGTAGGTCTCGGCCCAGCGGCCGGACAGGTACTCGGCGGCGCGCTCGGGCGTGCCGATGCCACCACCGACGCAGATGGTCAGGTTGGCCTGCTTGCGCAGGTCCGAGTAGGTGCTGACGAGCAGGTCGTCGAGGTCCTCCCACGAGTGGTGGCCACCGGCGCGGCCGCCCTCGACGTGGACGATGATCTCGCGGCCCGGGACCTCTTCGGCGATCTTGATGACCGACTTGATCTGGTCCACGGTGCCCGGCTTGAACACCACGTTGGTGATGCCGATTTCGTGCAGTTCCTCGATCAGCGCGACGGCTTCCTCGAGCTCGGGGATGCCGGCGGTGACGATGACGCCGTCGATCGGGGCACCCGACTGGCGGGCCTTCTGCACGATGCGCTTGCCGCCCAGCTGCAGCTTCCACAGGTACGGGTCCAGGAACAGCGAGTTGAACTGGATGGCGCGGCCCGGCTCGAGCAGCTGGGTCAGCTCTGCGACGCGGTTCTCGAAGATCTCTTCGGTGACCTGACCGCCACCGGCGAGCTCGGCCCAGTGGCCGGCGTTGGCGGCCGCGGCGACGATCTTGGCGTCGACGGTGGTCGGGGTCATGCCGGCCAGCAGGATCGGCGAACGACCGGTCAGACGGGTGAACTTGGTGGACAGCTTGACGTCACCATTGGGCAGCTCGACGGCCGTCGGCGCGAAGCTGGACCACGCGGGCTGCACGACCGGGGCGGCGCCGACGGTGAACAGCGAACGCTGGCCGGCGCGGGTGGCGGCGGGCACGATGCCCACGCCGAGGCCGCGGATGATCGGCGAGGTCAGGCGGGTGACGGTGTCGCTCGGCCCGAGGTCGATGATCCAGCGGGCACCGGCCTCGTGCATGCGCTCGACCTCGGCGACCCAGTCGATGGGCTTGACGAAGATGGCCTCGGTCATCGCGTGGGCCAGTTCGGTGTCGATGCCGCACTTGGCTGCCCAGCGGTCGACGACCTCGATGCCGTCGGCCAGGCGCGGGGTGTGGAAACCGACCTCGACCTGGACGCCCTGGAAGACGGGGCTGAAGACGGCGCCGCCGCGCAGCTTGTTCTTGCGCTCGGCCTCGTCCTTCTCGGTGATCTTGCTGCAGTACAGCTCGAAGCGGGCCAGCTGCTCCGGGGTGCCGGTGATGACGACGCTGCGACGGCCGTTACGGATCGACAGGACCGGCGGCAGCACGGTGCGGACGTCCTGGGAGAAGTCTTCGAGCAGCTCGGCGATGCGCTCGGGGTCGACGTTGGTGACCGACACCATCGGCGACTTGTCGCCTCGGCCGACCATGCCGCGACGACGCGACACGAGCGAGCCGGCGGCACCGATGAGCTGGAGGAGCGCCAGGAGCTCGGCGTCGCGGGTGCCGTTGGCCTTGAGCGCCTCGGCGGCGATGATGCCCTGCGAGTGTCCGGCGACCGCGACCGGCGGGGTGCCGGCCAGGTCCAGGCCCTGACGCTGCACGGCGCGGATGGCGGCCATCTGGGCCAGCAGGATGCCGGGTCCGGAGATGGCGGCGGTGGTCAGCTGCTTGGCCGATGGCAGCGGCTCGTCGGCGGCGAGGGAACGCACCCACTGCATCGGCTCGAAGCCGATGGGCCGCACGACGACGAGTTCGCGCGCGACGGGCTCGAGCAGCAGGGCCGCTTCGCCGACGATCTCGCTGAGCTCGGATTCGATACCGGCCGAGCTGACCAGCTCTTCGAGGTTCTCCAGCCAGGAGGCACCCTGGCCGCCGAACGCGACGGCATACGGTTCGCCGGCATTGAGCAGGTCCACCAGAGCGTTGGCGCTCGCCGCCACGGTCTCGGTGTTGCCACTGGTCACATTGCGGTGCTCGTTGATCGTCACTTCGTCTCTCCCTCGTTGCCGCGCGAACCGTCAGGTGCTGCATGGTCTTGGTAGTCGGCCCTGGGGCAACGCGATGCGACGTCGGATCACGTGAGGCCCGTGCTACGTCTGGCGCCCGAGTTTTCGGGCGCCTGAGAGCCGGGCCGACTGCACTAAGAGTGTCATAAGATTCGCGGCGTCTTTCGGCTGGAAATGGTTACCAACGAGTTCTACGGATCGGTAACCACCCGGCTGGGTAACACCGCGTCCTGGGACCGCCTGTACTCAACAGGACAAACGTCCTGTTGGCGGGTGGTTACGGTCGAGTAGCAACAACATCGCTGATCAAAGCGGTATTGTTATCAAATCGTTACCGCGTTTGTGACGGCGCCGAACCTTACTAATGAGTAGGAAAAGACCCGGTCCAGAAAACACTCGACATTGACGGTCCGAGTGTCTATACGCGCGGTAAGTTACCGCGCGGCCATTTGCTGGGCTTGTTTGCCGTTTTCTTAGAGCTGAGCGCCAGCTAACTACTGAGCAGTAATCTGCGCGACCGTCAGTCCCACTGCCCGAAGCGGGGCTTGAGGATGTGGTTGAGGTCGACCCCGACTCCCCCGACGTGTTGCTTGTCGATCTCCACCTGATGCAGCGCCGCCGCCGGATGCGCGGCCCCGCCGGGCGAGCCCCAGTTGTGCTGCCAGAAGTACGACCCCAGGCCGTCCTGCACGGCCCACTCGATGGTCTTGGAGTTGGCGTACACCCCGACCCGCTGGTGGCCCAACACCGATTCCCAGCCTCGGAGATAGGGCGCAACCTGCGCTTTGTACTGCGCCGGAGTCGGATCGTCGTCGATGGATGCGTAGATCGGCGCGCCGACCGGGCCGCCCGCCGCGGTGTGCAACTGGAATCCGCGCTGGGCGTGCTGCACGCCGGCGGCGTGGCCCCCGAGCCAGTCGGCGGTGGATTCCTTGCCGTACTGATAGCAGGAGACGATCTTCAAGCCGCCTTTGTAGAGGTCCCGCGCCTCGGGCAGCAGGATCGGCTTGCCCAGCATCCACTGCCCACCCGGTCGCCGGTCCGAGACATAACGGATGGCTCCCAGCGCCCCCGCCGACCGGATATCGGCCGCGCTGAGCACCCCCGCGGCGTAGTCCAGCAACACTCCGTGCGGGGCCGCAGAGGCGGTCGTCGCGCCGAACACCGATTGCAACCCGGCCCCCAGGCCGAGTGCCGCCGGGGCGGCTGCAGCGTATTTCAGCAGGTCACGACGCGAAATTGCCACGAGTCTCAGGATATGACAGCTACCCCTTCTGAACCGTTAGCCACACCCGTGCACTCTTGCCCCAGTCGCACCCGCCCACCGCGAAGAAAGTCGCCACATTCGTGCGATTTCTCGCCATCTCCTTCACGCTCCACGCGCAACCGCATCGGCGACGTGCCGGTGCCCGATGATCTCGAACCCGGCCACACTCACCATCGGCGCCAGGCTCGCCACCAGCAGACAGACGGCCATGGGCACCCCGATGCCGGCCAGCACCACCGTCGCCACCAGCACCACGACCGTCAGCACCAACAGCAGCAGGTGAAAGCCGTCCACCGTCCGCAGCATCATCGCGTACAGCACGTAGACCAACGCGATGTAGATGCCGACCGGGATCACCACGCTCAGCACCGTCGCCACCGACCCCAGCGCCGAGTGGTGCTGGATGAAGTACGCGGCCGTGTGCAGGCCGGCGCCGGTCGCGACGATGGCGCCGTACAGCGGCATGTGCAGGTAGGCGAACCAGAATCCCCGTTCGCGGTGCGCGTGCAGGACGTCGGCCCCCGGCACCGTGAAGTACACCCACCACATGCCGAAGGTCAGGGCCGTGCCCGAGATCGCCAGTAGGACAGCGTCAGCGGACCAGCCGTGCTCCGCGACGACAGCCGAGAGCGAGGCGACCGTCCCGACGACGCCCTCCCCGAGCGCGATGATCGCCAGCAGCCCATAGCGTTCGGCGATGTGATGGGCGTGCCACGGGGTGCCGCCACGCCGTATCTCGGCGACCATCGGACCGCCCAGTTCGATGAGTGCCAGCAACACCCAGATGCTCAGCGTCACCGGCACATTCGTCGGCAGGAACACCGTCCCGATCCAGCCCACCTGGACCACCGACACGATCGACACGTACGTCATCGCCGCTGACCGGCGTGCCGGGTCCTGACGTGCCGCGCGTAACCACTGCCCCACCAACGCAATTCGCATCACCACGTAGCCGGCGACCAGCACCGCGTTGTCGACGTGGTGGCCGTGCTCGATCGACGCGTAGAACGCCGGCAGACCGAGCGCGAGGACCAGCACGCCGACCATCTCGACCATGGTCATCAACCGGAACACCCAGTCGTCGGTGTCATAGGCCGAGGCGAACCAGGTGAAGTTGATCCACGCCAGGATGATCGCGAAGGTGGCGAAGACGAATGCCGTGATGCCGGCACCGACGTGACCCGCGGCCAGCATGTGCGCCAGTTCCGATGCCGCCACCCCGAACGCGACGACGAAGGTCAGGTCGAACAGCAGCTCCAGCGGCGTCGCCACCCGGTGCTGCTCGTGCGGGTCGCGTCCCCGCATCGGCGTCAGCCGGTGGGCCCGCACCGCGCTGTGTGGGTCAGGAGCGTGCTGTTGCACCCCGTCCATGCCATGTCCCTTCAGCAAATCCTGGCGGCATCCGGGCCGCGTCACGGTAAGCCTGCCGCAGATCCCCGCTTCCGTCCCACTACCGTGAAGACGTGTCTGCTCCCCCGATCGCCGTCGGCGTCGTTCTTGCCGCCGGTATCGGATCGCGGGTCGGGGCCGACGGCAACAAGGCCTACCTGCAATTGGCCGGCCGCAGCATGGTGGCGTGGTCGGTAGCGGCGGTGGCTGCCAGCCCCGAGGTCGCCCGCACCATCCTGGTGTTCCGGCGCGGCGAACGCGACCAGGTCGTGCAACTCATGGCCGACGAACTCTCCGGCACCACAGTCGAATTCGTCGAGGGCGGGGATACCCGGCACGGCTCCGAACACAACGTGCTGAGCTACCTGGCCGCGGACATCGACGCCGGGACGGTCGACGTGGTGCTGATCCACGACGCCGCCCGCCCACTCGCCGGTGCTGACCTGATGGACACCGCCGTCACCACCGCGCGGGCGCAGGGCGGTGCCATTCCGGTGTTGCCGTCGGGTGACGTGCTGCGGATGACGGCTGACGGCCTCAGTGCCATCGACCAATCCCTGGTCCGGGTTCAGACACCGCAGGCGTTCCTGGCCGCGCCGCTGTGGCGGGCCTACCAGGACGCGGCCGCCGCCGGCTTCGAAGGCACCGACACCTCGTCATGCGTGGAGCGCTTCACCGATATCGAGGTCCACGCGATCGCCGGGTCTGCCCAGAATTTCAAGGTGACGTTCGCGCACGACGTGCAGGTGGCCGAAGGGCTGCTCAGCCGGCGGTGACGATCGCCTCCAGCAGTCGCCGATCCTGCGCGAGGTCGACGGCGAATGCGTTCGGATCACCCTCGACGGTGCCGACCCGCAGTCCGGCGGAGGTCAGCGCGGCGAGGGCATCGGTCCGTGGGAGTCTGGCCAGGGCCGCTGCCGAGAACGCCCGCGGGTACTGCGCGGTGACGAGCTCCGACCGGTCCACGTTGCCGAGCACAATGTCGTGCGCCGCAATGCTTTTCACGCTGTCGGTCATCGGCAGCACCGGCAGTACGACGTCGTGGTCCGCCAGCCCCGCCGCTACGCGGACCGCAAGATCAGCGGGAGCGAGCGGATACCGCACGTCGTGCAGCAGGACCCCGTCCCCGACGCCGAGTGGCCAGGTATCGCACGCATTTTCGCCAGTGTCGTGCCATAACTGGCCATTCGGCGCGGTGATGACAGGCACGTCGCTCAAGTCGTGCACGGCAAGGCATTCGGTGGCCGCGTCCGCCAACTCGTCAGCGACCACGACCGATGCCGGCGCCACGTCGCGCACCGCCCGCACTGCCCGGACCAGGGCCGGTTCACCGGCGATCGGCGCGGTGAAGTCGGCCGGCGCCAAGCCGGCCGGCACGATGACGATCGCCGACACAGTCACCACCACACCCTAACTCCGGTGTGGCGGCAGCCCTCGCCTGTCCGACGAAGTGAGCCGGCGCGCGATCAGGTCCAGTGCGAAGCCCAGCGCGCCGATCACCACGATCACCGCCACCACCTGGTCGTAGGCCAGCTGGTCGCGGGCGTTGAGCACCTGATAGCCCAGACCCGAACGCACACCCAGCATTTCCGCCGGGACCAACACCACCCAGGCAATGCCCAGCGCCACGCGGACGCCCGTCTGCAACTGCCCCCGGATCGCCGGCAGCACCACGGCCGTCACCAGTTCCCATCGCGTGGCGTGGAACGACCGCGCCACATCCAGATAGCCCGAGTCGACGGCGCGCACACCGGCCACGGTGTTGATCAGCACCGGCCACACGGCCGCCACCGCAATCAGGAAGATCACCGGCTCGTTGCCGATGCCGAACACCGCCACGGCGATCGGGGCCCACGACAGCGGCGAGATCATGCGGACGAACTGGACGATCGGCGCCGTGGCTCGCTCGGCCGTGGCGCTGAGCCCGAGCAGCAATCCGGCCGGAATCCCGATGACCACCGCCACCGCCAGCCCGATCACCAACCGCCACAGGCTGATCCCGATGTCCGGCAGCAGGACACCTCGGGAGAACAGGTCAACGATCGCGGGCGCGACGCGCTGTGGCGCGGCCTGGCGCAGCAGCGAGTGCGGGGCGCTCAACACGGAGGTCGCCAGCCACCAGAGACCGATCGCGAGGGCGACGGCAGCCACCGGCGGAGTCCAACGGCGTACCGCGGCCGGTGGATCGATCACCACGCGGACGGGTGTTGCGGTCATGACAGCTCCAATTGCTCGGCTCGGGTGTAATCGCTGAGGCCGAATGCGGCCGGACCGCCATGAGCCTGAATGGAATTGCGGACGAAAGTGTCGTCGACAAGGTCGTCGTGCACAGTGGCGAGGTCCAGCCGCTCCAGGAAGCTGCGGTCGCCATCGACGACGGTGCTGTGCATGGCCGCGACAAGTGCCGTGGTGAAGCTCGGGAACGGGAACGGCTGAAAGCCGAGCCGCTGCGGCTGCCACTCCGGGTGATGCAGCGGGTAGGGCGCCGTGGGATAGGTCATCGCCAGCGCGACCGCCGGCACCGGCTGGGGCAGATAGCGACCACCGCCGAGTTTCGCGGCCGCTGACTTCCGGTCGTTCGACAGTACGAGTTGCGCTGCCACCACCGCGTCCGTGAGCTGCTGCACGGCGGCCGGACGGCTGCTGATCACGTCGTCCCGGGTCACCAGGGCGCAGCACGCATGGTCGCGCCAGACGTCACCGAGGAAGGTGTGGATGCGGCCGATCTTCTTGGTCTGCGCCATCGCGTTGAATGGGTCGGCGACCACGTAGCCGCCGATGGTGCCGGTGGCCAATGCCGGCACCATGTCCGACGGACTCATGACGACGAGCTCCACGGTGCGCTCGGACCGCGACGCCGAGCGGCGGATCACTGGTTGCAATCCGTTGGCCCGCAACATCTTCTGCAGGACAATGTTGTGGATGGACCACCAGAACGGAATCGCTACCTGCGCTCCCGCCAGGTCCGACAATTCGCGGATGTGTGGGGCGACGGTGAGTGCCGAGCCGTTGGTGTGATTCCAGCCGAGTACCCGGACCCCACCACCGAGCGCGTACCGCAACTGCACCGCCATCGGCATCAGCAGATGCACGACGTCGAGCTGCCGGTTCAGGAACGCTTCGCCCAGGGCCGCCCAACTCCGGAACAGCACGGGCTTGCCCACACCGGCCGGATACAGACCCGCGGAGTGCGCCATCAACAACGGTGCCGCGTCGGTGATCGGTAGATAGCCCACCCGCAGCGGCCCGGCCGCCGCGGAATCCGTTGTGGCACTGTGCGCCAGGTCGGCCAGGCCGAACGCCCCGCCGGCAGCCGCTACCGCCGCTACTAGCGCTCGCCGCCGCGAGATCAGCAGGCTCATGCCACCCACAGTTCGGAAACCCGGTAATGGCTGAGGATTTCGTCACGCAGCCCCGGTCGGTCCGCTTCACCCAGGTGCCATTGGCGACGGATGCGGCCGCCGTCCGCCAGCAGGACGACGCGCTGCGCGAGGGCCAGCGCCTCCTCGACGTCATGGGTGACCAGCAGCACCGTGACACCCAATTCGGTTGTGAGCGTGGTCAACCACTGCTGCAAGTCGGCACGTGTCGCCGGGTCCAGTGCGCTGAACGGTTCATCGAGCAGGAGCAACTGAGGCCGGGTCGCCACCGCGCGCAGGATGGCCACGCGTTGGGCCTGCCCGCCGGAGAGCTGGTCGGGATAGCGGTCAGCGAGCTCGTCGACGCCGAAGCGCCGCATCAGTTCGGCGGCATAGTCCGCGTCGAATCCACTGCGTCGGCGTGCGAATCGTCGCGCGTAGGAGACGTTGCCCAGCACCGTCAGCCATGGCATCAGCAGCGCGTCCTGGAAAACCACCCCGATGTGTGGCTGCTCGCCGCTGGCGGGCCAGCTGACGGTTCCCGAGCTCAGCGATTCCAGGCCGGCCAGCACGCGTAGCAGCGTCGATTTCCCGCTGCCGCTGCGCCCGAGCACGGCGACGAACTCCCCCGCTTCGACGGCCAGATCGATGCCGTCGAGCACCATGCTGTCGCCGAATCTCTTGCTGCCCGCTGTTATTCGTACTGCTTCAGTTCCCACCTCAGTTGTCCTTCCGATGGTGATTGCACGGGCAGAAAAGCTGCTTCGCGGAACCGGCGATTGGCCGCCGTCCCGGCGCGATAGCCCTGTCCACCAGCCAGGGCCGATTCCAGACGGGTCGCCGCCACCGCAACGTTGGCGGCGTCCAGCCGGAGCCGGATCACGTCGGCCAGTTCGGCTTCTCCTGGCGCCGAAGCGAATTCGTAGAGGCGGCGACGGTTGCGTTGGGCTTGCGCCTTCAGATCGGCGAGGTCACCGTCGAACTGGGCGGCCAGCGCGTCGGTCGCACTACGGGCAGCGGTCAGTGCCGCACCGGTGACCCCGACGCAGAATGCGGTCTGCAGCAGCAAGAACGTCGGCTTGATCCCGCGGACGAACCCGGTGAGGTCGGCGCTGATGATGCGGTCCGCGTTCACCTCGACCTCTTCCAGGCGTAGCGACGTCGACCCGGTGCTACCCAAGGCCATCAGCGCGGGCGCCGGATCGACCACCACGCCGACCGCGCTCACGTCGACCGCGACGACATACAACCGCCCGGTGACGGTCCGTGCCGGCAGGACGATCAATGCGTCGTCAAAGACGTTGGACGCCCAGCGGATTGGTCCGCTGAGCCGCAGTCCACGACGCGTCTCCCCGGCGAAGATCGGAAGCTGCCCGAGGCCCGCCACGTGTTTGAGCCCAGCTGCCATGGCGGTCACGCCGGGGCGGTGTGCGGTGAGCAACGCCTCCGACAGGTCCGGCCGGTCGGCGAGGTAGTGAATCGCCATCTGATGCGCCCAAGCCGAGAACCCGGCGGCGAGGCTCACCGCCGACACCTGCTCGATCACCCGCACGGAGTCGGGCAGGTCCCGCAGCCCGAACAATCCGGCAGCGCCGAGGGCACGCAGATCGTCACGGACGTCGGTGCGCCCCGCGTCCAGGTCACCGGCCCGGGCGTCCACCCCGGTCGTGACATGCGCCAACCTGGTCGCGACGTCGTCGGACACCAGAGTCGTCATTGCCCACCACTTTCCAGTCCGTACAACCGATCGATCGGGGTCTGCACGGCCACGCGCGCCCGCCGCACCGCGTCCTCGTCCGGCGCGTCGTAGAAACACAGGCACTTGTCCATGTCGACCCGCACGTAGGTGCGCAGGAAGCTGACCTCGGGCACCTCCGCGTATTTCGGCGCATTGGCCTTCTTACGGCTCAGGTAGCTCTCCATGTCCAGGTCGGCGGGCAGGTCCCACTCGACCAGGTATCCGGCTGTCGGGCGGACGGCTTTCAGCTGGTCCAGTTCCGCGCCGACCAGTCGCACTTCGTGTGGACCGGTGAGTTCTGCGGCGCCAACCGCAGCCGCGTCGATCGCCAGCGGGCCATCAGTGAGTTCAGCCACCACGAACAGCCGGTGCTGTCCGGTCACCTGAGCCTCGATGAGTTCGCCGCCGGCCCGGTGCACTTCGGCGTCGAGCGTCTTGATGGCCTGATCGACGTCGGCCCGGCCGGTCAGTCCGGCGATTTCGTAGAGGTACAGAGTCACGGTGTCTTCCTGTTCGTCGGTGGCGATGACATCACGACGCTCGCATGAACAGACCGGTCTGTCTATCGACGTTCCTCGGCTATGGTGCAGATATGAGCGCGACTCGCACCCACCGCCCGGACCGGCCGGCGCCCCGCACCGACCCCGCCGGGCCGGCTCAGCGACTCCTCACCACGGCGTCGAATCTCTTTGCCGCACAGGGCATTCGCGCCGTCGGCATCGACACGATCCTGCGCGAGGCGGGGGTGGCCAAGGCCAGCCTGTACAGCTCGTACGGGTCGAAGGACGCGTTGGTCATCGCGTACCTGAATGAATTGGATCAGGCTGATCGCAAGCGCTGGAATACGAAGACATCCGGGCTCGAGGATCCGGTGGAGAAGCTGTTGGCGTTCTTCGACCTCGCGGCCGCCGCGGCACGCAAACGCCAGTTCCGCGGCTGTCTCTACGCCAATGCGGCCACCGAGTTCCCGGGCGACACCCTCGACCCGGTACGGGCGCACCGGCTATGGATGCGCGAGCAGCTGAGTGCACTCCTGCGGGACGCCGCAGTGCCGAATGCCGCCACGACCGCTGCGCGCATTCAGCTCATCTACGACGGCGCCCTGACCGCGTCCAAGCTCGACCGGTCGACCGCCCCGATCACCCTGGCCCGCCAGATGACCGCCGAGCTGGTCGCGTCCCTCCGCGAACAGACGTAAAACTGTCGCAAACCCTGGTTTTGCGACAGTTTTGCGTCTGCTCGCGGGAAGACAGTTACTTGCCGGCCACGGCCGGCTGAATTCCGATGGCCGCCAACCGCCGCTCGGATGCCTCCGGGCGAACGAACTTCGGCCACCAGAACCACCGGCCCAGCATCGCCGCGATGGCCGGGGTCATGAACGACCGGACGATCAGGGTGTCGAACAGCAGGCCCAGCGCGATGGTCGTACCGACCTGCGCCATGACCTTCAGGTCGCTGAAGGCGAACGACGCCATCGTGGCCGCGAACACCAGACCGGCTGAGGTGACCACCGATCCGGTGCCCGCCATCGAGCGGATGATGCCGGTCTTCAGACCGCCCGACAGCTCTTCCTTGAACCGCGACACCAGCAGCAGGTTGTAGTCGGAGCCCACCGCCAGCAGCAGGATGACCGACATGGGCAGCACCATCCAGTGCAGCTCGAGGCCGATCAGGTGCTGCCACAACAGAACCGACATACCGAACGACGCGCCCAGCGACAGCAGCACGGTGCCGACGATCACGCCCGCCGCGACCATGCTTCGGGTGATGAGCAGCATGATGATGAAAATCAGTGACACCGCGGCGATTCCGGCGATCATCAGGTCGTACTGCGCGCCGTCGTGCATGTCCTTGTAGGTGGCCGCGGTGCCGGCCAGATAGATCTTGGAGCCCTCCAGTGGCGTGCCCTTGATGGCTTCCTTGGCAGCCTGCTTGATCGGGTCGACGTGGGCGATGCCGTCCGGCGTCGCCGGGTCGCCTTCGTGCTGAATGATGAAGCGCACCGACTTGCCGTCCGGCGAGATGAAGTTCTTCATGCCGCGCTTGAAGTCCTTGTTGTCGAAGGCTTCCGGTGGCAGGTAGAAGCTTTCGTCGTTCAGCGAGTTGTCGAACGCCTCGCCCATCGCCGCCGCGTTGTCCGACGAGGCCGCACGCTGATCCACCTGACCCTTCTGGGTCTGGTACATGGTCAGCATGTAGTGCTTCATGTTCTTCATGACCTCGATCTGCGGCGGCATCACCGTGACCATCTCGGCCGTCAGCTTGTCCAGCTTCATCAGATCCGGCACCAGGGTCTGGATGTCGTCGGTCATGACGTCGATGCCGTCGAGGGTGTCGAACAGCGCCCGCGTCGACCAGCACATCGGGATGTCGTAGCAGTGCGGTTCCCAGTACAGGTAGTTCCGAACCGGCCGGAGCAGATCGTCGAAATCGGAGATGTGGTCCCGCAATTCGGCGATATCGAGCGCCATGTTGGCCGTCTTCATCGACATGTCGTGCGTCGTGGCGGCCATCTGCGTGGTGATGGACTGCATCTTGGTCATCGTGTCGATGCTGACCTGCATGTCGTTCGCCTGTTGCAGCATGTTGGCCATCGAATCCAGCTGGTACTTCTCCGTCATCTTCGACGTGACGGCCTGCATGCCCATGATGAACGGAATCGTCGTGTGCTTGATGGGTTTTCCGTCGGGGCGGGTGATCGTCTGCACCCGCGCGACGCCCTGGGTGTGCACGATGGCCTTGGCGATCTTGTTGATCACCAGGAAGTCTGCCGAGTTCCGCAGATCGTGATCGCTCTGCACCATCAGCAGCTCGGGATTCATCCGGGACGCGCTGAAATGCCGTTCGGCCGCGGTATATCCGACGTTGGCCGTCAGCTCGGCCGGCACGTAGCGGCGGGCGTCGTAGTTCGTCTTGTAACCGGGCAGCGTCACGAGTCCGACAAGGGCGAGCGCCAGCGTGGCGACGAGCACCGGTCCCGGCCAGCGCACCACCAGGACGCCGACACGACGCCAGCCGCGGGACTGGATCGGGCGCTTCGGTTCGAAGCGGCCGAACCGGCTGCCGATCTTGATGACGGCGGGGCCGAGCGTCAGGGCCGCGACGACGGCCACGAGGGTGCCGATCGCACAGGGCACGCCCATGGTCTGGAAGTACGGCAGCCGGGTGAAGCTCAGGCACAGCATGGCGCCGGCGATCGTCAACCCGGATCCCAGGACCACGTGTGCCGTCCCGCGGAACATGGTGTCGTAGGCCTGCACGCGGTCTTCTTTGTCGCCGCGCGCTTCCTGGTAGCGCCCGATGGCGAAGATGGCGTAGTCGGTGCCGGCCGCGATCACCATCAGCGTCAGCAGGTTGACGGCGAACGTCGACAGGCCGATGACATTCGCGTTGGCCAGGAACGCGACGACACCGCGGGCGGCGCCGAGTTCGAGGAAGACCATCAGCAGGATCAGGATCATCGTCATGATCGACCGGTAGACGACCAGCAGCATCACGGCGATCACCAGCAAGGTGATGGCGGTGACCTTGGCGACGCTCTTGTCGCCGGCGTGGTGCTGGTCGGACACCAGCGGGGCGCCGCCGGTGACGAACACGTGGAGCCCGGCCGGTGGCTTGGAGTCGGCGACGATCTGCCGGACCGAGGCGACGGAGTCGTTGGCCTTCGTCTCGCCCTGGTTGCCACGCAGGTAGACCTGGACGTACGCGGCCTTGCCGTCGGCGCTCTGTGAGCCGACCGCGGTCAGCGGGTCACTCCAGAAGTCCGCGACGTGCTCGACATGCTCGGTGTTGGCAGTCAGCTTCGCGACGAGACCGTCGTAGTAGTGGTGTGCCTCGGCGCCGAGCGGCTGGTCCCCCTCCAGCACGATCATCGCGTTGCTGTCGGAATCGAACTCCTGGAAGTTGGCGCCGATCTGCTTCATCGCGATCATCGCCGGGCCGTCCTTGGCGCTCAGCCCGACGGTGTGTGCCTCGCCGACCTTCTCCAGCGGCGGGACCAGCGTGTTGGTGGCGACGTTGAGCGCAAACCAGCCGATCACGATCGGTATCGCCAGCACCCAGATCAGGTGGCCGATCTTGGATCGTTCGGTGTTGGTGGCACTCACGCGGGGCACCCTTCCATCAGGCCCGACAGGTCCATGGAAATGGAGCTCGGCGGCGTTACACAATCACTGTCGCGCGAAATATACCTAGCTCACCAAACTTTTATCCATAGCGGATACACAAAATGCGCCTCTACCTCCCACGAAATGGGACAAATCGGGGTCTTTTGCCGCGATTTCGGCCGTAGCGTTGACGGGATGGACAATTCTCCGGCCGATACGTTCGGCAAGCGCTACGGCGAAGTTCTGCTGGTCTCCCAGACACCCACCGGGCCCCAGGTCGCGGTGTTCAACACCTACCCGCTCAACGACTGCCCACAGGACGCCTGGTCGGCGCTCAACCCGCAGGGCCTCGCAAGTGAGAACGGGGTCGCCGCCGCTTTGCTCAACGGCCCCCGGTACTGGCTGATGAGCGAGATCGTGAAAACCCGCGAGGACGTCGGCGAGAAGAAGACGTTCGGCGGCATCGAGATG
The DNA here is from genome assembly GCF_000878195.1 of Mycolicibacterium llatzerense. Classification (GTDB taxonomy): domain Bacteria; phylum Actinomycetota; class Actinomycetes; order Mycobacteriales; family Mycobacteriaceae; genus Mycobacterium; species Mycobacterium llatzerense. The sequence goes on along the minus strand of NZ_JXST01000002.1, from coordinate 135,772 downwards.
CTGCAGCAGGCGACGGTGCAACTGTCGTCGATGAACCCGGCGCCCTACAGCCTGAACAAGGTCAGCCGCCGCACGGTGTTCGTGTTCGGCGCCGGGCGGCCGGTCTTCGAACTGCTCGATCCGCAGGGGCAGCGCTGGGTCATGCAGTCCTGGAGCCAGACCGTCGACCCGACGCTATCGCTGTCGGACCTGCCGGAGCTCGGTGCCCGACTGCAGCTGCCCGACGGATGGAACTATCGGACGTCGAGCCTGACCAGCCCGCTGAGTATCGACACCACCATCGACGACGCCCACGTCACCCAGGACAACCTCGGCAACACCTACTCGTTGGCACCGGCCTGATTCTGCTGGGCGTTCCCAAACCCGTTCGGGTGCGTTACAAACAGAGGCGGGGTTGTTTCTGACGCGGTGGGCTGAACTGAAGGAGGCCGTATGGCTTGGGATTTCGAAACCGATCCGGAGTTCCAGGAACTCCTGGACTGGGCCGACGCCTTCGTGCGCGACGAAGTCGAGCCGCTCGACCTGATCTGGCCGCACCTGCAGTACACCGCGCTCGACGAGACCCGGCGCCGGGTCGTCGACCCGCTCAAGGAACAGGTGCGTCGAAAAGGCTTGTGGGCCACCCACCTTGGCCCCGAACTCGGCGGCCAGGGCTTCGGGCAACTGAAACTGGCGCTGCTCAACGAGATTCTGGGGCGCAGCCAGTGGGCGCCGATCATCTTCGGCTGTCAGGCCCCGGACACCGGCAACGCGGAGATCATCGCGCACTACGGCACCCCGGAGCAGAAGGAGCAGTACCTGCGGCCGTTGCTCAACGGCGAGGTCTTCTCGTGTTATTCGATGACCGAGCCACAGGGCGGTGCCGACCCGACGCAGTTCACCACCTCCGCCGTGCGCGACGGCGACGACTGGGTGATCAACGGCTACAAGTTCTTCTCCTCCAACGCGTCGACCTCCACGTTCCTGATCGTCATGGTGGTGACCAACCCCGACGTCAGCCCGTACCAGGGCATGTCGATGTTCCTCGTCCCCACTGACACCCCGGGCGTCAACATCATCCGCAACTCAGCGATCTACGGGGAATCCGACGGCCACGGCTCACACGCCCTGATTCATTACGACAATGTGCGCGTGCCGAATTCGGCCGTGCTCGGCGGTGAGGGCCAGGCCTTCGTCATCGCGCAGACGCGCCTCGGCGGCGGCCGCATCCACCACGCGATGCGCACCATCGGGCTGTCGCAGAAGGCGCTCGACATGATGTGCGAGCGGGCGCTGTCGCGGCACACCGCGGGCAGCCTACTGGCCGACAAACAGGCCGTGCAGGGCTTCATCGCCGACTCCTGGGCGCAGCTGCAGCAGTTCCGACTGTTCGTGCTGCACACCGCGTGGAAGATCGACAAGTACAACGACTACAAGAAGGTCCGCAAGGACATCGCCGCGGTCAAGGTCGTCATGCCGACGGTGCTGCACGACATCGCCTGGCGCGCAATGCAAGTGCACGGTGCCCTCGGGGTCACCAATGAGGTGCCGTTCCTGGGCATGGTTGCCGGCGCCGCGGTGATGGGGCTGGCCGACGGACCGACCGAGGTGCACAAGGTCACGGTCGCCAAGCAGGTGCTGCGCGACTACACCGGCACCGACGAGCTGTGGCCGACCGAGTGGCTGCCGGGCAAACGTGAAGCGGCACAAGCCAAGTACGCCGAGTATCTCGAACTAGAGGTAGGGAACCTCTAGGCAGAGCTCTCGCCCCTACCCCGTCATCAGCCGCGCCACGCCGCGCATCACCGCCCTACTCGCCGCATGCCGGGCCTGGTCAACGAGCGACGGCGCCGCCGGCGTCGGGGCGACACCCAGCCGCGGAAAAAGCGCCAGCGCATTCGTGCGATCGATCGCGCGCCGCCCGGCATCGTCCAATCCCCCGTATGACTCCAGCCCGGCCGCGAACAGCTGACTGACCTCTACAGGCGCGAATGGGAAATCCGAGCCGAAGGTGACGTGGCCCGGCTTCGCGAAAGCCAGCAGCGACGGCAGCGCGGCCGCCGTGGACGACAGTGCGGTATCGAAGTAGAAGCCAGCGAAGTCGTCGAGGTGGTCAGCCGGGCTGCCGCCGACATCACTGGCGATACCCATCGCCATGCGATAGGACGCATACGGGACGAACCCGCCGGCATGGCTGAGGATGAACCGGATGTTCGGGTAGCGGCGTCGAATACCGTTGCGCACCAGCAGGTACGCCGCCCGGCTGGTGTCCAGCAGGAAGTCGGCGGCGAAGGGCAGCACTCCGTCGACCGTGGGGCCCGGCAGCTCGGCGGGGTGGATGAACACCGCCGCCGACCGCGCGTCGAGCTCCGCGAACAACGCGTCCTGGCCCGTCGCACCGACATAGGTCCCGACGCTGTTGGCGAGCAAGAACACCCCGTCCACACCCAATTCGTCGAGCGCACGCACCGACTCAGCGACGGAGGCATCCAGGTGCGGCATCGGCAGCGTGGCGAAGAACCCGAACCGATCCGGCTGGGCGGTAACCAGTTCTGCGCTGTAGTCGTTGAGGTCTCGAGCCAGCGCCGCCGCGTCAGCCACGGCCGGGAACATCGTTGTGCCTGGCGCGGAGACCGACAGGATGGCGGTGGCGACACCGAGTTTCGCCATCGCAGCCAAGGATGCCTCCGGGGTCCAGTCCGGCATCGCTCGCCCACCGGCATCCGCGATACCGGCCTGGTCCAACACCTTTCGGTATTCCGGCGGGACCATGTGGTGGTGGGTATCAATACGGCTCACGGTGTTCTCCTTCAATGGATCAGTCGAGAATGCCGGCGCCCGCCAGCGCGGGAACGGTGTCTTCGCGGTGCAGCAATGACCTGACTGCCGTCGAGAACTGCCCGAGCTTGTCGACGCTGGCCTGCATCTCGTGGCCCCAGATGCTGATGCCCTGGTGAGTCGTCGGCTTCCAGGTCGATTCGTCGACGATCAGCGGGTTCCAGCCGACCTCCCATTCGAAACCCGATGGCGTGACGGCATAGAACGACAGCTCGCGGTCGTTGGTGTGCTGGCCGATACCCAGCGCCATGTCGAACCCCAGGGCTCGCACGCGTTGGTAGCTGTCCGTCAGATCATCCAGCTCGGCGACCTGAATGTTGAGGTGCTGCACGCGGGTCCGAATCGGGTTGATCGACAGCCGGTTCGTCGCGGCGATGGCCACCGAATGGTGGCGCCGATTCACCCGGAGGAACCGGATCTTGACCTTCACCCCGCTCATCGTCTCATCGATGAAGTCACTGAGCCGCGCATCGAGCAAGGTGTTGTAGTACCCGCGCACCTGGTGCGGCTTGGTGCTGGTGACGGCGACGTGGCCCAGTCCGAATTCGCCGGTGACGAAACCTTTTCCGGCGACGGACAGGTGGTCGCCGACGTGCGCTCGCGTGTACAGCTCCTGCGCCAGCCCGTTCGGGCCGGGTATCCGCACCAGGCGCTCGACGCCGCGCAGCGCTGCTTCCTCATCGCTCCCGACAGTGACCGGAACGCCGCAGCGGTGCACGCGCCCGAGAATCTCGTCGAAGGTCTCGTGATCATCGACCTGCCAGCCGAGCGCGGTGACGTCCTCGGCCGGACCGCGCCGCAGCAGGAACCGGCATTGTTGTTCGTCGAGCCGGAATCGGATGGCGTCCGAGTCGAGGTCATCGAGGTGCAGGCCGACCGCGTCGCGGCCGAACCGCCGCCAGTCGGCGAACCGCTCCGTCTCGACCGCCAGGTAACCGAGCGACACATGACCGAACACGCTCATGGCTGGAATACCGTGTTATCCGAGAGGAATTCGTCGACCAGTTGGTTGAACAGGTCGGCGCGTTCCCATTGCATCCAGTGTCCGGTGCGGCTGGTCATGACCAGTTCGGCGTTGGGCATGATGTTCTGCAGCATGGGTCCGCCGGAGGGCCGGTTCACCTTGTCGTCGCGACCCCACAAGATCAGCGTCGGTGTCTGCAGCGATGCCAGCCGCGAGTCGCGGGTCAGGTCCATGCGCCACAGCGTTCGCAGGGCAAACGGTCCGGACGGCCGGCTCAGCGGCGGATCAGCCACCACCTCGGGATCGATCGACGCGGCGTACCGCAGGTCGATCAGCTCGTCCGGCACCGAATCACCCTCGTAGACCAGGTAATTGCGGATGAACTCAGCGAGCTTCTCTCGGCTGGGGCCGGTGCCGCCGTAGTACGCCAGCAGGCTGTTCAGGCCGGCGGTCGGCAGGCCGCGCGTGGTGCCGATGCCGCCGGGACCCATCAAGACCAGCTTGCCGACGCGACCCGGAGTGTCCAGCGCCAACCGCAGCGCCGCGGCTCCGCCGTACGAGTTGCCGATCAGATGTGCTGTGCTGATGCTCAATTCGTCGAGCATCCCCCGCATCGCGTCGGCCAGCGAGCCGAAGGGGTCGGACTTGTCGATGCCCTTCGATGAGCGCCCGTAGCCGGGCATGTCAGGGACGAGGACGCGGTAGTGCTGGGCGAGCGCGTCGATGTTGCGGGAGTAGTTGGTGACGCCCGAGGCACCCGGACCGCCGCCGTGCAGCAGCACCACCGCAGGACCCGATCCCGCTTCGGCCACATAGATTCTCCGGCCGCCCACGGTGACGGCGTGTTCGGTGCGAGTAGTGGTCATGCGTGTGCTCCTGTCAGAGTGGTGAGGTTCAGCCCGGCCGGCGGGGCCGGCATCGTCTGGCCGGATGAGGTTGCGGCATAGATGAATCCGTCGGGACGCAGCACAACGGCGTCAGCTTTGCGGTCACCCAACCACCGCACGAGGCTCGGTTCAGTGACCCGTAGGCTCGATACGCCTGCGCGAGCCCAGGCCGCGGCCCCGAGCGGCGCGGCGCCGGTGTGCAGCAGCGTCCACTCGCCGTCGAGCAGATCGTCGAGAAGCACGCCGTCCACGGCAGGTTGCGGGACCTGCCAGCCCACCGCGGGGTGCGCCTTCGCGAAGAAGCCGTCGTCGTAGCGAGCGTCAGGAATCCACCAGATCTTCTGCCCCACGGCGTTGGCGCCGGGAATCCTGGTCACCGCTCGCACGACGTGATTGCGGATTGTGGCCAGCCATGGCCGCCGCTCGGTGATGATCCGGCCCACCAGCACCGCGCGCCGCGTGACCTCGGTGACGTGCGATTTGCGTTCTTCCTCATACGAATCGAGCAGAGTGTCCGGCGCTTGGCTTCGCAATACGGCGGCCAGTTTCCAGCACAGGTTGGCGGCGTCGCGCACACCAGCGGACATCCCTTGGCCGATCCACGGCGGCATCGCATGCGCGGCATCACCGGCGAGGAAGACTCGGCCGACACGCCAGCGGTCCGCTACTCGCACGTGATGGCTGTAGACGACCGCACGCAGGATTTCGACATGGTCGGGCGTGATGCCCTGTTCCCGCAACACCTTCCAGACGGCTTCGTCGCTGACGAGATCCTTCTCGTCCTCCCCCGCTCTGGCGGGGTACTCCCACCGGTGATGCCCCAGCGGGGTCGGACAGTCGACGGTCGGCCGTTCCGGATCGCAGTGAAACCGCAAGCGGTCGTGGGCATCCCATTCTTTGATGACCTTGGTGTCGATGACGACCCAGCGCTCGCCGTAGGTGCGTCCGCTGTACCCGATGCCGAGCACCCCGCGCGTCGCCGACGAGCCACCGTCCGAGGCGATGACATAGCGGGCGGTCACCCGCTTGAACGTGTCGGTGTGCAGATCGGCGAGCAGCAGTTCGACGTCGTCGGTCCGGTTGGCCACCCGCAGGCATTCGTGTTCCAGGAGGACCTCGACGTTGGCGAAGCGCGCGACGCCCTCGCGAAGTACCGAGTCAACCGCCGGTTGGTAGAGGAACTGCTGCGACGGATGGCCGCACCCGCGGCCGTAGATGACCGTTTCGATGAACGGGCGGCCGTCGGCATCGACAAAGGCAACGGGGCGGCCCGGCAGCATGTCGCGCTGGAGTCGCTCCGCCAGCCCGACCGACTGCCAGACCCGCAGCACTTCCTCGTCGGTGGAGATCGCCCGCGCCCGACTGTAGATGTCCGGGTCACGCTCGATCACCAAGACTCTCAGCCCCAGCTGGCCCAGCAGGTTGGCCGCGGTGGCACCAGTCGGGCCATACCCGACGACGGCGACGTCGTAGGTGTCATCACTGCTCATCCGGACCTCCGCTTGTTCTGTAGTGATCGCTACGGTAATGTAGTGATCGCTACAGAGTCAAGAGTGGGGAGCGAAAATGACCGAAGCACCCAAGGCGCGTCGGAAACGAGCCGACGGCGAGCAGTCCCGTGAGCGAATCCTGGACGCCGCCAACGAGATTGCCTCCGAACGCGGCTACGAGGGCACGAGCATCGCTCTGGTCAGTAAGAAGTGCGGGCTCCCCGCCAGCTCCATCTACTGGCACTTCAAAGACAAGGACGACCTGCTGGCCGCAGTCATCGACCGCAGCTTCGAGACCTGGCTGCGCGTCTGGGAACTCCCCTCCGACGGCCAGCCGCGCGAACGCGTAATCGGCCTGGCCACGCAGCTCGCGAAAGGCCTGCTCGACCATCCCGATTTCCTGCGGCTTGGGCTGATGCTCGCACTAGAGCGCCGGCCGGTGGAACCGCGAGCCCGTGCACAGTTCCTTCAGGCGCGAACGCAGGCCTCCGCGTCACTCACGGAAGCACTCGGCGAGCTGGCCCCCGGCCTCACCGACGCCCAAGTCCGGCTGTTGGTGAACTACTCCATCGCCGGCGCCGACGGCCTGTTCATCGCCAAGGAACTCGGCGGCGATTCGGTCGACCTGCTCGAGCTGTTCGAGATGCACGCCAACGCCATGTACGACACGGCATTGCGGATGCTCGCCGAGAACGCACGATGACCGCGACCATCGGGGCCGCCGTGCCCATCGTCGCCGCCGTCGCGAAATCGGGATGCGTGACCTATGCCGAGATCGTGTCGTCGATCCCCACGGGATCCGCCGGACCGGACATCCGCGTCGGCATCGACGATCTCATCGAAACCACCTGTGCTGCAATGCAGACCGCGGGCGCCGGTCAGGCGAAGGTCATCTCTCTGCTCAGCCCGGCCCCGTCAGTGCGGAACACCGTCTATTGCCTGGTCGACGGCGATGTTGACCGCGATGCCATTGGACGCGACGTACACAGCGCGGTAGATCGGGTCAGCGCAGAGGTTCCCGGCTTCCGGCTCAAGCAGGCCGTGCAGTTCGAGCGCATCGGCCCGATACACATCCCAGAAATCGGCGCATTCGCGGGCACCAAGGTGACTGCACTCGTCGAGGTCGCCACCGAAAGCGCCTGACTCCCAACATGATCTACATCAGCGACGTCACCCTGCGCGACGGCATGCACGCCGTGCGCCACCAGTACAGCATCGCCCAGGCCGTCGCGATCGCCACCGCGCTCGATGCCGCGGGTGTCACCTCCATCGAGGTCGCACACGGCGATGGGCTGGGCGGGTCCAGTTGCGTCTACGGCTTCGGTGCGCACACCGACCTGGAGTGGATCTCTGCCGTCGCCTCCGCGGTGTCCCGCGCGCGCATCGCCACGCTGATCCTCCCCGGGATCGGCACGGTGCGGCAGCTGCGCGACGCCCATCGCGCCGGCGTGACCGTGGTCCGCGTCGGCACCCACTGCACCGAGGCCGACGTGTCCGCGCGCCACCTCGCCGCCGCCCGCGAACTGGGGATGGACGCCGTCGGCTTCCTGATGATGAGCCACCTCACCACGCCGGCAGCGCTCGCTGGCCAGGCGAAGTTGATGGAGAGTTACGGCGCGACGTGCGTCTACGTCGTCGACTCCGGTGGGGCCATGACGATGCGGGACGTCGCCGACCGTGTCGACGCGCTACGCCAAACCCTCAACCCCACAACAGAAATCGGCATCCACGCCCACCACAACCTGTCGTTGGGTGTCGCCAACTCGATCGCCGCCGTCGAACACGGTGCGACCCGCGTCGACGCGTCACTGGCCGGGATGGGTGCCGGCGCCGGCAACGCGCCGCTGGAAGTTTTCATCGCCGCGGCCACCAAGCTCGGTTGGCAGCACGGGTGCGATCTGCATGCGCTGCAGGACGCCGCCGACGATCTGGTCCGGCCGCTGCAGGAACGCCCCGTCCGCGTCGACCGGGAAACCCTGACGCTCGGCTACGCGGGTGTGTACTCGAGCTTCCTGCGGCACGCCGAGATCACTTCTGCGCGTTTCGATGTCGACGCCCGGACGCTGCTGGAAGAAGCCGGGCGACGCGGACTCGTCGGTGGCCAGGAGGACATGCTGGTGGACATCGCGCTGGACCTCACACGCGCGGAAACCGGCTAGGCGACCAGCTCCACCAGCGTCGCGTTGGCGGTACCGCCACCCTCGCACATGGTCTGCAGACCGTAGCGAATCCCGTTGTCCCGCATGTGGTTGATCATGCGCGTCATCAGCACCGCACCGGACGCCCCGAGCGGATGGCCCAGCGCGATGGCGCCACCCAGCGGATTCAGCGCTGCTTCCGAAGCGCCGGTCTCCGCCAGCCAGGCCAGCGGTACCGGGGCGAACGCCTCGTTCACCTCGAACGCCCCGATCTCGTCGATGCGTACGCCCGTCTTGCGCAGCACTTTCTGCGTGGCCGGAATCGGACCAGTCAGCATCAGCACCGGGTCGGCGCCCGTCACCGCGCCGCCGACATACCGCACCAGCGGGGTGAGGTCGAGCTGCAGCGCGTTCTCCAGTGTCATCACCAAAAGTGCTGCCGCACCGTCGGAGATCTGCGACGAGTTGCCGGCGTGGATCACGCCGTCGTCCTGGAACGCCGGCCTGAGACCGCCCAGTTTCTCGACGGTCGTTCCCCGTCGGATGCCCTCGTCCTCGTGCACCACACCACCGTCGTCGGTGAACACCGGAACGATCTGCGTGACGAACGCACCCGAATCCTGTGCGGCCGCGGCGAGTTCGTGCGACCGTGCGGAGTATTCGTCCAGCCGCGCCCGCGACAGTCCCCATTTCTTCGCGATCATCTCGGCCGAGATGCCCTGATTGAAATTGAAACCGTCATACCGGGCCAGCGCTTTCGGCCCGTACGGCTCCCCCGTCTGGCGGGCCGCGCCGAGCGGTACCCGGCTCATCACCTCGACGCCACCGGCCACCACGATGTCCTGCTGCCCCGACATCACCGCCTGTACCGCGAAATCCAGTGCCTGCTGGGATGATCCGCAGGCCCGGTTGACCGTGGTCCCCGGAATCGACTCGGGCCAGCCAGCCGCCAGCACCGACCAGCGGGCGATATTGCTGGACTGGTCGCCGACCTGCGAGACGCAGCCCCAGACGACGTCGTCGACCAGATCCGGTGCCACCCCGGATCGTTCCATCAGTTCATTGAGCACCACGGCGGACAGGTCGGCGGCATGCTGGCCGGCCAGTCCCCCGTTGCGCTTGCCGATGGCGGTCCGCACGGCCTCAACAATGACGACTTCACGCATGGTCGCTCCCTGCTTTGTAGACATCTCCGATGGCACCGTCGGCTCGTAGGCCGGCAATATCTTCAGCGCTGTAACCCAATTCGCCGAGTATCACATCTGTGTGCTCGCCGAGGCCCGGAATTGCACCCATGCTCAGTTCGAGTCCGCTGATCACCGGTGGCGGCAACAAGGCCTCGATGGGGCCGTTGGGCGTGCTGACCTGACGCCACCGGTCACGGGCCTGCAGGTGCGGATGCGCGATCACTTCACTGGGCCGGTTGTACCGCGAGTTGCCGATCCCGGCCTGGTCGGCGATCCGCTGAATATCCTCGAGATCGCGCTCTGCGCACCAGGATCCGATGGCTGAATGGAGCTCGTCGCGGTGCGCGCAGCGATCCGAGTTGCTTGCGAAGCGGGGATCCTCGGCGAGGTCGGGCCGGTCGATGATCTCCCGGGCCAGCCGCTGCCATTCCCTGTCGTTGGTGGTGCCGAGCACCACGGTCTGCCCGTCCCGGGTTCCGAAGGCGCCATATGGCGCAACGGCCGGCGACGCCATGCCGAGCGGCTGTTGATTCACGCCGGAATGCTGGGTGTAGGTCAGCGGGTAACCCATGATGTCGGTCATCGTGTCGAACAGGCTGACGGCGACGGACGGTGCCGGGCCGACCGACACGCCACGGGCCCGGCCCAACAGCAGCGCCATGATCGACAGCGCCGAGTAGAGACCCGTGCTGATGTCGGCGACGGGCGGACCGGGTTTGGCGGGCATCTCCGGAAAGCCGGTGGCGGCGCACGATCCCGACTCCGCTTGCACCAGAAGGTCGTACGCGCGTTTCTGAGAAAGGGGACCACCCGGGCCGTAGCCGTCGATTTCGACGGGGATCACCTGCGGGTGCCGCTTGCCCAGCTCCTCGGGCGACAAACCCAATCGCGCGGTGGCGCCGGGCGCCAGGTTGGAGACGAACGCGTCAGCGCCGTCCAACAGCTGGTGCAGCACCGCAATGCCGCTGCCGGACTTGAGGTTCAGGGCGACCGACTGCTTGCCGCGGTTGGCCCAGACGAAATGTGCGGCCTGGCCCAGCACCACGTCGTCGTAGTCGCGGGCGAAATCGCCGCCCTGGGGATTCTCGACCTTGATCACCCGGGCGCCGAAGTCGGCCAGCACGCGCGTGCACATCGGCGCGGACACCGCCTGCTCCATCGCGACGACGGTGATCCCGGCCAGCGGCAGCGACGACGCTTCGGTCACACCCTCACATAACCATGCCGCCGCCCGCCGGCGCGCTGCGGGCCGCCCACTCAGGAGTCCGACGCGCAGGTCACATCGACGTAGACGTTGTTGATCATGCGGGTGTCGGCGCGCTGGGTCGGGTCCGCCGCATTCGGCAGGCCGTGCACGTCGGTCACCGTGCACGCCGACAGCGGTGCGCTCGGGGCGCCATCGACCTGCACGTTGTAGCCCTCGCTGCGCAGTGTGGACACGACGTCGGCGCCGTTGTTTCCCGACACGCTGGAGGCCTGCGCCGGGCCGGCAGCCGTCAGGGCGGCGGCCGCCAGAGCTGCGGCGGCGGCGGAGATCAGTGCGATCTTGCTGGTCATCTCGGTTCCCTTCAAGTTGAGGTTCTGACGGCTTCCAGCCTCGAATCGGCCGACAAGGGTTCCCCGGAGGAACGATGAAGATTCGTTAAAGAACCCGCCGCCGACCAGGCCAACCGGTCGACCAGGCCGCCACGCGGGTGCACCATGAGCAGGTGAACGGCACCGAACCCACGCCGAGCCTGCGCGCGCTGGTCGTCGACGACGAGACGGCGCTGGCCGACGTCGTGGCCAGCTATCTCAAGCGCGAACAGTTCGAGGTGCGCATCGCCGCCGACGGCCCGTCAGCCCTGGTCGCGGCCCGCGAACTCGACCCCGACGTGGTGATCCTCGACATCGGCCTGCCCGGCCTCGACGGCATCGAGGTGTGCCGCCAGCTGCGCATGTTCTCTGACGCGTACGTGGTCATGCTGACGGCCCGCGATACCGAGATCGACACCATCGTCGGACTGTCGGTCGGCGCGGACGACTACGTCACCAAACCTTTCAGTCCACGCGAGGTGGTGGCCCGGATCCGCGCCATGCTGCGACGACCCCGGCGCGCGGCCGATCCGGTCCCGGCGACAGGAACACCGCCCCGCGTCTTCGGGGATCTTCATATCGACACCGACAGCCGCCAGACCTTGCTCGGTGGCGCGCCAATCATGCTGACCCGCACCGAGTTCGATGTGCTGGCGGCCCTGTCGTCACGTCCACGTCAAGTGTGGACGCGGCACCAACTGTTGGAAGCCGTATGGGGCGAGTCGTGGTTCGGCAACGACAACGTCGTCGACGTCCACGTCGGGCATCTGCGGCGCAAGCTCGGCGACAACTCGGTCGAGCCGCGGTATGTCACCACGGTCCGCGGCGTCGGTTATCGAATGGGAGAAGGCTGATGGCCCAGAACCATCCGCGCAGCAAGCACGGAATCCGCAGCCGCCTGCTCGTCACCAACGCGGTGGTGGTTGTCGCGGCGATCGCCACCACGACCACCGTCGCCTTGATCATCGGCCCGCCGATGTTCCGGCAGGTGATGCAGGACGTGCTGGTTCCCGGCCGCACCGGCCCGCACCCTTACGAGCACGTGTTCCGGCAGGCGACCGCCGTTTCGGTGGGCATGTCGCTGGCGGTGGCCGCGACCACCGCGCTGGCGCTGAGCTGGTATCTGAGCCGACGGATGCACCGCTCGACCGCCGAGCTCGCCGCCGCGGCGACCGCCGTGGCCGACGGGAACTACGACATCCGGGTCTCACCACCACACCTCGGCACTGAATTCGATTCCATTGCAGAAGCTTTCAACACGATGGCCGAGCAGCTGGGCTCCGTCGAGACGACCCGTCGCCAGCTGTTGGCCGATCTCGCACACGAGCTCCGCACGCCTGTCTCCGTCATCGACGCCTATCTCGAGTCGATCGAAGACGGCATCCATCCTCTCGACGCGACCACCATCGGCGTGCTGCGCGATCAGACCCGACGGCTCACCCGACTCAGCTCCGACGTGCGGGCACTGTCCGATGCCGAACGTGACATGGCGCTCGTCGACACCGAGTCCGTCGCACCGGCGACCGTGATCGCTGCTGCCGTCGACGCGTTCGCAGCGCCGTATCGCGCCAAAGGCGTTGCATTGACGTCGGATGTCGCTCCGCGCTTGCCGGATCTCTGGGCCGACCCGCAGCGGCTCGACCAGGTGCTGGCCAATCTGCTGACCAACGCGCTGCGGCACACGGAAGCCGGCGGCACGGTGCGGGTGACGGCAACATCGGTTGGCGGATCGGTGCAGATCAAGGTCTGCGACGACGGCGACGGCATCGCCGCCGAACATCTGCCGCGGCTGTTCGAGCGGTTCTACCGGGCCGACTCGGCGCGCGACCGGGCGCATGGCGGCTCAGGCATCGGGCTGGCGATCGCCAAGGCCCTGGTCGACGCCCACCATGGCCGTATCACCGCGACCAGCGCCGGCGTCGGCACGGGCGCAACCTTCACCGTGGAATTGCCCAGCCGCGCAACGTCGCTCGCGGGTTCACGCGAGTCCTGATCCCGACGCCTCTGTACGACAACTAGCCCGGATAGTTGGGGTTCGGCGGGTAACCCTGGTTCGGGTATCCGGCCGGCGGATAGCCCGGGTAGCTCGGCGGCGGGTAACCCGGATAGCCCTGTTGTGGATAGCCGGGATACCCCTGCTGCGGTGGCATGGGATACGTCGGCCCTGGCCCGCCGCTCTGACCACCACCGCTCTGCCGGCCCCGGCGACGCAACGTCACAACGACGAACACCACGAGGCACGCCACCCCGAGCACGACGAAGACGACGATGGGCCACGACCAGCCGTTGTGCGGCGCACTCACCCGGATGTTGTTCACGCCGGGGCATCGAACGGTCACCGGACCGCGGTCGCGCGGCAGCTCTCCCACCGCGCGGTAGGTCTTGCCCCTGGAGAAGAAAAGGCGCCGCTTGCCACCGAATTTCTTCTCGGGATGCGCGCCGGTGAAGGGCGCCAACGACTGCGTCTTCCCATCAGATGTCGTTGCCGTACAACGAATGTTCGATTGCGATTTTTCGAGATACACGACGTAGCTGCTGTCGGTGGGCGTTACCACGCCACCTGATCTGATCGATGCCCCCGGCTCGCTCTTGGAGCCCAGAAAGACCATCACCGCCAGTGCCAACATCCCGAACCCGAACAGCGTCCCGATCACTCTGCCGATCGGGCTACGTCCCCCTGTACTCCCCATGCCCCGATTCTCACACGCGCAATGGTGGCTGCCTGCCGGGGATTCCGGCGAGTTCAGCGCAATCGGCGTGTACAACCAATTCGTCTACGTCGACCCGATCAAGAACACCGTCATCGTCAAGCTGTCTGCGAACCGCATGTACGGCACGAGCGACGACGAGTCCACCAACCGCGAACTCGAGACGGTCGCATTCCTCCGCGCACTTCATTGGCGCACCAGCGCACTGACCCGAGTCGCGACGGCCAACCGCACCTGGCAATGCCTGAAAAGGCTATGAATCAATTATGAAATTGACATGGCGAACATTATGCGTCGCGTATGAGTATCTCGACGCACGTTCAATCCTGACTAGAATTGAATTTGAGATAAAAGCAGATAAACGGTTTTCAAATGCTCGAAAGGAAATTGAAGTGTTGAGCGGCGGTATCACCAAGAGCGTCATGGTTGCGTTCGTAGCGATCGTGTTGAGTTTGGGCTCGGCGTCGCCGGCGCTGGCTGCTCCCGAGGTGCAGGCATCAGCCCAGGCCACGATCAGTGATCTGGAAGCACGAGGACTTCGGCCGATACTCAACAAGGTCGGTAACGCACCCATCGAGCAATGTACGGTCATCGCGGTGCGGGAGGGCACTGCCGTCAAGCACTCCTGGATACAGCGAGGCCCAACCGGGAACGTCGGCAATCTCATTCGATATAAGACTGCGTACGTTGATCTCATGTGCAATCGATAAATGATGCCAACGGAGCATTTGAGCCACAATTTGCAGGCAAATAGTTGAATCGGCGGTCAGGTGATTGCCGCACGGCCACTGAGCCTGTCGGGACGTCACTCCCCCGTCAACCACGATCTGCGTCCGGGTGAGTGACGCCTTGGGCGACACGAGGAACGCGACGGCCGCCCCGACCTCGTCGGGCTGCCCCAACCGGCCCAGGTCGCCCTGCCGCATCGGCGCGCGGAGACATCCCATTACGCCGCGGTACCGGACCATCGAAGTCATCGCGACGGGCGCGGTGACGCTTGGCGCCCTCTGGTCCGCCGCATGGAAGCTATCCGGCGCACCCAAGGACTCCCCCTGGCCGACAAAGGTTTACGACGACACCATGGACTTGATGCCGATCCATGAAGACAAGAACTTCCTGCGGTCCCTGCACCTCAAATATCTGGGGCAGGACGATCTGCCGGGATCCGACGCTCCGAAGAATCCGCCCCCGCCGCCTGGCAGTCCCGCCAAGAAAGCTGCGAAGAAGGCCCGCTGACTCACCTCGTTGCTGACACCAGTCCTGATCAGCTAATTTCTTCGCCTAATTACATCTTGACCCAGCAAACATACGGTTGGTATTTTATAGATGGGGTTCAATCGCTGGGGACCATGGTGTGCGGGGCGGTGTTGGCGCGCTTCCTGCGAATAGTGTTGTGGCCACCAGCATTTCCGATAGCGGAGGCGGGGATCAGAATATGACAGCTGCACATGCCAAGAAATCCACAGCTAACGTACAGAAAGCCGCCACGCTGTTGGTGGCTAGTGCCACGGCGGTAAGCGCGAGCTTCGCCGTGACCAGTCCGCAGACCAAGAGCATGGCCGCTCAGCTGCCAGCGATCACGACGCGGGTCAAGCTGACAGCGAGTTCGGACCCGATCGCGTTGATCAAGGACCTGCTGGCGCTACGGCTGCACTTTCCCGGCAATCCGACGCCGAACGCGGCGACCAACGTCGCATTGGCGCCGACCGCCACACCCGCAGCTGCCACACCACTGGACCTGGTTGGCAGCCTGGGCGGCGTGCTGACCGGTGCCGTGGGCACGGCGTGGACCGACGGGGCCTACTTGTTGTACACGGCCTTGAATATTGGCGTCGGAGTGGGCTGGCCACTGCTCACAGATGGGCCGGCACTGCTGTTCCACCCGGACCTGCTCGTGAACTTTTTCACCAACTATGCACTTCCCGTCATTCAGTACTCCATCAACAACGGCCTCTACGGAATCGTCAGCACCACAGCGCAATTCCTGTCCAGCCTCGCGGGCCTGCTGCCGGCGGCAGCGTCCCCGCTAGCCGCGAACACACCGAAGTTGCAGACCAATTCGGCTGCGGTGACGCCTTCCATCAGTCCCTCGGTTCCCGCACCACAAGACGTGGTCGGCGGCCTGGGCAATGTGGTGTCGTCTGGAGTATCGATGGTGGCGAACGACGTCGCGTACGCAGTGAACCTGCCGATGGCCGTCGCGGTGCCAGTGGTCGTGCCACTGGTGGCGGGCCTGCCCTACACCCTCGCCCCACAGGCGCTGCTCGGGCTGCTCACCACCAACCTGCCGAACGCCCTGCGGTTTGCCCTCACCAACACGGTGAGCGGAATCGTCTCGCAGGCAGGACAATTCGTCGCGAGTCTCGGTGGCCTCGTCCCAGCGGCAGCGGCGCCTCTCGCGGCCACGAGTGTGCCCAAGGTGCAGACCAACCTGATCAAGGTCAGCAAGCCCACCGCGGCGGCGGCAGCACCCAACACTGCTGCCGGCTCGAAGTCGGACAAGACCGGTTCGGACAAGAAGTCGGACCAGACGGGCTCCGATAAGTCCGGCACCGACAAGACCGCACTGAAGCCGGGCGGCAAGCACAGGAAGTCCACCGACTCGGAGCAGACCGGCAACAGTCAGACCGATGCCGGCTCCGGCAAGACCGGACCCGGAGAGAGCAAGAGCGGCAACGGCTCTCATGGCAGTGACGGATCGCAGCACTCGTCGGGCAAGGCGGGGTCGAGCGGTCGCGGAACCGGCGATGGGCACAGCAGCACCGGAACCCACGGTGGTGGTGGGGAGCACGGCGGCGGCAAGTAGCCCTGTCAGAAACCAGTGTCGAGGGGTGGCTTCATCGGCGGCAGCAATGACGCCGATGAAGCCATCACACTGGCCGCGCTCTCCCCACCACTTCGCGCTGGGAGCTGTCACCATGTGCTGACACTGTCAACGCATGATGACAGCTCCGGATCGCACACACCTTAGGTAGAGCCGACACGCCCGGATTGCTGCAACCGACACCATCGGATCAGGCCCAGTCAGCTCCATGCGGGTGTGAATACGCCACGGAAACAGCGACGCCCTCCACACCGCCCCGCACCAATACCTCATCGCCGAGCCACTATCAGCAGCAGCCACAGCCGCAACACGCGTATCCACCTCCGCAGCAGGTCCCGATCTTCCAGGTGACCACCATGCGGCACACCGGGGCGTTGGTCTTCTGGTTCAACCAGCGCTACGTGACCACCGGCACGTACGCCCAATGCCAGGCGGCCTTGCGCAGCGCGCAGATCCACAACGTGGCCTTCGGCTGGTGGAGCCTCCTGTCGATCTTGATGATGAATTGGATTGCGATCAGCAGTAATTTGATCGCCCGCAAGAAGCTCAACACCGACGTGCAGCAAGCGCAGGCATACGCCCAGTGGTGGCACCAGTACATCGGCCCCGGCCGAGCCTGAAGAGCGCATGGGATGCAGCTTTCGGGACAACAGCTTTCGACACTGATCATGGCCCAAGCCACCACCACACACTGAACTGACGCAAACACGAGGGAACAGTGGCAAAACGGTCAGCGGTCAAGAAAGCGTGGGACGACGCACTGGCGCAGCCAAACGCCGCTAGGCGTGCCTCGACGTCACTCCCCCGTCGACCACGATCTGCGTGCCCGTGATGAACGACGCCTTGGGTGACATGAGGAATGCGACGGCCGCCCCGATCTCCTCGGGCTGCCCCAGCCTGCCCAGCGGCGCCGCCGACACGAACGCGGTTTTGACCTCAGGGACCGCCAGCGCGTCGGCCAGCATCGGGGTTTCGATGAAGCCCGGGCACACGGCATTGACGCGAATTCCCAACGGCCCCAACTGGCCTGCCATCGACCGGGTCAGCCCCAACAGCCCGGCCTTTGACGCGCAATAAGCCGGAATGAACGGATTGCCGACCAATCCCTCGATGCTCGAAATCCCCACGATCGCCGGCGAAGCACCGGCAGCCAGCGCCTTCTCGAAATGCGGCAGCAGCAGCTGGGACAGCAGTGCCTGCGCGCGCAGATTCACGTCGACGACGGCGTCCCAGGACTCCACGGTGAACATCCCGACCGGTTCCGGCAATACGCGGCCGGCGGCGTGGACCAGGCCGTCGATGCCGTCCATCGCCGCAGCGGCCTGCTCGACAGCGGCGGCCATGGAGTCGGTGTCACTCACGTCGACGACGACGCCGTGTGCCCCAAGAGATTCAGCCACCGCCACCACCTGCGGTGAAATGTCGAACAGCGACACCGCGCGACCGTCGGCGATCAGCGCCTTGGCCGACGCCAGGCCGATACCCGATGCGCCGCCGGTAACCACCACACCACTCATGCCAGACCTTTCAATACGCTCCGCTCCGTAGCGGAATACCGATCGGCTCGGACACTACGCGATACCGGCCCACCCCAGCGTTTCAACGCCGGAATTCATAGCCACTCATGGTTGGCTCGAAGGGTCATGACGAAACGTATTGCGCTGCTACTGACCTGCACGCTGTTCCTCGGCACCACCGGATGCTCGATGTTCGACAGCCCCGAGCCCGAGGACGCCTTCAACGCGTTTGCTGATGCGTTGCACCGCAAGGACTCCAGCGCCGCAGCCAAGGACACCACCGACGCCGCCGCATCGGAACCCACCATCAAGTCGATGTTCGATGGCATGGGCAAAAACGCCACGCTCGACGTCAAGGCCACTGCCGGCGAGGGCGACAACAAGTCGACCGCCAAACTCGCCTACACCTGGTCGTTCGGACCTGGTCGCGAATTCCGTTACGACACAACGGCAATCGCGACGAAGGTCGGCGAGGACTGGAAAATCCGCTGGGCCCCGGCGCTTTTGCACGCCAAACTCCGGCAGGGCGGCACATTCCAGTTCAGCGAAGACAAAGCGCTGCTGACGCCCGTCGTCGACCGCAACGGCCAGCCGCTGCTGAACTGGCAGACCGTCGGCGTCATCACCCTCAGCCGCGACCACCTCGACTCCGCCGCGGCACTGGCTCCGGTGGTTGCCCGGTTCGACGGCACCATCACCGCCGAGTCGATCGCAGGCGAGTTCAACGGGAATCAGGACGACCGCGTCACCGTCGTCAAGCTCCGCGAGGCCGACCTCGCCCAGGTCGCCGACGAGCTCACTCAGATCCCCGGCGTCACCGTCACCAAGCAGGGCGCGCTGCTGACCGCCGACCCGAACCTGCACTCGCCCGCCATCAGCGGACTGCCCGAGGTCTGGCAGAAAACCATCGACGCGACCGCCGGCTGGTCGGTCGACCTGGTCGACGATCAGGGCCAGCCCACCGACGAACTCGCGAACAACGGCCCCGCCGACACCAAACCCGTCCGCACCACCCTGGACCCGCGGCTGCAGCTCCTCGCGCAGCATGCCGTGGCCACCGACCCCCGCCCGACGGTCCTCGTCGCCATCGCACCCAGCACCGGCGCGATCCTCGCGGCGGCCCAGAACGACGCCGCCAACGCGCAGGGACCCATCGCCTTCACCGGCCTGTACCCGCCGGGGTCGACGTTCAAGACCGTCACCACCGCGGCTGCCCTGGAGAAAGGGCTCGCGACCGCCGACACCCCCGAACCCTGCCCGGGCACCGTGACCATCGAGAACCGGACCATCCCCAACGAGGACAAGTTCGACCTCGGCACCGTCCCGCTGGCGCAGGCGTTCGCGCACTCGTGCAACACCACCATGGGCGCGCTCGCCGACAAACTCCCTGCCGACGCGCTGCCCAACACCGCCAAGACCCTCGGCATCGGCGTCGACTTCGTCGTGCCCGGCATCACCACGGTGACCGGCAAGGTGCCCAATGCCGATACCCCGGCTCAGCGCGTCGAGAACGGCATCGGCCAGGGCACCGTCACCGTCAGCCCGTTCGGGTTGGCGGTCGCTGAGGCCAGCCTGGCGCACGGCTCGACCATCACCCCCACGCTGCTGCCCGGCGAGCAGACCACGGCCAGCACTCCGTCGGCGCCGGTCGACAAGCCGACCGCCGACGCCCTGCGCGCCATGATGCGGCTGACCGTCACCGAGGGCACCGCGACCGCACTCAAGGACATCGACGGCCTCGGCGGCAAGACCGGAACCGCCGAATTCGGCGACAACACCCACTCGCACGGCTGGTTCGCGGGGATCGACGGGGACCTCGCGTTCGCGACGCTGGTGGTCGGCGGCGATTCGTCAGCGCCCGCGGTGGCCGTCAGCGGGGACTTTCTGCGTGCCGCGCTGGCCGGATAACGGCGTGCCAATTTCACCAATTGACCCGGTACTTGGGATTCTGGGCTGATGCGGGTTGACGGACGCGAGGTCGCGGTCTCGGGCAGCCTGCTGCAACCGATCACCCGGCGGACCAACGACATCCTCCGATTGGTGGCGGCGTCGGCCTTCCTCGTCACCGTGGTCACCAGCTCGCTGATCACCCGCAACGACTGGGTCCGGCTGGAACGGTCGGTGTCGCGGATCGTCGGCGTCCTCACACCGACCCAGTCGAACCTGGTCTACATCGCCTACGCCATCGCGATCCTGGCGCTACCGTTCGTCATCCTGCTGAGCCTGCTGGTGACGAAGCAGTGGAAGCTGCTGGGTCCGTATGCCGCCGCCGGGCTGATCGCGGTGCTGTCGCTGTCCATCAACTCCAACGGCATCGCCGCGCCGAACTGGCACTTCGACCTCTCCGACCGCCTCAACACCGTCTTCTCCCAGTTCCTCGACGACCCGCGCTGGATCGCACTGCTGGCCGCGGTGCTGACGGTGTCGGGTCCCTGGCAGCCGGCCCGGCTGCGCCGCT
This sequence comes from Mycolicibacterium llatzerense, assembly GCF_000878195.1. GTDB lineage: Bacteria > Actinomycetota > Actinomycetes > Mycobacteriales > Mycobacteriaceae > Mycobacterium > Mycobacterium llatzerense. The sequence goes on along the minus strand of NZ_JXST01000002.1, from coordinate 115,207 downwards.
GGTGGTGGACGCTGCTGCTGGCGTTCGTGCCGATCCACCTGGTGGTCAGCGCCATCGTGCCGGCCCGGTCGCTGCTCGGCCTGGCCGTCGGGTGGTTCGTCGGCGCGCTGGTGGTTCTGGTCAGCGGCACCCCGGCACTGGAAGTTCCGTTGGCCGGTGGGGTGCAGGCGCTGGCCCGCCGCCAGTTCGAGGTGTCGGCGCTGACGGTCATCCGGCCGGCCGGGACGGGGCCGCTGGTCCTCAGCGCCGATTCGGCCGACGGCACCCGCGCCGTCGTCGAGCTGTACGGGCCGAACCAACGCGTGGGCGGTGCCATGAGCCAGCTCTGGCGCAAGATCACGCTGCGCAACGACGAGACCGCTCCCCTGCAGACCTCGATGCGCCGCGCCGTCGAGCACCGCGCGCTCATGACCATCGCGGTCGGCGACCTCGAGCTGGCGAACACCCGGACCGTGGCGCTCGCGGCACTCGACCGCGGCTGGACGATGTTCGCGCACACCCCGGCGTGCGGGGTGCCACTGACCAACGAGACGCCGGTCGCCGACGTATGGCAGGCGCTCAACGCGCTGCACCACCACCAGATCTCGCACGGCGATCTACGCGCCTCCGAGATCACCGTCGACGGCCGCACGGTGGTGTTCGGTGGGTTGGGCAACGCCGAGTACGGGGCCTCGGATGTGCAGCTGCAATCTGACATGGCGCAACTGCTGGTGACGACGACCGCCATGTACGGCGCCGAGCCCGCGGTGACGGCGGCCATCGAGCAGTTCGGCGAGGACACCGTGCTGACCGCGTCGCGCCGGCTGACGAAATCGGCGATGCCGCTGCGGCTACGCGAGTCGCTGCCCGATTCGCGCGCCGTGATCACCGCGGCGCGCGACGAGGTGAAGCACCAGACCGGCGCCGACCGCATCCAGACCGAGACCATCACCCGCTTCACCCGCAACCAGGTCATCCAGCTGGTGTTGATGATCGCCCTGGTCTACGTGGCCTACCCGTTCATCAGCACGGTGCCGACGTTCTTCTCCGAGCTGCGGTCGGCCAACTGGTGGTGGGCCTTGCTCGGGCTGGCGGTCTCGGCGCTGACGTATGTCGGGGCGGCGGCGGCGTTGTGGGCCAGCGCGTCGGAGGCGGTGAGCTTCAAGAACCTGACCATCATGCAGGTGGCCAACACCTTCGCCGCGACGACGACGCCCGCCGGCGTCGGCGGCCTGGCGCTCAGCACCCGGTTCCTGACGAAGGCCGGGCTCGGCGCGTTGCGCGCGACGGCTGCGGTGGCGCTACAGCAGTCGGTGCAGGTGCTCACCCACGTGGCGCTGCTGATCTTCTTCAGTGCGGCCGCGGGGGCGTCGGCCGACCTGTCGCATTTCGTCCCGTCGTCGACGATCCTCTATCTGCTCGCCGGCGCCGCCCTCGGTGTGGTGGGCACGTTCATGCTGGTGCCGCGCTGGCGGCATTGGCTCGGTACGTCGGTGCGACCGCGGCTGACGGAGGTGTGGGCCGACCTGGTCGCGCTGGCCCGCCAGCCCAAGCGCCTCGGGCTGATCGTGTTGGGTTGCGCCGCAACCACTCTGGGGGCGGCGCTGGCGCTGTGGGCGAGCGTCGAGGCCTTCGGCGGGTCGACGTCGTTCGTGACGGTCTGCGTCGTGACGATGATCGGTGGGACGCTCGCGTCGGCGGCGCCGACGCCCGGCGGTGTGGGCGCCGTGGAGGCCGCACTGATCGGTGGCCTGGCCGCGTTCGGCCTGCCCGCAGCCGTCGCGGTGCCGTCGGTGCTGCTCTACCGGGTGCTGACGTGCTGGCTGCCGGTGTTCATCGGCTGGCCCGTCATGCGCTGGCTGACCGAGAAAGACATGATCTAGGACGCCTGCCGCCGGCGTGTCGTCGTCGGGCGTGTCGTCCTGCCTTGTGAGACATACGATCTGGAAGCGTCAACTTTCCCTGACGCGTCAGGGAAAGTTGACGCTTCCCAACGAAAGTTGCCAAGAGACACCGGTGCGGCAGTCACAGCTGTGACTGCCGCGTCTCGGCATTCCCTACATCTTGGCGAGCATGCCGTTCATCGTGGCGATCTCACCCTGCTGCGCGGCGATGATCGCTTCGGCCATCTTCTTGGCGTCCGCGTTGGTGCCGTTCTTCAGCTCGTCGTTGGCCATGGTGATGGCGCCCTGGTGATGCTCGACCATCATCTGCAGCCACATCTTGTCGAACGCCGCGCCGGACAGGCCCGTCAGCTCGGTCATCTGCTGCGGGGTCATGAGGCCCGGCATCGAGTGGCTCATGGTGGCCGACGGCGCGGGCTTGCCGAAGCCCGCCAGCAACGTCGTCATCTGCTGCATCTCGGGGGCCTGAGCGTTCTCGATGGCCGTGGCGAGATCCTTGACCTGCTGGTTCTGCGAGCGGGTCGGGACCAGCTTGGCCATCTCGACGGCCTGGGCGTGGTGCGGGTACATCATCTGCAGGAACATGACGTCGGCGTCGTTGAAGTTGGCAGCCGGCGCGGTGCTGCCGCCCGACATACCCGGCATACCCGGCATGTTGTGGCCCGACATCGGCATGGACGAGCTGGTTGCGGGCAGGGTCGAGGCGTGCTCGCTCGGCGGGCTACACGCCGCGAGTGCGATGGCAGCAGCGGTTCCGGCGATAGCGATTGATGCGATTTTGAACATGGTTGAACTCCTTGAGAATTGGATGGGTTGACGCGGGGCGCGGCCCATCAGATTCGGAGCAGGGATAGTTCCGCGAGGGTGAGCACCGTCCACGGCGGGGCTCTTTGCCTGCGCCGCAACGCCTGTCGAATCCGCGCCTGCACGTTCTGCGCAGGTGCGACGCCGAGCCAGTACAGCAAAGCCAGACCCAGGATGGTCAGCAGTTCGGTCATGACGAAGACGCAGGCGTGAAAGCCGTTGTGTCCGTTGCAGTCGCAGGCATCCGACAAGGACGTTTGCGCAGCCGAGGCACTCGCGTGCTGATGAACAGCCACCTGCGAATGATGCGACGGACTGTGAGCGGGCGCGACGATCAGCGAATGCATGCCGATGATGCCCGCGATCAAGACCAGCAGCCCGACAACCCGCCAGCCGACATGGACGCGCGTGCTGCGATGCGTCACGTCGGCCTCCGGTTCGGGTATCGGTTTCTCAAATCATAGTACCCGAGGGGGGTATATCTCCGGGAATAATTTCGCGGCCGATATGCGCGGGACCGCGTCCCACGCCAAATCGTCGGTGGGCCGCATCACATCGCGTTGTTCGCAGTGGTGACTTTCACCGTTGTCTGACTCGTCGGTTAGTTAGATTCGCTACTAGTGTCGACATATGGGTCGGGAAGCCTTGAGTCACAGCATTATTGGGGCGGCAGAGTCGCTGGAGCAATACGTTCAGCCGGACGGCAAGATCGTCATACCTGACGGCATCACGCTGACGTCGTTCCTGGAGCGCAACCGCGCGGCGATGGGCGACAGCCCGTCGTACCGGTTCATCGACTACGCGCAGAACCCCGATGGCGAGATCATCGAACTCAGCTGGAACGGCCTCTGGGCTCAGGTCAACGCCGTCGCGGCCCGGCTGCAGCAGGTGACCAAGCCCCGTGACCGGGTGGCGATCCTGGCGCCGCAGGGCGTCGACTACGTGGCGGCGTTCTTCGCGGCCGTGCACGCCGGAAACATCGCCGTCCCGCTGTTCGCGCCGGCCCTCGCCGGCCACACCGAGCGACTGGCCGCGGTGCTGTCCGACGCCAAGCCCTCCGCGGTGCTCACCACCACCGCCGCCGCGGAAGCGGTCCGCGCATTCATCAAGACGCTGCCCGCGGCCGAGCGCCCGAGGGTCATCGCGGTCGACGCCGTTCCCGCCACCCTGGCCGAGATGCACGTCAGCCCGGAGACGGGTACCGACGACGTTGCCTACTTGCAGTACACCTCGGGCTCGACGCGCACTCCCGCCGGCGTGGAGATCACACATCGGAATGTGTGCACCAACGTCATTCAGATGATCCTGGCCGGCGGCCTGGACACCGACATCCGCAGCGTGAGCTGGCTGCCGCTGTACCACGACATGGGCCTGATCATGATCATGTTCCCCGCGCTGTGCGGCGGCCAGATCAGCCTGATGGACCCGATGGCGTTCGTCCGCCGGCCCTACCGGTGGATCCGGCGGCTGGCCGACGAGGCCGCGCACGGCCGGACTTTCGCGGCCGCACCCAATTTCGCCTTCGAATTGTGCGCGCAGCGGGGCCTGCCGCCGGCCGGCGAGCCGCTCGACCTCAGCAATGTGGTGACGCTGCTCAACGGATCCGAGCCCGTGACGCTGCCGTCCATCGAGCAGTTCATGGAAGCGTTCAAGCCGTACGGGCTGCCCGAGACGGTGGTGAAGCCGTCGTACGGCATGGCCGAAGCCACGCTGTCGGTGGCCAGCATCGCCGCCGACGAAAAGCCGTGCGCCACATATCTGGACCGCGAAGAGCTCGCGGCGGGCCGGGCCGTCGTGGTGGGCCGGCATGCCGATGGCGCGGTCCCCCACGTGTCGTGCGGGCGGGCCATCCCCGACCAGTGGGTGACCATCGTGACCCCCGACGGCGACGAGGCCGCGGACGGCACGGTCGGCGAAATCTGGTTGCACGGCAACAACATCGGCCGGGGCTACTTCGGCCGGCCCGACGAGTCCGAGCGGGTCTTCGGCAACAAGCTGCAGACCCGCCAGACCGTCAGCCACGCCGACGGCGCCGAGGACAACGCATTGTGGTTGGCCACAGGCGATCTGGGCGTTTACGTGGGCGGCGAGCTGTTCGTCACCGGCCGGATCAAGGATCTGGTGATCGTCGACGGGCGCAACCACTACCCGCAGGACATCGAGGCGACGGTCAGTCGCGCCTCGTCGGCCGTGCGCTCCGGCTACGTGACAGCCTTTGCTGTGCCTGGTGATTCGGGCGAGCAACTGGTCGTGGTCGCCGAGCGCGCAGTGGGTGCCGGCCGCGCCGAGTTGGAGCCTGTGGCCGAGGCGGTGCGGGCCGCGGTGTCGCGTCATCACCAGGTTCGCGTCGCCGAGGTGCGACTGGTCGCGGCCGGCCGCATCCCCCGTACGACGTCGGGAAAACTGGCCCGCACTGCCTCGCGCGCGGAGTTTCTGTCCGGTCAATTCGACTGACGGCCGACAGTCCGGGCGCGGTTGCGGCACTACTGATTTGGGGCGCCTCAGCCCACTGGGGCACGAGTCGTCTCCAGTTAACAGAACGTTATTTGTCGATCACGCCAATTTGCACCGTTGCGGTCGCTGCTCGTGTTGGATGACGCTGTAGCCCACATAGGCCAGTCCTCCGACGGGAGCACCCAGATGACGCCGCAGCGGCCCGACATCGTCATCCTCATGACTGACGAAGAGCGCGCGATCCCGCCCTACGAGGCCGACGACGTTATGGACTGGCGCCACCGCACGCTCACCGGCCGGCGCTGGTTCGACGAGAACGGTGTGCGCTTCACCCGGCACTACACGGGCTCGCTGGCGTGTGCACCCAGCCGGCCGACACTGTTCACCGGTCAGTACCCCGACCTGCACGGCGTCACGCAGACCGACGGTCTCGGCAAGCGGTACGACGACTCGCGGCTGCGGTGGCTGCGCCGCGGCGAGGTGCCGACGCTGGGCAACTGGCTGCGGGCCGCGGGCTACGACACGCACTACGACGGCAAGTGGCACATCTCGCACGCCGACCTCGAGGACCCCAAGACCGGCAAGCCGCTGGCCACCAACGACGCCGACGGTGTCGTCGACCTCGTGGCCGTGCAGGCCTACCTCGATGCCGATCCGCTGGGACCGTACGGCTTCTCCGGCTGGGTCGGACCCGAGCCGCACGGAGCGGCCATGTCCAACAGCGGTTTTCGGCGCGACCCGTTGGTCGCCGATCGGGTCGTCTCGTGGCTCGAGGACCGGTACGCGCGGCGGCGCGCGGGCGACGCGGATGCGCTGCGCCCGTTCCTGTTGGTGGCCAGCTTCGTCAATCCCCATGACATCGTGCTGTTTCCGGGGTGGGTGCGCCGCAGCCCGCTGCTCGACTACCCCGTCCTCGAACCGCCGCATGTGCCCGCGGCGCCGACGGCCACCGAAGACCTGAGCGACAAGCCCGCCGCACAGGCCGCCTTCCGCGAGGCCTACTACTCCGGCTACGGCCCGGCCGCGGTGATCGAACGCACCTACCGTCGTAACGCCCAGCAGTACCGCGACCTCTACTACCGGCTGCACGCCGAGGTCGACGGCCCGCTGGACCGGGTCCGTCGGGCCGTCACCGACGGCGGGTCCGAAAACGCCGTGCTGGTACGGACTTCCGATCACGGCGACCTGCTCGGCGCGCACGGCGGGCTGCACCAGAAGTGGTTCAACCTGTACGACGAGGCGACGCGGGTGCCGTTCGTCATCGCCCGGATCGGCGCGGACGCGACCGCGGCCCGCGAAGTCGAGGCGCCGACGTCACACGTCGACCTGGTGCCGACACTGCTCGGCGCTGCCGGGGTCGATGTCGCCGCAACCGCCGAAACCCTGGCCGCCACGTTCAGCGAGGTGCATCCCCTGCCGGGCCGCGACCTCATGCCGGTGGTGAATGGCGCTGTGGCCGAACAGGATCGGCCGATCTACATCATGACCCGCGACAACATCCTCGAGGGTGACACCGGCGCGTCGGGCGCGGCGCAGGCCATCGGCGCCAACACGAATCCGCCTGCGCTGCTGCGCATCAAGGTGCCCGCGAACGTCGCGGCCAACTTCGAAGGGCTGGTCTCGCGTGTCACGAACGCCGAGGCGTCCGGTGGTTCCGGGCACCTGTGGAAGCTCGTGCGCACGTTCGACGATCCGGCGACCTGGACGGAACCGGGCGTGCGGCATCTGGCGGCGAACAGCCGGGGCGGCGACACCTACCGCACCGATCCGCTCGACGATCAGTGGGAGCTCTACGACCTGACCTCCGACCCGATCGAGGCATCCAACCGCTGGGCCGATCCCAGCCTGCACGAGCTGCGCCAGCATCTGCGGACACAGCTCAAGCTGGTCCGGACGGCGTCGGTACCAGAGCGCAACGATCCGTGGCCGTATGTGAGCCGGCGGCCGCCGGAGCCGGGCAGTGCCGTCCGCCGCCTGCTGTGCCGGTTCCGCCCGTAGGCAAACCTGCAGGTCACGCCGTCGCGATTACAGGTTTTACCTGGTCGGCCAATAGCATGTCTGGTGCTATGACCGACACCGCCCCCGCCAGCGATACCCGCGCCACCGGCCGGGTCGCGACCGAAGCCGCCCGTCGCCGAACCTTCGCCGTCATCAGTCACCCTGACGCCGGTAAATCGACGCTGACCGAGGCGCTGGCCCTGCATGCCCGGGTGATCACCGAGGCGGGCGCGATCCACGGCAAGGCCGGCCGCAAGTCCACGGTGTCGGACTGGATGGAGATGGAGAAGGCCCGCGGCATCTCGATCACCTCGACGGCGCTGCAGTTCCCGTACCGCGACTGCGTCATCAACCTGCTGGACACCCCCGGCCACGCCGACTTCTCGGAAGACACCTACCGGGTGCTGACGGCCGTCGACTGCGCGGTGATGCTCATCGACGCCGCGAAAGGCCTTGAGCCGCAGACCCTGAAGCTGTTCCAGGTGTGTAAGCACCGCGGCATCCCGATCATCACGGTGATCAACAAGTGGGACCGCCCCGGCCGGCACGCGCTGGAGCTGATGGACGAGATCCACGAGCGCATCGGGCTGCGGACGACGCCGCTGACCTGGCCGGTGGGCATCGCCGGCGATTTCAAGGGTGTGATGGACCGCCGCAAGGGCCACTACATCCGCTTCACCCGCACCGCCGGTGGCGCCACCGCCGCGCCGGAAGAGCACATTCCCGCGGACAAGGCGCACGATGCCGCCGAGGGTGACTGGGACACCGCCGTCGAAGAGTCCGAACTGCTGTCGATGGACGGCTCGGACTACGACCGCGAGACCTTCCTGTCCGGCGAGTCCTCGCCGGTGCTGTTCACCTCGGCGGCGCTGAACTTCGGCGTCAACCAGCTGCTCGACGTGCTGGTCGATCTGGCGCCCTCGCCCGGCGCGATCATCGACGTCGCCAAAGAGCCGCGTCCGGTGGATTCGCCGTTCAGCGCGTTCGTGTTCAAGGTGCAGGCCGGCATGGACAGCTCGCACCGCGACCGCATCGCCTATGCGCGGGTGTGCTCGGGCACGTTCGAGCGCGGTGATGTGCTGACCCACGCCGGGACCGGCAAGCCCTTCGTGACCAAGTACGCGCAGTCGGTGTTCGGCCGGGAGCGTTCGACGCTGGACGACGCGTGGCCCGGTGACGTGATCGGCCTGGCCAACGCGGCGGCGCTGCGCCCCGGCGACACGCTGTATCGCGATGCGCCCGTGGAGTTTCCGCCGATCCCGAGCTTCTCCCCCGAGTACTTCTCGGTGGTCCGCGGCAAGGATCCGAGCAAGCACAAGCAGTTCCGCAAGGGCATCGAGCAGCTCGACCAGGAGGGCGTCGTCCAGGTGCTGCGCTCGGACAAGCGCGGTGAGCAGGCGCCGGTATTCGCAGCCGTCGGCCCCATGCAGTTCGAGGTGGCGGCGCACCGGATGGCGACCGAGATCGGCGCGGCCATCACGATGGAATCGCTGCCGTACCAGGTGGCGCGGGTCGTCGACCCCGAGGACGCCGAGTTCATGAACAAGCAGGTGTCCTGCGAGGTGCTGACCCGCTCCGACGGCGTGCTGCTGGTGCTGTTCTCGACGCCGTGGCGGCTCGAAGGGTTCCAGCGGGACAACCCGTCGGTGAAGCTGCGCTCTCTGGTGGCCGCAGCCGAGAGCTAGCGGCACGCCCTGATAGCGGGCGCACGTCGGTCCTCAGCCCTTACGGTGTAGAGCACCCGTAAGAGAGAGGACGACGAGTTGGCCGTCGCGACCCCCGCCACCCCGACCCTGCGTGAACTGACCGTCCGCGGGATTCTGCTCGGCGGTGTAATCACGCTGGTGTTCACCGCCGCCAACGTCTACCTCGGACTCAAGGTCGGTTTGACGTTCGCCACGTCCATCCCGGCCGCGGTGATCTCGATGGCGGTGCTGCGCAGCTTCGCCAATCACTCGGTGGTCGAGAACAACATCGTGCAGAAAATCGCCTCGGCGGCGGGCACGCTGTCGGCGATCATCTTCGTGCTGCCGGGCCTCATCATGATCGGCTGGTGGACCGGATTCCCTTACTGGATCACCCTCGCCGTGTGCACGGTCGGCGGCACCCTCGGCGTCATGTACTCCATTCCGCTGCGGCGCGCCCTGGTCACCGGCTCGGACCTGCCCTATCCCGAAGGAGTCGCGGCCGCCGAGGTGCTCAAGGTCGGCGACAGCACCGGCGGCGCGGAGGCCAACCGCACCGGGCTGCGGGTGATCATCTTCGGCTCGCTGGTGTCGGCCGGCTTCGGGTTGCTGGCCAATATGAAGCTGCTCGCGAATTCTGTTACGGCGTATACCCGTATCGGTGCCGGCGGGACGATGTTCAGCGCCGGATTGTCGATGGCGATGATCGGCGTCGGGCACCTGATCGGGATGACGGTCGGTATCGCGATGCTCGTCGGGCTGGTCATCTCGTTCGGGGTGCTGCTGCCGATCCGCACGATCGGGGCCTTCGGGACCGGTGAGCCGATCGGCGACATCATCGACGGCATCTTCGTGCACGAGGTGCGATTCGTCGGCGCCGGCGCGATCGCCGTCGCCGCCATCTGGACGCTGCTGAAGATCTTGCGGCCCATCATCAAGGGCATCACCGACGCGTTGACGTCGGCGCGCAATCGGCGCCAGGGCCAGCTGGTCGACCTCACCGAGCGCGACATCCCCTTCCCCATCGTCATCGGCACCGTCGTGCTGCTTCTGCTGCCCATCGCCGTGCTGCTGTGGGATTTCGGTCGCGGCACTGCGCTGCAAGGGCATTCGGCCGGGATCATCGTGGCAAGCCTGGTGTTCATCTTCGTCATCGGCATGGTCATCGCGTCGGTGTGTGGGTACATGGCCGGGCTCATCGGCTCGTCCAACAGCCCCATCTCCGGCGTCGGCATCCTGACGGTGCTCATCGCCGCGGTGCTGATCAAGGTGGTGTTCGGGCATGCCGACGATGGCCAGTCTCTGGCGCTGGTGGCCTACACACTGTTCGCGGCGGCCATCACGTTCGGTGTTGCGACCATCTCCAACGACAACCTGCAGGACCTCAAGACCGGCCAGCTGGTCGGCGCCACACCGTGGAAACAGCAGGTGGCGTTGGTGATTGGTGTGGTGTTCGGATCCGCGATCATTCCGCCCGTGCTCAACCTGATGCAGCGTGCGTTCGGATTCCTGGGCGCGCCCGGTGCCGGTGACCACGCGCTGGCGGCTCCGCAGGCCGCGTTGATCTCTTCGTTGGCCAAGGGGGTTTCGGCGGCTCTTTGAACTGGGGGCTCATTGGATTGGGCGCGGTGATCGGGGTGGTCGCGATTCTCGTCGACGAGACCCTCACCCGGACATCGCGATTCGCGCTGCCGCCGCTGGCTGTCGGGATGGGCATGTACCTGCCCATGAGCCTGACGCTGATCATTCCTTTGGGCGCCGCGCTCGGGTACTTCTACAACCGCTGGGCTGACCGAGCGGGCGGAGATGTCGAGCGCAAGAAGCGGATTGGCGTGCTGCTGGCGACGGGCATGATCGTCGGCGAGAGCCTGTACGGGGTGGTGTTCGCGGGCTTCGTCGCCGGGACTGGTTCCGACGAGCCGTTTGCGCTGTTCTCTGGTTTCAACGGATCTATTGCCGAAGTCATTGGCGTCGCGGCCTTCGCGGCGGTGCTGACGTGGATGTACAAGCGGACGCGAACGATTGCGGGTAGCGAGCCGGTTTCTGCGGGTTGACGCTTCGAGCGTGCGGGTAGTGCGTGGCTGAGATGGGTTTCGCGATCCCTGCGCACGCTCGCTGCGTTGGCTCTGCGAGCTCTCCTGACATGTTCGATTTGGAGCCGTCAAGTTTCCTGGCTCTGTTGACGTATGTGTGGGTCATTGACGGCCGGGTAGGGCTGGGCGGTGTCCGCCGAGGGTGAGCATGGCCAGGGCGATCAGGGGCTCGGGTGTGGCGAATCCGTAGGCGATGCGGGTGAGGAGTCGGATTTTGGTGTTGACCGATTCGATGAGTCCGTTGGACAGACCGTGTTCGATGGCGGCCAGTATCTGGGTGCGATGGCGGGTGATGCGTTGTTGCAGTAGGACAAATGATTCGATGCGGCAGCGGCGCGCCCACGAGATCCACCTGTCGAGGGCGTCGGCGGCTTGGTCGGTGGGCAGTTTGAAGATCGTGCGCAGCGCTTCTTTGAGCAGGTAGCCGCGGTAGAGCCGGGGATCGGTTTTGGCGATCCATGCCAGCTTCACTCGTTGTCGTTCGGTGAGGTTCTCCGGGTTCTTCCAGAGGGCATATCGGCTGCGGCGCAACGCCAATGCGTCTCCGGTGGCCACGGTGACACGGCGGCCGCGGACCCATCCGTGGCTGCGGGTCTGCCCCGCTTTGCGGGCGGTGTTCCATGCGGCGCGGCGGACCTCATCGAGGGCCTCGTTGGCCCAGCTGACAACGTGAAACGGATCGGCGCAGCGCACCGCGTCGGGGCAGCGTTCGACGACCACGTCCGCGATCCAGTTGGCTCCATCGGCCGAGACGTGGGTGATCTGCGCGCACCGGCCCTCGCCAGAGGCTTCCAGAGCATCGAAGAAGGCCCGCACGGTGGCTCGGTCCCGGCCGGGGCTGGCCCACACCAGCCGGCCGGTGTCGTGGTCGACCACGATGGTCAGGTACTTATGGTGGCGTTTGTAGGAGATCTCATCGATTCCGATCCGGGTCAGGCCAGCGAAGGGATCGATTCCGGCGGCAGTGTCGGCCCACACCCGGGCGATGATCGATCCGACTGTGCGCCACGCGATCCGCATCAGTTCGGTAATCATGCGTTTGGAGCAGCAGGTCGCCAACCAGGCCACCTGCTGATCGAAAGCATGGGTGTGCCCGGCGCCGTGGCGGGCCCAGGGAACTTGGCGCACCGTCGGCCCATGAGTGGGACAGTCAACGCGAGGGGCGTCGGCTTCCAGAAACACCTCGGTGGTGCCCATATCCAGCGTCCGCCACCGTCGTCGGCCCCGGCCATGGTCATACCAGCGGGCCCGCGCACCACACAGGCCGCACCGCCCCGCCGCAGCACGCTGCGGGCGGACATGGGCCACCAATACCTGTGCCGTCTGGTCGAACTCGACATCCTCGACAACCGTGTTCTGGACGCACAACAAGACGCGCCATAAGCTGGCATCCCGCACGCCGTTCTCCGCTCTTTTGGTGACTGACCTTCGACAAGCCAGAAACCTAGACCGGGAACGGCGTTCGGCTATTCAAACCCCAAAATCACCCACACATACGTCAACAGAGCCAGTTTCCTTGACGGCTCCAAATCGCATGTGCTGCAGGAGAGCCGGATCGACGCTATCGGGCGGTGTCAAACGGCTTGCGTCCCGCGTGCGCGCTCCTACCATCAATAGATGCGATCGCTACAGATCCGGAATGTGCCCGACGACCTGATGGAGCGTTTAGAGCTGCTGGCGCGCGCCTCCAACACTTCGGTCGAGGCTGTCGCGCTTCGGCAGCTGGGCATTGCAACCCGCAGGACGGACAACGCCGCACTGCTCGCGACACTGCCTGACCTCTGCATTCCAACGGATGACATCGTTCTGCATCTGCACGCCAGTCGTCGGTAATCGTTCTCGGCGCGACCACTGAACACCGCTAGAGCCGCTTGGCGTCCAGTGCTCTCATCAGTGCAGGCCGGTTCCCGTACTGCTGACGTATCTCCGCCATGAAAAGCACGAATTCAGCACCGCGGCCGCCTTTTTCGTAGAGCTTGGCCATCGTCGCCAGCCTCGCGGCAATGTCGGGATACAGCTTGCTGTTGGGCTCCCGCAGATCCTTCGCAAGCCCCGGCCGGTACAGGTCGGCGGCCGCGATGGGCCGCGCCTTGGCCCCTCGATCGGCCAATTCCCGCCACGCTGAGCCGGCACCGTACCGGTCAGCAGCTTCCCAGGCCGCGTCGATGTCGCCGTCACTCATACAGAGCTGCACGAGGACTGTGCCGAACAGGAAGCGGTCCGTCGCGGCCAGGTGTCGCGCGTGGTCATAGGCCCACCTGCGTTCGGAATCGACACGGTCGACGCCCGCTGCGAAATCCAGCAGGACACGGTAGGAGCCCACCGACGGCTGCCGGGCGAAGTCGGCTCGGAGAACGCCGATTGCATCATCGGTGCGGCCCAAGCCTTTGTACGTCTCGGCAACATGGTCCGGATTCAACCAATACTCGTTGTCGCCGCCGTGGCTCCGAACCTTGCCAGCGGAAACAGCGAGGTCGATCCAGGCCACCGCATCGTCGGCACGACCAGCTGCGCGCAGCCGGTGAACGATCGCTCCGTACTGGACATAGGGCCCTTCGCTGAGCAGCTGAACGGCGAGGTCGACATCGCCGTCGTGATCGGCGAGCTCCAGGAGCATGGCGTCGACTTCGTGTCGCCCTGTTGGTTGGTCTGCCAGATTCTTGTCGAGCGCGACCACCGCCCGGCGGTACGCCTTAAGTGCCTTCTCGTCGAATGCATCCACGAAGTCCGCCAACACGACAATCGGCCAACCTGGCGATTCAGCGCGGAATTTCACCAACCACGTTGCCAGTTTCGTCGGGTCAGGCGTGCCGAGCCTGCATGCCCGCGCATAGAGGTCGGCAGACCGCTGGGATTGGTCTCCGATCGAACCCGAGGAATCATCTACATGCTGCAGCAGCTTGCGCAATTTGGTGAGTGCGAGCAACAGAGCCGGCCGCACAACCTCGGCTGCGCCGTTGTTCAGGTGGTCCTCAAGTTCATCGAGCATGTCACTGACCGTCCCCGCGACCTCGAACGATCGCCGGTAGTCGATTTCGCCCCTGAACTCCAACATGTTTCGCACGTAGGCTTCGAATTCGGCTTGGGCCGGCGCCTCGTCTCCTGAAACCGCCGTAGCGCGAACATCGAGTAGGCGCCGTACCCCGCTGTCCTGCTGCGCGAGTGTCAGGACCAAGTCTCGTAGTTCATCGACACTCATCGCCTGCACTACCGCTTCCAGCGCTCCGTCAGCCGAGGCATCGGGGGGAACTTCGATGGGGACACGTCCGCTGTCGATTGCGGCGAGCCCAACCGCGACCAGGTGCTTGCAGAAGTTGCCGTCGGCGTTGTGCGGGCAGGTGCAGACTCCGTCAGGCAGCGGGCCGGACCAATCGAGCTCCACCTGGTAGACACGCTTGGCCTGAATCGATGCGTACGCCTTGGATTTGGTGATCCGAAGCCCACGAACGTAGCGGACGTAGTCCTCGCCGCGGGCGAAGACGAGATCACCGGCAACGTTGAACAGCGACGTTTCGGAAAGCGGCACGTCACTATGGTGCCCGATGCGACGGTCCGGACTCCCGCGGCGCCAGCCTGACACCCGGACGTACATCGCGTGACATCACGGCAAACAAGCTCGCGTGCACGCGTCGCGACCCGCGCATCGACGGATAGTGATGGTGTGGACGCTGTAATTCACCCGAACACCGCGTCAAGGGTTCCGCCCTCACACTCGGTGTCATCGAATGCCGCTGAACAACACGGTGCGGTCATCGCAGACCGGCACCCGCGAGAAACCTCATCCACCAACACAATCGATGCCCGCGACGAGCTGATCCTCGAGGGCCAAGCCGTGCCGGGCGCATGGGTCACCGTGTCGTTCAACGGAGACCCCGACGACACCGACGTCTTCCAGCTCGTTCTCCCCGCCGACGCCAAGCCGCTGGGCGACACCTGTTCCGTGGAGTGTCCGCTGGGCAAAGCACTCGTCGCCACTCACGTCGGCGAAACACGCAGATACGTGACAGAATCCGGTCGGAGCATGGCGATCACGGTTCTCGCCGTCGACGGGGTGAACCCGAAGGAGACGGCGGGACGCTGACCGCTCCCCGACCAATGTTGTTCGGGGAGCCCAAGGCACTACTCCGCTGTGCGACCGCCGACCACCGCGTGAATCCGCCCCTGCGGATACGGCAGTGCGATGCCGTGCTCGTCGTAGGCGCGCAGAACCTCGCGGCGGAGCCGGCGTTGCACTGCGCCTTGCGTATTCGGCCGGGTTTTCACCGACATCCGCAGGATGAGCAGATCAGGCGAGAGTTCCTGCACACCAAGCATTTCCGGATCGCCCAGCACGTTGGCGGCGATCGCCGGATCGAGGATGGCGGCCTCCGCAGCTTCGATGGCCACCAGCTCGGCCCGGTCGAGGTCCGCGGTCAATGCGACCGGAACCTCAACGTGCGCAACGGCGTAGTCCTGGCTCATGTTGCCGACGCGCTTGATCTCACCGTTGCGGACGTACCAGAGGGTGCCGTCGCCGTCGCGGACCGTGGTGATGCGCAGGCCGACGCTCTGCACCTCGCCGGTCACGTCGCCGAGGTCGACGTTGTCGCCGACGCCGTACTGGTCCTCGAGCAGCATGAAGATGCCGCTGACGAAGTCGCGGACCAGGTTCTGCGCGCCGAAGCCGATCGCCAGGCCGACCACACCGGCCGAGGCGATGAACGGCGCGATGTTCACCCCCAGCACGCTCAGAATCGCCAGCACCAGCCACACCAGCAGCAGGATCGACACCGTCGACTTGAGCACCGACCCGATGGTCTGGGCGCGCTGGCGGCGCCGTTCGGCGGCCTTGCGTGCGTTGGACGACTGGCTCCGGTCGCGCAGGTAGCGCAGCAGCGGCGGGCGGTTGGCCTGCGACTGCTCGTCTACTGCCTCAGCCTTGCCGGCCCGACCCGTGGTGGCGCTGTCGATCAGGCGGTGCAGCACCAACCGGGCGATGAGGGCGATGACGCCGTAGGACACGATGCGGATCGGGACCTCGACCAGCCAGCGTCGGTTCGTATCCGTCCATTCGAAAGCCAGTTGGTAGACATGCACGGGTCCGACCCTACGAGAGGCCGCCGAAATCCCTGGCCACGGCGAATCTTGGCTGCAGGCGGGACCAGCGGGTTCTCGTCGGCGAGAGATCCAGTCGGTGTATGGGGCTGGTCGTTGCCCGGCTCACACTGGCGGCACCCTTCGGAAGCCGTTCCTGCCAGCAATCTGGCAGAAACCTGTCTAAAACCTGTGAGCGGCAACGAAATTCGCGTCGGTGTCCCTCTCGCACCCTGGGTAGGCTTCAACCGTCAGCCAGTACGCGTTAGGGGTATCGCATGGCCGGAGGGGGAATTCTGGGGGTCTCCCCAGAAGATTTGCGGCGGGTGTCGGGGTCGATCGACTCCCTGGCCGATGAGCTCGCCACGCAGTTGCAGGCGATTGACAGCGAGGTGTCCGGCTTCGTCGGTTCTGGCTGGACGGGGTTGTCCAGCGGCGCGTTCGCCGAATCGTTCTGGAAGTGGCACGCGGGCGCCAAGGACGTACACACGGGTCTTGCCGAGATGGCGTCGTTGCTCGGGATTGCTGCCGGCGCCTACGAGAGCCAAGACAGTCACTCTGGAGCAGCGCTCAGCACGCAGATGAGAATCGGCGGGTAGGGCGCACGATGTCTGATGAATTCGGAGTTGATACCGACAAGTTGATGGGCATTGTGGAGAAGATGGCCCAGTTAGAGGCCAGGATCGAGGCGATGATCACCGAGGCGCATGCCGAGGTCTCGGGACTGCACGCCACGTGGGTAGGCACGGCGGCGGCGACGCAGGCTGACGCACATCGCCGTTGGACCGAGGGCGCGCAGGAGATGCGCGAGGCCCTGGTCAAGCTGCGCGGGGCGGCGCACAAGGCACACGGCAATTACACGGGCGCCGCCAAGAGCAATCAGACGATGTGGTCGCGGTGACCCGGCTGACGGTGCGATAGGCGACGAAACCCTATGGCACCGATCGTTGTTGATCCGCGCGCGCTCGACGGCGCCGGGCAGTCCGTGGACACTCAGGCCGAAGCGCTCGGAAAGGCCATCGACACCCTGCATTCTGCGCTGTCGGGCAGCGGTGGCATGTCGGGCGATGACCCCGCCGGCATCGTCCATGGCCAGGCATATGACAAGTCGGCCAAGGCGATGCTCGAATCGATGGTCGATCTGCGAAATGGCATGGCCCGCATCGGCGACGGTATCCGGGCCAGCGCGACCAGCTATTCACGGGCCGAGGTCGCGTCGAACACTCACGGCACGGGCGGAGCACCGCTGCCCGCCGCCGCACCGACCGCGTTCGTGAGTGCACAGGTGCCGCCGTCGGCTCAGGGCAGTAACGAAGGGGCGCCGCCTGGTTGGTCCCTCGTCGAGCCCTTTCTGGGCATGATCTGGCCCGACGGAAGCCCGAGCAAGCTGCGTGCCGCGGCCGGGGCATGGACGGCGGCGGGGTCGGCCTTTCTCGGCGCCGAGGCTCCACTGCTGGGTGCGCTGGGCGTGGTTACGGCGCAACAGATTCCGGAGGGCCCGCAGGTAGCGCAAGCCGTGGTCGCCGGCAATACCAACGCAACGGCGCTTTTCGGCCAGTGCGTCCAGGTCGCCTCGAACCTCAACTCGTACGCCGGACACATCGACGCCACTCACGCTGCGATCCTGGACCTGCTGTCGCGAATCGTGAACCCAATGACCGGGATCCGTGAAGTCTGGGACCTCCTCACCGGCGAGGACGAGGACGAGATCAAGAAGATCGCCGACGACATCCGCGTCGTGGTCAACAACTTCAAAGCCGAAGTTGATGCTCTGGCCAAGTTGCTCGCGCCACTCATCGCGGCTGCCGAAGCGATCGCGTCGACGATGGCCGAGTGGGCCAAGATGGAACTCCAACAGTTCGGCGACGCCGCGTACAACGTGCTCGCTGACGTGGTCAACTCCGCGGCGAGTTTCGGCAACGCTGCGATCCACAACCCGCTCGACACCTTGGGGATGATCGGCGGGGCCGCGCTGATCGCCGGCGGAGCCGGCATCGAAGTGCCGGGCATCATCCTCGACGCCACCGGCGTGGGCGCCATAGTCGGAGTTCCGGTGAACGTGGCCGGCGCGGCAATGATTGCCACCGGCGGAACCATCGCCACCGCCGGAGCAATCGACTTGTCGCACGATGCGGCGCTCAATCCGGTGACCATCATGCACGCGCACACCGGGCGCCCGGGCGAAGGTGTGGACCGCGGCGACGGTAGGGACCGATACGGGCACATCACGGGACGCAACGGCGGCAACTACGCCAAAGGACGCGAAGCCGAGGGTATAGAGAACTACAAAGACCGCAATCCGGGGCGATGGGTCACCAATGAGCAAAGGAAGGCCACCGTCGATGGGGGCGCACCCGGCGGCCGGTTTTACGATGGTCTGGGACGCCTGCCGGATGGCACCTACGAGGCTATTGAGGTGAAGTCCGGCTCGGCGTCTCTCTCAGCAGGACAGCGCGAGTTCGACAAACTGGTGTCGCCGACGAATCCGGCGTACGTAACCATTACCAATGAGCAAGGGGTCGTAGAAACCGTGAAGGTCAGCAAGGTTCGCGTGGAAACGGTGCCAGGCGAATGAGGCTCGATAGGCCCACCCACGTCATGGCGACGAACCGCTCGTCCGGATGGATGAGCGAGTTCCCCGAGGAAATCCCTGGGCAGATCGCCGCGATCATCAACCGTCTGGGCGACGGCCGGTACACGCACATGTCGATCTATCCGTTGCCCGCCGATGTGGCATACGACGAGACCGTCCACCCGACCGAGTGGATTCAGGCCACTGGCGTCTCCCCCGACCGGCTCACCGTTGAGATCAAGGAAGCTGATTCCAAGAGCGTGCATCGGCTTTACACGATCGGCCGGTCGGGCGGCGCAGGCGAATCAGCCGAAACCGAGCCAATTCAGAACGGCGACAACACCTACATGGTGCGCCCCTCCGAAGTGCTCACAGCCACCGACGCCATCGCACTGTTCGAGCACTACTACGAAACCCACGCCGTCCCGGCTGGCTGGAGTCTGCGCGAACAACCAGAGTTCTCAGACACGGCGGTTGCCGAACAGCAGAGCAACGGAGCCGAAACGGACAGCGAGAAGCCCTCGGCTGGTCGCGCACCCGTAGCCAAAAGCGAAGTCGCACAGTCGAAGGGTGACGCCGTACCGAAGACCGTGAAGGGCAAGCCGAAGCAGTAGCGCACAGCGACTCGCGTGCCGCGATTGGTACTCCCCGATCAAAACGTAGTGCCGGTCAAGGTGATCGGTGTCCGACCGGTGATAAGGGTGCCATGACGTACGCAGTCAGAGA
The DNA here is from genome assembly GCF_000878195.1 of Mycolicibacterium llatzerense. Lineage (GTDB taxonomy): Bacteria > Actinomycetota > Actinomycetes > Mycobacteriales > Mycobacteriaceae > Mycobacterium > Mycobacterium llatzerense. The sequence continues at coordinate 95,919 of NZ_JXST01000002.1, read as the reverse complement.
ATTCGCTACGGTCGCGCTATCAGACGAGCCGGCACGGGCAGCGATGCAGCTCAACCATCTCGTCAGCCTCATCGGTGATCGAAAGCTCTTCATGATCGTATTCGAGCTGACCGAGGACGACGAGACGTCAGGTTACGTCGAACCGGATGACAATTTCGTGCAGACCACCGGCACTCAGGCAGGGCTGACAGTCGAACTGATGAGGAACGGCAAGCTGTTCGCCCTCGGGCATCCAGGCGACAAGGGACCACTGGTTTCGCTTGCACGACAAGATGGCACCGCGGTCGAAGTGCACCAGAACGAAGTGCTCATGCCGGACGAAGTCTGCCCGCTGCTCGTCGAGTATGTCCGGACCAACTCGATTGATACTTCAGGATGGGCACTCCGCGAAATCACCACGGCGGACGAGACTCCCGAGTTGCAGGCCCAGCATGCTGAGCCACTCAGAGCCCACCAGGACGAACGGTAGATCGGAGGATGGTGTGAGATTCAGCGGCGTATTCGTCTCCCGAGAAGACCGGTTCTCGATCGGCACTGAGCTCGATTCGGGGAGACACTACGTCGCGCTCCCTGTCAGCAACGGCGTGGTGGATTACGAAGAGTACTACGAGATTTCACCCCAGCAGTCCGAAGTCTTCCTGTCCGACAGGAGCGCAGCGCTCGACTTCGCCGACGCATGTCGGCGGCGTCTGCATGATGATCTCTTGATCGAGAAACCAGGCACCAATCGGGGAACGCCTGTGTGATGCCCAACGACAGTCGCGCGGGGATGGTCGACCCGGTTGCCCGGTTCTTGGTGCCTGCACCCAACTCAGCCGGTACTCACGCGAGCTGTAGCGGCAGCTCGACGACAAGCCGCGGGACCGAGTGCCGGAACTGATGGAGATACCAGTGAGCGGCGCGATCGCCGAATACCGGGGCCAGCGATTCCAGATTTCGTTCAGTACCAACGAATGGGTTGCTTTGCAGGCTGGCCCCGATGCTGACATACCCGATGCGTTCGCTCGCGGCGAGTCGCCTGCAGGGCAAGGCCATTACAAGCCATGGGCGAAGGTACCGCGGTCAGCGATCGACGGGGTGATCAGTGTCAACGTTAGTGGATCGCTTGGCGGACAACCTGTTTCCCTGACGGGAAGGCTGAGCGACGGCCGGATCAGAGTCGAGTTCATCGGCCACCCGACTGTTGCGCGACAACTTGGCCTCATTGGAGATCAGTACATGGGATGGACCGGCGTGGTTGACCCGGATCAGCTCACCGATATCCGCGTCGAAGAGACTGGGCGCGAGTGAGCGTTTCGCTCCCCACCACCCGGGCGGCCTCAACCACACCCAATCGGTATGGACAGGCCTTACCACCTCGCATTTCACGCCTTGTCCGTGCCCGTCGGGAACTCAGGCGGCATGTAGCCGCCATAGGTACCGCGGGGATCGCCCTGGACGTAAAACCGGTCTTCCCGATCGGCCCGATTCGCGATCATGTCTCGCTCGAACTGTTCCCTGCGCTGTTGAGCTTCGCGAGCTTGGGCCGACTTGAGCGTCCAGGCAGCGAACACGGATAGCACCACGAAGACGATCAGCACCACGTACAGCCACGGGTGCTCGTGAGCCAGGCCCAGCAGAAACAACCCGCCGAAGACTGCTGCAACTCCGACCCCGGGACGTCTCGTAGTCCGCGCCACGGCGCCAACACCGTTGGCTCCGTTGGCAATAGCAACCGAAGAGGACGAACCACCGCCGAAGATCGCCATCAGGATCCAGATCGGCAGCCACAGCCCGCAGGACAGCAAGGTCAGGATCAAGTGCAGTGCATGGTTGGGTCCGCCGCCGGCTGATACTGCTACCGCCACCGCGGGTGCCTGGGCAGCCGGCGGGGTGGGCACGAAATGCTCGGTCCACCGTCGGCCGTCGTGGTAGCGCTGGCCAGCCTGGCCGCTGGGGTCTGAGTACCAACCCGGCGATGGGGTCGGATAGTTGTGATTCGGCATGTCGGTTCCTCTCGGCATATTTCAAGCAGCCGAACAGAATGACACCGACCACCGACAAGTAGCAGTTGTCGGCCAAGACATGACCACCTGTCGGGGCCTCGCACTAATGTCCGCACTACGGCCGGCAACGTTGTCCACTAACCGAGGAGTCGCGATGATCCGTTGCAATGTGTGTGTACTCGTCGCTGGCCTGCTCGTTGGAGCCGCAGTTTGCGCGGCCGCCCCAGCCGCCGCCGAGGGTGGATGGGTAGCTGTAGCTAAATCGCCCTCACGGGAGTCTCTGGACTGGGCTGGCGGCCCCAATCGGTCGCAGGCTGACGCCGAGGTGTCAGCTCTCCAGCAGTGTGCCCGTTTGCAGCACGCCAGCGACTGCTACCTGGTGGCCAGCGGCCCCAAATGTGCAGCCGTGGCATGGGATGTGGGCGAACCACTCAACCATGCTTATGGTGCGGTCGGCATGACCCCGGCCGCAGCGCTGAGCGCTGCCGAAGCCGCAGCGGGTCCCTTCGCAAATGGCCCCGAAGTGCGGTGCAGCTACCTCAGTCGCGGATGAACAACGCCCCGTAGAGGGACTCAACACCACTGCGAGTGTGCCAAGCACGTCAGCCCCGCGTCGTATGGTCCTTTAGATTCCGATTCGATTAGCGTGCGGCCGAAACGGCCGCAGACGTAAAGGGGTGCAGCATGTCCGACGACGAGACCTCGTTTGTGCCGGTATGGACGCTGACTACGGGCGACGCATCCATCCCACAATTCCCCTACGAGGCGGCAATGACCTCAGAACGCCTCGCAGAGCTGCGGACAGTCCTCGCTGCCATGGCACGTACATCGATTGCGACCCTCGAGGTGCATCCGATCCCAGCGAATCTGGACAAAGGCGTCGGACTCCGGTTGGACAGTGCAAGTCCCTTGGCACAACAGCTTTCAGGGCTAATCAGAGATGCGTCGAAGCATACGACGGCAGTGAACCTCGCCTCCACCAGCGAAGCGCTATACCGGATGGTCGTACCGGCGAAAGTCGCCGCACAGTTCAGCGGCGGCATCATGACGTCAATGCCGTCCAAAGTGGTCGCCGGCGGCATACACGGTGCACTGACGAACTCATCAGGCGGCATTGCGGCACAAGCCACGTTCGTACAGGTATCAGGCCCAGCCACCACCAGAGGGGCCGCGGCGGGCGCAGGTGCGCTGACTATCGCTACACCGCTGATTCTGATGGCCGTCGCTGTTGGCATCAGTGCCCATGCCGACAACAAAAGGCAGAAGGCGCTTGAGCGAATCACAGAGCTTCTGGAAAAGCTGCACCAAGACAGGCTGGATGACGAACGAAATCAGCTCGACGGTTGCCGCGACGCGATTGAGAAGGCGACGGCGATCTTGCTTGATCGTGGAAAAATCGGGCTCTCGTTAGGGCTGGATACCGCAGTCGGCAAGATCGACACGGCAGTCGCCACGGCGGCCAGGCGTGTAGACCGATGGCAGCAAGAATTCGCCAAACTACCGTCCCACGTCGAGCTCTCTACCCTCCGCAACGCCTTTTCGGGCGTCGATGATCCCGACGGCGAATTCCGCGCTCATTTGGAACTCGCCAGGTTGGCAATCGCACTAAAGCGTCGAGTACTTGTCCTGCAGGCGGTTGAGCACGCCCAGATGGATTCAGACAATCCGTTCCAGAATTTCATTGGCACGTTGGCAGCCGACTCCAAGCGCATCGATCAACTGGACATCAGCCTCAACGAAGTTCTGCTTGCACTATCTCGCGTCAAACTCACGTCGTCTCGTCGAGTCATGAACATGATGGTCACCTCCGGTGAGGTGAACAGCGTCCTCAACGCCTCGTATCGGATCCGCGACATTGGCGACGACGTCGAGTCTTCAAGCGATGCATCTGATGTCGTGATAGATATCGTGCGGAACGCCGACGGGGGCCTACACGTACTACCTGCCCGAGCGCTCTAGAGCATCCCTGACACCCTTGCCCGGCCTGATGGTCGCCGCACTTGGAGACCCATTCAGTGCGAATAGCCGGATCTGAGCCCTATCGGTGATCCGGTCCGGGGGGTTCCGCGATAGCCTCGGCACCGTCAGGCTCCTTGCAGGCAGTTCTCCACCCGCACAGTCGATTACCGGACCACCGGTACGCGCTCAGTGGTCCGCCTTTGACGGCGCTGATTTCCACACACGCGGCGCGGTCGGTCCAGTCCAGGCCCGCGGCCGGTGTGCCGGTGTGCCGGTGTGCCGGTAGGCGAGTAATTGCCATAAACTACCCGAACGTCGCCACGGTACCGGTGGCCGTCGTCCGCGATCGGGAGCGACGGTAGCTCGGGGTACGGCGAGACGTCCCGGGGTGGTGAAAGTGCCTGTTATTTCTTCGAGTTCACACAAAGTCATACCATCGTTCTACCGCCGACGTCGCGCCTGAGTCCTTGTTAGCCTCTCCGCGACCCAGTGTCTTCTGCACGTTGACAGAGCGCAAACTGGTGTGGGGCGCCGGCCGGGTCCTGGACGAACTCGATGATCCTGGGGCGCGGATTGCCGCGGCAGGCTAGCGAGCCTGTTCGCCGGCCGGCTGCCGACGGCTGTACCGGCGCAGCAAGGGACGGTTCGAGAGTGCAGCTACGGTGCTCCATCGCCGCGAGCTACGAGAATCTGGTTTTTGATCTCCCGGTAGGCCTGCACCCGCGCCATGACCACATCCACCGCCGAATCCGTTGGGCCGACATCTTGAGTCGCCTCGATCCCGTACAGCATGGCACTCAATTTTGCGTGCAGCTCGGCGCGCTGCTCGGCAACCCGGGCATCCTCACGTTCGGTGCGCAACGACTTGTCGATGCGTTGCGCTTCCATGGCACATTTGACAATGAGCTCCACCCGCTCGGTCGCAGCAGTTTCCAGACTTGTGATCGTGCTCTTGGCCTCTGCCAAGATGTTCCGGTCTTCTCTCGTCGGCTTGTTCAACGCCGACAGCGTGTTCGTCACCTTGCGCAGGGCGTACGCCTTCGTGAAGTTGTCGGTAATCCCATTGATGTCGACACTGAAGTCGACCTCGCCCAGCCATCCGGCGCGAGCGGCCTCGGACGCGGCTATCCGCTTCACTGCGCTGAGCGCGGATTCCAGGAGCGCGGCGTTCTGTTTACCCAGCGTATTTACGCGGTGTTGCTCTTCCTTGCGGACCTGTTCCTCCCGTTGACGTTTGGCGGCTGCGGCCCGTGCTGCCAGTTCGACGCGGGCTCGTTCCTCGCCTTCGATGCGTCGCTTCTCCGCAGCCGCGACGAGCGCGTAGACAACCCAGATCACAACACCGACGGCGGTGATGACCCCGAAGGCGATCCAGACCGGCTTAGGGATCATCACAACGAGCAGAATCACGAAGAAGATGAAGCCGCCCAGCGCGTTCGACCCATCAGATGAACGCTTGCTACTCATCGTGCACCTACGTCTGCACGGGAGTGAACGTCAATCCCTGGGCACGCACACTGGCGGCCGAATACCAATCGAGCCGATTCAGCCAGCACGGCCGTTCTCATCAACATGGTCCACACCTGTCTCCCACTCACTGTCGCTACCTGCGTTCCGAGCAGCCGAACAGAATGACACCGACCACCGACAAGTCGCGCAGATCGCCAGGAGACCTGTGCACTCGGCCTCGAACCGATCCGACTTGTCGGCGCCTTCGTTCATACTGATCGGCTCGCGGGAGATTCCACGCCGAGCGAGAGGGTTTCTCATGACCACTACCATCGCCACCTTGAACATCCGTCATGGCGGACGGAAGTCGACCGATGCACTCGCTTCCCGAATGCTCGGATACGACGCAGACGTCCTGGTGGTCACCGAATTCCGCGCGAACGAAGTCGGCTCTCGATTCCGCACTCGACTTGAGGGCGCCGGCTACACCACATCTCACCCTGACGTCGACTCGAAGCTGAACACCGTGCTCATTGCATCACGGCGCGGAATCGACCGTTCATGGCCGTTTAGCGATCAACTGGACGCCAATCATTTGTGGTGCGCGCAGATCGCAGACATGACAGTGTGTGCCGTCTACATGCCGCAACGCACCGCCAAACTGCCCTACTGGGAAGCCCTCATCGCTCACGCACGACGCGAGGGTATCGAACTACTTGTCGGCGACTTCAACACAGGCAACAACGACCTTGACAAAGACCCAAAGGGCGCCAAGTTCATCGGCCCCGAAATGCCCAGCCGACTTGCGGCGTCAGGATACACCGACATATGGCGATCGTTGCATCCCCACACTCGCGAGTATTCGTGGTACAGCCGCCCCGGGAACAACGGCTTCCGTCTCGACTACATGTTCGCCTCACTTGAAGTTGCCAACCGCGTGACCTCGTGCGAGTTCGACCATGTGCCGCGCCAGGCTGGCGAGACCGACCATTCAGGGCTGATCGCATTGCTGGGATGACATCATCGGAAAGCGAAGCGAAACAGACATACTCGAGCGAACGCTCACCTTGAAGATGGAAGACAAGCTACTCATGGACTCGAACCCACCATCAGAATCACTGATCACAGCGCTGTCCCAGGCACGGATACCCGCGGCGAACCACGAATTCATTCGACAGCTCACCGACGCTGCCCGTGCAGACGGTTATCGCGTCGTCGACCAGCCCGGGAAACCCTACGTCATCGCCAAGCGAAGCAACGGTTCTCGTGATCTGCACATCTACTACGGTGCGACCAATGGATTCACTTCCGAGGATGAGGTCATCAACATCGCCGGGGGTGAAATGAGCCGAGGCGAAAGCGGCAGCCGGAAAGGCACGTGGTACGTGCTGCATCCAGTTAACGAAGCCCGGGTTGGTGGAGAGCGTGGTCAAGACGTCCGACGTACGGCGGCGTTTTGCGAATGCGGTATGCAGCTGTCGTTGACTGGAGCATGTGCCAGCTGCGATTAGCCTACTCATGTGGAGCCGACCCGCGTACGCAGCGTCGATCAAGTTTGACGTGTCGAGAAGGCGGCCTGCACCTCACAAGCCTCCCAGCGGCTGACCGAGAGGTGCCGAAGCCTGCGCGAATGGCAACTCCTGAACCAGGTTGCCCTCGTCCCGATAAATCTGCCAATTTGAGCTGACAATCAGCTTAGGCTGAATGGCACGGTATCTGGATGAAATTCTCTACTCGCACAGTCTCTTCCCCCGACCATCGGTATGCGGTCAGCGCCCCGCCCTTGACAGCACTGAAGTCGACGCACGCCGTGCGGTCGGTCCAATCGAGACCGCGCACCGGCGTTCCTGTCCGCCAGTAGTGGCCGTACACCACCGGAACGCCGCCGCGATAGACGTGGTCGTCATTGGCGATCGAGAGCGCCGGCAACTCCGGGTACGGCGAGCCGTCCGGCGTGGTGAAAGTGCTTGTCATCTCTGCGAGCTCACGCAGCGTCGAACCGGTACTCCACCACCGCAGCCGGGCCTCTTCGCGCTCGTGACCGTCCTTGTCCAGGTACGACGACTGGCCGTGAGCGGTCAGGCTCAGCTCCGGTCCCTTGATGAGTGTCTCGATCGCTTCGTACAGTGGATGCCCCTTGGTCGATGCTGTCGCGAACTGCGCATCGGCACCAAAGACATTCGAACCCAGTTCCTGCTCAACGACTTTCATCGAGGGCTCATGCCAGCACGCATGCACGACCCGCACCCCGCTGAGGTCAAGCCACAGCGGAATGGTGCGGAACCAGTCCAGGTAGTACCGCTGTTGCTCGGCGGTCAACTGTTCCAAGAAGGCCCGGTGCTGATGGGAATTCTTGTCCGAGTGGCGGCGCAGATAGTCACCCTCAGCACGTGGGATGCCGTAACAGATCGCATTGAACTCATGGTTGCCCATGGTGATCTGCGCGCTGCCGGCGTCGACCATGGCCTTGACGGTTTCCAGGACGCGGAGCTGCTGGGGTCCGCGGTCGACCAGGTCACCGACGAACACCGCCTGTCGGCTCGCGTGTGTATAGGCGCCGTCGGTGAGGCGGTAGCCCATGGCATCGAGCAACGACTCGAGCGGGTCGGCACAGCCGTGGATGTCGCCGATGATGTCGTAGCCGGTCACAGGCTGATCATCGCACCGCATCCGCCTAGATGGCCGCGCATCAAGGGCTCCCCACCTGGTTGGCCCGCCGGTACGCCAACGCGAAGCCCTTGGCGATCCCCGCAGCACGGTGGCGATACTCGCAATCGTTCAAGTCACGATCGCCTCGTCGATAGCGTGACGCCAGGCGTGCCAATGCATCAGCGCCCTCGTTCAAGGGCTCTCCACGATGGCCGTGTACCCAACGCAGCGTGATCCGGCTCCGTTCGGCGTGGATCCGACGTTGCATAGCGATCAAGTTCCGATCGGACCCGGACTCCACCACCGGGTATTCCGCAGGCAGTACGAAATCTCCACGTTTCCAACGATTCACCATCGCCACCGCGGCGCGGCTATCAGACAGTACCGTCAGACGATTACGCGGAAGTCCACACACCGCACTACCGATGGCGTACAGCTCGGCCACCAGCACGGGGTTGGTGCCAACCCGCTTCGATGACGAAACGAACCCCGCAAGTCCGTGCTCACCCGAGGAGGCCAGCCAACCGAAGCCCGCGTGCCGGCACCGCATCGAGCCATCGGTAGCAACGGTGAGGGGACCACGGTCCACGGGAAGCGGCGGCAGCGACAGACGCGCAGTCTCTAATTGAGCGGCCGCGCTTTCAACAAGTGATCGGTCTGCGTGGGAGGGACGCTCGATCCACCAATCCGTTGTGGCAGTCCAGATCTGGCCGGCGTAGCGCCACAACGGACTACTGCTCCCCACGCAGGCAACGAAGCGGATGCGCTGTTGTTCGGGATGCTGGGCGCAGATTTCGTCGATCGCGTTGAGCACCGCGACCTCGGCGTTCGGCGCTGCGACGACACCCGACCACGATCGCTGCGCGCTGACGGCGACGTAGCAATGGCCCAGGTGCGATTCGGCCACATCGATCACGATCGATTCGACTGGCCGTGGCTGCGCGAAAGCGAGATCGGCGCGCCTGGGCTGCGGACGCGGCAGCGGCGTCACGGACTCGCACCGTGAATCGAGGCGATCGACCATCATGTCGGCATGCCTTTACCGCCTGCAGTTTGGTTGAGGAAGGCGTCGATCACCGGTTGCGTGTCAGGGCACATGTCGTCGACAGCGCCGACGATGATGGTCGCTGCCTCGTAGCGCTCGTAGCCCGCCCGCCCGAGGAAGCCCATCGCGCCGGGTACGCCACCACCGGAGCGCAAGACCCGGCAGGTCATCTTGCCTGCGTCGATGACCCCGGAGACCGACGAGTAGTACACGCCGTTGTTGTCCAGGTACGCGACGAAGTCGTACTGGTCGGCGTGAGCAGGCGCCGAGCCAATCAGCCCCGCCAACACCATGAAGGCAGCGATGACCGATATGCGGCCGCGGTTGAAGTAGGTGGTCATCGGGCTCTCCGTCCTTCTGAGGAAATGCCCGCTTCCCGCGAGCCCTACAGATTGACAGACACCACCGACAAGTTTCAGCTTCCTCCGCAGTGGCTGGAGGTGCCATCAACATGTCAGTGGTCGCCGATACGTTGTCCAGTTCTCACTACACGCGCCGGCAGGCGCCATATGACTGGATGGACAATGAAGGCAGCACATTTCGGAGACGAGTCGCGCGCATCGCGGATGCAATCACTACTGGCCCATGCACTGATCTACGTACTCGCGGTGGCGATACCGATACGCGTCGCGGCGTGGTTCGGCCTACTCACCGGTATCAACACGTTCGTCGCCATCGCACTACTGACGTGCTGGGGCACCGCGCTGTTTCATCGCCATAGGGATCATCTGTGTACACGTTGCATGGAAGAAGTTCCGGTTGACGCGCCGAGCCGTGCCCAACGCCGTCGCCGGTCACTGCGGTTCTTTCACTTCGCCACAACCCTGCCGGCTACGCTTGTGATGGTCGTAATTCTCGCCGGCCCAGCCATTTTCGATGTCGCAACCGAGGGCACGGTCACGCGCGCATACTTTGTGCCGGGTGATATCTGGACGTTCGCGCTCATCTACTCGGCGTGGCAGCACCATCGCTTGCGCCCCTGGTGCCCATACTGCCGGCCGTGGGACGAGGGCGGCGACCAAGAGCCGGCACCCGACCCGACGCTGTTCGGCACGAAGACGCGCGGCTGACAACGCCACGGTGTGGCTCCGCACTCGAATGACGTTGCAGCACAGCTCGTCCGTCGAATGGCTGACGACTTGTTGTGCTGCTCAGATCAGATGCACCTCCTAGAGAGGCCTGATTCGCCGTGGACTATCGGCGAGCTCATCATCGCTGGCCGACCGCAGCAAATAGCGACTCACCTACACTTCGGAGCAGAAATAGAGGGGATGCACATGGCAAGCAACCTTGACCCGGCGCGGTCGGAACCTGTCGACGCCAGTTCCGACGAACTTCCTGCAGTAATCCCGCAGGACGGCGAGGTCGCCGTGGTGGTTCAACCAGAAGGACTTCTGCTTGCTGGAGACCCAGCGGAAGTCGAAGTCTACGTTGAACGTGTCCGCGGCATTGCAGCGAACGCTGTCGGCGTCATGGGCGTGGATCAAGCGGGGCTCGGCAATGCAGCTGGACTGGCGGCGGGGGCGGCGGCATTCCTCGGGCAGTCAGCGAAGTTCGTCCAACTCCACCCCGAGAGCCTCATGGCAATCCGGAAGGGTCAGTTGATCCCCGGTACCGATGGCTTTTACCGGATGATGACTCGCGGGGCGAACAACAAGTTTGTCAGCCAGCTGCAGTGGAAACACGCCAGCGTTACGCCAGCTCGAATGATGTCCCTGCAGATGATTGCGGTACAGCTGGCCCTCAAAGCGGCGATCGCCGAAGTCGAAGAGTCTGTCAAGCGGGTCGAAGGCAAGGTCGAGGAGGTTCTGCGTTTGGCTCACGCCAATCGGTCTGGCGACGTCCTGGGAGATCGCGTTACCATCGACCGAATGGTTGCGTACCTCGATCGACACGGATCGTTTTCCGATGCCGACTGGGACTCGATCGCATCAATTGGGCCAGCGTTGAACCGCACCGTCGAGCAGCTACGCCATCATGCAGATCGCACGTTGCAGACCTTCGATGCTACGAAGCCGATTCAAGAGCGCGCGGACTTCATAAAGCGCGCCGCGAATAGCGATCAACTCGGAGAGACACTAAGCCTGTTGGTCATCTCGCAGGAGTCGTTGTTCAAATGGCAGCGGCTTCGTTTGGCTCGTGTCGAGGCAACCCAACCTGAACACGTGCAGCAGGTTCTCGACGACGCTCGCGATCTGCTCAAGCGGCAGCTCGCCGACGATGATGCACTGTTCCGACGTGCACGGGACGTTTTGGACGCTGTCGCCAAAACTGAAGCGATCGACGGTTTCCGGTACTGGTCGGTCGAAGACCTTCAAGAGAATCTGCCGAAGCTTCGCGCCGACGTCGTTCGATTCGGAAGTGCGCGCCGCGCACATATGTCGGAGTGGCAAGAATTCAAAGCGCCGACACCTCTCCAGGCCGCGAACGCTGCCGTGGAGCGAGTGAGCGAAACGGCAACGGCGGCGCTGGAGGCGGCCAGCGAAACGGCAACACACGCGCTCGAGGCCGCGAGCGAACAACTTGAGCGGTTCGGCAGCTTCTTCGGACGCGCTCGTGAGAAAGGTAAAGCGCTGAGGCGCGAGCGTACCGATGGTTCTGAGCAGGGTGGCGAGTCACCAAGCTGAAGTTGGTGGACCTGTGATTGGTGTCGGTGGCGATATCTACGATCAGTCCATGTCTGAAGATGCTTCTGCCGTGTCGCTTAGGTGCGGTCACCTCGAGGTCGTGTTTGGCACAGAGGTAGGAATATCTGCCTTTCAGATGACGGCATCTGGCGATCAGACAGCTGTCGATCCAACCGATCTTCGAGGAGCTGCGCACCGCCTCATCGAGATTGCCCCCTTGCTGGACTACACAGCCACCGACGTCGTGTTCGTTGCCGACGGTTATTCCGACGTCGAAATCGCCGCAACGACACCTACTGTGACGTTGCGGAAGTTCGGCGCTGGCGGCGCCACCCTCACGGTCGCGATCGAAAAATCGAATGACGATGCAAGGAAAGGGCTCCTGGCCGAGGCCGCATACGCCGCACGGCGACAGAGGCTGGCCGATGCGGCCGATGTCGTCGCGCCGCTTACAAATGAAGACGCAGATGTCGTCGGCCGCCTCGATGTTCCCGGCAGTCCGCTCCTAACCGAGTTGCGCGCCGATAGGCGCCGCGCGTTCAAATCGCCATCCTTCCTCACTCAAACTGGTGGTGACTTGGAGTGCGCTATCACCAATATCGTCAGCGATCTCCGCGCCGCTGTTCGTTTCGGCGCAGCGGGATTGGCCGACACCACCGACGATCTCTTGGACGAGTCAATCCAATTGGCCTGCGTCCAAGGCGGCTGGGCAGATCGCGTCCGACTGCTGATCGCAGCCGAAGAGATCTGGGCGATTGAGCGACTCGCGCGAATCGGGTCCCGGCTCAGCGCCCACCCGAACGAGGATTTTGATCAGCTCCTAGCCGAGTACGAGGCTCAACATCAACTGGCCATTGATCTGGCGGTTCTCTTCAAAGAAGTCATCGACAGAATCCCCAGCGCGCCAACAAATCCTGTTGTACGCCTCGTCCGAGGTAAGGAAATTCGTGACGCCCTGGCGCTGCGTGAAACACTCGCAGCATACTCGGCGGCCGTCACCACACCAGCCGTATCGAACCGTGACACTATTACCTGGGACGACGCCGCAAAGTCTCTCATGGCAGTAGACCTCGTAACCGATGACGACGCCGACGAGCGCCTCCGATCCGATATGTCGCCGCCGTCTGCCGACGACGCCGCAGCAGCGCTCGGCGGACTATTCGAAGCCCAGCTACCGGCTGCTCGGGCAATCGTCGACGACCTCGACCACCAACACCCGGATGTCGACGCAGAAGGCCGGGTTCAGATCGTCAAACGACAAGCGGTCCGCAAACTTTCGGCCGGTGCTCGATACGCTGATGCGGCGCCACCACTTCAGGAGGTGGTCGCTGAACTGGCGATGTGCATCGCGTTGCTGCGGGGATTCGAGCCACGCACCGAAGCGGAGTTCGAAGAATTGGGACGGCGCATCCTCAGCAGAGCCGACAAGATCGCCAACCTGCAGGCGCAGGCCAGCAACGCTCTTCCAGTCGCCGTCGCCGGTCTCAGCCGGCTGCTGAAGGTGGTTCAACCCATTGTCATGGAGGCTGTGTTTCGCCAGCTCGGCGGAATCAAACCCACGAGTGCAGGTGCTGCTCGCGATGCATATAAAACCATGCGGTCAAAGGTCTGGAGGGCCCGCCACGACAGAGGAGTCACAGCGGCAGCAGCTGGCGGCGGCGCCAATGTACTTTTGAAAGCCGTTGATTCCGCGGCGCCGAGGCTCATAGTGCGGTACGTGGACCAGGCTTTGAGCTCCCCAAAGCCAAAGAGGTAACGGGCGACCAAGCGCGCTTACGGTCCTTCTCGCCAGCAGCACGTAGGCTTCTGTCCACTACAGTGCCCTAATGGCCCGCGTTCGCTCACTCAGCCAAGGCATACAGTCGATTCGCCCGCACGAATCGGAAGTCGACTGCTTTTACAACGTCGTTCACGCATCCGACGGAACACAACTCTTGCATCTCAGCACTTTTGGCTCAGACATGCGCCAGTCAAAGCCCAAGAGCAGCCAGTCTATACAAATCGACGAGCAAATCGCGCGAGAGTTGATCGCGCTGCTCAAGGCGACATTCGGCGAAGCTAACCGGTCAGCCGCAGCCGACAGCGACGGGCTTGAGACCTAGTCATTCTCGGTCTCGTCTTCGTCGTCTTACTCGCTCCCTGCAACGTCGTCGATCTCGTCTTCGTCGATCTCACTCGCGGTTTGATCAACATACTCTTGCGACACTCCGCAAGAGCCGTCTTGTCCGTTGGACTGATATTGAAGAACCACCAACTATCTTCACTCTTACCCGAGATTGGTCGAGCAGCCGCGCACAGACTGTCAAAAGCCTTGCCACCGCAGTCAATTCGGCTGTCGGGAAATACAGTTGCTGTTCGGTCTGCCAATACCGTGCGCCTCGCAAAATCGTTGCGCCGGAACACTAGTCCTGCGCTGATGAGGTCACTCAGCCCAACATGCCGCGTCTAACGGGCTTCGGTTCGTCCGACTGCTGATTTGTGGCCTACGGGCACAGGCCAGATGTCAACGATCGCGTCGACCATGCTCTGCCTTCGCGCTCGAATCTTGTCGTCGGTGGCTAATTCGCAGTGCCCAACAACTCGGATCGTTTCCCGCTCCACGTCACGACGAGAGCGTCGCGCGCCCGGCTACTTGCGACATAGAGCAGTGAACGCTCCCGCAGCAGCGCTTCTGCTCGTTCTTCGTCGGGCACGTTGCGTAGCGTCGCCGGCGACGGCACGTGCTTCTCGTCCGCTCCCACAAGCACAACTCTTGAGAATTCCATCCCCTTAGCGCGATGCATCGTCATCACCAGTGGCTGGCCTGGTGTGGGGGCGTTCTTATCGACGGCGCGGGCTGTGACACCGCGTTCGCCGAGCCCACGGACGAAGCGGTCGCGTTCGTCCTGGCTGCGGGTGAGCACCGCGATACTCTCGGGTTCCACATCACCGTCGGCGAGCCAAGACCTGACCTTGTCGGCCACCGTTTGCAACTCGTCCGCCACGTCGGCGCACGGAACCAGCTCTGGAACAGGACCGTTGCGGGCCGACCGATATTCGCTGGTCGATTCCTCACCCTGTTCGAGATCTCGGTATTCGGCGCCCGATAGCACACTCACCGCGAAGTGCAAGTTCTGCGCGGTGGTCCGATAGTTCAGTGTCAGCCGACGGGACTTTCCCCGAATGTTGATTCCAAAGCGGCTCAACACAACCGGGCTACCGTAGATCCGTTGGTGTGAGTCCTCCGCGATGAAGAGATCATTCGCGCCGCCAGCCACCAGCGCCCGCAGCAATGCCCAGTGCGTCGCGTGCAGGTCCTGCGCCTCGTCGACAAGGACATGATCGGCGAGATGCGTACCATCACGTTCGGTCCGCACCCGCAGCGCTTCGGCTGCCAGGGCAAGCACCTCCGGGAAACTGATGGTTTCGTCCATCTGGCTGTGCCGGCGGTAGGCCTCGACCAGCTTCCACACTGCGATGCGCTGTGGTCGACTCAGTCGCACTCCCCGACCGGATCGCGCGATCTTGGCGTACTGCTCCAGCGTCGTGATCCGATTCGCCAGGAACACCGCCACATACTCTGCATCCAAAAACGTGGGCGTAGCGAGCTTCGCATCAAGCCCGGTATCGACGGTCTGCGTTACCTCACGCCACACTGCATCGGAATGCGTTCGCTTGGAACCAAATTCGACAATAGTGCCGAACACCCGCTGGCTGGCCTCTGCCGCGGAATCGCCAGATCGGTGCAGCACATCTCTGCCCAGCGCATCGATACCACCCACGTACACGCCGACCTCGCCAGGTTTGTCGGCGATACGCAGACCTGGGTCCAGGGACTTGAGGTCGGATTTGAGCCCCTGGGCCAGTGTCGCGTTGAAGGTGGTCAAAATGATCCGGGCCTCCGGGTTGGCCCGGGCCAGACGGCGTGCGCGGTGGATCACGACCACGGTCTTGCCGGTGCCCGCACCACCAGCCAATCTGAATGAACCTGACCCCTCGAAGTCCTTCTCGACGAACTTACGCTGTTCGGGGTGCAGAAACGTACGCCATGCGGCGAAGTCGCCACCTTCGATGACACGACGCAGTTCTTCGTTGTCTTCGATGAACGCGAATTGCATCTTCGACGCCGGCCGCTCCAGCGCGGCGATGATCTGCTGGTCCTCGTCGAGAGAAGTGTCCACCGGCCCCTTGCCGAATCCGTGGTTTTCCCGGATGGACTCGATCGACACACCAGTGGCGAGTTCCAGAAGGGCACTGCCCTCCCACTCCAGGCCTTCGGCAGCCACTTCGAGCAGCGCCGACTCATCGGGAGCCTCCATGACCTTGGACGCCAGCACTGAATTGATGCCCAGCCCGTCGGTCAAGTCTGCCAGCGTGTACCCCACCCCGGCCAGGTAGGACAGCGCAGGCTTCGCTTTCCGTTCGGAAACCGTTGTCACAGTGTCTGTCTCGGCGGGCGCCATTTCACCGATCAGCCCCTCAAGGGTGCCGTTTATGGGGTTCACCCGGAGGGTGGCCCGTTCGGCCAATTTGATCGCATCGTCATGTCCCCAGGTGCCCATGTAGATGTACGTCGGCCCGCTGGACTTGTCATCGACCCGGAACAACACCGCGCGGTAGTGCAGGTCGACGCGCCCGGTCCGAACCCGGGGATCGACAGCCACGTGGAGCGGTTCGATGTGCAGAGAAGGTTGGGTGTCGTCGGCGGCCAGCTTCTCGAAGAAGTCATACACCTTGTTCTTGATCGACCCGTCGAGCTTGGACATGCCCTTGCTGTTCGACGCGATAACCAGATTCGCCACTACACCACCCCATTCACTTTCAACGCCTCCACAATTTCATCGGCATCGGGTGAGCACAGCGTCCACCCCTCCACCTGTTCACCTTCGTCGAACACCACAGCCACGCACGCGCCAGGCCAGGCCATATCCAACACCTCGCCATCGGTCGTCTCATACCCCAGCTCGGGGGGCGCCGCACCTGCCGCAGCCAAGTTCAAGATCAGGGCGCGTTCCCCATCAGACACCGCTTCGTCGAGCAACAGTTTCCATTCCGCGGGCAGTGTGAACTCATCGGGTTGCTCCGGCGCTGACGCCGGGGCCGACTCGAGCAGGGTGCGGGTCGTAACGCGACCCGGATCGCTGATCCCCAACCAATTCGACAGCCGTAGCCATTCCTTCCATGCCTTGCCGTGCAGGGCGTCCAACTGCTCATCTCGGTCGTCGACGGCAAGTACTGCCCGTGGCGGATCGGCTGTGGTGCGCACGCCGGCGGTGAGAGTGATAGCGCCGGCGGTGTACGCCCAGCAGATGTCGGCCCCCGATGCCGAGAACGGCGTGCCACCGTCCAACGCCGCGATGGCAGCCGCCACCGCCGATTCCACTTCCGAATGAGCGCGGTTGTCACTGCGGACGAACAAGTACGGCATCCACTTGCTGAAGTGTCGCCAGGCGTCGATGTCGGGAGTAACCATGAACTCGAGCAGTTGCGATACCGGGTCTTTGGCCTGCAGCCGAACCAAACCCGGTTGAACATGGAACCGGCTGGTGACGAAGCTGGTGGCCCTTTGATCGAACCAAGCCGGCTCGATCGACTCCCCAGATTTGAACCGCTGCAGATCCTCATGTCCGAAGGACCACACCAGATAGCCCGCGGCCCGCAATGCGGCACGTTTGTCGGCGTCGTCAGCGACACGGTTACGGTCGCCGGTTCCGGCGTGAAATGCACGTCCATCGGCGAAAATCGCGATACGCGGGATGTCCGGATCAGCAGTCTGCAACACAAAGTCCGGTTTGACGAAGTCAAGCGAAACCTGTGGTCGCAGTGACCATTTCCGCACCTTGCTGCCTTGCAGCGTGATGGTCGCCGACGGACCGTAGGTGCCCGGTTTCTCCACGACGGCTGCACCCATCAACTTGAGCCGCTCGATGAACGAGCAGTAGAAGTCGCGTTCCAGGAACGACTCGTCGCTGAGCGGCGTGCTGGGCGGTGCCTGCTCGGTCACCTCGGCGGTCCAGGCATCCAGGTCGGGAGTTCCGTGGGCACCGACCTCCAGAATGCCGTCGAGGAGATTCAATGCGGTCAGCCGTGACACCTTGTCCATCTCGTAAGGCGCGGCGAACGGCAGCAGGCAGCGGTGGCAGGCCAGCCGATCCTCATCTCGGCACGGGCATTCCCGCAGAATCTGCCGTGCCGCGGCCAGTACCGCGAAAACCTTGGTGTGGTCGGCGAATTCGGCGAGATAGCCGGTCCCGCCGGGAACCGTGTCGTGGATCAGCAGCGCGCGCCGGTCAGGCGCCCACAGCGCATCGCTGATGGTGGCGACGTCGAGATGCTCGGGTGATCCGCCGATCACCTCGCGCAGGCCGAGCAGGATCGCGGCAGCCAGGCTGGGGTGGGCGAAGTTGTCGTACTCCATCTGCGGTGGCAGATGCAGCAGCACGCCCTGCGTCCGTAGTCGTCGCGCCAGCGCGATGTCTCGGACGTCCTCCACGGCCGAACCCCGCAAGCGACACCAGGTGCGGTGCTCGTATCGACTGTTGCGCCCGGCCTCCCGGTCGAGTTGCCCACAGGACGCGCAGACCCGGAACAGGCCGCTGGCAGATTCCTGCCCGGCGATCAACCTCGTCTTTCCCTTGGACGTCCGTCCGCCGAGGTTGATCCAGCGAATATCCAAGCGCCGCAGGTATTCCGCACCGAACGACGAACTCGAGCGAAACCAGGTGCGCCCCACCTGGGTGGGGTCGACGTCGGCGGCGGTCACCACGGTGAACGGTTCCTGCGCACGGTTGTCGCGTAGGTCGTTGATGGTGGCCTCATCCCGGCGCACCTCCGCCGAAACGCGGGTCATTTCGACGACCGGCAGGTGCTGACTCACGTCGGCGATACCGGTGCTGTGGCAGCGCGGGCAGCTCGACACCGGATCAGATCCCGCGGACGCGCTGCTGCTGCGCACCCACCCGCACTGCGGGCAGAGTTGCCAGGCGTGGATGTTGGATTCACCGGTGCCCAGGTCGACCGCGTCGATGGTGACCGCGAGGCCTTGGGCGTAGAAGGTGGCACCAGGTGCGAGCTCGGTGAGCGCAACCCGGGAACCGCGCTGATAACTGAGCTGCTCCCCCATATAGTCGTTGCTGTCCGGATCAATCCAGGTGACGCCGACATCCAGGGTCACCGCGTCGTCGAGCAGTGTGTAGTTGGGCAGTACGCCGTACCGTTCGAGCACCGAGATCCAGTAGTCGCGGGTCAGCGAGGTGACCTGGGCGCCAAGCAGCTTGCGTGATCCCTTGGCGATCTTGTAGGCCCGACGATCATCGTCGGTGGCGGCCGGGGAGATGGCCCGGCGTTCGAACTCGGGCAGGTCGGCCTCGACGGTCGCCTGCCGTTCGGTGAGTTCCTTGAGATCGAGTTGCCACTGGTAGGCCGCGGCCATGAGGCGTTGGGTGAGGCCACTGGGACCGCCCTGAGGTGGTGCGCTCGCCCAAGAACGCAAGGCGTCGACCGCGTCGGGGCTGAGATGCTCCCCGAACTGGGCCAGGAAGCGGTCCAGCAACGCTTCGGCGTCGGTGGCGGCGGTGTCCATCAGCCGGGCCAGCCAGCTGTCCGCTCCGTTGTCTCCGAGCACCGACCGTGCATCCTTGGGCGCCACCAGCTGCGGGTCACGGGCGAACTGATCGACGATGTGCGCTATGTACTGGCGTTGCAGGATCTCCTCGGCGTTCAGGAATGTCGCCGGCGGGCGGACATCCCCCTGAATCACCGACAGCGGCTCGAACAACTTGGGCAGATGTTCGCCACGGCCGCGAACGTAGGCCAGCACCAAAGAGTTTCCGGTGAGCCGGCCGGCGCGCCCGACACGCTGCAGGTAGGACGACACCGATCGGGGTAACGAGCCGAGCATGACGGTGGAGAGGTCACCGATGTCGATGCCCATCTCCAGCGTCGGGGTCGCGACGAGCACGTTGGGTGCTTGCGGGTCGGTGCCGCCGCGTTTGAAGGCAGTCTCGTATTCGAGGCGGGTCTTCGTCGGCAGCAGGCCAGTGTGTTCCCGTGCGACGACGCGTTTCATCTCGGTCGAGTCGTACAGCCGGCGGTAGAAGTTGTCAGTCTTCGCGCTTCGGTGCAGCCGCCCCGGACAGCGGATCAACGTGCAGGGCGCCCCGTCGAGTTCGTCGACGGTGGTGGCACTGCCCGGCACCGGGGTTTGACAGATGTCACAGGCGAGCAGGTGCCGCTCGTCGAGGAGCGCTTCCAGCGTGGGAGCGCTGACCTGGACGGTGGCCGACGTCATTCCGTAGACGGTGGAACCGGTCTCGGTGGTGATGGTGGACAGCAACATCTGCTCGGCAAGTTCGACAAACAGTGCCTTGGCGAGGAAGGTGCCGTCGTGGGGGCTGACGTCCAGGCACCGCGACGTCCATTGCGCATACCAGGAGGACGGGGCCGTGATCGGGTCGAATCCCTCTGGCAGAGCACCACTTCCGGATTTCAGGGCCGGGAAGGCCGGGGCGGGGCGACCTTTCGGGAAGGCGGGCATGCCCTGGCCGCGTGGTCGCCCACCCCAAACGTGGTAGCGGTTGGCGTTCTTCTCCAGGTAGGGCCGCAGCCAGTCGTGGTGAATGCCGCCGCGGGTGCGGATCCGCTCGACCGTCCCCCGCACCCACTGCGCCAGTGCTGCATCGGACACCCCGGTCAGCGGGAACTGCGCGGGGTCGGCCTTGTCGAGGGCACGCCTCCCGATGATCGGCGCCTTGTGCGCCGCCCCGAGATACACCTCGGCGACGACGCTGCCCGTGAGTTCCAAGGTGCGGCCAGTACGGGACTGCAGACCGAATTCGAGGTCGACGTCGAACCGCAGCCGCCGCTTGGCTTTGTTTTCCGCGGCTCGTCGCGAGTTGGGGTGCGCGTCGGGCTTCCAGAACGCGGCGAACTCGTCGCGGTCCACGATGTCGGGCGGCAGTAGTTGGTAGCGCAGCATCGGATCGTCGCCGGCGCGGTCGATGACCGCTCGGGCGAGCTCGTCCAGGTCGAGTTCGGCGTCACCGAGCGCTCCGCACAGCGCCGTGCGCAGGCTCAGGCTGTGCGACCGTGCCTGCACGAACCCTGCGCGGTGCGCGGCATCCTGCACGCTGTCAGTGAACATCAACGCTTTCTTCTCGGCGGCGTCAAGATGCTTGTCGCCGAACAGGTTCGACAAAGTCACCGACAGTTGGGTCGCCACTGCACTGCCGAGGAAGCGAATTCCATCGGCGGCGCCGCAGGCTGGGCACACGTCGTTCTTGGACTGTTCGTCGGCGTCCGGCCCGATCAGGGTGAGCACCGGCAGTACCCGTCCGTCGACAACATCGGGGCTCTGCGGGTCCGGTGTCGTGTCGAGGAGTTCGCGCTGGTCGAGATGGAACCACCGCAGACCGTGAACGCCGCCGACGACCTGCGCTTCGGCGGGCGCCGAGATCAGCGCACGGAACCGCGAGGCGCCAGCGGCGTGGTCGGCGCGGATCGCCTCGTCGGTGACGTCGAGGGCGCTGCCGGTCGGTGCCAACCGGGCACCCCAGCCCGAGCGTCCGCAGTGCCGGCAGTAGACCGCGGGTAGATACAGCTCGTCGTCGACGGAGGTTCCGTCGTCGGACCAGCGGTATTCGGTCGCGGCACGCACGGCCCGATCGAGACGGCTGAGTTCCCGGATCCACAGGTGCACGTCGACGCCGAGCGCTGCGCGGCCGATCTCGGCGCGCACGTGCGAAAGCATCGCAAAGACGAACTCCAGGAACCGAATCTGGATATCGCGGGTGCGGGCGGCATCGCGATCGACGGGCACCGCTGGAAATACCTGCTCGGCCAGGTCGGGCAGCGACACCGCGTCGACGGCGTTCTCCAACACCGCCTGGATGAAGCGATGCCGCTTGAGCTGATCGAGCATCTCCTCGGCGTCCAGGTCCGACGCGGTGGCCGAAACACCTGCATGTGCGGACTTCTCAAAGAGCTCAGATTGGACGGGCTGCTCGAAAAGTTCCGCTTGGGTGGCCTTCCCAAAGAGAACAGCTTGAGATTTCCTTTCGAAGATCTCGGCGAAAACCGCTGCGGCGACGGCATGGTTATCGCCATCAACCCGATCGATTGCCGTGATCCGGTCCAGCGCGTCGGGCAAGGCCGGTTCGATCGGCTGCCAGGCATGGTCGTCGGTGCCCAGCCGCGCCCTGCGCCATTCGTCGGGAGTCAGGCGGGTTTCTTCGATCACCGCGTCGTCGCCGAACGGTTCGCCGAACACCGTATAGGCGAAATCGAGCATGGCGGTCGGGGCTGAGCGCGAACCGAGGGTCGCCGAGGTGGCAACCGGAGTGATCTTGCCGAGCGGGCGGGCGCGGTCGTCGTCGGTGACCCTTGACGCGGCAGTCCAGTGGGATTTGATGGTTAGACCGAGACGACGCAACAGCATCGCGACATCGGTGCCCTGCGCGCCGTCGTAGGTGTGGAATTCATCGAGTACCAGGTATTGCAGCGATTCGGCGGACAGCTGCCACATGCCGGCGCGGTCGGGGCGCAGCAACATGTGGTCGAGCATCTTGTAGTTGGTGAGCAAGATGTCGGGGGGCGAATCGTGCATCAGGGATCGGTCGGTGATCAGCCCGTCGGCCGAGACCCGGGTGCGACCACCGCCACTCTGCTCACCTGTGTAGATGCCCGCTGTGACCGCACCGAGGACCGGGTCACCGGAGATCAGCTTGGCCAGTCGCTCGGCCTGATCGTTGGCCAAGGCGTTCATCGGGTAGAGGATCAGCGCCTTCATCCCGGTGACACCCGACTTCTTTGCGCGCAACACATTATCGAGTATCGGAAACAGGAACGATTCGGTCTTGCCCGACCCGGTGCCGGTGGTGACCAGTGTGGGCTGCGGCCGTTCTTGCTCCTTGGTCGAGAGCCGCTCAAACGCTCGCGCTTGGTGCCCGTACGGAACGAATTCGCTTGGCCACCAATCTAGATGGTTTCGCCAGCCCTCCCCCGCAGGCGCGAACGGCAGCCGCAACCGCACGTAGGGCCCCTTGAACATCCCGTTTTCGGAGTCGCCTATGAAATCGGTGAGTACCGCCTGCGCGTCCGGGTCCGTCAACGCGAATGTTGTTGCCAGATAATCGGTCAAGCCTTCGCGCAGGTGCGTCGCCTGCAGAGTGGGTAGCAGTGTCCCCATAACGATCAAGCCTTCCGTTTGGGGTTGCTATGTGTACCCGGAGCGTTGATCCAGGCAGTTGGGACTAACGCTGTACCGTCTCGCCAATTTTCAATGATGGACTCCTGAAACCACGCGTCGCTGAAGTCAGCGTGGTCCAGAGCAATGATCTGCAGCTGGCCGTCGAGCTCGGCGACGACGTCAAACATCATCTGGTAGAGCCTTCTGGTGTTGTCGCGGTCGGTGTCTGACAACTCGGCGAGGTCGCCACCGGTCACACGGTCCCGCGGAAAAAATGCCTGACTGGGTTGATCGAGAACGATGAAACTCGGTACCGGCCGAGCCGCCTCGATGAAAAAACGATGCAATGCCAGGTAGGCCACGAGGTGATATCCGACCCAGCTCATGCCGCTACCGATGGCGCCAGCGTCCATGTAGGCCGGACCGTGGACCGTGTCCGCGACGACAGTCAGACGGTACGGGTCGATCCGCACCCAATGCTCAGAGTGCTCAAGAGGGAGTGAACGCGCTAAATCAGTCATGCGACGCCCTACGATATTCAGGAGCGAATTCACCGCTGAGCGGAGAGCTTCGGGATCCAGTTCCTCGGTGAGCCTTGTCGCTTTGCCATTCAGTTCGTCGATCATGCGCTCCATGGCAGCAATAGAGTCGTCACTCTCCAGCGTGGTCGTGTCGAGGTATTGGGTAATGCGACCGCGGACGAAACTCTGCTGATCCCAGGTCCGTTGAGCCGCCGCCCGGATATCGTCGGATCGCGCGAGTTCGTCCAGTGCAATATCTACGTCAGCTAGTTCTGCTCGCGCGTGATCGCGGGCCTCCAGAAGCTCGGCACGCGCAGTGGTGATGCGCGGCTGGTCACGTTGAGCGAGCTCAATCCGGCGAGAGATGCGACCGAGGCTATGTTCGATTGCCTCGCGGACGGTGGGCTCCTCCAGCGGGCTCGTGCACACAGGGCAGACCGCCTCTGAACCCGTGTCACCGGGGATGAGCCCGATGCAGGCAAGCCGAACGCGGTGTTCGTTGAGTTCAGCGTCGTACTCGGTACCGACTCTGGCGAACTCTTCGAGCCCGCGGACTTTGTCATTGATGTCACGTAGGGCGCCGCGCAACTCTACGCGACGCGCAATCAGGCTCTCCACCTCAGCGTCACCATCGACGGCACCGGGATCGAGCACTGGTTCGGCGGCATTGATTGCGGCCGAGAGCATTTCGTATGCTTCGCCGAAGTCGACAGGCACCGTGTCGGCACGCAGCAGGCCGCTGGCTCGCGCTTCAGCGATAAGTCCCGCGGCGCGGCCAACACCCAGCTCACGCGCAGCACGTGCTTCCTCGAGCCTACGGGTGTGCAGCCGGATCTCTCGATTCAGCACAGAGAGCGCTTCGCGTTTGCGCAGAGCATCGGAGCTCTGCGCACCGAGAAAATACGGGAAGGTGTCCCGGATTGCCTGCTTTTGAAAATCACGGTTCTGGTGGTGGAAGAGCAGATCGGGATTGGCGATCTCTCCCTGTCCCTGAAAGCAGTAATAGAGCGCATGTCGGAGGTTTGCGGCCAGGGCACGACGAGTTTGACCTTCAGTGGGCACGTGGAGGTTCTCTTCGATCCCAACGAGACCGCCGAGATAGTCGACGAGTTCACGGGTGTTCGTATTGACTTCCAGAGTCGAGAACAGCGGAACCTCCATCTCCCCAATGGAGAGCATCGCTTGCGAAGTTGTCGCACCATGGGCGGGCGCCGGACGTCCGATAAAGAAGCGAGTGTCACCGACATGCGCCAGTAGCCCATACCAGGCCACAGTGTCCTGGATTGGACCTAGCGGCACGTTCGGGCTGTCGCCTCCCAGCAGGAAGCGAAGGATGCCGATGATGCTGCTCTTTCCCGTTCCTGACTCACCGGTGATGACGTTGAGCCGGCCTGGCCGGAACTGGATCTGTCGGACGTCGCCATCGACGTTGTAGATGATGAGTGCGTCGAGCTGCATCACGGTCGAACTCCCCATTGAGCGAGGTTGGTGGCTTCGTCGGCGCCGGATCCTCCGAACCAACGTCCAAGGAACTCGGCGGCCTTAAGACAGGCAGTCCAGTCCTCGGTTGGACGGAGTGTGCGGGGGCGACGGCCCATCTTCGCCGCTGCTATCGCGGCCGGCGATCCAGTCAAGATGTCATGTTGGAGTCCAAAGATGATCGCGGCGGCGGTGAACGGCCGAAATGTTCGTACTCGGTCAGCGAAGTCCATGAGCAGCACCGGGTTAGCTCTCAGCCAGCTCCACATCGACGAAGCGGTCGTGGACGGCAGTGCGTCGCGCGTCGGCTTATGTAGCGCGCTGGGCAGGATGAGAAACGCGTATATAACCGGCATCGGTTCGCCGGCTTTGGTCGCGTAAGCCTTGGTTGCGCCGTTGAGCAGTACCGCGCAGAAGGCGGGGTTGAACAGTGCGCTCGTCTCGGAGTCCGGGGCAACGAGAGGCACAGCGACGCTCATGCGACACCACGTCCTTCTTCGCCGCTCCGCACTTCGGCCAGGCGGTGTTTGAGGACGTCGACCCAGTCGGGGTGCCAGCCGATCTCCAATCGGTCGGCGATGATGTGGAGTGACCCGAGCGGAACATATCCCGATGACCTCATTTCCCGGCGGATCTCGGGCAGAGTGCGTTGCTGCAGCTTCGCGTAGAGTTCCCGGGCTTTACTGCACTTTTGTTCGTCGGTCGCTTCCTCATCGCCGGATGGTTCTTCCAACGGGAGGAACACCCGCTTCCACGCATCCACCAGGAGCCGGTCGTACGCGTCAAGTTCGCCGATCGCGAGCAGCTGTTCTCGCTGCCACCGAGACCGTTGCAGGAAAGCCCTGTTGTGGTCGTAGACCGCCTGCCTGATGCGCTCGTGGTGGAGCATGATCACCTGCAGTTGCTCAACAAAAATCCTGTCGTCATCATCGACGTCACGCTGCATCGGCTGCGGGTCATTCTCGAAGTCGAGTGGAAGGTTGTCATCTCGCAGTGACTGCGCGATCAGCAATAGCTGGTCCTCTACCTCCTGGATGTCGATCCAATCGATTTCGCCCAGAGCAACACGCGTGAGGTGTTCCATCGCGCGGCCGTGCCACCAACCACGCAGCCGCTCGACTAAGGGCAGGCGGCGTTGCCGAGGGGTGGCTTTTCGAACGGTTGCGACGAGGCGATCTGTAATGCCCTCTGCGACAACGGCGCCATCCAGTACGACGGTCTGACTTAGCAGATCCGTTCGCCCTTGTTCATCAAGTGAGAGGTACTTTGAGTAGTACTCCGCGGACGATGCGTTGCCTGCGGCACGAGCAACGGCATCAAGCTTCTCGCGCGCAGTGCTCACGTCCTGGCTGGTGCGCGAGGGTCCAAGCAGGCTTGCAGCAGTGCCAGCGCCGGCGGTAGTAGTCGTGAAGAGGAAGTTGGCAGCAGGCGAGTTGGTGGAGGTCTCGATCCAGTTGTGAAGCGTCTTCCAGAGGTCAGGGCTCGCATCGCCTAAGGAACCCTGTTGATTGACGTGGTGTTTGGTCTGCCACAGTTCGCGCGGTTGCCCCTCGACTTCGAAGGCGATGTCGTCAAGAGTCTCCAAGGACAGCCGGAAGCTCTCGTCGCTGTCCATTCGTTCGAGCGCGATGAGCAACGCGTACTCAACCTGAGCTAGGTAGCCGAGTGCTGACCCTGCGGCACTGAACCGGTTCTTTCCAGCTGCACTCATGAGAGGCCACCCTTGCTACGCAACTGCCGCATCAAGGTGCCGCCGCTGTGGGTTCCATTCACGTTGCACCTTCCCTGATTTCACCCGTAAGGCATCCCCTATCTACAGGTCCCCGGCTACACATTCCGCTAATAGCGCACGCCAGCCAAGTCGCTGAAGTGCTTGTGCGCCAACTCCATATCGCGCTCTCGATCTACACTGACGAACGGCTCAACGAAAGTGATGCCATCGACAGTGAGATCTTCGGGCTTCACCGTGCCCTTCCTGCGATACTCGGAAGCGAGCTTGCCGGGCAGCTGCCGGCCGTTCGAATCATAAAGCGCGTCCCGCTCGTACCTCTGCAACACCGGGAACTGTGTGCGGTAGATCGTGAGTAGTTCCTCGGCTGTGATGCCGAGCATGATCGCGACGATGGCGTCGATCTCCACAAGAGCTTGGCGACGGTCGGCTGCCCGACGCAGCGGTGTCGGCCACTCCCATTTCGGCCCGACTGCCCCGAGTGGTGCGCGCCCGGTGTAGTCGACGCCGATATGCGGTACCCATGAATCCTGTTGCCACATTGCGTTGTATAGCTCAGCCCAGAGGGGCGCGTACGCACCGACTACACAGTTAAGCCGCAGGGAGCGGAGAAGAATTCGAGCCTCGAGGCTGTGACCTGAGACGTGGGGGATCCTGCTAATGGCACCAGCCTTGATATGACCATTTCCCATCGCTTTGATCAGGAAGTCGGACTCCAACGAGCTCGCAATCGACGCGCATACGACGAGATCGCTAGCTTTCGAAGTGGATAGCGTCATGATTCCACCGACATGCGACGGACCAGGGGCGAGAAGCGCAGAATGCAGCGTGCGCGCATTCGCGACGTTACACATCTCCCTCCAACCAAGCCGGAAGTACGACGTACTCGACTCACCGTGCCAGCTCGGATATGCACGGAAGTACTCGTCACGTTGAGCGGCGATCTTGTAGCTTGTCCGGGGAATAAAGCTCTCGCCGATGTTCTCCAAATCAATGGTTGAGTAATCTCTATTGCTACGCATAGTGGGGTTCGGCTGCTGATGCAGTGGTGCGGCGACCGTGATGTGTGGACCCTGCAAAATCACATCGTTCCACCGCTCTGGAACGCTTGATGAAACTGCGATAAACCCACGCTTACGCGCCGCCGCCTCGTCCCAACCTAGCGTCCATTCAAAGTCGAGGTCCCCTAGCCGAGGAGCAGCTGCAATTTTATCCAGCACTTGGGCGCTGGCCTTGTTAACCAAGTAGAGCATTCGCGCCTCGGCAGCGGGCGTTCCGGGCTCATCGACGAGCGTGGCCCAAGTAGCAAGCTGAGACTCCGTCACCTCGATGATGCGCTCGGCATGAGGTCGAAGATCCCAGTTTCCATCTTCATCCTTCACCCCAGGCGCCGAACCGGAGCCGTCGTGCTTAAACGATCGGACTATCGTTTCTGGATGATAAAGTGACGCCGCCTGCAAGAACTGCGTTTCGCGTGGGATGCCATAAATGTGGACGCCATATTCTTTTGCATTGTGAATCTCAAATAGGCGCTTTTCGTTGCGGAACTGCCAATGCCGCCGTAGACGCCGGTATGTCTCGCGGCGCAAGCCATTTGCCGCCAATTCAGTGAAATGGCTTTCAGGGTGAATCAAACCAACAATCCCGGCAGAATCCATGGACCGCCATGTGCGGTCCATGAAGCACCGGTAAAGATCCGTACGAAGTCCAGCAAGCACAGGCCGGTCAGCAATTGAACTCAAATGCTCAGTTAACCCGGCAAGGCTTGATCGCTCCGCCAGAAGTGCGCTCCTCACTCCCGCACAAGCGATGGTCTCGTCGCGCTTCGAAACTCTTATTTCCTCGGCTTGTTTTTCGACCAGTTGCCACCACGGATCAATCTCCGCAAGAAACGCCGCTTCGTCCCAATCGGGCCGAACCCAGGGCGGATTACCGACCTGCAGATCGAACCCGCCGCGGGCGAAAACCGGTGCAAAGTCCAATTCCCAGTGGAAAAAGCCCTGTGTCTCGGCGATGGCCTCGATGACCCTCAACCACGGAAAGCCATCGAGCGCCTTGTCTATTGAAAGCGCTTGAGCGAAGGTGCGGTCGTTGTCCTCGGCGAGGTCAAGGTCCTGCCAGCTCAAGTCGGCGGCCAGGCTGATCTGCCCATGCTTCT
Organism: Mycolicibacterium llatzerense; assembly: GCF_000878195.1. Lineage (GTDB taxonomy): Bacteria > Actinomycetota > Actinomycetes > Mycobacteriales > Mycobacteriaceae > Mycobacterium > Mycobacterium llatzerense. Next base: position 67,154 of record NZ_JXST01000002.1, on the reverse strand, counting down.
CAAACTTGCCAGCCTTGGGTGGTACCCCAATGATCGCCTCCAATCCACCGACCCACTGATCCCAGTCAGGCGGCTCGATGTCCGTTGTTAGCGGCCAGGACCACAGCGCACACCACGCATCCATCACGCGCCGCAACCTGCGGTAAGCGCCGTTCTCGTTGTGCAGTACTTCCTCGATCTGTTCGCGGGTAACCACCGCACCCGAGGCGCCGTGATCCTCCAGCCCCCACACGTTTATGTCACGACGGATCTCAGATTCGGCGATGGTGAGCCGGCGCAACGTCAACTCCCACAACGTTTCCACGCGCTGCGCTAGCCCAGCCAGCCTCTTCTTGATCGCCGGGCTTGGATTGGAGCGAATGCCGTTGCGCCACAGCCGCAGTTCTTCACGCTTGTCCGGGGCGTAGGTCTTCGCCTCGACGGTGTCGATGACCGCGCCCCAGCCCTCAGAGGGCAGCAGGAAGTGGTGGATAGCGGCACCGATCTCGTCTCCAAACGGTACATCTTTCGGCGCCGCTTTGAGCCAGGCCTTCTTCGCCAGCGAGGTCGGCTCATAAACGGCTCGCCGCGCGCCGATCAGCGAGTTACCCCGCCGCAGATGCAGACCGAACCACGGTGCCTGCAGCCCGGCGACCATGGTGTCGAGCCACAGTGAGATCTCGGCCAGCTCCACCGCCGTGGCATTCAGGTCCACCCCGTACACCTGATGCAGCGCAAGGTACGCCTTCACCTTCTGCAGTTCGACCTGGTAGCGGTCGGCGTCGATGACCTTGCCCAGGTCTTCCTGCTGACGCTTGAGATACTCCGCCGCCAGTTGGCGCACCGCCTCGATCGCGAACGCACCTGATCCCAGCGCGGGCTCGCAGATGGTGAGCTGAAGAATCTGCTCCGGCGTCGTGCGCTCGTCGTTCTGGTCGAGGAGCTCTTCGAGGGCCTGGGAGACAACGAACTTCGTCAACACCTCGGGTGTGTAGTACGAAGCCGATTGTTGGCGTTCACGGCCGGCGAGCCGGAACACGAAGGTGCCCTGACGGTGAAGCACCGGAATCTTTTCGCCGGTGGCCTCGTCCTCAGTCGTCACGAAATCGGACTCCGAGAGGTGATCGACGCGGGTCACCGGAACCACCCACGACCCCTTCTCCGGGTCACCGTTCTTGGCCACCTCGTAGAGGTCTTCGTCGGCGAAGAAGCCGGTGTAGGACATCAGCCCCTCATAGACCGCGCCGAGCTGGTTGATGCCGAGCTCGGCATACGAGATGAACCCGCGGTCAGTACCCTTGCGGCCCTTCGACTCCTTGGACAGCAGCAGGTGTTGCAGTACCCGCTGCGTGGCCTCGTTGCTGAGCCCGGCCTGGTCGATGAGTTCAGTTGAAACAGGTGCGAAAAGGTCGGCGCGCAGCTCGTTGAACTCCAAACCGGGGGCCGGATCGTCGGTTCCATCGCCCGCCTCGGAAGTGCGCGGGTGATGACCGCCGTCGACAAGATGAAACAGCTTGGCCAGCGACTCATACAGGTGCGTACCGGATTTCGCGGTGGGCGACACCAATTCGGTCAACGTCAGCTCACGCAGTCGATCCAGGCCGTACCCCTCACCGTATTCGGGTGCACCCGAGGGCAACACCCGCATCTCCGGGGAAGCTTCGGCGTAGAGCAGGAACAGAATGCGGTAAAGGAAGCGCAGCGAGTGCTTGGCGAGCTGTTGGGCATCGATCTCCTCCAGTGACAGGCCGCGGTCGGCGCGGCGGCGCACCACGTCGTTGGCGATGATCTCGATGGACAGCCGGATGCCTTCACGCAGATCCTTGGAGACCCCGACGGTGTGTTTGACCGAATCTTCGAGAACACCTGTCCACCAGATATTTCCGTCCGCCGCGGGCAGTAGCGCCTGACGGCCGAGGATCGCGGCTGCCCGGTCGAGTTCTCCACCGCGCTTGTCGTCGCGACGTTCGGTGACCACCAGCAAATCGACGGCGAGGTACCGACCTTCGGCCCACCGCTGCGCCTCGGCCAGCAGCACCCACTGGCCGGCCTGCACCACGATGAACGCAGGGGGTTCATCAGCGCGGAATGCGGCCGACACCGCCTTGGTCACCGAGCCGATGGGCTTGCCGTCCTCCTCCCCCGAGTCGAGCAGCAGCCCGGTTTCGGGGTCGAGCAGGTCATCGACCGATTCGACCGGGCGGGCCTGCAGCAACAACATGCTCGTCACACCGGCCGGCCGGGCGTTGGGCAGTGTCAGCTCGGTACCAGCGCGCTCGCCGGCGTAGTCGGCCAGCGTCTCGGGAAACCCGAGCACGGTCCGAATCGTGGCGTGCGCAGGGGGCGCCCCATCCGGGTTCTCGGCCAACGTCGACAACTCGGTCTGCAATTCGCCGGCAGCGGCCAACAGCCGGCGGCGCACCGTATCCCGACCCTCGGCTGCCTCGGCATCCCACTGCTTGCGCAGCTCGACCACCTTGCCCTGGAAGGATTCCTTTGTGGAGTCGGTGGTGAAGTAGTGCTCGCTGATCCAGTCCTCGCCGACGACGATGGAATCGTAGGACGGCATGGCTCAGAGTTCCTTTCCGGCGACGGGGATGTCGGTGGGCACGATGACCAGCAGCGGGCGGACCAGTTGCTGGGTGGGGGCCAGCAGGTCGGCCAGCCGCTGTTCGTCGTTGATGCGCTGCCCGAGCTTGCTCACCTTTGAGCGCTGCGCCCCGAAGAGTTCGAGTTGATCGGCATCGTTGTGCCAGCGCTGCGCCCGCTTGCGCCACTGGGCCAGGCGTTCGGTGGTGGCTGCTTCTTGTGCAGTGAGTACCGTGCGCATCTGGAGGCGGGCCTGTTCTACGGCGATCGGGATCAGCGCCTGATAGCGCTCGGCTTCGGCTATCGGTCCCGGATTGGATGAGCCGGGTTTGAGGCCGGTTTGCGTGGTGAGAAAGCTGATGTCCTCAAGGGCTTCGACCATGCAGAAATCAGGATTGGCCGGGTTGGGGAACACCGCGGTGGAGAACACCCGCGAGATCAGCTGTCCCCGTTTGTTACTCAAGGTGCCCATGAGCAACACGGTGGGGGCGTCGACGTCGCCCCGGATCGCGAACACCTGGTTGCGGCCCAGCGCCGTCAGCGCGCGGTCACTGGCCCAGTCCAGCACGGGGTGCAGCGGGCCAAGGTAGTGTGCCTCGGGCCAGGTGGTGTTGTTGATGCCCTTGCCTTCTCGCGCGATGCGCAACTGGGCGGTGCCGACCGTCGGGTTGGTGGCGAGCTTGAGCCGCTCGAGTACCCGGCCGTGGTGCAGATAGTTCTGTGGAAGCTGAGCCAGCCGTTGCCGAAGATCGCGCGGCGGGGACAGTTCGGCGATGCCGTGCGGCGCACTGACCGTCCAGCCGATGCCGCCCTGCTCGGGTTTGGCGTGCGGCTTGTCGTGGAATCCCGCGTGCAGCGCCTCGTCGAGGAAGGTCAGGTCATCAGGATAGAGGCTTTGGCGTGTCGATGCCGGCAGCGGTATCGCGGTGGCCTCGACGGCGTCGAATTCGGCGAAGAACGCATCCAGGTCGTCCCCGGCAGCGACCTCGGCAGCAGTACGGACGGCGTCGTCGAGCTCGGCACCCTTGGCGAGCACATCGCGGATCACGTTTTCTTCCTCGGTGACGCTGTGCTTGCCCATCAGCGACGCCACATCGCCGAGCGTCTCGTGGGCCTGGTTCTCCCGTTCCAGCAGCCGCGACAGCACCCGCAGGTCACCGGAGAATTCGGGGTCGGACGGTTCCAGGATCAGCGAGGACATCACCGGCGGATGCTTCTGCCCGTAGCGGTCGATGCGGCCGTTGCGTTGCTCGATGCGGATCAGGCTCCACGGGATGTCGTAGTGGATCAGGTGATGACACTGCGCGTGCAGGTTCACGCCTTCGGAGGCCACGTCGCCGGTCACCAGCACCCGGATGGGTGAAGTTTCCAGTTTGAAGCTGTCGACGAGTTCTTGCTGCTCGACGTCGGACAGCCCGCCGTGCAGCATGGCGATGTTCTCGGCTTTCAGACCGAGCGCTGTGGGCAGGTTGTTGCGCAGCCAGGTCAGCGTGGCAATCCGCTCGGCGAACACCACTGCGCGTGTCTCGGATCCTTTACTGACGCCAATCTGCTTGAGGCGCTTGACCAATGCCGCGAACTTGCCGGCCTGCTCGCCCAGGGCTTCCTTGTTGAGCTCGTCGAGGATGTTGAGGGCTTTGAGTTCAGCGCGCGGCTTGGGATCGCTCTGATCGAGCTTGGCGCGGCGCTGCTTGATCGACTCGGCCAGCGCGGCCGGCGACGACAGAAACGCCTTGGCCAGCGTCCACGGGAACAGGGCCGTGGTGTCACCGGAGTAGGGAGAGCTTCCGGACGCGGGGTGCAGCCAGGTCTGCGACAGCTCCGCGGCGACCGCGTCCTCGGCTACGGACGGCTTGACCAGCAGGTGCACTGGCTCGGCGCGTTCGGCCCAATCGCTGCCGACCTCGGCCGCGACGTCCGGGCTGTGCCGGTGTCGACGGATCAGCAGCGACTCGACATCGTCTTTGGTGAAGGTGCCGTCGGCGTGCACCACGGTTGGGTCCAGCAAGCGAAGCAGTTCGGCGAAGCTCTCGTTCTTCCCGTTATGCGGCGTTGCCGACGCCAAGATCAGCGCCTCCGTGTTCGGGGCCAGGACGCGAGCCAGCTCGTTGTTCATGACGCCAACGTTTGTGACGTTGTGCGCCTCGTCGATGACCACGGCATCCCACTGCTGGCGTTCCAGGTGGGCCTTGTAGCGGGGGCTCTTGAGCGTGTCGATGGAGATGATGGCCCGCTTGAAATAGGTGAACGGGTTACGGGTGGCCGGCAGCTTCTGACGGACCTTCTGGATGCCAATCGAGTCGAGGCGGACGAATGGCAGCGCGAAGCGGCACCACAGCTCATGCTGCATCTGCTCCAAGACGTGCTTGGGCGTGACGATCAGGATGCGTTCACCACGGCCACGTCGCACCAGCTCGGACAGGATCATGCCGATTTCCAGCGTCTTACCCAGACCAACCGCGTCCGCGAGCAAGATGCGTGGCCGGATGTGCTGCGGATCGAGTGCCTTGGTCACCGCCGCCCGCTGGTAGGCCAGGGCATCGGCAAGCATGTGGGTCGAGACGGTCAGGTTTTGGTCCCCGTAGGGAACTGGCGTCTTCCTGATCAGTGCTTCCAACCAGAGCCGGGAGTCGCGGTAGCCCGACGAGCCATCGGGGACCACTTTCGCTTTCTTGGGATCCTGTACTTGGATCTTGTCGAGACTGGAGTAGAAAGCGGCGGTGGTTTCGGCCACCAACTCAGAGAGGCCACGCACCCGGACCAGCCAGCCGTCGGCTCCCTGCTCGGCCGAGGTGACCAGCCATTCCTCGTCGCGGACGACCACGATCGATCCGGGGGCGACGTTGAGGTCTTGTGGTTTGTCTACTGCGGCGGTCTGCACGTCATCTCCGGTCGGTGGTGCTGAGGGTTTCGGTTTTGCGATCGGTGGTTGGGGTTTCGCCTTGGCGGGTGGCTTGGGTTCGATCTCGGGCGGCTCGGGCTCTTCTGCCTCGACCTCGCCGCGGTCGATGAAGGTCTGCAAGACGACGGCTCGCAGATTCTTGGCATTACTCAGCCCGCGTAGATAGGCCATTTGGTCTTTGCGGGTTCTCAGCTGCCCATCTTCGTGGCGGAGTGTCCGCAGTTCCTCGACAATGCGGTAACGCGACTCGCTGTCGTGAAGCAACCAGCATTCACGAAGCGTGTCCCAGGCCTCCGCGACGAAGTTCTCCTTCGGGCGGGCGCCGTACGCTTCCTGCAGTACCACCGCAGGGTCGAGTCCGGTGCAGTCGTCGAACAAGTTCTGGCAGAGCTCGCCGACAAGATCGCCGGACAGGTTTGACCACCGAAACTTGTACCTAGGCACAGCGCGCCCACCGACTAGCCGTTTGAACCACCCTCCCGGTCGATCCCTCCATTTGTGACCTTAGCCAGCCGCTCTTGATCAATCCAAGGTTCCTATGAACCGGCATGCTGGATGGAGACTGGACTCTTTCCGTCGATCAACTTTTCCAGCGGGTAGACAGTCCACCCGTCCTTTTTGAGTTCGTCTCGGTCGTTGGCGTCCAGCGCGTAGTCCACTGCGATCAACCGGTCAGGCCAGGCAATAGCGATCGGAATCCCGCCGGCGCTCTCGAACCCCAGCTCGGGCCTTGTCACGTCTGCCTCTGCTAGAGCAACCAATAGGTCGCGCTCGGAGCCAAATGCAGATTCGTACAGGTAAACCCAGTCTTGAGGTATCACGTCAGGAATGACCTCGATATCGACGTCCGGAATGTCGGACATCTCTATGTCATCGATCAACCGACAGAGGACACTCGCCGCTGCGCCCCGAGACAGATCATCATGATCACGCTGATTCTGATAGCTGCGCAGGCAGCCGTAACAAGAGGTCTCTGGACCGCACTCACAGTCACTCACGCGTCTGAGTGCCAGTTGGAGGACCCGCTCAAGATTCGCCTCAACCTGAAGTACGTGTCCCGCGCCTCCAGGCACAGCATCAAAAAGCGTGATCGCCCACCGGTCGGCACCAACAGGTGTTAGCGACCCACCTATGTCGTCGCGAGCGATCTCCAGGAGCTCCGATGCCGCTTCAACAATCGCATACATCACTGAGAGCCAGGTGGATTGGCCAGCATGAGCTCCAAAGACGTTGACGTCGATCGAGAGAAGGTCTGTCTCGTACGTGTGTCCAAGGTCAAGCAGGCGTTGATGCCCTGGGCATGGCTGGTTCTTGAGCAGATGGTTATGCCTCGGCGGTTTCTTAGGGCTTGCAACTCGGGCTGACCCGTGGCCGCACCAGTCGCACACCCAGAAGCCCATACCACTCGGCCCGTCGGCCAGGGCGATGAGTCGTCCGCGCGGGCCGGCCTTTACTGCGATTGACCCTCCACTCAATTGCCTTGTGTAAGTGCGAGCTTCGGGGGGTTCAGCCAGGACGTGAACAGCGCCACCCCAGGAACGCCTAGGAGGCCGCGGTCCCGGCTTACCGGGATCGGGAGCCGCTACGAAGCCAAACTCCGGGACCGTAACCGTACGAGCAACGGTATCGGCGACTTGTCCGCAGTGCTGGCACGACTGCTCGGCAGATTCGATGCCATAACGGAACCCGCCACACCGTTTGCAGATGTAATAGAAGTACTCCTGCAGGTCGCGGCCGGGGAGCCGGTAAATACCACGCGACACCCAAAGACTGCCCCCTGCTACGATTTCCCCGCCCGGCGCGTATTCGTATATCGCCTGAGATAAGTCCCTGGTGAGATCGAGTAGACCGCCTTTAGACTTACCCGTCCCAAAATCCGTGCGCAACTCCACCGAATCAACAGGAAATCCATACTTAGGCAGTACATTTCGATTACCCAGATACCCGAGTAGGTCGCGCTCCCTGAGCGTATTGCCAACCTTCTGGTAGCGCTGAGCCAGAGTGTGTTTGCCGTCGGCGGACGCCTTCAGCTCCAACTCCCGCATCGTCTTGACGTCTTCTGCAAGCTCTTCTCGGACCTTCTCCAGGTGGACCACAAGGGCTGTCGCCCAGCCACCGCCAGCGAGATCCAGTTCCGCTGCGACGCCGGAAGGAAGGACCCGCTGCAACGCCTCCGTGACCTCGGTTGGAACCGGCGAGAGGAACCCGTTGACGAGGTTGACTGACGGCTCGTTTCCGTCCTGTTCGAGAAAGAACTCACCGGCTCTGCGGTCAATCCGGCCAGTTGTTTTGAAAAGCCATCGAAAGAACGCGGCCATAGCAACCGAATGGGCGTGCCTGCGGTCGATTCTCTCGTTGTCGAGCGGAACGTAGGGTGCACGCACCTGGCCTGAGATCATCACCTCAGGTTCGTTGAACCGGGTGAGGTCATGCGATCGCCGCATGGCATAAGTAACCACCAGAGCCGCTGCACCTGCTCGCCGACCGGCACGGCCTGCGCGTTGGAGATAGTTGGCAGTGCTCGGCGGCATGTTCCGCAGCATCACCGCCTGCAACTCACCAACATCGACACCGAGTTCAAATGTCGTCGAACAGGACAGCGCGTTGATCTCGCCACGGACGAACTGGTGCTGAATAGCCGCCGCCTCGGTGTTAACCCATTGGGCTGTATGCTCTTTCGCCGTCATAGGCACTGCGTTCATCGAACGATAAAGCGTCCGGTAGTGATCACGGTCCTGCCCCAACGGCGGCGGCACAAACACTTCAAGCGCACCCTCGCACCCAAGAGCAGGGCACACGCCACAGACGGAGAATGGGGCTGTGCGCCTACACGTTCCGCATTGATAGACCGGCGCATCGCCAGTTGCCCATCGCAGCCGTAGGCACTCATGATCAATTTGGTAGACCTGTCCCAGGCCAGATTCCGTTGACGAGGTCAGCCAATCAACCGGAGTCTCTTTTCTTCGAAGAAACTCCCAGACGCCTTTCAGCAGCACTTCTGCATCAGCTGCACTACCCAGCTTGGCGAGGACACGGCGGACATAGTCAACGCGGCGGTTCGTTCCCCTTCCGGGCATCCAGGACAGCACTTTTCGTATCGCTTCCGGCGCTTCGCCGCGAACACGGATCGGCCCCAAGCGTGGAGCGAAAATCTCATCATTCGGTGCAACGTCTTCCGGCATGGTCACCGCGCCTTGCTGGCGCAAGGTCCTGACTAACTCCTGAATGAAGGACCATGCTTCATCTTCGGTAAGCCCCAGTTGAAGTAGCGGCCCAGGAGCTGGCCAGCGTGGGTCTCGGTCAAGCGTCACGCTGATAAGCCCAAGCCCCTCAAGCGATTGCCGATCATCTGTCGCTAGCACCTCGGCCATAACCCACGGCGCGACAACCCTGCTTGATTGCTGCGCGGTCATTCGAGTCGGGAAATGCTTCACCGTGGTCGCCTTCGCGCGTGTTTTGAACACGACGTCTTCGATGCCGACCGGCTCTTCATCAGCATGGGCCGCAAGCATGCCCTGCGAAATCAGACGCCGCCGTTGAAGTCGCGCATACGAATCTCCAAGGTAGGGAGCAAAATACGCCGCTGCCTGTCGACTGTCGCTGAAAGCTAGCAGCTTTCGCCCCTCGCCCGGCGACAGCGCACCATGCGAATCGTCTGCAACCGGAAGGTTTTGGTACAACGCCGTCGTGACAACGGCACCACTGGCATCGGACCCTGTCTCGAAAACACGGACAGTGCCTGTCCCGCGCGCCCCACAGACAAGGCAACCCGCGATCTCGTCGCCCCGCTGCTTGAGCTTGCGAACCGACCGCATCTCCGCAGCACCGCAGCCGCCGCACGCTTGCGCGTCGGCCGTCGCCAATACACCGCAGTGTGTACACAGCTTCGCCCCGTCGGCTGAGACCTCGTCGAGGTCATCAACTACGGCTTCCTCGTCTTCGTCGGTAAGCCCGTCATGGTCACCAAGAACAAGCCAAATCCCCTTGCTGCCAGCCTTTCTCGGCCGCAAGTAGATTGCTCCGTTTTCCGGTGTCGGCGTGCCATAGACATGGACTGCGCCGCATCGCTTGCACGACCCGATCTCGAATACGGGTGCCTCGCATCCCGTCTCAGGGCAGACCGAGTGCCGCGCCAACTGGACATGCGGCCCCTTCGACGAGAGGCAGCTGAAGGCGCCCTCCGTCGCTCTGAGAAACAGGTGATAGCGGGCCGACAATGGAGTGGTCTGGTCTCGCTCCTTCAGTGAGCTGGCGAGGTCCACCATTGCCGCGAGTCCTGCTTCGCTATTCACTGAGTTGCCAAAGGTCGCTGTCGCCACCCGACTGAATGTTTGAGGGCCATTAGCAAGCGTGGACCGCATCAGCGCGAGCGACTTCTCGTGGGAAAGCGCTGTGGCTGCGGTCATCTCGCTGTCTTCGGCCCGCAGCCATCCACCTTTGCCCGCTGCCGCTAGTACTGCCGCATCGACGTCGGACTCAGCTGCAAGTGCAACATAGTCGGCCGCGCTCAATGGACCCCAGTACGGTCCAGTCGGTGCATCGACACGCCGAGCCATAACGATGTCTTGGTTGCGAGAGTTATTCGGATCCCACGCGAAATCTTCACCAAAGAGGTTCGAAGCAAATCGAGTCACGGCACTCGGATCCGAATCACTACCCACTGTGGCCGATGTGGCGATGCACTGAATCGCCCCATCGGGTGCAACTCGGTCGCGAACACGACGCAGTAGCATCGCGATCTCCGCACCTTGAGTCCCGTCGTAGACATGCGCTTCATCGACTACGAGGAAGCGCCACTTGGATTCATCGCCGATGGCGAACAAGTCCATATCGAGCGGACGCAGTAGCAAGTATTCGAGCATCGCGTAGTTGGTGAGCAGCAGATGCGGCGGACGCTCCCGCATCTCCTGCCGGCTCAGGATTTCGTTGGGTAGCAGAGGCTCGTCTATGTTCAACTCTGCGAACAACTCTCGGGCCTTACGTGGGTCAGTCTCAGTCTCGCCCGTGTAACGCCCAAAAGTGATGTCGGGGCAATTGGCCAGCAGGCTACGTAGGCGCTTCATCTGGTCGTTAGCCAAGGCGTTCATTGGGTAGAGCAGCAGCGCTCGCACCCCCGGGCCCAGAGTGCCTTGCTCTCGTTCTCGGACCAAGCTGTCGAGAATCGGGAACAAGAATGACTCGGTCTTACCGGAGCCAGTTCCCGTCGCCACCAGGATGTTTCGTCCGTCTGCGACCTTGCGGACCGCCTGCTCCTGATGTACATACAACGGCCGGTCCAACGGCAAGGCGTCACTGGCCAAGTCGGCGAAACTCGGCGCGAGAACGCCTTCCGAGATGAGGGCGCGTGCGGACTTTCCTGGCGCGTACGGCGGTGTCGCTTCTAGGTACGGACCCTTGTCAAGCATGTCGGTACCGTCGATGGCTTCGCGAAGCGCAGCGTCGACCTTCGGATCTCTCACGGCAAGAAGCGATGACAAGTAGCGACGATAGGTCGCCTTGATCGCCTCGGAAGTCGATACTGCATCGATGCTGTTGGTCATTCTGATGTCTCTGCTTCCTGTGCGCGACGCCCTACGACGAGCTCCGCGATGATCAAATCGATAGTGACTAGCTGAGGCACGACCGCAGCAAGGCTCTCCCACGCGCGTTGTTCACGTTGCATCCAGCGAAGCGCATCAGCATGGCCACGCGAAGCGTGTCTGGCTGCGAGTGCCAGAGCCATCGAGATCGCAGGAACGACACGCCATCCGTCTACTCTCGAGTGATGTTGGCGCGCATCAAACGCCTTCTGCGTTGCCTCATCACCAATCATCCGGATCAGCCGCTCGGCTTCCGTCAAAACGTTGCGTGCATGTCGCATTAACCATTCAAGACGCGGATCTCGACGCTGCGCAACGAGATCCATCACCGCAAGGACCCGGGAATCCGCGGACAGCAGGCCCTGTGGGACTAGACCCGCCGCCCTGATGAACTGCTCACGCAGAGCCGAGTTTTGGTCCAAAAGCTCAGCTGACTCGTCGATGCGTCCGGCACTCGCATACGGGTCGTCGCCATCCAACAACCCGGTGACGGCGTCACCGCAGACTCCGACAGCGGCGTCAATCTCGTCATCGGACCACAGAGAGTCTGCTGCTGACAGCAATGCCGCCGGAAGTGCACCACGCACCGTCCACGGAGGAGCTGAGTCCGCGTGCGCGTCAGCCAAATTCGCCCATGCGAGACCAGAGCGCACCATCAATGACGGAATCGCTTCGCTAGGGGCCTCAGAGCCAGTAAGCGCAGCCAATGCCTCCGCCGGGTTGGCATAAACCTCGGTATCAATCGCATCGGAGACTTCTCTGATCCGAGCGCCGAGGCCCAAGTTCGGCAGTAACGCCCTCGCGGTCCATAGCCGTGCGAAGTCGATGACCTCTACGCCTTGTGACGCGTCACCAGCCAGGAACATCGAGATCGCGGTTTCCTCTGCATCGCCGCCACCAACCCATCCTTCTGCTTCGACCAGCCTGGATTGGCCAGGCTGAGGCCACTCCGGCGGCGGCAACGGAACCCATGGGTCTTCGATTCGAGCCATCACACGAATCGGTCCGGCGTCAACTAGCCAGTCCGGCAACCTAACTCGACCGTCGGTAACTGGAACACAAGCAGGATCGCGCCATGGTGCACGGGTGGCGAACAAATACGTACTTAGGCCGTCGACATTCACGCAGTCGGTGAGTTCAAGCTCGCGCCCACTCAGTTCAATGCCGGTGAAGAGTGTTCGCGGCCTCAACGTCGCAACAACAAGCTCACCGTCATTACTCAAAGCCAAACTAACGTGCGGGTGATCCGCGAGTGTGTCGGCAATCTCAGCCAGGTTGAATCGGTACACGCCAACGCGACTACTGTGCGCTGACAGCGTTTGAACCATGTGATGGTTCGAAAAGACATGCAGCACAGGCTCAGCCGCTGAACCTACGTCGAGCACTAACTGGCCTCCGTGCTCCCGCAAGTCTTCGCATATGAGGGACAACGGCCGAACCGATGGATTGATCGATAAGTTCACCGACTGGTAGGCGACTGTCATGTGCGGAGGCGAAACGACCAACGACCGAAATTCGCCGCCCACGCCAACTCTAAGCCGATGTTCGCGGTCGCGCTCACCGAATTCGATTTGCGTCCACGATAATTCAACGCCGTCAGCAGCCTGGACCGTGACCGAGCACGGCAGAAGTCCGGCTGGAACGAACCGCCGCCAAGGCGGGGTCATCGACAACGACAGGCCCTCAACGATGGTGAAATTCCTGCTGGCCCCGCGCCCCCACGGGCCTCGAATTCGTAAGGTGAATGTGCCGATGATGGGTCGAGGTAGCTTGTCCCACAATGTATTCGGGTCTTCAGTTCCAGACACTCGTTGACGAGTAATCACATCGCCGGCGCTATCCAACAGGGACATGTCCCAGTCGGCATTGGTCATGCCTGCTGGAATTCGGATCTGCGGCAAGGTCGCGATGACCGGTAGCCCAGAGCTCGTCCGGATACCGCGAACGGGATCCGCGGTGTCGATTCGCGCCGCCGCCAACTTCCGCACACTACGCGTGCTGCCGCCGATCGATATGTCATCCGCTTCCGAGAGATCGGCCTGCAGCAAGCAAAATCCATCCCACCCTGGCGGCAACGGACTCTCAATGCCGACCCGGAATTTTCCAGACGCCTTGAGATCGTCCAGGCTGCCTGGATACAGGAGCCAGACCTTCGCTGCCGGCATCGGCATGCTGGCCGGAATCAACTCACAGTCCTCGCCAAAAGCGAGTAACGGATCCCTGTCGTCCACGACCATCATCGGAAGCTGAAGATCCTCGCGTCCGGCAAGAGCCACCGAGGCTGAGCGCACTGGCTTGCCGACTGCTACATCGGTCTGTGGTGCAGGCTCATGAGATCCCGGCCAGAGCGATTCGGTTGCAACTCGCTGCACTTCCTCGCCGAGCGCAACAAGCCAGACAGCCTTTCCATCAGGCGCGTCACCTACTGGAGGCAGCCTGAGCAGCAAACCCTGCCCGAATGGATCGAGAACTAGTCGCGGCCGCAGGCTGGTTGTTGCTTCACCCGCGCCGTGGTCAGCAACGCGCGTGATGCCTCGCTTGTCGTGAAACTCACGAGCCACTTCCCAAAAACGCTGTGGCAATGCAACATCCTCGGCGGACGCACCCAACGCGACCGCGTCAAGCAGCTCGAACGAACGTTCAACGACGTCGACCGCGAACTCATCGCCGTAACGGACGAACCGTTGCACGGGCATGTCAACGCTCTTGAAACCCGAGCCGGCGGCTTTCTCAGCAGCCCAGGAAATGAACTCTTGCGGCGTCAAACCTGTGGTGCTGCTTCGCTTCCATGAAAGGATTTTGAAGAAGTCATCGAGGCAATACGTCGGCATTCCCGCGTGGAGGAGAATCCGACCGACGTACCTGGTACCTGCATCGCCGTCATTCTCGAAGGCCGGAAGTTGGAGCTTTCGAAGATTATCCAAGAACGCCTCGCCCCAATGCTTCTGAAACTCAGGGTCCGGGTCTATGCCGACAATCGAAACCAGCTTGGGCCAGAATGTCCCCCGCTCATAGTGATCGGCTGCTACGCCCGCAGTCGCAAGCACATGGACGGCAGGCCACCGCCGAAGCATTCGGTCACGCGCAGCGCCTGGACCCTGCTTGGACAGCAATCGCCCAAACGCTTCGAGCGCCTTCTCTCGGCGTGGAGCGGGGATTTCGTCCAGCGTCTCGGCAGCGAGCGAAACTGCCTCTGCCCGCGCGCGCCACTGCCGCTCCCGGATATCCAGCAGTTCGTATGCCGAAACTTTCCGTTTCGTCGTCACGTCAGTCATCGCACGCCGACCTTGAGTAGTGAGTGGCTAGGTTGGCGGTAGTGCGCCCGAGCATCAAACGCTCCTTCATTCGAACCTCGGCCCTTCTGCGAGGCAGCCCGACAGCATCACACAGACCACCGACAATGAAGCGGGTCTCGCACCTTGGAGGGAACCAACGCGGCGAAATCTGCCAACGTATCGACTTAGTCCGGCAGAAGTCCGCTCGGCGATTCCACAGTGGGCCGATTCGCCGCATCTAACTTTGCTGTCGTAGATGCTGAACACTTGGCCCCCTAGTACTCAACTGTTTCACTATCACGCGCATCGTCTACTCAGCAGCAGAATTGACAACGGCGTTGCAGCTCACGACCCCCAGAACTGCCGGAGCTGTCAGTTTACTGTGTTTGCGAGCCTAATTGACGGATACGCCAGGATGACGCAGCAACCCGCCCGTACTGCTAAACGAGGTTGTCGAAACGCACGTCGATATTGCCCTCGTCAAGCTCGATGCAACGGACCGGGGCCTGAACAGGTAAGGCTCGCGCGCGCTGGCGCGTTAGTAAGTCACAGAGTGGTCCGCGCTCGAACGGGAGTCGATTCATCACCATTCCCCGTAGCGTGCCTCTTGCCATGCATCATTCCTCTTCTGACACATCAGCATGGTCGGCATCGGTCAGGTTGTACATGACGCCGGGATGATCGCGATCTTGTCGCCGGAGTTCCACATGTCGACAGCGCCGACGTCGAAGGGGTCGACTTCCCAACGACTTCTGTCGTCCAAGATCACGAGGCGGCCTTCGTACTTGACCTTGTCGATGTCGTCACAGAGCACCGATGACCGCGCGGCGTCCGATCCTTCACGGAACATCGCGAGGCCATACGCAGCCAGCGTCACCTTTTGCTGCGACGTCATGGTGTCCCAACCGAAGCGCGCCCGCCATGCGTTCGACACGAACATGCTCAAGTCCGAGTCCGCCATCACGGACACTTCTCCTTATCCCGCACCACCCCGAACCTGACCGCGGTACTCGTCGTGATCGTCGCCCCCGCCGCCGGCGTGGACGTACATACCTGCCAGTTGCGATCGATGATCTGCGCCCGGCCCTTGCCCGTCAGATCCGTCGACCCGCTGAACCACACCGCACCACGGGTCAGCGATTGGATCGCATCCTGAGCGCCCTGCAGATCCATCCCGACCAGGTTCGGCATCGTCCACGACAGCTCGGCCGCTGCCGTCGGGCTCAACGCCACAGCCACCCCGACGGTCATCGCTGCCACCAACAATTTCTTCATGTCTTCCTCCTGATTTGAGTGAGCCGCACATCGTCGCACCGCCCACCGACAAGTTCGACGGCCTATCAATCCCGGCCTACTGTGGAAATTGGACGACCTAGTCAAATAAGGCGGGCCATGACGAGACATGAGGCGGCACACCGGTCTGGGGACCACCCCCGACCGCCAGCCTCTCGCATCACAAAAGCTCTCGCCACAAGGCATTCCAGCCCACGGCCGCACGTCCAGGGAGAACAAGCGCCACAACCCAGGAGGCACCACCATGGCTGATGCACAATCACTCCAGACCGACATCTCCGGCGTCACGGCCAACGGCATGCCCCAACCCTGGCGTGCGGTCTTGGCCCGCCACCCGCGCAACATCGGCGACATCGTCGACGACCCCAACCGCGGCCCGTGGAACTCCACCCACAACGGCCAGACCTACCAGGGCACCTTCGACGCCTTTGAACAGCAGGTGACCACCGCCGAGCAGATCGCCTGGGTGCACACCTTCAGCGACGGCATCACCCGCGACAGCGGCGACGTGCTCATCGAACTCATGGAATTCGCCATCCAGTGGCGCAAAGCAAACGGACTCCCCACCACCGCGAAATGAGCTGAGCGATGACCACTTTCAGTGATATCGCCGCCAACATCTCCGGGGTCTACCACGTCCGCCACGCGGTCTTGACCTTCGCCGGCACCTGGGCCGCCCCCGGCACCGGCTATCCCTCGGACGTCATCCACGCCGCCGACCCAGACCTGGTCTTCGAAGTCCCGATCCAAGCGCCCTGGACCTTCGGGCCCATCCCGCCCGGCGCACCGCTCTCCCCCAGCTACGCCGAGTCGGTCCGGATCGCGGTGACCAACGCGATCGGCTGGATCACCAACTACCCGAAGCAGACCTTCGCCCTCGGCGGCTACAGCCAGGGCGCCGAGGCCGCCTCCCGGGTCCTGGCCGAGATCATGACCGGCAGCCTGCAGTGGGCCCGGCCCAACCTGATCGGCGGCTACACCTTCGGCAACCCGTGGCGCCTGACCGGCCACACCTTCCCCGGCGGCACCGACCCCGGCGGTCGCGGCATCGCCGCCACCAACCTGACCGCCGCGCAAATCCCCAAGGACGCCAACGGCATTGACACCTGGTGGGACTTCGCCAACCCCGGCGACCTCTACACCACCACCCCCAACAACCAGGCCGGCCGCGACATCACCGCCGTCTACAAGGCCGCGGTCCAACTCGGCATCAGCATCAACGCGGCCATCGCACTGATCGCCGGACTCACCGGCCAGGGCAGCCTCGCCCAGCAGGTGCTGGCGCTCGTCACCGACCCGATCGTGGGCGGCCCCGCCCTCGTCGAGGCCATCGACCGGGCCGTCGCCTTCTACGCGACCAACCCGCCGACCCTGCCGCACATCACCTACGAGTACGTCGACGCGCTCCCCCACCAGAGTTCGGTGCAGGTCGCCACCGGCCACCTCAACCAGATCGCGGCAGCCACCTCAGCGCGGATGGCGGCATAACGCGCGCCCAACCCTCGGTCAGGCAGTGACGGCAGCTCCCACACCACGAGACCGGCGCCGCGTCGCACCCCACAGCCCGACACCGATCCCGACGACGGCACCTCCGAGACCGATGTACTTCTGCGACGGCCTCATCTCATGATGAACACCCATGCCGCCCAACAGATCTGCCGCGTCGGCACCACCCGAGGCCAGGAACCAACCGCGGGTGTCCCGACCACGCAGCGCCGCCGCGGCGAGCAGCCCGCCAATCAACGCATCGCGGTAACCCATTGAGTGCAGCAGCAACCACGTCGATCCCGTCGGCTTCTCGGGGTCACCCCACACCCGATTGGCCCGGGCTGGGTCGACCAGGAACGAGACCCCCGACGCAAGGCGGATACAACCCACGACGAACCCAGCACGGTCAACAGACATGGTTCGCAGCGTAGGACCACAGGCTGCCGCGTGCGGGCACGTTGCTCCGGTCGTGTCCGTCGGTACACGCGCTCAGCAAGATCACCAGCTCCAGCGTTTCACCGCGTACATGCGCCGCGCCGGCGACGCGGCCCGGTTGCACTGAACCACACTGCGGTGGTGTGCGCGGTAGTCGCGGCTACTTGTCGGACCGTTGCGCCAGACTCCCGGCATGAGCCGCCGTAACCGCCAGAAGCGCACCGCCAAGCACCACGACCGCCGCCGCACATCGCCCCGACGAGAACACCGGAGCACCGATCCCGGGTACGACCGGGCCGCCATCCTCGACCACCTCACCGCTGCCCTGTACAAATCTGCGCATTGCCCCGCCCACGACGCGGACTTCCACGCAGCGGAGCTACTGAACGAATTCCCAAGTCGGGCAAACGATCTCGACATTGCCGCCGAAGCGGCGCTGACCGATGCGATCGGCGTCGCGTGGCGGGTGGGTTGGTCACCCAACGATCTGCACGAGTTCGCCCGCCGCCGCCTCGACACTTCAGCAGCCGGATATTTGGCCGAGGCCGTCGTGCGCGAGTCCCGGCAGTATCCCGTCTCCACCTTGCACCCGCGATGGCGCGCCGAACTCGCCGCGTTGCCCGCGACAGTCGTGCCCGGCGCTTGGCAGCTACGGGACTGGGCGGACAGGAACGCCGTCGACCATCACGCGGCATTGACCGTCATGCTCAAGGTGCTGCGGTTCCTGGGAACCCTGCCGAAACTCCAACCGTTGCTGCCGTTGCCCGGCGAGCACCAGCATGCCGCGGTCGAGCCGAACACGGCCGACGCCAAAGCGCTCAGCCGGGTGCGCGCGCTGCTGGCCAAGGCTGAGGCCACCAACTTTCCCGAAGAAGCCGAAACCCTGTCAGCCAAGGCGCAAGAACTGATGAGCAGATACTCGCTGCACCACGCAATCCGCGACCACGAGCGCGGTCGCGCAGCCGAGGCGACCGCTCGACGAATCTGGATCGACAATCCCTACGTCATCGCCAAGTCAGCATTGGTACAGGCCGTGGCTACGGCCAACCGGTGTCGCATCGTATGCGCGGAGAAGGTCGGATTCGTCGCCGTCATCGGTGCCGACTGCGATCTGGAATTCGTTGAGCTGCTTTCTACTTCGCTCTTGGTCCAGGCCAACCGCGCGATGCTGGCGGTGGGCCGTACGACCACCGGCGCGCAAGCCCGTACCCGCTCGTTTCGCCAGTCATTTCTCCTCTCGTACGCCGCACGCATCGGTGAACGCCTCACCGCCACCTCTACGACGGCGGCCACCGAACTGGACCTCGACAGGCTCCTTCCGGTGCTGGCAGCGCGCAGCCAGGCAACCGATGACCTCACCGACAAGCTCTTCCCATCGACGATCCCTCGCATGATGTCGGCGTCCGACGGCGCTGGATGGTCAGCCGGGCGTATCGCCGCCGACCTTGCCCAGCTGGATGTGCGCCGCCCGATCGCGGGGTGAGCGGTGCTCGGCCCGACGGGTCTCGCTACCAAGGACTCTTCGCGTAGTCCTTCAAGAAGCACCCGTAGATGTCCTCGCCCAATTCGCCCCGCACAATCGGGTCATACACGCGCGCAGCACCATCCACCAGATCCAGCGGCGCGTGGAAACCTTCTTCGGCCAGCCGCAGCTTGGTCGGGTGCGGGCGTTCATCGGTGATCCAGCCGGTGTCGACGGCCGTCATGAGAATGCCGTCCTGCTCCAGCATCTCCCCCGCGCTCGTGCGGGTCAGCATGTTCAGCGCGGCCTTGGCCATGTTGGTGTGCGGATGCCCGGGGCCCTTGTAGCCGCGGCTGAACTGGCCTTCCATCGCCGACACGTTCACCACGTACTTGCGGCGGGCGGGCGAGGCGGCGAGAGCCGGACGCAGCCGACTCACCAGAATGAACGGCGCCGTCTGGTTACACAGCTGCACTTCGAGGAGCTCCATCGCGTCGACCTCGTGCACCCGCTGGGTCCAGCTGTTGACCGACGCGGTGTCCGGCAACAACCCACCCGCGTCGATCGCCAGGCCGGCGGCGATCCGCTCTGGCGACGCGCTGCGCGCGGTCAGAGCCAGCTCGGTCAGCGCGTGCGCGGAGGGGTGCTCGCCGAGGCTCCCGGCCAGGGCATGCGGATGCGCGTCACTGACGTGGTCGAAGGTGATGACGTCCACCAACTCCGGCGGCGGGGTGCGCTCGGCCTCCACCAGCGCGGCGTACGAGCCCGGCGGGCGGCGCACCGTCTGTGCCGCATTGTTGATGAGAATGTCCAGCGGCCCCTGCGCGGCCACCTCGTCGGCCAAAGCGACCACCTGAGCCGGGTCACGCAGGTCGATTCCCACGACCCGCAGCCGGTGCAACCAGTCGCCACTGTCCTCCATCGCGGCGAAGCGGCGTACCGCGTCATTGGGAAACCGGGTGGTGATCGTGGTGTGCGCGCCGTCGCGCAACAACCGCAGCGCGATGTACATGCCGATCTTGGCGCGCCCACCCGTGAGGAGGGCGGTACGACCGGTCAGGTCGGTGCGAGCGTCCCGCTTGGCCCGGTTGAAGGCGGCGCAGTCCGGACAAAGCTGGTGGTAGAACGCGTCGACCACGGTGTGGTGGTTCTTGCAGATGTAGCAGGCCCGCGAGCGCAGCAGGGTGCCCGCACTGGCCCCGACCGTGGTGGATACCAGCGGTAGCCCCTGGGTTTCATCGTCGATCCGTCCCGGTGCACCCGTGGCTGTAGCGGCGATGACGGCGCGGTCAGCGGCCGCAATCGCGTCGCGTTTGGCGGTCCGGCGCTCCTTCTTCAACGCCTTGAACATCTTCGCGGTGGCCAGGCGCACAGCAACGGCGTCGGGGTGCTCGGGCGGCAGCGCGCTCGCCTCGGACAGCACCCGCAGGCAGGTGCTGAGCTCGTCGGGATCGATCGCGGTCACCGTGGAAGGGTACGGGGACTGGCCCTGATCAGGCCAATTAGCGAACCGGCGACGGTTCGGCGCCGGCCGACCGTCGCCTCGATTCGGCAGCCAGATTCTGTCGGTGCCCGCTCGTACGGTGGTGTCTATGAGCGAAGACACGACTCCCCGAATTGACGTGTTGGCCGCCGAGGCACTCGACCTGTTCACCGCGTCGGTGCGGGAGATTCCCGCGCAGCGCTGGGACGATCCGTCGAACCTGCAGGAGTGGACGGTGCGCGAATTGGTCGGGCACACAACGGGTAGCGCCACCAGGGTCATCGTGCTGGTCGAAGACGGCGAGCTGTGGGACGGACCTTCAAAAC
The DNA here is from genome assembly GCF_000878195.1 of Mycolicibacterium llatzerense. Classification (GTDB taxonomy): domain Bacteria; phylum Actinomycetota; class Actinomycetes; order Mycobacteriales; family Mycobacteriaceae; genus Mycobacterium; species Mycobacterium llatzerense. The sequence continues at coordinate 46,343 of NZ_JXST01000002.1, read as the reverse complement.
CCTCGGACTGGATGTATGACGACCCTGCCACGCACCTGAGCGAGTTGGGCATTCGACTGCGCGACGCCCTCCCCACGGCGGACCTCGATGCCCTACGCAAGTCCCCGCAGGGCGAGGTTTCGCTGCGCCGGGCGCTGATGTTCCCGGTGGCTGATCTGGCGCTGCACAGCTGGGACCTGCACCGCTCGTTGGGCGAATCGATCGAGCTGCCCGACGACCTGCTCGCCCTGTCCGAAGGGCTGGTCCAGTCGGTTCCGGAGCAGCTCCTGCGACGCCCCGGCGCGTTCGGGCCGGCGCAGCTTGCGCCGGCGGATGCGTCGCGCACCACGAAGCTCTTGGCGTTCCTCGGCAGGACTGTCAGCCCCAGTGCGTAAGGCCGCCCCGTCGATGACAGGGGCGGCCTCAGCGGTGACAGAAAGTCTCAGCGGTGGTTGTGCTGGTGGTGGTGATGCACCGGGGTGCCCGGCTGCGGGGCGTTCTGCTGATGCGGGAACGCGTGGTGGGTACCGACCGGGGTGTTGTTGGTCGAGACATCGGCGTGCGCGGTGGCGGCGCCCAGGAAGATGACGGCCGGGGCGGCGGCGAGGGCGAATCCGGCGGCGATGCGGTGGGTGAGGTTCATGTCGACTCCTTTGTGCGGGAAGGCTTTTCAAGTTCTTTCCGGTGTGTTCCGATGTTGAACTAAGAATGCCGTCCGGCGACGTCGACTGGTATCCGCCAACCGGCCCCCGCACCGGGTGAATCCCGTGTCCCCCAATCGGGGGAACCGCGCCCAGGCCGGCCCGGGCGCGAGACTGTCGGTTCACCCGAGCTGCAGAGAAACGCCGTACGTCGAACGTGCGCCTTGCTGGGTCGACACGCCGTCGCGGATCACGCCACGGCCCACGCTCGACGTAGGGAGCCCGAACACATCCCCCTACCCGGCGCCACGGTCTCCCTGACGCCGCAACGCACGAGGCCGCCCCGTCGAAGAACGGGACGGCCTACCGAGGTGGGATCGTCGCTACTGGCCAGCGCTCAGGCCGGAATCCGGCTCAGCCAATCGTCGTCGTCGATGATCTGCCCGTCGATCACGACCTGCGGCACACCGGGGTTCGGAAACTCGTGCAGGAGCTTGAGGTTGTTGGCGGCGATCGCCCGGGAGTCGTAGCCGACCGGCAGGCCGACCCGGATCAGGTCCTGGGCCTGCTGCGGTGCGCCGGCATCCCCCGCCAAGACAGCCAGCTGATCGTTGCTCAGATCCGTCGGCCCGCCCTCTTTCGGCTGGTGCTCTTTCGAGAAGATCTGCTGCACGAAGCGCCACGCCACGTCACTCGATTTCGACTCGCCGGCCACGGCGAACGCGGCGTAGATCGCCCGGCGATCGTATGTGCCACTCGCCGAATACTTTTCGAGGAAATTCACCAGCCGTAGGTTCACCCGAATTGCGCCGTTCTCGATACGACGGCCCAGCTCGTCGCCTTCTTTCTGGATCAGCTTGCCGCTGTACGGGCACAGCGGGTCCAGGTAGAGATCGACCTGTCCGAGGGCGTTGGGGTCACCGATGGAGATGACGTCACCCGCCGGTGCCGCGACCGCCGCGCTCGCCGTCCCGGCGATCGGTCCGCACAGCAGCGACACGACCACCGCCGCGACAGCGCCCAACGCGCGAACCAATCGGGTCAGTCGTGTCCAATCCATACGTCCATCATGCCCGTGCCGCCCGGAGAAGTCCGCCAGTTTCCCGTGTCTGGCAATTGGCTCGACGTCAGCGTCGCGCTAGCAACGCCGTCATTGGGCACCGGATTCGATGAAGCACCCAAGCGCCTACGCGCCCAACCGCCCCGACATCCGGTTCAGCCGACCCAAGCTTGCGTCGTCAAGTCCGTTGAACTGCAAGGCCTTTCCTCCGGCGAGGTTGGCGACGAACGGAGAGGCGACCGATTCGCGCGCCAGCTCAGTCGGCGATGCAGCGGAACCCGATGTGCGATGTCGCGCTGTCCTGTGACTGCGACGACCGCGCCGCCGGCCGGTACCGATGGCAGTACTCCGGCGCGCACAGGTGCGAGCCGCCCTTGAGGGTTTGCATGATCGCCGGGTCACCGGACGGCGCCGGGCAGCATCCGGAGACCTCGGGATTGTCCTGATGCCGCGGCGTGTACCGGGTGGTGGTCCACTCCCACACGTTGCCGATCATGTCGACCAACCCAAAGCCGTTGGGCGGGAACGTGCCAACGGGTGTCGTGCCCACCCAGCCCAGCGCACCCGTGTTGCGGTAGGGGAACTGGCCCTGCCAGGTGTTGGCCATCAGCTGCCCGTCGGGCCGCACGTCGTCGCCCCAGGCGTAGACCGTCGTCGCGCCCGCGCGGGCGGCGTACTCCCACTGCTCTTCACTGGGTAGTCGCCGTCCCGCCCACGCCGCGTACGCCGCCGCGTCCGGATAGGCGACCTGGATCACCGGGTGGTCGAGCCGGTCTGCGATCGACGATTCGGGACCGAAGGGATGCCGCCAACAGGCGCCGGGCACCCAGGTCCACCATTGCCGCCAGTTGCGTAAGTCCACCGGTCCCGCGGTGGGATGGAACACCAGCGCACCGGGAATGAGGTCTTCGGCGGGCACACCGGGAAACGCTGCCGGATCGAGTTGTTGCTCGGCAACGGTGACATAGCCGGTCTCGGAGACGAATTCGGCGAACTGCCCGTTGGTGACCGGATGCCGCTCGATCGAGAACGGCGCGACTGTCACATCGTGGACCGGCGCTTCCTCCGGGTAGAAGCCCTGCGAACCCATGCGGTACGACCCGCCGCTGAGGGCGATCAGTTCGGTGAGCACCCCGACAGGTTATGCATTGGCGCGCAAAAAAGGGCGCCCGAGTGGGGTTCGGAGCTTTTACTCGCCGGGATAGACGACACTAGACAGATGACGGATACCGCTGCCAGCCGCGTAGCGGTCTACCTCGACTTCGACAACATCGTGATATCGCGGTACGACCAGGTCCACGGCCGCAACTCGTTTCAGAAAGACAAGGCCAAGGGCCTCGAACAGGACAAGCTGACCCAGGCCACCGTCGACGTCGGGGCGGTGCTGGATTTCGCGTCGTCCTTCGGCACGTTGGTGCTCACCCGCGCCTACGCGGACTGGTCCGCCGACGTCAACGCCGGCTACCGCCAGCAGCTCGTCGGCCGCGCGGTGGACCTGGTGCAGCTCTTCCCCGCCGCGGCGTACGGCAAGAACGGCGCCGACATCCGGCTGGCCGTCGACACGGTCGAAGACATGTTCCGGCTACCCGACCTCACCCACGTCGTCATCGCCGCCGGCGATTCGGACTACATTCCGCTGGCCCAGCGCTGCAAGCGTCTTGGCCGGTACGTGGTGGGTATCGGGGTGGCCGGATCGTCGAGCCGGGCGCTCGCGGCGGCTTGCGACGAGTTCGTCAGCTACGACGCGCTGCCCGGCGTCCCGGCACTCGAGCCGTCCGCCGAATCAGCGCCGCCGAAACGCGCCCGCCGCACCGCCGAACCCACCGAGCCCACCGAGCCCGAACCCCCGGATCCTCAGATCTCGGCGACCGCTCTACTGACCCGCGCGCTGCAGATCGGGCTGGAGAAGGACGACGTCGAGTGGCTGCACAACTCGGCGGTCAAGGCGCAGATGAAGCGGATGGACCCGTCGTTCAGCGAAAAGTCCCTGGGATTCCGGTCTTTCAGCGATTTCCTGCGCTCGCGCACCGACGTCGTCGAGCTGGACGAGAGTTCGACGACGCGGATGGTGCGGCTGCACGTCCCGCAATAGGCCCTAAAGACGCAGCACCGCCAGTAGCTCCGGCAGCGGCACAGTGGCGAAACCTATTGCGGCATCGCCGATACCGTAGGGCAGCACCAGGGTGTCGCCGTGCACCACGGCGCCACACGAATACACCACGTTCGGCACGTAGCCGTCCTGCTCGTCACTCTCGGGGCTCAGCAGAGGCTCCGGCAACCGACCGATGATCCGGGTCGGGTCATCGAGGTCGAGCAGAACCGCGCCGATCGAGTACGTCCGCATCGGACCGACACCATGGGTGAGCACGAGCCAGCCCGCGTCGGTCTCGATGGGTGCCCCGCAGTTGCCCAATTGCAGTGTCTCCCAGGCCTCTACCGGACGCTGGCAGGTCGACGCATCGCTCCACACCGAAAGGTGGTCGGAGTAGGCCAGGGTGTTCGATTCCCGGTCCGACCGGGACATCGCTGCGAACCGTCCGGATATCCGGCGGGGAAACAGCGCCAGGCCCTTGTTCGCGGCCGCCGCGCCGACCATCGGCATCGACGTGAACGAGCGAAAGTCGTCGGTCGTCAACAACTGCTGACGAATCTGCGATCCGCTGTACGCCGTGTAGGTGGCGTGGTAGGTGGCGGTACCGTCGTCGTCGACGAAGCGGACGAAGCGCGCGTCTTCCATGCCGGCCGCCTCGGCACCAGTTGCCGGCCAGAGCACATGCTCGGAAATGTCTGTGGCTGAGGAGAATTCGACAGCATACGACCGATCGGCGATATCCCGGATCAGCGCGATGGTCGCCGGCGCGTGCTTGCGGGTGCTGCGGTGGAGCAGCAGCTTGTCCACCTGTTCATCGAGGTCGGTGCGGGTGAACTGGTCGCCCAGCGCGTCGAGCACATAGTCGGCGGCCTCGCCGGCGTCGTCCAATCGGGCCAGCTCGCTGCGAAACACCACCGCGTCGAGCAGTGTCGGCACCACGGTGCCGACAGTGGCGACCGGAGCTCGATCGTCGATCGTGACGCAGCCCGCATGGTCCACGGTGCCCGTCCGAAACCCGATCGAGGACCGATGCCCCTCCCCGATTCCCCTGACGCTCAGCACAAATCGCAGACTGCCCGCGGCCACACCCGTCTGATCAGGGTGCGCGACGATGCTCGGATTGCACAGTGCTGCCCCCTCGATCGCGAACTCACTGGTGAATGTCGCACCCACCAACAACATTCGAGTCTCGGAGATTTTGGTGCCGGGCTCGAGGCGATCAGCGAGCTCGCGCGCATGGCGCCGAAAGGTACCAGCCAGATCACGGTGCCGGTGGTCGAATCGACGGACGACGCTGTCGAGCGCTGACCGCACGTCGGCCTCGTCCAGCGCCAGCACTCGCTGCAGCACGGCACCGGCGCGCGAATCCTGGACCTCGAAGCCCTCCTGCCCCGGAACGAACAGCCGGGTGATCACCCGTGCCGGGTCTGCGGTCAACCGCAGCCTGCTTCGTGTGACCAGCCCCGACCGCACTGCGGTCATTGGGACACCGTGACCAGGCGGCGGGCCTGCTGGAACGTGGACAGCACCGCGAGCGTCGACTCGGCGCCCTGGTTGAGGTTGACCCCGTCGGCCTGCAGTCCGTCGAATCCGCCGCCGGTTGCCGGATTCCACATCGTCGCTCCGACATCGTTCGTGCCTTGGAACCAGGCCGCAGCTGCCCGGACGGTGTTCGGCCAGAGCGCGCTGGCGTCCACATCGGAGGCGCGGGCGCACGCATCGGCCAGCGTGGCCACCTCGATGGGTTGCTGGTCGAATCCGGGCCGAGGATCGCCTGCCGCCCAGCCCCCGGCCGGGCTCACCGACAGGTGCCCGTCGACGGTCTCGCCATCGATCAGCCATTCCAACAGGTCCAGGCCGTGCTGGCACAGCTCCGAGTCGTCCCGGGCGACGCCGGCCGCGATCATCGCCTCGGGCAGTAGCGCATTGGCGTACGACAGCCGTGCCTCAGGCCATGGCCAATCCCGGTCGCCGTTCGGCTCTGCCACACCCGCGGCGTAGTCATCGATGAGGTGACGCGCCGCCGCATGGTCAGGATCGACGCTGAGCAACTCGGCGGCGCCCAGCGCCGCGAACGCCATCGCGCGCGGCCATACCGACCGGCCATGTGCGGCTCGCTCGAACTGGACCACCGACAGGCTGCGGACCAGACCGACATCGCTGTGCGCGGCGGCCGTGCCCAAGCCCCACAGGCAGCGTCCCCAGCAGTCCTCGAACGCGAAGTCGTCGGTCCAGCGACCGTGGCGGTCCATCCGGTTACGGCAGCCGCCGGCGAACGCCTGCGCCTCGTTGAGGAACTTCACGGCCAACCTGGCCAGTGCATGCACGGCGTCCCCGGCGTCAGGTTCGCGACTGGCAACGACCAGAACTCTGGCCATGTCGTCCGTGCAGTAACCGTGTTCCAGGCGCGGCTCGGCGCCACACGCATGCTCGAAGGTGCCATGCCGATCAGTCAACGCGAGCAGATGGTCGAACTTCGGGGACGGCACTATTGCAGCCACGTCCGCTCCGGTCGCTTGGTCAGAATCCGTTGCGCCAGAGCTTGATACGACCTGGCGATGATCGGCCAGGCCATCGACGGAGCCAGCCGGCGCGCCTCTGCCGACATCGCGCCGGCCAACCGAGGTTCGGTCAGTACCGTGCGCAGCGCCGTGCGGAGCGCGTCGGGATCGTCGTGCGCCACCACGATGCCGGCCCCGGTCGACAGCAGCTCGACCGCATGGGGGAAGGCCGTGGCGACAACCGGCCGGCCACTGGCGATGGTGTCGACCAAGACGCCGGACGTGGTCTGATCGGTGGAGTCATACGGCAGCACAACCACTGCTGCGGACAGCATCAGCGCGATCAACGACGGGATGTCGCGGTACCCGGCATCGAAGTGCACCGCATCGGCTACCCCGGTGCACCGTGCCTGCTCGATCCGGGCGTCGCGGTAGGCCTCGCCGTCGGCGGCGATCACCTTTGGATGGGTCTCGCCGGCGACCACGTAACGCGGCCGGCTGTTGAGCTGGTGTAGCCCGCTCATCGCATCGATGACGCGCTCGACCCCTTTGCCCGGCCCCAGCAGGCCCCAGGTCAGCAGCGTCGGCCGGCCGCCGCGTTTGGTGTAGCCATGAACCGGAACGGTCGCACCGTGCGGAATCGTGCTGATCTTCCGCCGCTCTACATCGAACCCGTGACGCAATTGCGCGCTCGCGGCGTCGGACAGCACCACCACCTGGTCGGCGAGCGTCACAATGGCCTCGAGTACCGACCGCTGATGCCGCGTCGGATGTTTCGGAATCGTATGTGCGACAACGATCGACGGGACCTGCAGGGCGCCGATGATGTCGACGACTTCATCGCCGTCGGGGCCGCCGTAGATGCCGTACTCGTGCTGGATCACGGCGACATCGCTCTGGCTGAGCAAATCCACCGCCGCTGCCGCTGACGACGCCGATCCGTTGGTCAGTTCCCCGACGACACGAGCGTCACTGGTGGATGACCCGTCTGCGACGCGAACCACACTGACATCAGCGCCGTTGACGGCCAACCCGCGGCTCAGTGCGGCGCTGAAGGTCGCCAGGCCGCATCGTGTCGGTGGATAGGTGCTCAGAATCCCGAAGCTCGGCAGGCCGGCACTCTGGTGACTCAGTACCGATGTTTCTGAAAATTGAAGACTGGCTTGCGATTTCATGGTGATCCCGTCGCGTGGTTGTCACCGAGGCGTGTCCGGCGCGAGCGGCTGCTCGGGGGAATGCAAGCGGCAAAAGGCTGACTACGCCCGCACTGACTGGGTTCCCAACCTCTTCCACGCTACACCCCCGAGCCCCTCCGAGCGGAGCGAGCAGCGGCCCTGTTGACCAGTCGTTGCAGTTCACGGCAGCAAACGGGTGTAGTGTGACAGGTGGACAGAACTCCAGTTGTTCGAGCCCAACGTATCGGTGACCCTTGATGCCTTCGGATCACCATGGCCGACAACTTGCCGACATGCCCGTCTGGGCGGCCGAATGCCAGAACCGAAGGCATACAACGTGTTACGCCAATGCGCCTGAGCCCGTTGCCACCGAGTAACCCACGGTGACAACGTAATTCGGCTGCGGTTGACAAACCGGACCTGAAACCCAGCGCGGACCAACGCGCTGCACTGAACTGACAATAGAAAGACCAAACATGAAACTCGCAAAAACCATGGCCCGCAAAGCAAAACGTGCGTCAGACGCCACCAAGAGCTACTTCGGCTTCAGCGTCGGCAACAATGGACCGTACGACGACGGACAGGCGCATCAAGCCTCCGCCGACACCGGACAGATGCGGGCCAAAATCCAACGGGCCTTCGACGTTTGACGCATTGCCGGTCATCGGCGCTCATCCGTGACTGACAGCCGTAGCGCCATCCGGGAATGCCAGCCGACAGATGGTCCGCACGGTCTGCAAGTACTGCCGAGTTAGCGAGCCGGTGGTGTAAGGCAGGTCGTACTTGTCACACAGCTGACGCACCCGAACACTGACCTGCGCCAACCGATTGCTCGGCAGATCCGGAAACAGGTGATGCTCGATCTGGTAGCACAGGTTTCCGCTCGAAAATGCCAGCACCCGACCGGCTTTGAAGTCCGCGGCTCCCAGCATCTGACGCAGATACCACTCCGCTCTGGTCTCGGACCGCAGGATCTCCGGGGCGAAGGTCTGCACGCCATCGGGAAAATGCCCGCAGAAGATCACCACGTACGACCACAGGTTGCGCAGCAGGTTGGCGGTCGCGTTGGCTGCCAGGGTTCGGCGCCAGCGGCGCAGACTGAGCGCGGGCACGACAAGGTAGTCCTTGGCGGTCTGTCGGGCGATCTTGATCAGCATCGCCTTCTTCACCACCTGCCTCGCGTCCTCCGTGCTGGCCCGTTCGGTTTCGGAATGAAATCCGTGGCGCGCGATACCCCATTCGAAGGCCAAGGCCAACAACATGTTTCGCAGAGGCTGCCACAGATATGCGGGCTTCCAGGGTTGATCGCGGGTCACCCGGAGTACCCCGAATCCCAGGTCGTCATCCACCCCGACCACATTGGTGAACACATGGTGGCGGTAGTTGTGCGAGTACCGCCACTGCGCCGACGGCCCCACCATGTCCCACTCCCAGGTGCTTGAGTGGATTTCCGGATCGTTCATCCAGTCCCATTGACCGTGCGAAACGTTGTGCCCAATCTCCATATTCTCAACGATTTTCGCGTACGCCAACGCCGCCGAGCCCACCGCCCAACCGACCCTGGACCGACTCCGGGCGATCTGGAGCCGCGCCACGATGTCCAGAATCCGCTGGAATGTGATGACGCGACGGATATAGGCCGCATCTTTCGCACCGAGGGAGTCCTCGACGTCGGCGCGAATGGTGTCCAGTTCAGCCCCGAACGCCTCGACGTCCGCTGGGGTCAGCCGCGCGTACGCGGCAATATCATTGATAGACAAAGGAATTCCCGGTCCGTCTACGCGCGGCAGCGGGTCTTGGCCACCTAGGGTGTGTGTCACCACCAGCCTATGCCCCAGCACGCAACGGCGCCACATGGGCCGTCAGTAGCCTTGACTACTGCATTGCCTGCCTGTCTGCGGTGCGCGTATGGTCGGAAGATAGGGACCATCCAGGCCCCCGAACAAAGGGGCCAGTCATGTCTGACAAATCTCCGCGCCAGAGTATGTCCAAGAAGCCCGGCAAGTCGCTCAAAGAGAAACGCGCGGAAAAGCGCGCCAAGACGGACCCGGCGCCGGTCGAAGGCGTGCTGCACTCCAAGAAGCGCTGACACAGGGAACAACAAAGCAGGCCAACGCTTTTCGTAGTGCGTCACTGACAGCCTGGACGCCGGACGCGGCAGTTTCACCGCGTCCGCGTCTGGCTGTCTGTGCGAATTTCTCTGCCTTCCAATCCATTTCGATGCCCTATCGCAGGTGAACGTCCGGCGGTTCGGACCACATTCCGCTAGGAGTCTGCTGAATTAATCCCGCGTGGCGGGCGGTGGTTGACCTGGGATTTCGCCGATAATTGGTGGGTGCAGGGTCGATCTGATGATCAGCGTGAGTTGTTGGATGCTGAGTCGGTGGCGGGGCATCTACTCAAGCCGGACAGCATGTTTGCGTTCCTGGCAGCCCATCGCCGTGAGTTGTTCCCGGAGGGAATGTTCACCGATCTGTTCCCGTCACGACGCGGGCGTCCAAGCGTGCCGGCTGAGGTGATGGCTTCGGTGATCACGTTGCAGGCCTTGCACGGTCTGTCCGATAACGAGACGGTGGACGCGGTGACCTTCGATCTGCGGTGGAAAGCGGCGTGCGGGTTGCCGATCACGGCGGCAGCGTTTCACTCCACCACGTTGACCTATTGGCGGCGCCGGTTGGCCGCCTCCGATCGCCCGGATCGGATCTTCGAAGCGGTCATAGAGGTGGTCACCGCGACCGGGGTGCTGGCGGGCAAAACGCGGCGCGCCCTGGATTCCACAGTTCTCGATGATGCGGTGGCCACCCAGGACACCGTGACGCAGTTGATCGCCGCGATCCGCCGGGTCGGCCGTGAGGTGCCCGGCGCGGCGGAGGTGATCACCGCTCATTGCACCGCTCATGACTACGCCGATCCGGGTAAACCGGCCATCGCCTGGAACGATCAGCGGGCCCGAGAAGCGTTGGTGGACAGCCTTGTCGGTGATGCGCACCGGCTGTTGGGGCACCTACCCGAGCAAGAGCTCGGGCCGCGGGGCGCCGAAGCGGTCGCCTTGTTGGCGTTGGTCGCCGGCCAGGACGTCGAACCGGCCCCGGGCTCGGACGGCACCGACGGGCGGTGGCGCATCGCCCAGAAAGTCGCCCCCGACCGGATTATCTCGACCGTCGACCCCCAAGCCCGCCACGTTCACAAGACGGTGCACCGCCGCCAAGACGGCTACAAAGCCCACATCGCGATCGAACCCGATACCGGGATCATCACCGACTGCGCCCTGACCGGGGCTAACGGCCCGGACAACCACGAAGCCACCGTCGCGGTAGCGCTGCTCGACGGCGAATCCACCCCGGTGACGGTGCTCGCCGATTCGGCGTATGGCACCGGCGAATTGCGTGCCGAACTGGCCGACCGTGGCCACCTCGATCGGGTCAAGTCCGCGCCGGTACGTCCCGCCATCGCCGGCGGGTTCACCATCGATGACTTCAAGGTTGATCACCGCAGCGGCATCGCGGTGTGCCCGGCCGGGGTGAGCCGGCCGATCAGCAAGGCCGGCTGGGCCACCTTCAAGACCGCCTGCACCGGCTGCGTGCTGCGGGCCCGCTGCACCACCGCCGCGGCAGGTAAAGCGCTGCATGTCGGCCCGCACGACGCCCTGCAACGCGCCGCGCGCGTCCGATCACGAAATCCGGAGTGGCTCAACGAGTATCGACAGCATCGACCGATGGTCGAACGTTCCATCGCCTGGCTGACCCGAGGCAACCGAAAAGTCCGCTACCGCGGCACCACCAAAAACGACCACTGGCTACACCACCGATCAGCCGCACTCAACCTCCGACGGCTGATCACCCTCGGATTGACCCACACGGGCACCACCTGGGCCATCGCCTAACAAGACCGGGCATTGCCACCCGCGTCACCAGATGTCACGCTCAATACGGCGGCGTCACCCTCGAATTGTCGACCCTCAGGTCTGACTCGCAACACACACGCGCCACCGAGCGCCCTTGAGACACTCCACCCCAAACCCGCCTTATTCAGCAGACTCCTAGCCCAGTGCTGCCATAGCGCTGGCGGCACCTTGTCGATATCAGCGTGGCCGGGCCGTCGAACCGGCCGCGGGCTGAGGCAGGCCGACCCCGGCCAGGACGCCACGATCGCCTGTCACCGATGAATCGAGTCATCGGTAACCCCATGACTCGATTCACCCACTGAGTGCGGGCGGTGGGACTCGAACCCACACGTTCTTTCGAACACGGGCACCTAAAACCCGCGCGTCAACCGATTGCGCCACGCCCGCGCGACCCTATGAGGATAGCGGTACAGCGCCGCCCAGAACTTGTCGGACCACCGTCATATGTTGATGACAACGATTGACGGAGGCTCCGTGCGCAATCTCGACGAGTTCGATCACGTTCAATCCCTCATCGCGACCGGCATGAACGACTGCGCGATCTCGCGCGAGACTGGCGTCCCGCGCTCAACCGTCCGTGATTGGCGAGTACGACCACCAACGACCCTGGTCAAACACGATCGTTCGTCGCCGTGCGGGGTCGTGCACGAATTCACCTTGCTGCCCGCCGCGCCGTACGCATATCTGTTGGGTCTCTATCTCGGTGATGGATGTATATCCCGTACGAGAAAGGTATGGAGACTTCGGATCGCTCTCGACGAGAAGTACCCCACGATCATCACGCGCTGCCGCGAGGCAATCGATGCCGTGATGCCCGGCCAACACGCTGCGACAGTCCAGAAGAAGGGCTGCGTCGAGGTGTACTTGTACTCAAAGCACTGGCCCTGCTTCTTCCCGCAGCACGGCCCAGGCAGGAAGCACGATCGTCGTATTGCGCTCGACGAATGGCAACGTGACCTCGTCGACCAGGCGACCGAGGAATTCATCGTCGGTCTCATCCACAGCGGTGGCTGCCGCGTCGTCGCCAACGACCGCGGCGTCATGAGCGTCCGCTACCACTTCACCAACCTGTCCGAGGACATCGTCAACCTGTTCACGGGCGCGCTCGACCAACTCGGCATCCACTGGCGGCGGTCGTCGAGGAAGCAACTGTCGATCTACCGCAAAGCAGACACCGCTCGTCTCGACGAATTCATCGGCCCGAAGTCCAGACTGGTGCCGTGGCCGTGTGTCCAACGTCCGGCGTCGTAGCCCGGCCGCGAATCGCAAACCGCACGTCACGCGCGGTACCGTTGCTTTATGTCCACTACACGGCGTAGGAGGCCGGCGCTCATCGTGCTGGTGACCGTCGCTGCCCTGGGCTGCATGGCCCTGGCCTGGTGGCAGTGGTCGCGGTTCCAGTCCAGCGCCGGCACCTTCCAGAACCTGGGCTACGCGCTGCAGTGGCCGATGTTCGGCGCATTCTGCTTCTACGGCTACTACAAGTTCGTCCGCTACGAAGACGAGGGCCCCGTCGCGCCGTCGACCGATGGGCCCACCGAGATCCCCGAGGGTCTGCTCCCCGAGCGCCCCAAGGCGGCCAAAGACACCGCGGACCCGACCCTCAACGAGTACAACGCCTACCTCGCCGAACTGGCCGAGAACGACAAACAGGACAGGACCACCACATGACCGAGTCGCAGCCGACCACCCTGTCGAAAGACACCATCCGCAAGGCCCTGATCGCCTACCGCGTGATGGCCTGGGCGACCGGTATCTGGCTCATTGCCCTCTGCTACGAGTTGGTCGCGCACTACATCTTCAACGACGCCAGCCTGAACTGGATCGGCATCGTCCACGGCTGGGTGTACTTCGCCTACCTGCTCTGCACGTTCAACCTGGCGGTCAAGGTCCGCTGGCCCCTCGGGCAGACCATCGGCACGCTGTTCGCCGGCACGGTCCCGCTGCTCGGCATCATCGTCGAGCACTTCCGCACCGAGGACGTCAAGAAGCGCTTCGACCTCTGACCGGTCTCAGCCGAGGTGCTTGAGGACCTCGGCGGCCAGCTGCTCGCCCCGATCCTCCTGCAGGAAGTGCGACGCACCTTCGATCCGCACTTGCTCGGCCACGGTCGGGATCAGGTCGACGAACGCCTCGCCCGCGCGCGGATACGGGAACACCGGGTCCTGATCAGAGAACGCCACCAGCGCGGGCTTCTCCCAGCGCGACAGTGCGTCGGTGACCGCGCGCATCTCCGTCGCACCCGCGGCGTCTTCGGTGATCGGCACCAGCAGCGGGAACTGCGCGGCGCCGGCCTTGGACTCCGCCGTGGGGAACGGCGCGTCGTACGCCGCGACGATCTCGGGTGACAGCTCCGTCGTCGTCGCACCCTGAATCACGAAACCGACGGGCAGGTCCGGATTGGCCTCCGCGAAGGCGCGCCAGGCCATGAAGCCCTTCGATACCCGGCCGGTGAACAGCCCCGTGTTGAAGATCGCCAGCGCCCCAACCTGATCCGCGTTCTCCGTTGCCCACCGCAAGCCGATCGGCCCGCCCCAGTCCTGCACGATGGCGGTGGCGTCGTGCAGATCCAGACCGCCCAGCAGCCGGGTCACCAAGTCGACGTGCCGGTCGTAGCTGTACCAGCGCCGGTCGGTCGGCTTGTCCGAGCGGCCGAAGCCTGCATAGTCCGGCACGATCACGCGGTGCCCGGCGTCGACGAAGGCGCCGATCATCTTGCGGTACAGGAACGCCCACGTCGGCTCGCCGTGGAAACAGACGATGGGCTTGCCGTCGCGCGGTCCCTCGTCGAGGTAGTGCAGCCGCAGCCCGTCGATGTCGACGTAGTTCGGCGCGAAGTCATAACCCGGCAGATTCACGAAGCGTTCGTCCGGGGTGCGGAAAATCTCAGTGGTGGTGGCGGTCATGTCGTCAAGCTAGCCATAGTTGACCGACCGGTCAACTACTAATTACGATTGTCAGGTGCCCCGAAGTTCAGATGCCCGCGAACGCCTGGTGGCGACCGCCGCCCGCCTCTTCCTCGAACGCAGCTACCAGGCCGTCGGCGTCGATGAACTCTGCCGCGCGACCGACATCAAGAAGGGCAGCTTCTACCACTACTTTCCGTCGAAATCGGAACTCGGCAAAGCCGTTATCGACTTACACGCCAAGGCCTTTCAGCGTCAACTGACCGGCTCACCCACCGCGACGCCCGCCGAAAAGCTGCACGCCGTCCCCGACGCCATCGGCGTCATCCAGTCCTCGCTCGAAGCGCAATTCGGCCGGGCGGTGGGCTGCCCCTTCGGCAACTTCGCCGCCGAACTGTCCACCACCGACGACGATCTCCGCGCCCATCTCGCACACACCCTGGCTGCGATGCAGCACCACATGGCACTCGTGTGCCAAGAAGCCCTGGCTGACGGAACCCTGCGGCCGGGCACCGATCCCGAGCAGCTCGCCCATGCGCTACTCGCGCAGTATCAGGGCATCATCCTGCTGGCCAAGCTCAACGATTCCGGCGTCGCGCACCTGGCACCTGCACTGCACGCTTTCATCGACGGCTACCTGACCAATCCAGCTTCCGCCGAACGCAACTAGGCGGCGGTAATTCGGCCTGAAAACCGCCTTGCGGTTGCGGTCGGAAAGCCCGGAGCCATCGCTACGACGCCCGCATCTCAGTGGGCCACAGTCTCTCCGCCTCGTCCCGTGGGAATCGCCAGGCAATATCGTCAACCGCACCCCGCGAAGCACGACCGTTGATGAGCCGATGCAGTACGACGCCAGCCGGGTCGCGCGCAGTCACCCGAATGACGAGCCAACCCACCTCAACCATGCACTCGATCCTCGCGATGTCTCGACGAACTGCATCCGGATCGGTGTGGTGCACACCCTCGTACTCGATTGCGATCTTCAACTCCGGCCATGCGAAATCGACAACCCCGATCAGCGCTCCATATTCGTTGTAGATCGGGTACTGACTCTCCGGCTTCGGAAGCCCGGCCCGAATGATCAACAGCCGCAACGCCGTTTCCCTGGGCGACTCGGCTTTCGGGTCAACTAGTGCAATCGTCTTCCGCGCCTGGCGAATCCCCCGCTGTCCACACTGACGCTCCGCTGCCGTCTCAATATCAGCCACCGTCAGTCGTGCTGCGCGAGCCAACGCATCAATGGCAGCGACGGCAGCATCCTCCGGAAGTCTTCGGGCCAAATCAACCGCGGTGCGTACTGGAGTCGTCAGCCGCATCTCGCCGATGCAGCACACCTCGTCGTCGGGTGGGATGTCTCGCCACAACACGACACCGCGCTCACTGCGGCAGTAGCGGTCACAGATGTAGGCGGGTACTTCGGGCCCGATGAACCTGGCCCCATGCAACGCGGCCGCCGAGAAACCCGCGAGCACTCCCCGGCGTTTGGATCGCAGCCACACCGCCTTTGCTCGCATGATCGCGGTCGGCCTCGTACCTCTCGGCACGTAAACGTCCTTGTGCACAGCCACAAAGTTCGTCCGCAACTGATGACGAGTCAGGCGGCCCGCAGATAGGGCTTCGCTCCCGATAAATGGCTCCCCCACCACGGCAGTGTGCCCAGCGGATCGCGAATCTCGCCAGCATCGGCGGGCGCAGCCTGTGGATAACCCGCGGATGGTTCCCCAACGCAACTGTGTGGCGGAAAAACAGCCTGAAAATCGCCCTGCAATTGCGTTGGACGACGGCAGTGCGCCGGCCGCTCTCAGGAACCAGCCAACTCCCGCAGCGCCGGCACCAACTGCGCCAACGCCCGTCCGCGATGGGATGCGGCATCCTTCTCGGCAGCAGTCAGCTCCGCCGCGGACACCGAACCACCGGCAGGGACGAACACGGGGTCGTACCCGAACCCGCCCGAACCCCGCGGCTCCCGCGCGATAGCGCCGGGCCACTCACCGCGAACTACAACAGAACCCGCAGCCGAAACCAGCGCGCAGCACGACACGAACGCCGCGCCGCGGCGCGAATCCGGTACATCCTGAATCTGGCCGAGAAGCAGCGAAAGGTTCGCCGCATCGTCCCCGTGCCGCCCGGCCCACCGGGCCGACAGCACCCCGGGCATGCCGTTCAACGCATCGACGGAAACCCCGGAATCATCTGCGATGCAAGCGATTCCGGTGGCCGCAAAGCCATCACGAGCCTTGGCCAAGGCATTCTCTTCGAACGTCGCCCCGGTCTCGGGCGCCTCGGGATACTCGGGCACATCAGACAACGACAACAACCTCAGACCGACGACACCCGCGGCATCGAGAACGCGCTGCAACTCGACAAGCTTCTTCGCATTGCGGGAAGCAACGAGTAGGTCAGGCACCAAATGCCTTCTTGGCCGGGCCGGACGACTCCGGCAGCACGCCCGGGTACGGCAGCTCCAGCGCCTCACGCTGCAGCGCGAACAACTGGTCGCACGCGGCCAAAGCCGCGTCCAAAAGCTTGTCCAGCGTCGACCGCGGGAACGTCGCACCCTCGCCGGTGCCCTGCACCTCGACGAGAGTCCCGGTATCCGTGGCGACGACGTTCATGTCGACCTCGGCGCGCGAGTCCTCGGTGTAGGGCAGGTCCGTGCGGACCCGGCCGTCGACCACACCGACCGACACGGCGGCGATCGCACACGACAGCGGGCGCGGATCCTTCAAGCGCCCGGCCGCGGCCAGGTAGGTGACGGCGTCGGACAGCGCGACGTACGCGCCAGTGATCGCCGCGGTGCGGGTACCGCCGTCGGCCTGCAGCACGTCGCAGTCGATGGCGATGGTGTTCTCGCCGAGGGCGCTGAGGTCGATGCACGCGCGCAGCGAGCGGCCGATCAACCGGCTGATCTCCTGGGTCCGTCCACCGACGCGGCCCTTCACCGACTCGCGGTCGGAGCGGTCATGCGTGGCGGCCGGCAGCATCGCGTATTCGGCGGTCAGCCAGCCCAACCCGGAGCCCTTGCGCCAGCGTGGCACCCCTTCGGACACCGAGGCGGTGCACATGACCCGCGTCTCGCCGAACTCCACCAAGACCGACCCTGCCGGGTGCTTGGTGAATCCTCGGGTGATCTTTACCGGGCGGAGCTCGTCGTCAAGGCGACCGTCTTCTCGTCTGGACACCCGACAACCCTAGCGGGCCGCCCAAAGCGGGGCCCCGACTTGCCCAAGTCTTACCGGCGGGTGATGTCGAACGACTCGTTGCAGACGACGCCGTGCACAGGTCCGTCGAACTCGGCCTTGGCCTCGCTGATGACGTCTTCGCGGGAGGTCCACGGCGGGATGTGGGTCAGCAGGAGCTCTTTGACCCCGGCTTCGCGGGCGGCGCGTCCCGCCTCGGTGCCGGACAGGTGCAGCTTCGGCGGGCGGTCGGGCGAGTCGGTCCACGACGCCTCGCACAGGAACACATCGGCGCCGCGGGCGAGATCAACCAACGCGTCGCAGTAGCCGGTGTCAGCCGAGTAGACGAGCGTCGCGCCGGACGGATCGGTGAACCGCATGCCGTACGACTCCGTCGGGTGGCACACCAGTCGCGGCGTCACGGTCAGCGAGCCGATCTCGACGTCTTCGCCGTCGACCCAGACCTTGATGTCGAAGATGTCGGTGATGTCGTCGATCTCGCCGCCCTCGGGCGACGACGCCGCACCGAGCCGGTGCCAGGTGGCCGCCGGACCGAACATCAGCGCGCGACCAACGGGAGGATTCGGGTGATACCGACGCCAGACGAACAGCCCGGGCAAGTCCAAACAATGGTCGGCGTGCAGATGTGACAGCAATATATTTACGGCGCCCGGATCAGCATGCCGCTGCAGTGCACCGAGTACCCCGCCGCCGAAGTCAATAACCATCGGCGTGGTGTCCGGAGCGGTCAGCAGATAGCCCGAGGCCGGAGAATCCGGCCCACCCACGCTGCCGGAGCAACCGAGAATGGTGAGGCGCACACCCCTAGCTTGCCACGTCAACACGTCCTGCGACGAAAAGACGGCACCTTTAGGCGGCCAGTTTCTCGATTGGTCCCGAAAGCGATACCGATCACGCTTCCGGCAACACCGCGCGCGGCGAATTCCAAATTCAGCAAATTACGTCGGAATCGACGGCAGGGCTGAACCCTTACGCCGTTCGCGCGCTTCTCTTTCTGGACTACTCAGCAAATACGCAGCAAGCACGCCGGCGAGGCCACCGCACAGATGGCCCTGCCACGACACGCCGAATGTGCCCGGCAGCGCGCCCCACAGCACACCGCCATAGACGAACAACACGATGATGCCGACGATGATCTGCCACGCGTGCCGAGTGAAGAACCCGAACACGATGAGGAACGTCAGCCAACCGAAGATCAGCCCGGACGCCCCGATGTGGACGGACTCCACACCGCGCGGCGCGCCGATGTTGCCGATCAGCCAGGTACCGAATCCGCCGAGAATCCAGATGATCAACGTCGCCCCGAGGAACCGGCCCATGCCGGCGAGCGTCACCAGGAACCCGAGCACCAGGGCCGGGCCGGTGTTGGCGATCAGGTGCGCCCAGTCGGCGTGCAGCAGCGGCGCCCACAAGATGCCCCAGAGCCCGTCGGTCTCCAACGGCCGGATGCCGTCCTGATTCAGCCGCTGCTGATGCAGCGCATCCCAGCCTTCGATGAGCCAGAGCAGCCCGACGAAGCCGACGATGGTGACGCCGCCAACCTTCCACGTCGCAGGCGGCTGCGGCTTGGATGAGGTGGTCGACAGGTCCGAAGTCATGCGCGATCCGCTCCGCTACTCGCTGACGTCATACCCCCAGGCTACCGGCGGAACGCCTCAGCCGAAGGCTCCTGGCAGCAGGTCGCGGTAGGTCGGAATATCGGCAATCGACTCGGCGGCCAGCACCCCGACCATCACGGCGGTCGCGAGCGCGTCGGCGGCGGCCGCCCCGATCTCGGAGATGAGGCGCGTTTCGGGGTTCATCTGTTCCGGTGTCGCGGGGTCCGGCTCGATATGGACCCGTCCGGTCGCGAGCGCGAAGACGGTGTCGCCGTCGACGGCGGTGTGCGCCGGACGGATGGTGTGGGCCAGCCCGTTGTGCGCGGCGACGGCCACCTTCTTACAACCGGCCGGGCTGAGCGCGGCGTCGGTCGCGACGACGGCGATGGTCGTGTTGAGCGGCTTCGGGTCTTTCACCCGGGTGTGGTACGCCTCGATCTGGTCGGGCGGCGGAGACTTCAGCCCGAACCGGGCGATCTGGTCGGCCGCCCACGGCAGTCCCGTCTGCGGGTCGACGACGTGGCCGGCCGCATTGACGATGACGAGCGCACCGACGGTGACGCCGTTCTCGAGCGTCACCGAGGCCGTCCCGAGCCCACCTTTGAGCGCGCCCGCCCGCGCACCGGCGCCCGCGCCGACGTTGCCCGTCGGCACACCCGTGCCGGCCTGGGCCACTGCCTGGTAGCCGAACTCGGCCGTCGGCCGGTTGGCCCACGCCCCCACCGGCAGATCGAAGATCACTGCACCCGGCACGATCGGCACCCGTCCACCGGGCATCTTCACGCCGCGGTCGTGTTCCTCGAGCCAAGTCATGACGCCGTCGGCCGCGGCCAGCCCGTAGGCGCTGCCGCCGGTGAGCACGATCGCGTCGACGTGCTGCACGCTGTTGGACGGGTCGAGCAGGTCGGTCTCGCGGGTGCCGGGCGCTCCCCCGCGGACGTCGACCGCGCCGATGGTTCCGGGCGGCGCCAGCACGACGGTGGTGCCGGTGGCCCACCCGCCGCCCAGGGAGGCGTCTTCGATGCGGTGGTGATTGCCGACCAGGATGCCGGCGACGTCGGTGATGGAGCCCGTCACCGCTCGTCCAGCAGGCTCAGCACCAGGTACTCCTGCAGATACGTCAGCCACTGATACACCTCCAGATGCCCCGCCATCGGATGGTCCGGCGAAAGACGTTGCGGCCCATCGGGTCCGATGTCGAGCATCGCGCCGAGCGCCAGCCGCACATCGTTGATCGCGGACGCCCAGCCCTCCGCCTGCTCCTCGGTCAGCTCGAACTTGCCGGCCGGTTCCGGCAACGAATCCAGAAGCCGTTGGGCGGCTTGTCGTTTGGCGTCCACGATCGTCGGCTCGTGCAGGCTGCGCAGGGCACCGTTGAGGCTCTCACCGGCGGCGCGGCCATCCGGATGCGTGGCCGGATCGTGGTAGAAGTCCGGCAGGAGCCGGCGCATGGTGTCGTCATCAGGGGCCTGCGACGGCCCGATCTTCATGCCGGTCAGCTCGGCGAGTTCGTCACGCGGTGAAGCGGATTCGCGATCATCGAGCATCTCGACCAGCGAGCCGACCAAGTTGCGCAGCATCATGACTTCGTGCGCTTCCAGGCCGGACCTGATGCGCACACCCGACGACGTGTTGACCCGCTTCCACTTGCGCATCGGTCAGTGGTCCTGCTGCATGGTTGCCCACAGTCCGG
Organism: Mycolicibacterium llatzerense; assembly: GCF_000878195.1. Lineage (GTDB taxonomy): Bacteria > Actinomycetota > Actinomycetes > Mycobacteriales > Mycobacteriaceae > Mycobacterium > Mycobacterium llatzerense. The sequence goes on along the minus strand of NZ_JXST01000002.1, from coordinate 25,594 downwards.
CTGCGTGCAGTTTGGTGACGTCGACCTCCATCGACTCCCGGCTGCCCGCCGAGACGACGGCCCTGCCCTCGGTGTGCACCTGCATCATCAGCTCGGTGGCGCGCACCTCGCTATAGCCGAACAGCTTCTGGAAGACGTAGGTCACGTAGGTCATCAGATTCACCGGGTCGTCCCAGACGATGGTCACCCACGGACTGTCGAGGCTCGCCGCCTCTTCGACGTCAGTCGCCGGGCTTGTCCGCGCGACCGGGGCACCCAGAACCATGAGCCCAGAATAGCCGGGTGGTTGCCAGTCGCAGAACCAGTACGGTGAGCTCTGTGACCGCAGCTCTGCTGACCGACAAATACGAGCTCACCATGCTCGCTGCTGCGCTGCGCGACGGCACCGCACACCGCCGCGCGTCGTTCGAGGTGTTTGCCAGAAGACTGCCGTTCGGGCGCCGGTACGGCGTGGTCGCCGGCACCGCCCGGTTCCTGTCCGCGCTCGCCGAGTTCCGGTTCGACGACGACGCGCTGGCCTCGCTGGACTTCCTGGACCCCGAGACGCTGCGCTGGCTGGCCGACTACGAGTTCCGCGGCGACATCGACGGCTACCCCGAGGGCGAGCTCTACTTCCCCGATTCGCCGGTGCTGTCGATCCACGGCACGTTCGCCGAGTGCGTGATCCTCGAGACGCTGGTGCTGTCGATCTTCAATCACGACACCGCGATCGCCTCGGCGGCCGCTCGCATGGTCAGCGCGGCAGTGGGTCGGCCGCTGATCGAGATGGGCTCACGGCGCACCCATGAGCAGGCGGCGGTCGCCTCCGCGCGCGCCGCGTACATCGCCGGCTTCACCGGCACCTCGAACCTGGAGGCGCAGCGGTCGTTCGGGGTTCCGGCGCTGGGGACCAGTGCGCACGCCTTCACCCTGGTGCACACCGCGACGACCGGTCCCGACGAGGTGGCCGCGTTCCGGGCCCAGGTCGACGCGTTGGGCGTCGGCACGACGCTGCTCGTGGACACCTACGACATCACCCAGGGCGTGGCCAACGCCATCGCCGTCGCCGGGCCGCAGCTCGGCGCGGTGCGTATCGACTCCGGCGACCTCGGCGTGATGGCCCGCCAGGTCCGCGACCAGCTCGACTGGTTGGGCGCGACCGGCACCCGCATCGTGGTGTCCGGCGACCTCGACGAGTACTCGATCTCCGGGCTGGCCGCAGCCCCCGTCGACGTCTACGGCGTCGGCACGTCGGTGGTCACCGGTTCCGGTGCGCCGACCGCGTCGATGGTCTACAAACTGGTCGAGGTCGACGGCATGCCGGTGGCAAAACGCAGCAGCCACAAGGAATCTCACGGTGGACGCAAAGCCGCACTGCGGTTGGCGAAGGAGTCCGGAACCATCGTCGAAGAGGTGGTGCACCCGGCTGGTTCACCGCCAGTCGATGACGGACGCGTCTTGACGGTGCCGCTGGTGCGTTCAGGCTCCGTCGTGTGCGACTCGTCGCTGGCCGACGCCCGCGCGCGCGTCGCCGCCGGACTACGCAGCCTGCCCTGGGACGGGCTCAAACTCTCCCGCGGCGAGCCGGCCATCCCGACCCGACTGGTGGGCGCGTGAGCCGCAAAACCGATCCGACCGACGTTTCCGCCCTGCTGTCCATCGCGGTATCCGCCCTCGGCGGAGCCGAGCGCAGCGGGCAGATCGAGATGGCCGAAGCCGTCGGCCACGCCTTCGACAAGGGCGAGCACCTGGCGGTGCAGGCCGGGACCGGCACCGGAAAGTCGTTGGCATACCTGGTGCCATCGATCGCACACGCCGTGGCGTCGAATCAGCCGGTCGTGGTGTCGACGGCCACCATCGCCCTGCAACGCCAGCTGGTCGACCGCGACCTGCCCCGGCTGGCCGACGCCCTGGCCCCGCACCTGCCCCGCCGGCCCGAGTTCGCGTTGCTCAAGGGCCGCGGAAACTACCTGTGCCTGAACAAGGTTCACAGCGGAGCGCAGGCCGACGAGGATCTCCCGCAGGAGGAACTGTTCAACCCCGTCGCCGCCTCCGCCTTGGGCCGCGACGTCAAGCGGCTCATCGAATGGTCGTCCGACACCGAAAGCGGTGACCGCGACGAGGTGGTGCCGGGCGTGCTGGACCGGGCCTGGTCGCAGGTCAGTGTGGGCGCGCGGGAATGCATCGGCGCCACCCGATGCCCTTATGGCACAGACTGTTTCGCCGAGAAGGCGCGCGCCAAGGCCGGGGCGGTCGACGTCATCGTCACCAACCACGCGCTGCTGGCCATCGATGCCATCTCCGAGGTCAACGTCCTGCCCGAGCACCAACTGCTGGTGGTCGACGAAGCCCACGAGCTGGTGGACCGCGTGACCAGCGTGGCCACCGGCGAACTGTCGGCGACATCCATGGCCGTGACGCTTCGACGGGCGGCCCGGCTGGTGGAACCCGAACTGGCAGAACGCCTCGAGGCCTCCATCGCCACGCTGTCGTCGGCCATCCACGACATGGAAGCCGGACGCATCGACGTGCTCGACGACGAGCTGGCCACCTACCTGACGGTGGTCCGCGACTCGACGGACAAGGTCAAGATGGCGATCGATACCGCGCCGTCCGACCCCACCGCCGCCGCGGCGCGCAGCGAGGCCGTCACCTCGCTGACCGATCTGAGCGACACCGCGTCCCGCATCATCGATTCGTTCGTGCCCGCCATCCCCGATCGATATGACGTGGTGTGGCTGGATCGCGAAGAGTCCAGGGGCTCAGTGCGACACATCCTGCGGGTCGCCCCGCTGTCAGTGGCCGGGCTGCTACGCGGGCGGCTCTTCGGCGAGGTGACGGCGGTGCTGACATCGGCGACGCTGACCATCGGCGGGCGCTTCGAGTCGATGGCCCGGGCGTGGGGCTTGTCGGTGCCCGAGGACAGCACAGCGACGCCACCGAAATGGAAGGGCATGGACGTGGGATCGCCCTTCTCCCATGCCAAGTCAGGCATTCTGTACGTCGCCAAGCATCTACCGGCGCCCGGCCGTGACGCCGCCGCTCCGGAACAACTCGACGAAATCTACGAGCTGATCACCGCGGCCGGCGGCCGCACCCTCGGACTGTTCTCGTCGATGCGGGCCGCCAAGGCCACCGCCGAGATCATGCGCGAGCGCCTGGACACCCCGGTGCTCTGCCAGGGCGAGGACTCGACGTCAACCCTGGTGCGCCGCTTCACCGAAGACGCCGAGACATCACTGTTCGGCACGCTGTCGCTGTGGCAGGGCGTCGACGTGCCGGGGCCGTCGCTGTCGTTGGTGATCATCGACCGAATCCCGTTCCCCCGCCCCGACGATCCGCTGCTGACCGCCCGGCAGCGCGCCATCGCGGCCCGCGGCGGCAACGGCTTCATGGCCGTGGCCGCGTCCCACGCCGCGTTGCTGTTGGCGCAGGGCGCCGGGCGCCTCCTGCGCAGCGTCAACGACCGCGGGGTCATCGCAATCCTGGATTCCCGGATGGCGACGGCGCGCTACGGCGGCTTCCTGCAGTCGTCGCTGCCGCCCTACTGGTCGACCACCGATCCCGTTCGGGTGCGCAGCGCGCTGGAGCGGCTGGCGGCGTCGAGCTGACGGGCCCGCCGTCGACGCGGCTGCTGGAGCTCTCTCCCCACCACATCGCGCTGGGAGCTGTCAGCTGAGGCTGACATTGTCACCATGTGCTGACCATGTCAGCACATGGTGACGGGTCCGGGCCACACATGTCCTAGAGAGAGCCGACACGCCCGACGTTGTTCACATCCCGCGCAACCGCGCGACGTGTTGGCGCTGCAGTTCGGCTGCCCGCGTGAGGAATTCGGTGATCAGCTCCAGCTGTTTGGCGTTGTAGCGACTCAGCAAGGTGCGTTCCCCCTCGGCCACCAACGGACCGATGAGAGCGAAAGCACGCTCCCGCGCGGTGGCGGTGGCGTGGACCAGGAGCTTGCGCCGGTCACTGGGATGCGCTGAGCGCGTCACGTAGCCGACCTTCTCCAACCGGTCGAGCATCGTCGTGGCGCTGCCGGTGGTGAGGCCCAGCTGGTCGGCCAGCTCCCGCGGAGTGACGCCGTCGGGGGCTTCCTGGAGCAGAATCTCCAGGCACCGCGCATCCGTCGCATTGACGCCGAGCAGGCGCGCGACCTCGCGGTCGAAGTCGTCGACCGCGGCCTGGTAGCCCTGCACCGCCGCGCCCAGACTGTCAGATATCGACTTTTCGCTTGACAATCGAGCGATCCACCTTTCAGGATATTGCTTGACAATCAAGTTATCCGATCGTCGAGCCAGATGGCGACAAACCGAGGAACACGCATGACCAAAGCGCTCATCATCGGCGCCGGCGTGGCCGGCCCCGTCCTGGCCATCGCGCTGCAACGCATCGGTATCGATGCCCACATCTATGAACGCTCCCCGTTCGGCGCCGATCTCCGCGGCGCGTGGTTGAACTTTCAGGCCAACGGCATGGATGCCCTGCGAGCCGTCGATGCCGCAGGGCCGCTCGAGAACCTGGGCTACCCCAACGACACCATCAGCTTCATCACCGGCAGCGGCAAGAAACTGGGGCGTATCCCGATGGCCGCACAACGCCCGGATGGCCAGCTGTCGATCATGATGCGCCGAGCCGACCTCTACCGCGAACTGAACACGCTGGCCGCAGCCCGTGGTGCCCGGTACAGCCACGGCGAGGAATTCGTCTCCGCGTCAACGACTTCCGACGGCCGCGTCCACGCCCAGTTTGCCGACGGCAGCGCCGCATCCGGTGATCTGCTGATCGGCTGTGACGGTGTGCATTCCGCGGTACGTTGCGGAATCGACCCCGGCGCACGGGCTCCGCGCTACGTGCCGGTACTCAATGTCGGTGGCTACATCCCGAACTTCACCGTCGATGTGCCGCCCCAGGAATTCCGGATGCAGTTCGGCACCCGCTGCTTCTTCGCCTGGTTCCCCACCCCGGACGGCGGCACCGTCTGGTTCGCCAATCCGCCGATGGCCCGCGAACCCGAACGCGGCGCATTGTCCGGCATGACCGATGCCGAGTGGCGAAACTGGCTGCACCAGTTGATGTCCGGCGATGTCGGGCCCGCTCACGCGATCATCGACGCCGCGCCCGGTCCGATGGTCGGGTGGGCCACCTACGACCTGCCGGTGGTGAAACGGTGGCACAACCACCGCAATCAGATCATCATCGGCGACGCCGCCCACGCCACCGCACCGTCAGCGGGCCAGGGCGCGTCGATGTCCGTCGAGGACGCCGTGATTCTCGCGCAGTGCCTGCGCGATTGCCGCGACATCCCAACGGCTTTCACGACGTTCGAATCATTGCGCCGGCACCGGGTGGAGAAGATCGTCCGGCACGGCCACCGGTCGGCCAACAGCAAGGCGGCGGGGCCGGTCGGACGGTTGCTCCGTGACCTGATCCTGCCGGTGGTATTCCGGCAGGGCGCGAAAGATGGTGGCCGCTCAATGATGTGGCTACAGGGTCACCACATCGACTTCGACAGCAGCGTCCAGCCGGTACCCGCCTAGACCGGCAGTCGCACCACGAATCCGGATTCCAACGCCACCCACAGCGCGCCATCACGGTCGACGGCCAACCCGTGCGGCTCGCTGCCCGGCGGCAGATCGAACGTCGAGACCTCGCCATCGGCGGTGACCCGTGCGATTCCGTCCGCACCCCATAGACTCACCCACACGCCGTCGGCCTCATCGGCGACCACCGCGTGCGGCTTGCCCGGCAGATCGAGTTCCTGGATGGCGTCGTTGAGCGGGATGCGGCCCAGCTTGTCGGCGCCGATTGCGGTGAACCACACCGCGTCATCGTGAGTGGCGCAGATGCCGACCGGCCCCGCCGACGGTGTCGGTGTCGGCCGGATGGACAGCTGACCGGCGACCGTCAGTCGCCCGATGGCGGACTTCTGATTCAGCGTGAACCACAGCGCACCGTCACCGCCGGCAGCGATCATCGACGGCATCCCGCGGGGCACGGCAACCACCTCGACCGCGCCGTCGGCCCCGACCCGGCCCACCGTTCCGGTGTCCATGGCGGTGAACCACACCGCGTCGTCGGGTCCCACAGTGATACCGAACGGTGCACTGCCCGAATCCAATTCGACGAACGTCAGCGCACCGTCACCGGCGATCCGGCCCAGCTGGTCTGTGCCGGAGCAGGTGAACCACATGGCCCCGTCGGGTCCCGCGCAGATCTGCATCGGGCGGCTGTCGGCACCGACCTCGAACACCCGCACCTCACCACTGGCGTCGATCCGAGCCACCGAACCCGCCGACACCAATGTCACCCACATCGCGCCGTCCGGACCAGCCGCCAGCGCGTACGGTCCGCCATCGACCGCAACAGTCAGAGCACTCACGCCAGCGTGACCAGCCCGAGCTCGTTGTCAGCGGCCAGTAATGCGTTGTGCGGCAACACTCGCACGGTGTACCCGACCGGACCCGCCACCGGCAGCGGCGTGGTCGCGGAGAACACCTCGACGCCGCCGTCGCCGGAACTGGTGTGCGCCATCGGCACCGTCACCGGGTCGACCAACTGGTCGCCGGCATCGACCCGACCCAGAACCGCTTGCACCACAACCTCATCGGTGCGCAGCCCGGCCAGCTTCACGGTGGCAGTCAGCGACAACTCCGAGCCCAGTAGCGGCGTATCGGGCAGCCCGTAGCTGTCCACGTCGGTGATCTGGATCTTCGGCCAGGCCTCCGTCACCCGCTGCCGATAGGCCGCCAGCGAGCGGGCCGCGCCGTACGGCACGCCGTCGACCGGCTCCACCGTGCGCCGGAACGACTGTGCCGCAGGCGCGTAGTACTTCTCGGTGTAGTCGCGCACCATCCGCGATGCCAGCACCTTGGGTCCCAGGGACTGCAGCGTGTGCCGCACCATCTCCACCCAGCGCATCGGCACGCCGTGCTCGTTGCGCTCGTAGAACTTGGGCGCCACCGAGTTCTGCATCAGGTCGTACAACGCGGCGGCTTCGAGGTCGTCGCGGCGCGTCTCGTCGGTGACGCCGTCGGCAGTCGGGATTTCCCAACCGTTTTCGCCGTCGTACCACTCATCCCACCAGCCGTCGCGGATCGAGAGGTTCAGCCCACCGTTGAGCGCGCTCTTCATGCCCGACGTGCCACATGCCTCCAGTGGACGCAGCGGGTTGTTGAGCCACACATCGCAGCCCCAGTACAGCAGCCGCGCCATCGACATGTCGTAGTCCGGCAGGAAGGCGATCCGGTGCCGCACCTCGGGCCGGTCGGCGAACTTCACCACCTGCTGGATCAGCGCCTTGCCGCCCTCGTCGGCGGGATGTGACTTGCCCGCGACGATCAACTGCAGCGGCCGCGACTCGTCCAGCAGCAGCCGCTCCAGCCGCTCCGGGTCACGCAGCATCAACGTCAGTCGCTTGTAGGTGGGCACCCGGCGGGCAAAGCCGATGGTCAACACCGACGGATCGAAAGCGTTTGCAATCCAACCGAGTTCGGCCTCGGTGGCACCGCGCTCCAGCCACGAGCGGCGCAGCCGGGCCCGCACGTCGGCGACGAGCATCTCGCGCAGCTGCGACCGAATCCACCACAGGTGACCGGGATCGACGTCGTGCAACCGCTGCCACAACTGCGGCTCCCCTGCCGCCTGGTCGACGGCCGCCATTCCTTCCACGCCGACCAGCTCGCGGCCCAACTCCAGCCATTGCGGCGCTGCCCAGGTCGGCGCATGCACCCCGTTGGTGATCGACCCGATCGGCACCTCCGACTGGTCGAAGCCCGGCCACAGCTCGTTGAACATGCCGCGGCTGACCCGGCCGTGCAGCAGTGACACCCCGTTGGCCCGCTGCGCGAGCCGTAAACCCATGTGCGCCATGTTGAATTTTTCCGGGTCGTCCTCCGCGCCGAACGCGACCACCCGGTACAGCGGCACCTCAGGCAGCAGCGGCGAGGCGACGGTGTCATCGAAGTATCGACGCACCATCTGCACCGGGAACCGGTCGATACCGGCTGGCACGGGGGTGTGGGTGGTGAAAACGGTCGACGACCGCACCACCGTCCACGCGGTCTCGAAGTCCAGCCCGGACCCGCTGATGTACTCCCGAATACGTTCCACGCCAAGGAAACCCGCGTGGCCTTCGTTCATGTGGTAGACCTCGGGCGCGTCGATGCCCTCGATCTCGGTGAACGCCCGGATCGCGCGGATGCCGCCGATGCCGGCGAGCAGCTCCTGTTTGATCCGGTGTTCCTGGTCGCCGCCGTAGAGCCGGTCGGTGACCGAGCGCAGCTCATGATCGTTCTCGGGGATGTCAGAATCGAGCAGCAGCAACGGAACTCGTCCGACCTGCGCCACCCATACCCGCGCCCGCAGCACCTGCGATTCCGGCAGGTTCAGCGACACCAGCGCCGGCTGGCCGTCGGCCCAAGTCAGCAGCCGCAGCGGCAGACCCTGCGGATCGAACGACGGATAGTTCTCGTTCTGCCAGCCGTCGGCCGTCAGCGACTGCTTGAAATAGCCGGACCGGTAGTACAGCCCCACCGCGATCAGCGGCAGCCCGAGGTCTGACGCCGACTTGAGGTGATCGCCCGCGAGGATGCCCAGACCGCCCGAGTAGTTCGGCAAGACCTCCGCGACGCCGAACTCCATGGAGAAGTACGCGATGCCCTTCGGCATCGCGGGACCGCCGTCCAGCGCGTGGTCGGCCTGCTCCTGGTACCACAGCGGCCGGCTCAAATAGCTGTCCAGATCGGTGGCCCGGTGGTTCACCCGGCCGACGAAGTCGTCGTCGGCCGCCAGCTCATCGAGACGCGCCGGGCTGACCGCCCCGAGCAACGCCACAGGGTCGGCGCCGACCTGTTCCCACAGCGCCGGATCGATCTCCGCGAACAGCTCCTGGGTCGGCGTGTGCCAGGACCAGCGCAGGTTGATGGACAGCCGCTCCAGAGCGGCGAGGCGTTCGGGCAGGTGGGCACGGACGGTGAACCGGCGGAGGGCTTTCACACGAGCCAACCTTACTGACATTTCTTGCGTATGCAGGGTCAGTTCGGTGACAGCCCGGATGCCCATCCAACTGGTCACTGCCCATCGGGTGTCATGGGCTACTACGGTGGGTATGCGTAGTCCCGTAGTCCCGGGTAAGGAGTGATTTGGTGGCCGGTCGGATCGAGATCGACGACGTCGCACCCGTGGTGTCCGCAGGTCGATATCCCGCCAAGGCCGTGGTCGGCGAAGTGGTTCCGATCAGCGCCACCGTGTGGCGCGAAGGCCACGACGCCGTCGCCGCAACGCTGGTGGTGCGCTACCACGGCCCGGTCTACCCGCAGCTCGCTGACACCCCGCCGGGCGCGACGCCGGTGCCGGCGCCGTCGCGGGCCAAGGTCAAGCCGACCCGCATGCCCATGGCGCCGGGCTATACGCCCGACGTGTTCCACGGTCAGTTCACGCCCGATGCGGTCGGTCTGTGGACGTTCCGTGTCGACGGCTGGGGCGACCCCATCGCCACGTGGCGCCACGCCATCACCGCCAAGCTCGACGCCGGCCAGAGCGAGGCGGAGCTGTCCAATGACCTGCTGATCGGTGCGGGGCTACTGGAGCGCGCCGCCACGGCCGTCCCGCAGGGCGACCGCGCCCCGCTGCTCGCCGCCGCGCGCCGGCTCCGGGAGGAGGGCGACCCGTTCATCCGCGCCGGAGCAGCCCTCGCACCCGACGTCACCGACCTGCTGCGCAAGTACCCATTGCGTGAATTGGTCACTCGCGGAGAGCAATACGGCATCTGGGTCGACCGGCCGCGGGCCCGGTTCAGCGCCTGGTACGAGCTCTTCCCCCGCTCCACCGGCGGCTGGGATGCCGATGGTCAGCCGGTGCACGGCACGTTCGCCACGACCGCAAAGGCCATCCCGCGAGTTGCCGCAATGGGATTCGACGTGCTGTACCTGCCGCCGGTGCACCCGATCGGCAAAGTGCACCGCAAGGGGCCGAACAACAACGTGACCGCCGCGCCCGGTGACGTCGGCTCTCCCTGGGCCATCGGCAGCGACGAAGGCGGCCACGACGCGGTGCACCCGGATCTGGGCACCATCGCCGAATTCGACGACATGGTCGCCGCCGCCCGCGACAACGGCTTGGAGGTGGCACTCGACCTGGCGCTGCAATGCGCGCCGGACCACCCGTGGGCCAAGGACCACCCGGAGTGGTTCACCGTGCTGCCCGACGGCACCATCGCGTACGCGGAGAATCCGCCGAAGAAGTACCAGGACATCTACCCGCTGAACTTCGACAACGATCCGGCCGGCCTGTACGACGAAGTGCTGCGCGTGGTCAAGTTCTGGATGTCGCACGGCGTCAAGATCTTCCGCGTCGACAATCCGCACACCAAGCCGGCGAACTTCTGGGCCTGGCTGATCGCCCAGGCCAAGAACATCGACCCCGACGTGCTGTTCCTGTCCGAGGCGTTCACCCGCCCGGCCCGGCTCTACGGGCTCGCGAAACTCGGCTTCACGCAGTCGTATACGTACTTCACCTGGCGCAACTTCAAGTGGGAGATCACCGAATTCGGCCAGCAGATCGCCGAGTACGCCGACTTCTACCGGCCGAACCTGTTCGTCAACACCCCCGACATCCTGCATGCCGGCCTGCAGCATTGCGGCCCAGGCATGTTCGCGATCCGGGCGGTGCTGGCCGCCACCCTGAGCTCGTCCTGGGGCGTCTACTCCGGCTACGAACTGTTCGAGCACCTGGCACTTCGCGAGGGCAGCGAGGAGTACCTGGACTCCGAGAAGTACCAGTTGCGGCCACGCGAATTCGAGGCCGCTCTGGCCGGCGGCCGGTCCCTCGAGCCGTTGCTGACCCGGCTCAACGAGATCCGGCGGGTGCACCCCGCGCTCAGCCAATTGCGGACCATCAAGTTCCATCACGTCGACAACGACTCGATGTTGGCGTACAGCAAGTTCGACCCCGTCACCGGCGACACCGTCCTTGTGGTGTTGACGCTCAACGCATTCGGCCCCGAGCAGGCAACGCTGTGGCTGGACATGGGCGCCCTCGGCATGGAGGAACATGATCGGTTCTGGGTACGCGACGAGATCACCGGTGAGGAATACCAATGGGGCGCATCGAATTACGTGCGACTGGACCCGGGCAAAGCGGTAGCCCACGTAGTGAACATGCCGCAAATCCCGTACGACAAGCGGCTGAACCTCCTGCGGAGGCAACCGTGACGAGCCATGTCCGGCCACCCGTGGCCGAGCTGGCCCGGTTGCTGGCCGGCGAGCACCACGACCCGCATTCGATTCTGGGTGCACATGAGTACGGCAAGAACACCGTCATCCGGGCGCTGCGGCCGCACGCCACCGGGGTCACGGCACTGATCGGCAAGAAGCGCTATCCGATGCAGGCCATCGAGGGCGGCCTGTTCGCGGTCGAGGTGCCATTCACCAAGCTGGCCGACTACCGCTTCGAGGTCGAGTACCCGGGCGACGTCGTGCATGCCACGGCTGACCCCTACCGCTTTCTGCCGACGCTCGGCGACATGGACCTGCACCTACTCGCCGAGGGCCGCCACGAACGGTTGTGGGAAATCCTTGGCGCACAACCTCGTTCGTTCACCACACCCGACGGCGTAGTCGAGGGATTCTCGTTCGCGGTGTGGGCGCCGAACGCCAAGGGCGTCAACCTGATCGGCGACTTCAATCACTGGGACGGCAGCGAGGCCCCGATGCGGGCACTGGGCTCGTCCGGGGTGTGGGAGCTGTTCTGGCCCGGATTCGAGGCCGACAGCCTCTACAAGTTCCGGATCCACGGCGGCAACGGCACCAACGGCGCCGTCACCGATCGCGCCGACCCGATGGCATTCAGCACCGAGGTGCCGCCGCTGACGGCGTCGAAAACCTTTGTCAGTTCCTATGTCTGGCACGACGACGCCTGGATGACCGAGCGCGCGACGTTCAACCCGATCGTCGAGCCCATGAGCACCTACGAGGTGCATCTCATGTCCTGGCGACCGGGGTTGAGCTACCGGGAACTGGCCGTCGAGCTCACCGAATATGTGGAGGCGCAGGGCTTCACACACGTCGAGCTGTTGCCGGTGGCCGAGCACCCGTACGGCGGCTCCTGGGGTTACCAGGTGACGTCGTACTACGCGCCGACGTCACGGCTCGGCACGCCCGACGACTTCCGGTACCTGGTCGACACGTTGCACCAGGCCGGCATCGGCGTGATCGTGGACTGGGTGCCCGCGCACTTCCCCAAGGACTCGTGGGCGCTGGGCCGCTTCGACGGCACGCCGCTGTACGAACACGCTGACCCGCGCCGCGGCGAGCAACTCGACTGGGGCACCTATGTTTTCGACTTCGGCCGGAACGAGGTCCGCAACTTCCTGGTGGCGAACGCGTTGTACTGGCTCGAAGAGTTCCACATCGACGGCCTGCGCGTCGATGCCGTCGCCTCCATGCTGTATCTCGACTACTCCCGTCCCGAAGGCGGTTGGACCCCCAACATCTACGGCGGCCGCGAGAACCTCGAGGCGGTGCAGTTCCTGCAGGAGATGAACGCCACCGTCCACAAGCTGGTGCCCGGCATCGTCACCGTCGCCGAGGAATCCACCTCGTGGCCTGGCGTAACCCGGCCGACAAACCTTGGCGGCCTTGGCTTCTCGATGAAGTGGAACATGGGGTGGATGAACGACACCCTGGACTACATCAGCCACGATCCGGTGCATCGCAGCTATCACCACCACGAGATGACGTTCTCGATGCTGTACGCCTACAGCGAGCACTACGTGCTGCCGATCAGCCACGACGAAGTCGTGCACGGCAAGGGCACGCTGTGGACCCGGATGCCCGGCGACGACCACGCCAAAGCGGCCGGCCTGCGTCAGCTGCTCGCCTATCAGTGGGCACACCCGGGCAAGCAATTGCTGTTCATGGGACAGGAATTCGGCCAGCGCGCCGAGTGGTCCGAGGAACGCGGGCTTGACTGGTTCCAGCTGGGCGAGCACAGCTTCTCGACCGGCGTGCAACAGTTGGTCCGCGACATCAACGGCATCTACCGCGAGAACCGCGCGCTGTGGTCCCGCGACAGCAGCCCCGAGGGCTATTCGTGGATCGACGCCAACGACTCCAACAACAACGTGCTGAGCTTCCTGCGGTTCGGCGACGACGGGTCGTCCATCGCCTGCATCTTCAACTTCTCCGGCAGCGAGCATGCGCAGTACCGACTGGGCCTGCCACACGCCGGGACCTGGCACGAGCTGCTGAACACCGACGCCACGGTCTACAACGGTGCGGGCGCGGGCAACATGGGCGCGGTCGAGGCCACCGACGAGCCCTGGCACGGCCGTCCTGCCTCCGCAGTCCTGGTGCTCCCGCCGATGTCGGCTCTCTGGCTCAAGCCCGCCTAGCGTTCTTCCGCGAGCAGACGCAAAACTGTCGATTTCAAGACGAAATCGACAGTTTTGTGTCTGCTCGCGAAGTCAGGTGCGCAGGCCGTCGAGGAGACGACGCAGCGCGGCACCAATGTCGCGGCGTGCCCGGACTGGATCCGGCGCCCCTGCGATTGCCGCGACGGCTTGATTGCTGAGTCCCATCAGCAGCACTGCCAACGGTGAAATCGGCTGCGGCGCAAGCACACCCTGCTCCAGTAGGGTGACGAGGCCGGCTTCGACGTTGGCCAGGGTGTACCGCGCGTTGCGCTCCTGCCATTTCTGCCAGCCGAGTACGGCGGGCGCGTCGACCACCCGGATACGCTGCAGCGGCGCGTCAACCGCGGTGTCCAGCGCTGCATCCCAGCCGGCAAGGAACACCGACCACCCGTCCTTCCCCTGTTCGGCGGCCGCCGCGGCGGCCGCGCGAACCCGGGCACTCACGACCTGGTCGGCGCGGTCGAAGACTTCCTCGAACAGCGCTTCCTTGTCCGCGAAATGGTGATAGAGCGAGCCGCGGGTCACGCCGCTGCGGCGGACGATCTCCTCGGTACCGGTCTGGTGATAGCCCCGCTCACCGAACAACTCACTGGCGACTGCGATGAGCCGCTCCCGCGAATCCCCCTTGACCGTGACCATACAAGTTGTATGGTATCAGCATACAGACTGTATGGAGGTCGCCATGACGACACTCGACGCGCACGTCCACACCCGCCTCGGCGATCTGCACGTGCGTCGCACCGGAACCGGACCTCCCGCCGTCTTGTGGCACAGCCTCTGGGTCGACTCGCGCAGTTGGGGTTCGCTCGTCGACAGCCTGGCCGTCCAGCGCCAAGTGGTGACGATCGACGGACCGGGATACGGCGCGAGCAGCCCGATACACCGAGACTTCACTCTTGCTGAATGCGCCTGTGCCGCAGGCGAAGTGCTCGACGCGCTCGGCCTCGATGTGGTCGACTGGATCGGCAACGCCTGGGGCGGCCACGTCGGCATCACGCTGGCGGCAACACAGCCGCACCGGCTGCGCAGCCTGACCACCATCGCGGCACCGATCACGCCCGTCAGCCGACGCCAGCGCTGGACCCAGACGCATCCGCTGGCCGCGGCCTACCGGCTGTTCGGCCCCAATCCCCTGCTGACCAACGTGCTGTTCAACGTCCTCCTCGGTGGCGCCGAGGCCACCCATCCCGACCAAGCCGCCGAACTCAAAGCCGCGTTCCGGGCGATGGACCGCGAATCAGTAAGACGCACAATCCGATTCATGCATCGCTGGCACGCGTTGACCGACCTGCTCCCCGCCGTCACCGTCCCGACGCTGCTGATGACCGGCGACCTCGGCGATCAGGGTTGGTCCCCCGCGGCCGCCCAGGCCGCCGCCGACACCATGCCCGACGCCCGCGTCGTGCCCCTCACCGGAGCCGGACACGTCGGCCCACTACTCGTCGATACCGACGCGATCGCTCAGGCCGTCACAGACTTCTGGGCTTCGGTCACCGCTTCCCGCGAGCAGACATAAAACTGTCGATTTCAAGCCAAAATCGACAGTTTTATGTCTGCTCGCGAGAGATCAGTAGAGCGCGTTGGCGAGGTTGCGCCGGCCGGCGATGACCTCGGGGTCGGCAGGGTCGAACAGCTCGAACAACTCGATGAGCCGGGTGCGCACGCGGGTCCGGTCGTCGCCCGCGGTTTTCTTGACGAGCGCGATCAGCCGATTGAAGGCACCGTCGACGTCGCGCTGGAACAGCTGTACGTCAGCGGCGGCGAAGGCCAGGTCGATGTCGTCGGGCGAGGCGTCGGCGAGACGCACGGCCTCAGGACGCTGCGCCGACGCGCGCTGCAGAAACGCGATCTGCCGGACGGCGCCCTTGGCTTCGACGTGCGCCGGGTCGGCGTCGAGGATCGCCTGGTACGCGGCCAAGGCGCCGTCGAAGTCACCGCTGTCGAGGAGCTCTCGAGCCTGCGCGAGCGCGGGGTCGACCTGCTCCTCCTCGCCCTCGGCGCCATCGCCCAGCTTGCCGGCGGTCGCCTGCAACAGCGAGTCCACCCAGCGCCGCAGCTGGTCAGCCGGCTGGCCGCCCTCGAAGCTGGTGATCGGCTGCCCACCGGCCAGAGCGACGACCGTCGGGACGCCCTGAATGCCGAACATCTGCGCAATGCGCGGTGCGGTGTCGACGTTCACCGTGCCGAACGACCACGTGCCACCGTCCTCGGCAGCCAGCGCGGACAGCGTCTGGCCCAGCTGAACGCTCGAGTCGCTGCGCGGCGACCACAGCAGCACGACGACGGGCACCTCGCCGGAGCGGATCAGCACCTCGGCTTCGAGATTGGCCTCGGTGATTTCGATGCCACCGGTAGCACCACCGGGTGCGCCACCAGCCGCGGCAGCGCCTTCGGCGGGACGGTTCTTGAGCGCGGACAGGTCGACCGCACCGGACAGCGCGGGACCAAAAGGACGCGGACGAGTCACGCTGTCCAGTCTGTCACGCGACGGCCGACGTCTCCGGTTCGGCCTCTGCCGTAGCGGCCCCGACAGCCAGTGCCCCGTTGCGCTCGGCCCAGCGCAGGAAGATCACGCTGGCCAGCGGCACGATGCTGGCTACCGCCGCCGACACCCAGGTCAGCATCGACCAGCGCGCCGCCCAGCCGACGATCAGTCCGGTGGCCAGGAACGCCAGAAACACGATTCCGTGGACCATGCCGAAGATCTGCACGCCGATCTCGGTGCGGGGCGTACCGAGGTACTTGAAGTACATGCCGGTCAGCAGCCCGACCCAGCTGAGGGCCTCGGCCAGAGCGATCAAACGAAACCAGCCCGCCACCCGGGGCGCAACAGCGTTCATGGCGCCATTGTGCCCGAGTGACGGGCTGACTACTACGAGGCGTAGTTCACACCTCGTCGCCGCCGAGATGACGGTTGATGACGAAAATCGGCAGAAATCCGTCAGCAAGCGTCATGTCGGTGCCGCGAAAACTACGGACGGCGCAGGATCAGGGCATCGCCCTGACCACCGGCGCCGCACAGTGCCGCGACGGCGTAACCCGAACCCTTGCGGGCCAGCTCCAGCGCCGCATGCAGGGTGATCCGGGCGCCGGACATGCCGATCGGGTGGCCGATGGCGATGGCACCACCGTTGACGTTCACCTTCGCTCCGTCGACGCCGAGTTCCTTGGTCGAGGCCAGCGACACTGCCGCGAAGGCCTCGTTGATCTCGATGACATCCAGCTGATCGACCGTGATGCCCTCACGCTCGACGGCCTTCTTGATGGCGTTGGCCGGCTGGCTCTGCAGCGTCGAATCCGGGCCGGCGACGACGCCATGCGCGCCGATCTCGCACAGCCAGGTCAGACCCAGCGACTCGGCCTTGGCCTTGCTCATCACCACGACGGCACACGCGCCGTCGGAGATCTGCGACGACGAACCGGCAGTGATGGTGCCGTCCTTGCGGAAGGCCGGCTTCAGGCCACCCAGCGACTCAGCGGTGGTGTTGCCGCGGATGCCCTCATCCTCGGAGAACTCGATCGGGTCGCCCTTGCGCTGCGGGATCGACACCGGCACGACCTCGTCGGCGTACACGCCGTCCTTCCAGGCAGCGGCGGCCTTCTGGTGCGACTGCGCGGCGAACTCGTCCTGCTGGGCGCGGGTGAAGTTGTCCTGATCGTTGCGCTGCTCGGTCAGGGCACCCATCGGCTGGTCGGTGAAAACGTCGTGCAGACCGTCGTAAGCGAGGTGGTCCAGTGCGGTCACGTTGCCGTACTTGTAGCCCTCACGGCTCTTGGGCAGCAGGTGCGGGGCCTGGCTCATGGACTCCTGGCCACCGGCCACCACGACCTCGAACTCACCGGCGCGAATCAGCTGGTCAGCAAGGGCGATGGCGTCGATGCCCGACAGGCACATCTTGTTGATGGTCAGCGCCGGCACGTCCCACGGAATGCCCGCGCCAACAGCCGACTGACGCGCCGGCATCTGGCCGGCACCGGCAGTCAGGACCTGGCCCATGATCACGTAATCGACCAGCGAGGCGTCGACGCCAGCCTTTGCCAGCGCGCCCTTGATCGCGACGGCACCCAGGTCGCTACCCGAGAAATCCTTCAGCGAACCCATCAGCTTGCCCACCGGAGTGCGGGCTCCGGCAACAATTACCGAGGTCGTCATTTCCATCCTCCAACAAATCTGTAACGGCTAATGTGGCCGATCACACAGGCGCAAATTCGGTCGTCTCAGGTTACCTTTACGTTATGACCACCGAACACGTCGATGCCCGTCCCGCGCTGGCCAGCGCCCTGGTGACCGCCATCGATCATGTCGGCATCGCCGTGCCGGATCTGGACGTCGCCATTCGCTGGTACCACGATCATCTCGGCATGATCGTCCTGCACGAAGAGGTCAACGAGGACCAGGGCGTCCGCGAGGCCATGCTCTCGGTCCGTGGCGCAGCGGTCGGTAGCGCCCAGATTCAGCTGCTGGCGCCGCTCGACGAGAAGTCGACCATCGCCAAGTTCATCAACACCCGTGGCCCCGGCCTGCAGCAGCTGGCCTACCGGACCAGCGACATCGATGCCCTGTCCGAGCGCCTGCGCGCCGACGGCGTCCGCCTGCTGTACGAAGCCCCGCGCCGTGGCACCGCCGACTCGCGCATCAACTTCATCCACCCGAAGGATGCCGGCGGCGTACTGATCGAGCTGGTCGAGCCCGCCAAAGACTCCGCGCACTGAGCCTGATCTAGGACCACCTTCGGGTCGGTCCTCTGTTTCCCCGATTCCCCCAGCACGGTGTGTGCCAATGCCGGCGGTCTTCGGCATCGTCGACCCGTAGCACCACCACATGCGCTGTGCCCGGGCGAATTTCGTGATCGCATCCCGGGCACCGGTAGGTCTTGACGGCGCGCGAACCGGCCACCGGCCGCACCTCATAGTCGTACCCGTCAGGTCCGGTCTCCACCCGGCGCGACGACAGCCCGAGCAGCGGCGGCGGGTCGCGCCGAGGCCGCTCCGGACGTCGCCGAGGCATCAGAACAACCGGAACTCGTCGTTGTCCATGCCGCGCATCTTGTCGTAGTCCAAAGTCACGCAACGGATTCCACGGTCGGTAGCGAGCGTGCGCGCCTGCGGCTTGATCTGCTGGGCAGCGAACACCCCGGCCACCGGCGCCAGCACGCTGTCGCGGTTCAGCAGGTCCAGGTACCGCGTCAACTGCTCGACGCCGTCGATCTCGCCGCGTCGCTTGATCTCCACCGCGACGGACGCACCGGTCTCGTCCCGGCACAACAGGTCCACCGGACCGATCGGCGTCGGGTACTCCCGGCGCACCAACGTGTAGCCGACCCCGAGCAGCTCCACGTGCTCGGCGAGGAGCTCCTGCAGGTGGGCCTCCACACCGTCCTTCACCAGACCCGGATCGACCCCGAGTTCGTGGCTGGAGTCGTGCTCGATGTCCTCGACAGTGATCCGCAGCTGCTCGCCGGCCTTGTTCTCGACGACCCAGACGAGACCCTCTTCAGCCTCCTCGGTGATCCAGCACGGCGGGGTCATCCAGTTCAGCGGCTTGTAGGCGCGGTCGTCGGCATGCACGCTCACCGACCCGTCCGCCTTGAACAACAGCAGGCGACGGGCCGACGGCAGATGTGCGGTCAGACGTCCGACGTAGTCAACAGTGCACTGGGCGATCACGAGACGCACCCGACCCACCTTAGGGGCAGCGAATCCTCGTTCGGACCCGCCCCACGAACTAGGCTGACGACCAATGACTGCGGACCAAGCCGGGACGACGCGCCTGGTACGGATACGGGAAGCCATAACCCCGCGTACCACCACGCCCGAATATGGATCGTGGATTCTGGGGCGCGTCTCCGAATCCCATCGCCGACGCCGGATCCGCATCCAACTGATCCTGACCACATTCGTGATCGTCGCCAACATGATCGGCGTCGGCGTCTCGATTTTCATCGAGACGGTGCTGTTCCCGACTCCAAACGTCTTCAGGGCTGACGTTTGGTGGATCACCACGATCGTGGCGCCCACATACATCCTGCTCGCCTTCCTGATCGGCGTGGTGTGGGCGACCAACAGGGTGATTCAAAGCGTGCGATGGGCCATCGAAGAACGCACCCCGACAATCGAGGACCAGCGCAACACCTTCCGGGCGCCGGGCCAGCTCACGCTCGTGCTGCTCTGCCTGTGGGGCGCCGGCGCCGCATTGCTGACCACGCTCTACGCCCTGCACGACACTCAGTTCATTCCCAAGCTGCTGCTGGGTGTCACCTTCCCCGGCATCGTCGTCTCCACCAGTTGCAACCTGTACACCGAGTTCGCGCTCCGCCCGGTCGCCGCCGACGCCCTTCAGGCCGGACGACCGCCCTCACGGCTGGCACCCGGAATCATGGGCCGAACCATGGTGGTGTGGGCGTTCGGTTCCGGCGTGCCGATGCTCGGCGTGCTGTTGGCCGCGGTGTTCGCGCTTACCCAATCCACGCTCACCCCAACCCAATTCGCCTTCGCAGTACTGGTCCTGGCGGTGTTCGCGTTGGTGTTCGGCGCGTTGTTGATGTGGATCGTGTCGTGGCTGACTGCCAGCCCGATTCGCATTGTGCGACAAGCGCTCAGCCGGGTTGAGCAAGGCGACCTGACCACGGATCTGGTCGTCTTCGACGGCACCGAACTGGGCCAGCTGCAACGCGGATTCAACTCGATGGTGCACGGGCTGCGCGAACGCGAACGGGTACGCGATCTGTTCGGCCGGCATGTGGGGCGTGAAGTCGCCGCCCTCGCCGAGCAGGAGAAACCTCAACTCGGCGGCGAAGAACGGCACGCGGCCGTGATTTTCGTCGACGTCATCGGCTCGACCCAACTGGTGACCAGCCGCCCGGCCGTCGAGGTCGTCGCCCTGCTGAACCGCTTCTTCGCCGTCATCGTCGACGAAGTGGACCGGCACCACGGGTTCGTCAACAAATTCGAAGGCGACGCGGTGCTGGCGGTCTTCGGGGCGCCGGTGTCGTTGCAGTGCACCGAGGGTGACGCCCTGGCAGCCGCCCGGGCCATCGCCTCGCGGCTGCGTGACGAGGTGCCTGAGCTGAAGGCCGGACTCGGCGTCGCCGCCGGCACCGTGGTGGCCGGCAACGTCGGGGCCAAGGAACGGTTCGAATACACCGTGATCGGCGAGCCCGTCAATGCGGCGGCGCGACTGTGCGAACTCGCCAAGTCCGTGCCGGGCCATCTGGCCGCCGCCGCGGCGATGCTCGACGCCGTCAGTGAATCGGAAAGAGCGAACTGGGCTTTGGGCGACACCGTTACCCTGCGCGGGCTGTCCGAACCGACGCAACTGGCCATCCTGGCCTGAAATTCACATCTGCTTCACACAGATCCGGAGGATCATGGTGATCATGAAGCGACACACCGTCATGGCTGCTGCCGCCGGCGCACTCGCCGTGTCGCTGGCGCTCGCTCCGCTCGCCGCGGCCGACCCCACCCTCGACACCGGCGGTTCGGCAGCCGACGTCATCAACAACCTCCAGGCCGAGGGCTACCTCGTGCAGATCAACTGGACCAACGGTTTCGACGTCAAGCCGCTCAGCGTCTGCTGGGTCACCGGCGTGAACAACCCCGGCAACTTCAAACCGGGCGGGCCGGTCGCGGCGACGGTGTATGTCGACGTCCAATGCCCGAACCACGAATGGTGAGTCACACCTGCGGGTAGGGCGCGAACCTCTTGTCGAATCCGGCCTTGCGTGCGTCGAGTGCCGCTTGCCGTTGTGCCGCAGTGACATACGTCGTCCCGGCCGGCAGCACCGTACCGAGGTCATCGAGCGCCACCACCTGTGAGCTCACCTTCGGCAGATTGGTGCCGGCCGTGTCGATGTCCTGGAAACGGATCGAGATCGTGCCCTGGTTCAGGCCGCCGGTGGACACCCAGTTGGCCACACCAGGATCGGTCGGCGACACCACGATGGTGTAGCTGCCGTCCGCGTTTGCCACCGACTGCGCGATGTTCAGGCTCGTCTGCTGATCCCAGTAGTTCTTGGTGATGGTCCAGTCGTTGGTCACCGGCACGACGAAATAGCCGGCATCGCCGGGCTTGATCGTCAGCACCAGCGCCTCGTTGTCAGCCAGTTGGAAGTACCCCGCGCTCTGCAACTGGGTCGACAAGAACGTGGCATTGCTCTCGGGATCCGTGAAGACGTTGGCCGCCTTCGTCTTTCCCGACGAATCCTTGGTCGCCACATCCATGTACTGCGGTTCCATCCGCAGCCCGAGCGCGAGGATCACCGACGCTTCCAGGCCCTGCAGGAACCGCGGCATCACCGGCAGCGGCGGGACGAGCGAGACCAGGTTCGTCAGGAACGGGTTGCCGGACACGGCCGGTCCCAGCCCGGGGATGTCGAAGCCACCGATCTGTGCGAACAGGCTGTCCCGTGGACCACTGACCCGCTGAATGGACAAGCTCATGGGTTCCTGAGCGTTCCAGTCCGACAACGTGTTCCGCGCCACGATCAAAGTGGTGTCGGTCGGGATCTGCAGATGGTTGGTCTGTCCTGCTTCGGCCGGACGGGAACTCACCGTCACGGTGAAGGTGCCGTCCGGGTTGATCTGCATGTCCTTGGCATTGAGCACCGCGGCGGTCTTGCCACCGAGGCCCGTCAACACACTGAACGTGGTCTCCGCCGGCCGCTCCCCCGGGCCGAACTTTCCGCTGATGACGTACGTCGACGTCGAGTTGACCGCCATCATCCGGTAGATGGTGTCCGGGTTGTCGTACAGGATGCGGGTGCCGGTGATCGACTGGCCGAACCAATTATGCGGCGGCATAACCATTTCCAGCACCGTCGGTCGCATCGGGTTGAGCAGCTGATACTCCATGGCGGCCTGTTGGGCGTATTCGTCGACCGCCTGGCCCAACTGGTCCAGGTTCTCCTGGTCGGGCCCACCGACCTGGGAGTACTGCTGCTTGGCATTCATCTGGAACGCAAACTTCAGGATCGCCTTCATGAACTGCATCGGCAGCGTGTTCACGATGGCGTTGGCTTTCCTCTCGGCAGCCAGCTGCTGTGCCGTGCCGAGCACAGTGGGCGTGCTCTGCAGCGACGTTGGCGCAGCCGCCAATGTCGTTGTCGCCGAGGAGGATGCGGTCTCGCGACGGGTGGCGCCGAGCAGCGCGGACAACGCGGCATTCTGCAGCGGTGCCACCGGATTCCCGGACGCATTCGCCGTCCCGTTCAGCCCCACAGCCGCGAGCGCGTGCGACACCGCCGCGGTAGCCGCAGCGACCGGCGCACCGATTGCAGCGACCGGCGCGATGGCATGCACGCGCGGCACGGAGCGCGTGGGCGCGTCCTCCTTCGCCGCCACGGTCGCCTGCACTGTCGGGGGCTTCTTGGCCGCGGTCACAGTCGGCGTGCTGGCGGCCTTCCGGGCGGTGGGCTTGGCCTCAGGCCCGGATGTCTTGTCGGTGTCGGTGGCATCCTTCGCGGCCGACGGCTTCGCGACATCCGTCTTCCCCGACGGCCGCTTCGACGACTTCTTCGCCGAACTCACGACGCCCGGACGCTTGTCGCCTTTGTCGGTCTTCGGCTTGCTCGCGTCGGCTTTGTCCCCGCCACCCTTGGCGTGGCTCTCGCCCTTGGCATGGCTGTCCGACGAGGACCCTCCGGCGTCGCTCGGGGCCGCAAACGCCACGCCTGGGCTACTTGCCACGGCCACGCCGATTCCCAGGGCGACTGCCAATGCACCAACCCGGCCGACGAATCTGGCTGCGCCAGTTGGCAACTGCTCACGACTGTTCATTGGCATGTGCTTCCCCTCGACCCCGACTAGAACGCGTTCCAGTTATAACAAAGCCCAACACACAAGTCAGTAGAAAACGAGACAAATGATTAAAATTGTCTCGCGAGCCACGTTGATGTCGATTTTCCGCTAGTACTCGGCCAGGGCGCATGCCATTGTCGAAGGCATGTACGACGACTTCGACCGCTGCTATCGGGCAGTCCAATCCAAGGACGCCCGATTCGACGGTTGGTTCGTCACGGCCGTCCTCACCACGGGCATCTACTGCCGTCCCAGTTGCCCGGTCCGGCCGCCATTCGCGCGCAATGTCCGCTTCTACCCAACCGCCGCGGCGGCGCAGCGGGCCGGCTTCCGGGCCTGTAAGCGCTGCCGGCCCGACGCGTCGCCGGGATCGCCGGAGTGGAACATTCGCACCGATGTGGTCGCCCGCGCGATGCGCCTGATCGCCGACGGCACCGTCGACCGCGAGGGCGTCACAGGGCTGGCCGCCAGGCTCGGCTACACCACCCGACAGCTCGAGCGGCTGCTGCAGGCCGAGGTCGGCGCAAACCCCTTGGCACTCGCCCGCGCCCAACGGAGCCAGACGGCCCGCGTCCTCATCGAGACCACCAAACTGCCCTTCGGCGACGTCGCGTTCGCTGCCGGCTTCTCCAGCATCCGCCAGTTCAACGACACCATTCGCGAAGTGTGCGCACTGACGCCGACTGAACTCCGTCAACGAGCTCAAACCCGGTTCCAACCCAACGAAAACCCTGGCACGGGAACTCTTTCCGTCCGACTACCCGTTCGGACGCCCTTCGCCTATGAAGGGGTGTTCGGCCATCTTGCGGCCGGCGCGGTACCCGGCGTAGAAGAAGTCCGCGACGGTGCTTTCCGCCGCACCCTCCGGCTCCCCAACGGCACCGGCATCGTCGGACTGTCGCCGAGCGTCGACCACGTCCAGTGCACGGTGATCCTCGACGACTTCCGCGACCTGGCCACCGCGATCGCCCGATGCCGGCGACTCCTCGACCTCGACGCCGACCCCGAGGCCGTCATCGACGTCCTCAACACCGACCGGAACCTTGCACCCATCGTTGCCAAGGCACCTGGGCAGCGGATCCCCCGCACGGTCGACGAGAACGAATTGGCACTGCGGGTGGTGATCGGCCAGCAGGTGTCGATGAAGGCGGCAGCGACGCATACCCGCCGGCTGGCAGTGGCCTACGGCCCGACCATCAACGACCCGGCGGGCGGCTTGACGCATGTCTTCCCCTCCGTCTCGCAGCTGGCCGAGATCGATCCGAGCCACCTCGCCTTCCCGGAGTCCCGCCGACGGACCGTTGTCGCACTGATCGGCGCACTCGCCGCCGGCACCCTTGAGCTCGACGCCGGATCGGACTGGCTGCAGGCCCGTACCCAGTTGGCCGACCTGCCCGGGGTCGGGCCGTGGACAGCCGAGGTCATTGCGATGCGGGGGCTCGGTGATCCCGATGCCTTTCCTGCCAGCGATCTCGGGGTCCAGGCCGCGGCCAAACAAGCTGGGCTGCCGGATAATCCACGCAAATTGATCGAACACAGTGCGCAGTGGCGCCCGTGGCGCGCCTACGCCACGCAACACCTATGGACCTCCCTGGATCATGCGGTCAACCAATGGCCGCCATTGACGACGCCATCACCCCGACAGGAGCAGGCATGACCGCCACCTTGCAGACCCGGACCATGCAGAGCCCGGTCGGCACCATCACCCTCGCCGGCCGCGACGGCCGGATACGACATCTGCGGATGGATGACCAGACCTACGAACCCAGCCATGACGGCTGGGAGCCCGACGAGACCGCATTTCCGGAGGCCGTCGACCAACTCACGGCGTACTTCGCCGGCGAACTCCAGGAATTCGACTTGGAGCTCGACCTCATCGGCACCGAGTTCCAGCGCCGCGTCTGGGGTGCGCTGTTGACCATCCCGTACGGCGAAACGCGTTCCTACGGTGAAATCGCCGTGCAGGTCGGATCGCCGGGAGCGTCACGGGCCGTCGGATTGGCGAACGGGCACAATCCGGTCGGCATCATCGTGCCCTGCCATCGTGTGATCGGGGCGAATGGCAGCCTGACGGGATATGGCGGCGGATTGGATCGCAAGAAACTGCTGCTCAATCTGGAGAAGAGCCGGTCTGGCACCGAGGAGCCGACGCTATTCGACTGATGGAACGACGTCGGCCGGCGCCGTGGAATTCCGCGGCGCCGAAATAGAGGCCGAAATAGAAATGCGTCAAAACGCAAAAATGCCTCGACCCCCGATTTTCATCGGGGGTCGAGGTCAATTTGTGTTCGGCGGTGTCCTACTTTTCCGCCCGTGCAGGGCAGTATCATCGGCGCTGGCAGGCTTAGCTTCCGGGTTCGGGATGGGACCGGGCGTTTCCCTGCCGCTGTTGCCGCCGTAACTCTA
>NZ_JXST01000001.1 GCF_000878195.1 Mycolicibacterium llatzerense | reverse complement strand
GGTTGCGGGGGAAGGCGTCTCGGGCGAGGACGCGGCAGGTGCCCCTGCAGCTGGCGCCGTCGCGGCGGGCTCTGCCCCGGTGGTCTCGGTCGCCGGAGTCTTCGTCTCCGAGGTCTTCGTCGCCGCGGTCTTCACGGCATCAGGCGTCGTCACCTTCTCCGCACCCAGCGTGACCGTCGCACCCGACAAAGCAGCCGACGGAACAGCGGACGGTGCAGTATCGGCCACCTTCGCCGCGGGCGGCACCGGTGCGCCCAGCGCTTGTGCGATGGCTTGGCGAACGGCGACCGCCAGTACCGGGAGCAAGCCACCTCCCGGGGTCAGAAGCCCCCATAATCCCGTCGCCGGTGAGTACCCGTTGAGGAAGGCGTTGGTGAGCACGGCCGGGGCGTTGACGATCGCGTTCACAGCCGCCGCGAAGTTGCCGGCGCGCACCCCGTCGTACACCGCTTGCGCCGTGTCCCCAAACGCGCTCTCGACGCTGCCAACCATGCCGAGCGCAGAAAAGCCCACACCGACAAGAAGAGCGGGGCCTAGTTTGACGACGTCGGTGATGTGCTGCATGACCTGGCCGGGGATGTTGAGCATCTGACCTTGTAGCAATGCGAAGCCGGGGCTTATCACCAAGTTGAGCATGGCGGTGTATGCCGTGTTCAGGCCTCCACTGATCTGGCCGGCGGCCAGTTGTTGGGCTGCCTGCTGGAAAGCCGGCGGAAGTGCCTTCACGGCAGTGACGAAGCTGTTGCCGGCGGCGCCCAGGTCAGTGGCGATGGTGTGCGCGTAGCCGAGCTGGTTGATGATGATCTGCTTCAGGATGGGAGCCGGGTCGGCCCACACCTGCTGGCCCAGGGCCGAAACGTTGTTGAACGTTGTCGTGAGGACCTTTGCCCACTCGCTGATGGGATTGACCGACGCGGTCAACGTCGTCGCGAGGCTCGACACCGGGATCGCCGGCAGGTGCACCTGCTGCGGTGCCACCACTATCGGTGACAGCGCGATGGCACTCGCTCCGATCAGTGCCACCCCGCTCGTCATGCTGGTCCGCGTAATTGTTTGCAAAACTCCCCCTCAGTAATCGGTAACCTGCACCCGCAAATTACTTCACATTGATCACTGCGTGGGGCCAATTCCGCCACAAACTTTGCGAATTTTTGTGCATCCCTTTCGCTATTCCATATTGAAATTCAACAGCAGAAAGTTAACCATCTAAGACAATTAACTACATAAAACTATTAGCGCAAAGATGTTGATATTTCGGACATGAATCGTTCTGGAACCCAGACGGCTCCTGATCGTGGATCGACGATTCAGGTATGCCCACGGCATCGTCATCGGGAACGAGCCCGCCCGCCGTCGCAATGGCACAGAGGAGAAGGCAGCTGCGGTGTGGGCGGCCTGGTCGATGGGCATGGAGCAGGGCAAGGTGGCGCGACGAAGGGGTGGGGTTGGTGCGCGCACAGGTCGATAGGCCGACATCTACGAACGCCGCGCTCCCCGTGTGAGGACTGCGAAGTCGCAGAAGGTCAGAGAATTTGAAGCAGTTCCAACGCGGTCTCGGGTAGTGCTTGTGTCCTTCGGTTGGCTCTGCCCTAGATCTTGCTCGCCGCGAAATCGGCTGCCTGCGTGACCTTTCCGGACTGTACGTAGGAACCGTGCGCGCCGGGGTCGAAGCCGCCTTCCCAGCAGATCGGGTCGGCCTGGGCGCACTGATCGATGGAGTTGGCGACATACTGCGGCGCCAGTTCCGGCAGCTGTCCGCCGGCGAGCATGCTCGCGAAACCGGTGCGCGGCGCACCGAACAGCGCGGTGGCGGCGACGTGACCGGCGACCTGCGGCGGCGCCGCACTGGTAGCACCTTCGATCACCGCCGCACCCTGCGAGTAGCCGCCGAGCACCATCTTGGTCTTCGGGCAGTTGGCCGCAGTGGACTCGATGACCGAACGCGCGGCGTCGATGCCGGCCGGGGTGCTTTGGGCGAAGTCGTTGCTCGCCGGGTAATCGACCGCCGTCGCCTCAACAGAATGCGGCGCCACCCGGGCCCGCAGGTCGTCGACGAACGGGCGGCCCACACTGCCCAGGCCCGGCGGCTCCGTGGTGCCGCGGGCGAACACGACCTGGATGTCGGGGCAGGGTTCGGCTGCGGCGGGTGTCGCGATGAATGCCGGAACGGCTGGGGCCAGCGCGGCGAGGGCCATGAGCAAGGGGAGCTTGCGGGTCATACTTACCGATCGTAGGGCGGTGGCACGGCTACGCAACGCGTTTGATCCGTCGCTACATTGGACGCGAGGTGATGTCCAGCCAGATTTGGAATTCCCTCTTCTCCCGGCGTCGTTGCGCGCGCTTAGCGTGCGACCGGTCCATGGCAAGCCGCAGGCCCTTCGCTTCAACCGAACCTCCGGCCCGGTAATCCCTTGATACCGAATGGGTTCCATGAATTTTCGATGTCGGCGGTGCCGCTTCTCGGTCCGGCATCCGAGTGGGGTGGGCGCGGCGCAGATTGGTCGCCACCACCTCGCACCCCGCGCCAACCAGTAGCACCACCAATGCCGCCATTTCATACTCTGCGTACATCATGATGGCGCCTTCTCTCCGTGCCCACCACGCCGGCGCACGGCCTCGGCCTTCGTCGGCTGAGATTGTGATTTGTTGACACTCTCTACGATTGTCCGCCTACCGGCGCAGCACCATAGCCCAAAGAGCGATATCTAGTCGCAGATAGATCGAGTTACTAGTGGGGATCGATCCACAGAGCGGCGATCACACCTTCGTGGCACCCATATCGACAGTCAATTGCGTTGCGGTGACGGCACGCGACAAACCCGATGCCAGGTAGATCACCGCGTCGGAGATGTCGTCGACGGTCGCGGGAAATGGGTCGCTGAGCATGCAGCCGAATGACATCAGGTAGGTCGGGTGATCAGTGAGCAACGTGCCGACGGTGGGATCCGCAGCAAGCACGGTGTCGACGCCCCACGGGTGGATGGAGTTGACCCGGATCTTGAACTCGGCGAGCTCGATGGCCGCCGACTTCGTCAGTCCGACCACTCCGTGCTTGGCAGCGCTGTAGTGAGCCTGGCCCGGCAATGACTTGATTCCGGCAACCGAGCTGATGTTGATGATCGAGCCACCATTGCCCGCTGCAATCATATGCGGGACAGCGGCTTTCATCGTGCGCCAGACGCCGGTGAGGTTGACGTCGATCATCGTCTGCCACTCGTCGTCCGGCATCTCCCAGAAGCGCGCCCAGGTGCTGATGCCCGCGTTGGCGACGACGATGTCGAGACGTCCGCCGAACCTGTCGACGCCTTCGTTGAGCAAGGCATCCATGGCCGCAGAGTCCCCCGCGCAGTTCCGGTCACGAATGCGACCTTGCCGTCGAGAAGGCCCATGGCAACCTCCGGGTCTTGCTGATGCCACCGAAACGCCGTGGGATCAGTAACCGCTCGGCGATGGGGATTTGCTAGAGCCGACGGCGCGGGCACTGCCGTCACAGCGCCACAGTCGAGTGCCCCCAGTCGGACTCGAACCGACACTTTGCAGATTTTAAGTCTGCTGCCTCTGCCAATTGGGCTATGGGGGCGGCGCTCACCTAGACCGCGCGGAGACGACGTTAGCGCCTGCGCAGATCTCGACGTACCTCAGGCCGAGCGTTGCGCCTATCGAAGCCGGCTGCCTCACCGCCGCCGTGGACGCACTCGGTCTTCCCGAGCGCGACGTCTCAGCGCGGCAGCGTCACCGGAGTTGAGTCGCAGGGGGTCGGAACGTGTTCACCGACAATGGGATCGGATACCACACGGCCCTTGGTCGAGGCTTGGTCAGTCCAACGCGTCCCGTCCCATCGGCGAAACTCGTACCGGTGCAAAGGCTCGGGGTACCAGTTCGCACTCGGTGATTGCGCATCGGTGACCACAGCGCGGTCGGCCGAGGCAGCAGTTGCCGTGGGTCCGGCCAGCATCAGCCCATGGCCAAGCGGGATTTCGCCGCCCAAGTTGAACCGGCCCTGCCGTTTGATGGCCTCGGTCTGCGCGATCTCCAATGCCGCGGTGACGATGCACCGGCCGGATTCGATGGCCGTGATCCGACCGCGCTGAACCACGAGAACCACCAGGTCCATGTCCAAGGAGACCGCCAACTCCGCCTCGAGGGTGCCGGCCGACTTGCCGTTGACCAACACCTCGACGGTCCACGGGTGGCTGAACTCGATCCGGTGCGTCACCAGCTTCACGGTCTCCCGGGCCGCCGGGTTGTCGCCCGTCCGGCGGGCGGCGTCCATGAGCTCCGCGAATTTCTTCCATCCGTCGACGGCCAGGTCAAGCAGGCTCTGTGACAGGAGGCCATCGATCTCCTTGGCCACCTGGCTCTCGACGAGAGACGAAACGCCGGGAAAGCGGGCAACGAGGTTGCTGACCGTCCCACTCTGCTGCAGCGAGTCGGCCAGCGCCTGCGTCGGTTCGACCGGCGCATCGCCATACAGGAGGTCTCGAACGGTCACCGTCTCACTCAACGCGGATGTGCTCATCATCCACCCCTCTCAAGCTCACGACATCGGGCTGGGAATGCACCGTCACTTGAATCGCGTACGTCATCTCGCCGGCCGCCGGCCTCTCACGCAGCCTGACGACCGCCGGACCACGGGGCCGCGTGATGACCCTGACCCGCGGGGGCCGAAGTGCGCGGCGGCCGAAGTGGACGGCCGCGGCCAACAGGAGTACCGCGATGACACCAGCGACCACGACGACCGGCCACCATTTATGGGGCGGCGGCGGGATGATGGGAGGCGGTGACACCGGCGGCGTCGTCATAGGTGGCGGCACCGGCAGACCTAGGGTCACGATGGTGAATTCTCCAGTGTCCCAAGCTGATCCATCCGCACAGGCGGCGCGCACGGTATGACTGCCGACTGCGGCATCGGTTGGGACGGCAAACCAGGTCGTGAATTCGCCGAGCCCATCGACAGCCACGTTGAACCGGGGTGGGGCGCCATCCCACGACAGCCCCACCGTCCGGTCGTGGTTGGCGCAGTTGAACTGCCAGCCGACGACCTGCACCGCGTCGCCTCCATGCCCTTGTGTCGGATCGAGTGAGATGGACGCCGCCGGCGTTCCCTGGTTCGTCACCGGGCTGACGACCGTGAACTGCTGACTGGCTGCGACTTCTGGATCGCCTGCGCAGGCGGCCAGCACCGTGTACTCGCCGGCCGATGCCGTCGCGGGCACGGTGAACGGGACGCGGAAAAGGCCGGACGAGGCCTTGGTCGCCGGAGATCTGTCCCCGTCCCAGAACAACAGCACACCGCCACTGTTCGGGCACGCGAAGCCCGTACCTGTCGCCGTGAATTCCGAGCCCGCGGGTCCCTTCGGGGTACTCAAAGTCAAAGTGGGTTTCGGAGTTTCGACCACCGTGAAGGGCGCGGACGCCACCACTTGCGTGTTGCCCCGGACGTCGCATACCGCGGTGACGGTGTGCTGGATGGCCGGGCCGTCCGGAACGGTGAACGCCAGGCTGCCAATGGCGGGGTCCACGGCCTTGGCGGCCAGAGGCTGGTCGTCCCACTCGAGGTGCGGCGCCTCGAGGCACGTCCCGAAGCCCTTGGGTGTAGCCGTCACCTGCGAGCCGGCGGACCCCTTGCCGGGATCCAGTGTGAGAGTGGGCTTCTCGGTCGCATCGACGGTGAACGTCGCCGGAGCCACCGTGCGGGCCCCATCCAGGAGTCTGCACACCGCAGTCACTCTGTGCGCACCGGCCGGAGCATCCGGCACCGTGAACGTCAGGCTGGCGGATAACGCCTGACCATCCCACAGCAGGTGCGGGGCGTCCAGGCAATAGTCGAAGCCCGTGACGGTGGCCTTGACCTGAGCTCCCGCGCCACTGTGGGTGGGCTCAAGTGCGAGGGTGGCCTGGTCCGCGGCCGGCGCAGGTGCCGCGATGACCGGTGGCAGCGCTTTGAATGCAGGTAGAGCGGCCGTCGTGGGCGCAGTCGTTGTAGGCGCGGTAGTTGTGGACGACGGATCGGCGAAGACCACGCCCGCGCCCCCGAACAGGATCGCCAACGAGATCGCGCATCCGCGGGCCAGCGCACCTGCCGCGCGGCGCGAGTAGCGGCGAGAACGTAACGCACCCATGGCGGCTCACCTCCTCTCACCTGGAAGCATCCGACGATGGCGCCCGGCCATCACGAGTACTGCAGTACTCGTTTCTCTGGTAGGTCGCTCGGAGAGGTGAAGTGCCGCAGCCAGAGCAGGCATCAGGACGTCAAACCGTTGCCACCAAACACCCAGGTTTGGCTGCTAGCTTCGCGCCGAACCTGGGAAACGAGCCAACTTTTACTGGAGGCAACCCGTGAACACGCTGGTCCGTCTGATCGCCGTCTTGGTCATCCCCGTCGTCCTGCTGGTGGGCGGCTGTGGGCACAAACAAGAAGCCGCGCAGGGAAACACCACATCGGACTCGATCCCCGCCGACCCGTCGGGCGATGCCGGTGACGCCGCGCCGATCTCCCAGGCCTGCCCGGCGCAGGCCACCACGTCCTTCGCCAAGACGAAGTTCGTCGCGCACAGCGGCCTGGCCTTCGGCGCGTTCCACCGCTGGCTGTGGAAACCGTTCCAGGCCGGCACGTTCAAGAAGGGCGCCGACGGACGCATCAAGGCCTTCATCAAGGGCGGCCTCTCGGCGCTGTTCGTGAAGCGTGAAGTCCGGCTGGCCGCCACCGACGTGCAGGCCGACCCCACACTGTGCAAGGCGATCATCGCGCCGCTCGACAAGCTCGGGGACACCGTCCAGGCCGCGTTCGACAAGCTGAAGGGCGGCGACGCCAGCGGCATCACCGACCTGAACGCCTCGATCGGATCGATCGAATCCATCTCGCAGAAGGACGGCGTGCCGATCCAGGAGGACGAGAACGCCGACCTGACCAAGAAACCGGCCTAGGTCATTCAGCACGCCCCAGCAGCAGCGAGCGCTCCGCTTCATTGGTGCTGAGGTCGGCGGCATGAGTGAATGCTGCCGACGCCTCGGAGGTTCTGCCCAAGCGCTCCAACAGGTCTCCGCGCACCGCGTGCGGCAGCGGCGATCTGGGCATGGGATCGGGGCCGAGCGCGTCGAGCACCGCCAGCCCCGCCTCCGCGCCATGCGCACGGCCGTGGGCCACCGCGCGGTTGACCTCGACAACAGCACCGGGGGCGGCGAAAGCGAGCACGTCGTACAGGTCGGCGATCCGATGCCAATCGGTGTCCTCGACCCGGATCGCGCGCGCATGGCAGGCCGCGATCGACGCTTGCAGAAAGTACGTCCCAACGGGCGCGCCCGTCGCGGCGAGCTTCTCCGCGCGGGCCAGTGCCTGAAGGCCGCGGCGCCGCAGCAGGTGATCCCACCGGGCGCGGTCCTGATCGTCCAATAACACGGGCGCCCCGTCGCGATCGGTGCGCGCGGGAATCCGCGACGCCTGAAGTTCGACAAGCGCCTGCAGCCCAAGCGAATCCGGAATGTCCGGCACCATGGCGGCCACCATGCGCGCCAGCCGGATCGCTTCGAAGCAGAGATCGGGGCGCGTCCAATCCTCGCCGGCGGTCGCCACATAGCCTTCGTTGAACGTGAGGTAGATGGCGGCGAGCACGTCGTCGATACGGTCGACGCGGTCGGCCCCCGCCGGCAGCTCCATGTCCACGCCGACGAGGCTCTTCTTCGCACGGCTGATCCGTTGCGCCATGGTCGATTCCGGCACCAGGAAGGCACGGGCTATCTCGGCGGTGCTCAGTCCCGACACCAGCCGCAGCGTCAGCGCCGCGCGCGACGCCGCCGACAGCTCGGGGTGACAAGTCAGGAACATCAGCCGGAGCACGTCGTCTTCGATGAAGTCGAGCTGCCCTTCGAAATCCGGCATGTCGACCTCCTCCAGCCGGTGCCCGACTTCCTCGGTCTTGCGGCGCAGTGTCTCCGCACGCCGGATGTGATCGATGGCGCGGCGCTTCGCCGCCGTCATGAGCCAGGCGGCGGGGTTCGCGGGAATCCCGCGGTCGGGCCATTCCTCCAGTGCCGCAACGAGTGCGTCCTGCGCGGCGTCCTCGGCAAGGTCGATGTCGCGCGTCATGCGGGCCAGCGCCGCCACCAGGCGTACCGATTCGGCGCGCCAGGCGGCGGTCACTGCGTCGGCGCCGGTCGAGCCGGCACCTCCGGTACGGGTCACCGCAATGTCAGGCGCCCGGTTCCGGCGCGCCTGCGGGACATCCGGTGTCCGCGGGGCCTTCGATCAGGTGCTGTTCGATCCGGCCTTCCCATTCCGGCCAGTACCGGCGATGCAGCTCGGTGAACTGCCGGCAGCCCTCGGCGGCCTCGGCCGGGTTGCGGTACTCCAGAATCGCGTAGCCGCCGATGATCTCCTTGCCTTCGGTGAACGGCCCGTCAGTGCTGCTCAGCTGCCCGGAACGGACTTCGTAGCCGACCCGACCCTCGCCCTGCCCCAGACCGCCGCCATCGAGGAAGATGCCGTCAGCGGCATTCTTGGCGACGTACTCCCCCATCGCGTCCACCAGTTCCTGCGGCGGCGGACCTTGGTTGGGATCCATGATGACCAAACCCATGTAGCGCATTGCGTGACCTTTCGTCGTCGAGTCAATCCTTCACACACACGTCGAACGGGCGGGGCCGTTTTCGACATTGCTACGGAAATGACTCGCGATCGAGCGAAAGTTCATCGCGATCTGGGCGCGACCCCCTACACGGTGACGGCGGCGTGCCGGGCCGGCTCGCTGCGGAAACGCGACGCCGGGCCGTTGATCCGGAGCACCCGCCACAGGATCTTGGCGATCGGGTTCATCAGGCCGGTGTCTTCGGCGAGCATGCGCACGTCACCGTAGATCTCGCGCAGCATCATCCTGGATTCCGGTGCTCGCCAGAAAATCTCCTTCTTCACCGCCTTGGGAACCTCGAACTCGCGCCAGAAGGAGCGGGGCGGCTTGGCGATCAGCGACGCCGCCAGACGGAACGCCAGCGGATACATGATCGACAGCCCAAACCTGTTGAGCCGCCGCATCTCCGGGATGCGCCGGCGCAGGAACTCGTGCGCGAACGAGATGTGCCGGGCTTCCTCGGCCACGTGGATCGCCATGACGCGCTCCATGATCGGGTGGATCGAACCGTCCTCGCGCAGGATCGACTTCTGCATGTGGTCGATCGGCTCCTCACCGCACAGCACCATCATGAAGAAGAACGTCGGCATTGGGCTGGCGAACAGCGGGAAGGCCCAGTTGAGCCATTTGACCCAGCGCGGCAGACCCGGGACATCCACGCCGACATGGTTCACCATCTCCTGGAACATCAGGGTGTGGTTGCCCTCTTCCACCGCTTCATGCAGGCAATACCGGTACTCAGGACTGCCGTTGGGCACCCAGAACGTGTACGCGAGGAGCCCGCGGATGAGCATGCTCTCGAACTGCTGACCGGCCTTGGCGATGTTTGCCTGGCGCCACATGCCGATCGCGATCTGCTTTTCCAGCGGTTGCGCCTGGTACCAGGCGCTCATGCCGATGGGGTCGCTCTTGGCCAGCACCCAGCGCGGGTCGTTCGCCGTCACCCGGAACTCCGGCGAATCCCACGAAACATCCAGATACGGATTGAAGTTTCGGCGCACGGAACCTGCTGAGAGCGTCTCCAGATTTGCGCAGTAGTCGATGTCGGCGCCCACGTCCATCCCAGCGCGCCACCTGCGGACCATCTTCGTAACAGCCATGACGTCGCCTCTTCTACGCATCGGAGCACCGTTGCTCACCCAGTTATATGGGACCCCCGGTCCCATATGATTGTCAAGGGTGGTTCCTCCGGCGAGCGTGAAGACGATGGTCAAAAATCGGCGGATTTTGACGATCTTCTTCACGCTCGGCTACAGGTCGCCCAGCCCGAGGTGCTGCCTGACCGTGCCGGTCTGGACGGCCTGCCAACCGAGCCGTGTCAGCCCGACGTCGAAGCTCGAATGACTCGACGGGACCAGGACCCGAAGCAGCAGGCCCGAGCGTTCGAGCAGCTGCATGGCCTCGGCGACCGCCCGCAGGTCGGGATTCTGAAACACATCACCGCGCGACGAGATGCCCGCGGAGAACATTCCGCGTGGAGCCCGGGCGCCGGTTCGCAGCCATGACACGACGTCCGTCATGGCTCCGCGCTCACTGTCGAACGATGACGATCCGAACAGCGGCAGGATCGCCGCCGCGAGTTCAGCGACGGGCGCGGAAATCCACCACGGCTGGTCGCTGCTCGTCATGGCGGCAGTGAATCACGAATTCTGCGGCTGAGCCGGAAGATTGGCGTAGTTCTCGACCGGCGAGCGCCCCTTCGCGGCGCGCACCGCCGCGGCCAACAGGGCGTCCCGGAACTGTGGGTGCGCGACGGCCGCCAACGCCTCACCGCGTTCCCGAACTGTCCTGCCTTCCAGTTCCGCCGCACCGTATTCGGTGACGATGACGTCGACCTGGTGCCGCGGCGTGGTGATGACGGCACCGGGCCCGAACCACGGCACGATCCGCGACCGCAGCTGGCCGTCCTTCACGAAAGTCGAAGGCAGACAGATGAGTGAGCGGTCCGACAGCTCCAGTCCGGCCCCGGCCACGAAATCCTCCGCGCCACCGATTCCGCTGAACTGTCCCGCGTCGATGGTGTCGGCAGTCACCTGCCCCTGAACATCCACCGCGAGCGCGCCGTTGATGGAGACCATGTCGGTGTTGGCGGCGATCACCTCCGGCGAGTTGACGATGTCGACGGGTAAGAACGCGACATCCCGATTGTCGTCGAGCCAGGAGTAGAGCTCCTGCGACCCGAATGCGAAGGTCGTGACGCTGACGCCGTCGTACTGTCCCTTGCCGGTGTTGGTGATCTTGCCGGCGCGATGCAGGTGCATGCAGCCGTCGGTGAACATCTCGGTGTGCAGGCCGTACCCGCTGCCGTCGCCCTCGGCCAGCAAGGTGGCAATCTGGTTGGGAATTGCGCCGATTCCGGTCTGCAACGTCGCCCCCGAACCGATGAAGCCGACGGCGTGCTGCGCGATCGCCCGCTCAACCTCCGTCGGCGGCACATCGCCCCCGGGCAGGGCCAGCGGGGCGTCGGTCGAGCGCACGAGTATGTCGATTTCGTCGACGTGCAGTGCGTGACGGTGCGAGCCGTAGCCGAAAGTCCTTGGGTAGGCGTCGGAAACTTCGACGATGAGCAGACGCTGTGGGTCGGCGCCGGCGCGGCGTAACTCGTCGATGGTGCCGCCGGCGTGCAACGACAGCGAGCACCAACCGTCGGCATCGGGTGGCGTCGCCACTGTCGTCATCACCCGCGGCGCTTGCCGTTCCAACAGTGGGGCGAATCGGCGAAAGTCCGCGGCCGCGAACTCGATGTCGGCGCCCATGTCCCGCAGCGCCCGCTCGATCGGGCCGAAGAAACCGGATACGTAGTGCACGCCTGGTCGCGAAAACAGTTCGGTACCAACGGCTAACAGCGCACCGAAGACTCGCAGGTTCGTCCAGTCCTGGCGTGCACCGAGGGCCCGCAGCACAGCCGGCGGCTGGCCGGGACCCAGGGTGATCCCGATCGTGTCGACCGGCCCCAACCGGGCAGCCGCCTGGTCGGCACTGAGTTCGGTTGGCATCGCTGCCCTAGACGTCCATCTCGATCAGCACCCGGCGCAGCAGCTTGCCGGTTGTGTTGCGCGGCAACTCATCGATGAACACCACGTCGCGGGGCACCTTGTGCCGGGCCAGATTGTTCTTGACGAACGCCTTGATCTCATCGGGGTCCTGCGCCGCGCCGGGCTGCAACACGACAAATGCCCGCAGGCGCTTGCCCCACTCGACGTCGTCGACGCCGACCACGGCCGCGTCAAAGATGTCGGCCCGCTCCGCGAGGAGTTCTTCGACTTCTTGCGGGAAGACGTTCTCGCCACCGGAGACGATCATGTCGTCGTCACGGCCGTCGACGAACAACAGCCCATGGTCGTCGAAGTGCCCCATGTCGCCACTGGACATGTAGCCGTCGATGATCTGCTTGGTCCGGCCGTCGGTGTATCCGGCGAATGGCGCGCCGTTGCGGACGAAGATGCGGCCGCGACGGTTGTTTCCCTTGATGCGTTGGTCGTTTTCGTCGTACAACACCACCTCGCACGTCACCGGCGCCCGTCCGGCGGTGCCCGGGGCTAGACGCAGTTCGGCCGGGGTGGCGACGCTGGCGATGGCGCATTCGGTCGAGCCGTACAGGTTGTGGAGCACGTCGCCGAAGGTGTCTTGGACCCGGTTGGACAGCTCGGGGCTCAGCGCCGACCCAGCGATGAGGATGGTCTTCAGCGACGAGGTGTCGTACTTGCCGATGACCTCGGGCCCCAGTTCGACGATCCGGTGCAGCATGGTCGGCACCGCGACGAGCATCTGGGCCTTGTGCTCGGCGATGAGCTGCAGGGTCCGCTCGGCGTTGAAGCGCCGGGCGGTCACCACCTTGTTGCCCAACGCGGCGCCGACGGTGTAGGTGGCCCACCCGGTGCTGTGGAAGATGGGCGAGACGATGACCATGGTTCCCTTGCGCGGGAACGGAATTCGGTCGATGATCTGTGCCGTCGCCAAGGGCGACACCGAGCTTCGGGGCGCACCCTTTGGCAGGCCCGTCGTCCCGCTGGTGAGGATGACCGATCCACCCGCCTTGCTCGGCGCGGGCAGCGGCTCGGTGGAGTTGGCCGCGATGATGGCGTCCAGGGTGAGCATCGACTCGGGCACGTCGACGCCCTCGTCGACCCACGTCAACCCGCGCGGCATGTCCGCGGGCAAGGCATCGAGCAGGCCGAGGAACTCGCTGTCGTGCAGCACCACCTTGACGCCTTCGCGCTCACAGACCTGAGCGAACTGCGGCTTGGCGAACCCGGTGTTCATCAGCACCAGTCGTGCGCCGAGCTTTCCGCACGCCACCATGGCAAGGACCAGACCACGATGGTCCCGGCACAGCAGCCCGACAACAGAGCCTTCGGTCACTCCCAGACCCTGCAGCCCGCGCGCCAATGCCCAGGACTGGTCGTTGACCTCTCCGTAGGTCAAGGTGCCACGTTCATCGACCAGCGCGGGCAGGTCCGCGTACTTGCGTCCGCCCTGGATCGCCATGGACGCCTGCGGCCCGAATACCGGCGCGTTCTTGGCGGTCTCCACCATGACCCCGGGGTTGGCCAGATCCAGAAACCCGGTCTCATAGAGCCGCTTCACCGCGTTCACGGACTCCCCGACACGGCCCAGCTTCTGCACCACTCCACCGACGACGTCGAACACCTATGCCTCCCAAGTTCGAGGGGTGATCGACCCCACACGGTTGGCACGTTAGCTGGTTGAGCGCCTGGAGAACACCACCTACCCGGAGCTAGGCACTACACAACGTCAACTGCGGCCGTGTGAGGCCGGTCCCTGATGCACCCAGCAACATGAGACCTCCAAAAGCGGTGTGTTGCTCCAGGCTTACCCGTGTCACCAGCGACAACGGGCGGCTCTGTCACGGTCTTGATATGCCCGCACCAAAAACTTGCGGCTTCTTAACGCCACTCGGCCCCTTTGCCTCCAGGGTGTAAAGACGCAGGGCACCACCTGTGGATCGCCAGGCCACTTTCCCGACGCACCCTTCTGATCTGGGCAAACGCCGGCTTCTTGAGTCATATCGCGCCCCGAAATGCTCCCCGGATATGACCCATGTCACCGTGCCCGCAAGGACTCCGTAAATGAACGCGCGGAGCCCGTAAGGAAAGCATCAAGACCAGAGCCGGACCCACCGTGGCGGCGTTTACTTCGCGTCGTGGGCGCCGCCGAGACGCGCCCGAACGGAGCCAACATGTCTGTCGCGATTTTCGTCGTGCTGACCATCGCATTGTTCGCGGTGCTCGGCCTGATCCAGAAGGCGGTGGAACGCCTGTGAACTACGCCAACGCCATCGGCCTGGTGCTGTGTCTGGTGATCGCACTGTTCCTCGTCGCCGCACTGCTCTTTCCGGAGCGGTTCTAGTGAGCCCCACCGCCGCAGGCATCACGTTCCTGCTCTCACTCATCGTCGCGCTCGCGGCGGTCCATGTGCCGTTGGGCGACTACATGTTCCGCGTGTACACGTCGGAAAAGCACTCGCGCGCAGAACGTCTCATCTACAAGGCGATCGGCGCCGATCCCCATGCCGAACAGAACTGGGGCGCCTACGCCCGCAGCGCGCTGGCCTTCTCCGCCATCTCCCTGCTGTTCCTGTTCGCCTTCCAATTGGTGCAGGGCCTGCTGCCGCTGCACCTGAACAACCCGGCCACCCCGATGACGGCCGACCTCGCGTGGAACACCGCCGTCAGCTTCGTCACCAACACCAACTGGCAGGCCTACTCGGGTGAGACCACCCAGGGCCACCTGGTCCAGATGGCCGGCCTGTCGGTGCAGAACTTCGTCTCGGCCGCCGTCGGCATGGCAGTGGCCGTCGCACTGGTCCGCGGGTTCGCCCGTCGGCACGCCACCGAACTGGGCAACTTCTGGGTCGACCTGGTGCGCGGCACCATCCGAATCCTGTTGCCGCTCGCGGTGATTGCCGCGGTGATCCTGATCGCCGGTGGCGTGATCCAGAACTTCCACCTGCACGACCAGATCGCCAACACCCTGGCCGGCGCCCAGCAGACCATCACCGGCGGCCCGGTGGCCAGCCAGGAAGTCATCAAGGAACTGGGTACCAACGGTGGCGGTTTCTTCAACGCGAACTCGGCGCACCCGTTCGAGAACGCGACCGCCTGGACCAACTGGCTGGAAATCTTTCTGCTGCTGGTGATCTCGTTCTCCCTGCCACGGACCTTCGGCCGCATGGTGGACAGCCGCAAGCAGGGCTACGCGATCGTCGCGGTGATGGCCACGCTCGCCCTCATCAGCTGCAGCCTCATGATGCTGTTCCAGGGACAGCACCATGGCACCGTCCCCACCGCAATCGGGTCGGCGATGGAAGGCGTGGAACAGCGCTTCGGCGTGGCCAATTCGGCAGTCTTCGCCACCGCCACCACACTGACCTCCACCGGCGCCGTGGATTCGTTCCACGACTCGTACACCTCCCTCGGCGGCATGATGACGATGTTCAACATGCAGCTCGGTGAGGTCGCACCGGGCGGTACCGGGTCCGGCCTGTACGGCATGCTGATCCTCGCGGTGATCACGGTGTTCGTGGCGGGCCTCATGGTGGGGCGCACGCCCGAGTACCTGGGCAAGAAGATCACTCCGCGTGAGATCAAGCTGGCGGCAAGCTATTTCCTGGTGACCCCGCTGATCGTGTTGACCGGCACCGCTTTCGCCATGGCCCTGCCGGGTGAACGCGCAGCGATGCTCAACGCGGGCCCGCACGGCCTGTCCGAGGTGCTGTACGCCTTCACCTCCGCGGCCAACAACAACGGCTCGGCGTTCGCAGGCCTCTCGGTCAATACCGTTTGGTACAACACGGCTTTGGGCCTGGCCATGCTGATCGGCCGCTTCCTGCCGATGATCCTGGTGCTGGCACTGGCCGGCTCGCTGGCCAAGCAGGGCAGCACTCCCCCGTCGATCGGCACGCTGCCGACGCACCGTCCGCAGTTCGTCGGCATGGTCGCCGGCGTGACGCTGATCCTGGTCGCCCTCACCTTCCTGCCGGCCCTCGCGCTCGGCCCCCTTGCTGAAGGAATCCACTAGATGTCCACCAACACCGCAACCGTCGGGATCGCTGACCCCGACCACCCCGCACAGGCCCACGGCGCCAAGAGCAAGGGCCGCGTGCAAGGCGGCCTGCTCGACCCCAAGATGCTGTGGAAGTCGCTGCCGGACGCCCTGCGCAAGCTGGACCCGCGCACCCTGTGGCGCAACCCCGTGATGTTGATCGTCGAGATCGGCGCCGTCTGGTCGACAGTCCTGGCCGCGTTGGAGCCCAGCTGGTTCGCCTGGCTGATCGTGTTCTGGCTCTGGCTGACAGTCGTTTTCGCGAACCTGGCCGAAGCCGTTGCCGAAGGCCGCGGCAAAGCGCAGGCCGCGAGCCTGCGCAAGACCCAGTCCGACACCATGGCCCGCAAGCTGGTCGGCTGGGCGCCGGGCAGCGCCGGAACCGAAGAGGAGATCGCCGCTCCGCTACTGCAGCAGGGCGACATCGTCGTCGTCGAGGCCGGGCAGGTCATCCCCGGCGACGGCGACGTGGTGGAAGGCATTGCCTCCGTTGACGAGTCGGCCATCACCGGCGAATCAGCCCCCGTCATCCGGGAATCCGGTGGCGATCGCAGCGCCGTCACCGGCGGCACCACGGTGCTGTCCGACCGGATCGTCGTGCAGATCACCCAGAAGCCGGGCGAGAGCTTCGTCGACCGCATGATCGCGCTCGTCGAGGGCGCAAACCGGCAGAAGACCCCCAACGAGATCGCGCTCAACATCCTGCTGGCCGCGTTGACGATCATCTTCGTGTTCGCCGTCGCGACCCTGCAGCCGCTGGCCATCTACTCGAAGGCCAACAACCCGGGCGTGCCCGACACCGAGGCGCTCGATGCCTTCGGCGTCACCGGCATCGTGATGGTCTCGCTGCTGGTCTGTTTGATCCCCACCACAATTGGTGCACTGCTGTCCGCCATCGGCATTGCCGGCATGGACCGGCTGGTGCAGCGCAATGTGCTGGCCATGTCCGGCCGCGCCGTCGAAGCCGCCGGCGACGTCAACACCCTGCTGCTCGACAAGACGGGCACCATCACCCTCGGCAACCGCCAGGCATCGGGCTTCCTCCCGGTGCCCGGTGTCACCGCTGAGCAGCTCGCCGATGCGGCGCAGCTGTCCAGCCTCGCCGACGAGACCCCTGAGGGTCGGTCAATCGTGGTGTACGCCAAGGAAACCTACGGTCTGCGCGCCCGCACCCCGGGCGAGTTGACCGACGCCACCTGGATCGAGTTCACCGCGCTGACCCGCATGTCGGGCGTCGATCTGCACGACGGCCAGCAGCTGCGCAAGGGCGCAGCCAACTCCGTCGCCGACTGGATTAGGGGCCACGGCGGCACCGTGCCATTCGAACTGGGCGAGATCGTCGACGGCATCTCCGCGGCGGGCGGCACCCCGCTGGTGGTCGGCCGCATTCAGCAGGGCAAGGCCGAAGTGCTCGGCGTCATCCACCTCAAGGACGTCGTCAAGCAAGGCATGCGGGAGCGGTTCGACGAGATGCGCAAGATGGGCATCCGCACCGTCATGATCACCGGCGACAACCCGTTGACCGCCAAGGCGATTGCCGACGAGGCCGGGGTCGACGACTTCCTGGCCGAAGCCACGCCCGAGGACAAGCTGGCACTGATCAAGAAGGAACAGGCCGGCGGCAAGCTGGTCGCGATGACCGGTGACGGCACCAACGACGCCCCCGCGCTGGCCCAGGCCGACGTCGGCGTCGCGATGAACACCGGCACCTCGGCGGCCAAAGAGGCCGGCAACATGGTCGACCTCGACTCCGACCCGACCAAGCTCATCGAGATCGTGGAGATCGGCAAGCAGTTGCTGATCACCCGCGGCGCGTTGACCACCTTCTCCATCGCCAACGACATCGCGAAGTACTTCGCGATCATCCCGGCGATGTTCGTGGCCCTGTTCCCCGGCCTGGATCTGCTGAACGTCATGCGGCTGCACAGCCCGCAGTCGGCGATCCTGTCCGCGGTGATCTTCAACGCCCTGGTGATCATCGCGTTGATCCCGCTGTCGCTGCGCGGTGTCCGATACACCCCCAGCAGTGCGTCAAAGCT
Organism: Mycolicibacterium llatzerense; assembly: GCF_000878195.1. Lineage (GTDB taxonomy): Bacteria > Actinomycetota > Actinomycetes > Mycobacteriales > Mycobacteriaceae > Mycobacterium > Mycobacterium llatzerense. The sequence goes on along the minus strand of NZ_JXST01000001.1, from coordinate 264,398 downwards.
CTTGAGCCGCAACCTGTATGTCTATGGCCTCGGCGGCATCATCGCCCCGTTCATCGGCATCAAACTCATCGACCTGCTCATCCAGTTCATCCCGGGGATGTCTTAATCATGAATATTGGCAACCTGATTCGCGTACACGCTGCCGCCCTGCGCGCGCTGCTGGTCCTGACCGTCATCACCGGTCTGGCCTACCCGGTGCTCGTCTGGGCCATCGCCCAGCTCCCCGGGCTCAAGGACAAGGCCGAGGGCTCGCTCGTCACCGCGGGCGGCAAGGTCGTCGGCAGCTCCCTCATCGGCCAGCTGTTCACCGACGCCAAAGGCAATGTGCTGCCGCAGTATTTCCAGGGCCGGCCGTCGGCCGCCGGCACCGGGTACGACCCGATGTCCAGCGGCGCGAGCAACCTCGGACCCGAGAACATTGTCGACACGCCCGGTGACCCGGCCGAGATCAAGGCAGGCAAGTCGGCCAGTGACGCCGGGTTCAAGCCGAGCTTGCTGACCCAGGTGTGCACGCGGAGCTACGGCGTCGCGGACACCGAGGGCCTGGACCACAGCGCCGGGGCACGTCCGTTCTGCACCTCGGACGGCGTGGGCGCGGTGCTGTCGGTGATCGGGCCGCGCGATGCCACGGGCAACGTCACTCATCCCACCAAGGTGGTCAGTGTGAACCAGCCGTGCGACACGACCAAGACGCCGTTCGCCACGACCTATGAGGGTGTGCGCGTCGAATGCGCCAAGTACGGCGAGGATTACACCGCCGGGCAGATCGTCGCGATCCGCGGTTCAGCACCCGCCGACCCGCAGGTTCCGGCCGACGCCGTCACGGCCAGCGGCAGTGGCCTGGACCCTGACATCTCGGTCGACTACGCCGACCTGCAGGTGGGCCGGGTCGCCAAGGTCCGACACATCTCGGCCGACCAGGTCCGGGCTCTGGTGCAGGACAACACCAGTGGCCGCGCCCTGGGTTTCATGGGTGAGCCGCGGGTCAACGTCCTGCAGCTGAATCTCGCGTTGGACAAGCGATACCCGCTCGGGTCATCTGCCGGACTTCGTCCGGCAACCAGCTGACCTACTGGACAATGGGACATATGGAAGTGCCGGACAAACGGGGCGAGTTACGCATCTACCTGGGTGCTGCCCCTGGCGTGGGCAAGACCTTCTCGATGCTCGGCGAGGCGCGCCGCCGGCTCGAGCGCGGCACCGACGTGGTCGCGGCCGTGGTCGAGACGCACGGCCGCAAGAAGACCGCCGAGGCAATGGAGGGCATCGAACGGATCCCGCCGCGGTTCAACGACTACCGCGGCGGGACGTTCGCCGAGCTGGATGTCCCGGCGGTGCTGGCCCGCCACCCCGAGGTGGTGCTGGTCGATGAACTGGCGCACAGCAATACGCCCGGCAGCAAGAACGCCAAGCGCTGGCAGGACGTCGAGGAGCTGCTCGCCGCCGGCATCACCGTCATCTCCACGGTCAACGTCCAGCACCTCGAGAGCCTCAACGACGTCGTCGCCCAGATCACCGGTATCGAGCAGCAGGAGACGGTGCCGGACTCCGTGGTGCGCAGCGCCGCCCAGATCGAACTGGTCGACATCACCCCGGAAGCGTTGCGCCGCAGGCTGTCCCACGGCAACGTGTACGCACCCGAACGCGTCGATGCGGCGCTGTCCAACTACTTCCGGCAGGGCAACCTCACCGCCCTGCGCGAACTGGCACTGCTGTGGCTGGCCGACCAGGTCGACGCCGCACTCGCGAAATACCGGGCCGAACACAATATTTCGGATACCTGGGAGGCCCGCGAGCGCGTCGTCGTGGCGGTCACCGGCGGCCCGGAATCAGAGACCCTGGTCCGGCGGGCGTCCCGCATCGCCTCCAAATCCAGCGCCGAGCTGATGGTGGTGCACGTCGTCCGCGGCGACGGACTGACGGGCGTCTCCGCCCCGCAGATGGGCAAGGTGCGCGAGCTGACGACCAGCCTCGGCGCCACCCTGCACACCGTCGTCGGCGGCAGTGACGGTGACGTCCCCAGTGCCCTACTGGATTTCGCCCGCGAGATGAACGCCACCCAGTTGGTGTTGGGCACATCGCGACGGTCACGCTGGGCCCGGCTCTTCGACGAGGGCATCGGCGCCAAGACCGTCCAGAACTCCGGCAAGATCGACGTGCACATGGTCACCCATGAGCAGTCCCAGCCCGGCTGGTCCTGGTCGACGGCGACCCGCGGGCAGCGGCACCTGGCGTCCTGGCTGGCCGCTATCGTCGTGCCCGGCATCATCACCGCCATCACCTCCCTGCTGGATCCGTTCCTGCACATCGGCGGCGAGAGCGCGGTGTTCTTCATCGGCGTCCTGATCGTCGCGTTGCTCGGCGGCGTCGCGCCGGCCGCCCTGTCGGCAGTCCTGTCCGGGCTGCTGCTCAACTACTTCTTCGTCGCCCCGCGCTACAGCTTCACCATCGCGGATCCGGACAGCGCGCTGACCGTCGTGGTGCTGCTGGCCGTCGCGGTCGCTGTCGCCGCGCTGGTCGACGGTGCCGCCAAACGGTCCAGGGAAGCCCGGCACGCCTCGCAGGAAGCTGAGCTATTGGCGCTGTTCGCCGGCAGCGTGCTGCGCGGCGCCGACCTGACCACGCTGCTGGAACGCGTCCGCGAGACCTACGCGCAACGGGCCGTCAGCCTGCTGCACGAGGAGGACGGCATCGTCGCCTGTGTCGGCAAAGAACCCTGTGTGACAGTCGATTCCGCTGACACCGCCATCGAAGTCAGCGACGACGAATACTGGCTGCTGATGGCCGGCCGCAAGACCGAGGCGCGCGATCGTCGGGTGCTCGGCGCCGTCGCCCGGCAGGCGGCGGGGCTGGTGCGGCAACGTGCCTTGGCCGAGGAAGCCGGCCGCGCCGAAGCCATCGCCAAGGCCGACGAACTGCGCCGCTCCCTGCTCAGCGCCGTCAGCCACGACCTGCGCACCCCGCTGGCCGCGGCCAAGGCGGCGGTGTCGAGCCTGCGCAGTGAGGACGTCGGCTTCTCCCCCGAGGACACCGCCGAACTGCTGGCCACCGTCGAGGAATCCGTCGACCAGCTGACCGCATTGGTGGGCAACCTGCTGGACTCCTCGCGGCTGGCCGCCGGGGTGGTGAAACCGGAGCTGCGGCGCGTGTACATGGAAGAGGTCGTGCAGCGGGCGCTGCTCGGAATCAGCCGAGGCGCAACCGGTTACGGGCACCGTGGGCTCGAACGGATCAAGGTCGAAGCCGGCGACGCCGTCGCACTGGCCGACGCGGGCCTGCTGGAGCGGGTGCTGGTCAACCTCATCGACAATGCGCTGCGCTACTCCGCGGGCAGCGTGGTGCGGGTGAATGCCGGACAGGTCGGCGACCGGGTGCTGATCACCATCGTCGACGAGGGGCCAGGCATCCCCCGCGGCGCCGAGGAGCAGCTGTTCGCGCCGTTCCAGCGCCTCGGCGACCATGACAACAGCACCGGCGTGGGACTTGGCCTTTCGGTCGCGCGCGGTTTTGTCGAAGCAATGGGCGGCACCATCTCTGCCACTGACACCCCCGGCGGCGGGCTGACCGTCGTGGTGGACCTGGCAGCCGCGGGAAAGGATCGGGTGTGACACGGGTTCTGGTCATCGACGACGAACCACAGATTCTGCGTGCGTTGCGGATCAACCTGTCGGTGCGCGGGTACGACGTCACCGTCGCGGCCACGGGCGCCGAGGCATTGAAGGCGGCCGCCGAACACAAACCGGACGTGGTGATCCTGGACCTCGGCCTGCCCGACATGTCCGGCATCGACGTACTGGCCGGGCTGCGCGGCTGGCTCACCGCTCCGGTGATCGTGCTGTCGGCGCGCACCGACTCGATGGACAAGGTCGAGGCCCTCGACGCCGGGGCCGACGACTACGTCACCAAACCGTTCGGCATGGACGAGTTCCTGGCCCGGCTGCGGGCCGCCGTGCGGCGCGGCGCGGCGGCGTCCGAGACCGACGAGCCCGTCGTCGAAACATCGTCATTCACCGTCGATCTCGCGGCCAAGCGAGTGACCCGCAGCGGCAACGAGGTGCACCTGACCCCCACCGAATGGGGCATGTTGGAGATGCTGGTGCGCAACCGCGGCAAGCTGGTGGGCCGCGAGGAACTGCTCAAAGAGGTGTGGGGTCCGGCGTACGCCAAGGAGACCCACTACCTGCGCGTGTACCTGGCGCAGCTGCGCCGCAAGCTCGAGGTCGACCCGTCACACCCCAAGCATCTGCTGACCGAGGCCGGGATGGGGTACCGCTTCCAGGAGTAGCGTCAGCCTTTCACCGCTTGCAGGGTGTAGGTCATCGGCATCCGGTCACGCCCGCCGGCGAGGACGTATTCCTCCTCGAAGTCGCTGCTGGGGATCATCGCCTCCCCCAACGGATTCCATGGCACCTCGCGATGTTCTTCCAGTCCGGTGACGGTCAGCCCGGCCTCGGTGAGCGCGGTGAAGATCTCCCCGAGACCATGGTTGAAGCTGACCGACTCGGGCGCGGTGACGACACCCGAGCCGGCGTAGCTCTCGTGTTCGACGAAAACCGTTCCGCCATCCTCGAAGTAGGGATACTCCAGCACCAGCAGACCGTCCGGCCGCGGGTCGCAGATCGCCCACAGCACGGGGTGCCCCTCGCGCATGAACAGCCGTCCCCCTGGCCGCAGCAGCTCGGCAACGACAGCCGCCCACCGACGGATGTCGGGCAACCAGCAGAGGGCGCCGATGCCGGTGTAGACCACGTCGCAGCATCTCGCGCCGAGCGCCCCGACCGCACCGTCCACGTCGGACTCGACGAAGCGCACGTCGGCGTTGGCCCGACGAGCCAGGTCCCGGCCCGCGTCCAGGGCGGCCGGCGAAAAGTCCAGACCCGTTACCGAGCGGGCACCGAGCCTGGCCAGCGATACCGTGTCGGTACCGATGTGGCACTGCAGGTGCACCACGTCGCGGCCGTCCAGCTGCCCGAGCCGCGGCAAGTCGTAACGCACGACGGCCGAGAGGTATTCGGGGTCGTCGAAGGCGGCCAGATCGTAGCCATCGAGCGCGGTGTGCAACGGCACCCGCGCCTCCCAGTTCGCCAGATTGATGCTGCGCCAGTCGTCGATCACGGCTTCATCCTCACAGCCCGGCGCGTGCAGTTCGACTAATTTTTATCCGTCAGTTGGCCGACCACACGCGCTCCCCGTGACGCGAACGACGGCACCCTGATTTGCGCGGTACGAACCCAACGCATCAGAGCCCGCAGATCATCCCTAATGGTTAGCCACCCTAGATATGCGGTACGTCACACCGGGCAGGCGGAATCGCAGCACCCCCGTTCGGCTTATACCAGGCAACTAGAACTTCAAGGACGGGGAAACAACATGAGCGCCATTCGTAACGTGGCCAACAAGGTGGCACTGACCGCCGTGGCCGCCTTCACGATCGCCGTCGGCGCCATCGCCGGCCCGGTCGCCACCGCCAGCGCCGCCGACGACTCCTGTGCGAACGTCGAGGTCGTCTTCGCCCGCGGCACCTTCGAAGGCCCCGGCGTCGGAGCCACCGGCCAAGCCTTCGTCGACGCACTGAACGCCCGGATGCCCGGCCGCAACATCGACGCCTACGGCGTGAACTACCCCGCCTCCCTGGACTTCGGCCAGGCCGCCGAGGGCGTCGCCGACGCCACCAACCGCATCGAGTCCATCGCCGCCTCGTGCCCCGCCACCAAGATCGTCATCGGCGGCTACTCGCAGGGCGCGGCCGTCGCCGGCTACAGCACCATGAGCAGCGTGCCCGCCGGGTTCGTCCTGCCCGCCGGCATCAGCGGCCCGATGCCCGCGTCTGTCGCCTCGCACGTCGCCGCAGTGGTCCTGTTCGGCACCCCGAGCCCGTTCGTGCTGAGCGTCGCCGACCGCAGCGCCCCCGCCATCAACATCGGCGGCGCCTACGCCGGCAAGACCATCCAGCTGTGCGCCCCCGGCGACCCGATCTGCGGTGGCGGCATGGACCGCTCCGCCCACAGCGCCTACAAGTTCAACGGCATGGCCAACCAGGCCGCGGACTTCGTCGCCCGCCAGCTGGGTGCCCCCGCCGCTCCGGCCGCGCCCATCGTCCAGACCTCGGACGACACAGCCAACTGAATCACCCCCCTGCCGACGGCCGGAAGTCAGTCTCACGAGGACTGGTTCCGGCCGTCGGTCTGTTATGACGTTGCCCAGGCTCCTACGCCGAACGTGGCGCTTAGCGTTGATTTTTCGCGCGCGTCACCGCGCTGGCCGTCACACTCGCCGTAGCACCCGGACATCGACCAGTCTCCTCCGCGACCTTCACGCGGCACCCTGATCGAACTATGGTGAAGTAGTCATATCTCGATAAGCCGAGACAATCAGGGGTGAACAGTAATGAAGGTTTCCACCAAGAACGTGTCGACCTGTGGCTGTCAGTGCAACGCATGCCGCGACGGACACCACTGCCACAACCGCCCGAACTGCAAGGTCTAACTAGAAATCTCGACCGTCGACCGTGGGGGTTGACGAGGGATTTTCATCGAATTTCCGCGGAAACCCCCACGCTCGGCGTCAGACAGACAGCGCGATGCCGTCCAGGATGTCGTGCTCGCTGACCACCAATTCCGCGATCCCCGCCCGCTGACCGAATTCGCGGGCCAATTCCTCGACGACGATGGACCCGCCGCCGATCACCGGCACCCGGCCCGGATGCATGGGGCCGAGCTCGGCGCGTTGCGCCCGCGGCATCGCGATCAGGTCGTCGCACACCTTGACCACATCGGGAATTCCGATGCGGGACAGGTGAATTACCTCGGAGTCATACTCCGGTAGCCCCAGGGCCAGCGCGGCCACCGTGGTGAATGTGCCGGCCACGCCGACCCAGGTGCGGGCACCTTCGACGGGCACGACGTCCAAAGCCTCAGCCAACTTCTCGCGCACCACGGCACGCGCCGCCGCCACCTCGTCGGCGGTGGGCGGGTCCGACAGCAGGCATCGCTCGGTGAGCCGCACGCAGCCGATGTTGGCCGAGAAACTGGCCACGACATCCGCGACCTCGGCACCGGACCCGCCGAGCACCACCTCGGTCGAACCGCCGCCCAGGTCGACGACCACGAAAGGTCCTGTCGCCGGGTCCAATTCGCCGACGGCACCGCGGAACGACAACGCCGCTTCCTCGGTCCCGGTGATCACCTCGGCCACCGCGCCCGGCATCACCCGGCCCAGCAGCCGGGCCGTCATCGCGAAGAACTCATCGCGGTTGCCGGCGTCCCGGGCCGCGGAGGTCGCGACCATCCGCACCTTGGACACATCGTGCGCCAGCATCACGTCGACGTAGTCGGCCAGCGCGGCTTCGGTCCGGGCCAGCGCGGCAGGCGCGAATTCGCCTGTGGCGTCGACACCTTCACCGAGGGTGACGATCCGCATCTCGCGATGGACGTCCGTCAGCCGACCACCAGAAACGTCAGCGATGAGCAGACGGATCGAGTTGGTACCGCAATCGACCGCCGCAACGCGCGAACTCACACCCATACCTTCGGATCCAGAATCCCGGCCATCGCCGGCTCGACCGCCAACAACGCCAGCGCCTCATCGCCAAAGGGGTTGACGCCCGGGCCTTTTGCCAACGAATGCGCCATCACCACGTGCAGGCACTTCACCCGGTCCGGCATCCCGCCGCCGGAGAACGTCGTCCCCAGCGACTCGATGGCGTCCCGCTCGGCCAGGAACGACTCGTGCGCCCGCAGATACGCTGCGCCCAACTCTTCGGATGCCTGCAGACGTTCGGTCATGTCCCGCATCAGCCCGGACGACTCCAGCCGGCTGGCCGCGGCCGTCAGCGCCGGATGGGTCAGGTAATACAGAGTGGGAAAAGGGGTTCCGTCGGGCAACCGCGGTGCGGTCTTGACCACGCCGGGTTCGCCGTTGGGACAGCGGTAGGCGATCTCCAGAACCCCACGCGGTTCCCGCCCCAGTTGGGCCGCAACGGCTTCCAGATCAGCAGTGTCAACCACCGGGCGGCGCCTGAGGTGCGGGCTGGTCAGTCGAGGGCACGGCGCCATCGGGGCCGGGCGGAACGACCGCCGGCGTCGGCGTCAGGCCGTGCGGTTGATCGGCAATGGTGTGCCACAACGCGGTGTACCAGGGCTGGTTACTCTTCGCGGTGGGCGACGGCGCGGGCGCGACGGGCGTCGCGACGGCACCGGGAGGCAGTTGCACCTGATACGGGATATCGCCCGGCATCACGAAGCCCAACCGCTCACGGGCCTGCGCGGCGATGTACACCGGGTCGGCCAACTTCACCTTTTGCTGCTCCAAATTGCTGATCTGCGAACGTAATTGGGACTCTGCCGTGGCCAACTGCTGCATCTCGGTGCGCTGCGCGAAGAAGGTGCGCACCGGTCCGGCGATGGTCAGGGTCAGGACGCACACCACGACGGCGAGAATCGCCGCCCGGCGCGCCGCGGACCCCAGCCGCTGCTCGGCATGGTGCTCGACCGACTCCGTGTAGGCCTGCCGGATGGGCTCGGTGACGGGGACGGGCAGATTTTCCGGGACCCGCCGGGGCTCGGCCTTGGGCCGGTTACCCGCCTTGGCGGCCGACGTGCCGCTCCCGGCGCGCCCCCGCTTCGCCTCGCCGGGTTTGGCGGGGCGAGAGGCAGGGGAACGCCGTTTGGGATCGGCCATGTCGGTAGGTCAGACCCGCGAAACTACTTGGCTTCCACCGCAAAACGCGGGAACGCCAGGTCGCCGGCGTACCGCCCGGCGTCGCCCAGGGTCTCCTCGATGCGCAGCAGCTGGTTGTACTTGGCGACGCGCTCGCTGCGCGCCGGGGCACCGGTCTTGATCTGGCCACAGCCGCACGCGACAGCCAGGTCGGCGATGGTGGTGTCCTCGGTCTCGCCACTGCGGTGGCTCATCATCGACTTGTAGCCGTTGGCGTGCGCCAGGGCGACAGCGTCCAAAGTCTCGGTGAGCGTGCCGATCTGGTTCACCTTCACCAGCAGCGCGTTGGCGGCGCCCTTTTCGATGCCCTCTTCCAGGCGCTCCGGGTTGGTGACGAACAGGTCGTCGCCGACGAGCTGGACGCGGTCACCGATCGCGGTGGTCAGCGCCACCCAGCCCTCCCAGTCGTCCTCGGACAGCGGGTCTTCGATGGACACCAGCGGGAACGAGTCGAGCAGCGAGGCGTAGAACTCGGCCATCTGCTCGGCGGTGCGGGTCTGCTTCTCGAAGGCGTAACCCGTTCCGTCCGTGTAGAACTCGGTGGCCGCGACGTCGAGGGCCAGGGCCACGTCGCTGCCCAGCTTCAGGCCGGTGGCGTCGATGGCGGTGCTGATGAGTTCGAGCGCGGCGTACGTACCGGCGACGTCGGGCGCGAAACCGCCCTCGTCACCGAGGCCCGTCGACAGGCCCTGCTTCTTCAGCACGGACTTGAGCGAGTGGTAGACCTCGGCGCCCCAGCGCAGCGATTCCTTGAAGGTCGGGGCACCGATCGGAGCGACCATGAACTCCTGGACGTCGACGCCGGTGTCGGCGTGGGCGCCACCGTTGAGGATGTTCATCATCGGCACCGGCAGAATGTGGGCGTTCGGGCCGCCGATGTAGCGGAACAGCGGCAGGCCGGCAGAGTCGGCAGCGGCCTTCGCCACGGCCAGGGAGACGCCGAGGATGGCGTTGGCGCCGAGGCGCGACTTGTCCGGAGTGCCGTCCAGGTCCAGCAGCGCCTGGTCGATGATGCGCTGGTCGTCGGCAGCCTGGCCGATGACGGCGGGAGCGATCTCGTCGAGCACGGCCTCGACGGCCTTCTCGACACCCTTGCCGAGGTAGCGGGGGCCGCCGTCACGCAGTTCGACAGCCTCGTGCTCACCGGTCGACGCACCCGACGGCACGGCCGCACGGGCGAACGTTCCATCGGTCAGTGCGATCTCGACCTCGACCGTCGGATTTCCCCGAGAGTCGAGAATCTCGCGGGCTCCGACCTGTTCGATGATTGGCACTTGGGTCTCCCTTTGGCGTCACGGACTCGTGCGAACGCCCATCAGCCTAAACGGTGCCAGGACCGGAAGTGCGGCAGCTACGGGTAGCGATCTTGGCTACCTATCTTTGGTGCCCGTTCGCATATGCCGTCGCCCAGTCCCGCACAGCGCGGGCGTAGTCGTCGGACATGTTGTACGCGTGCAGCGCGTCCATCCAGCCGCGCGGGCTGGACAGATCCTTACCGCGGTAGCAGAGGTAACCCGCCGCCGACAGCGCCGCGTCGTCGATGTTGTCGGGGCTGGCGAAGCCGGTGTTGTTGGCGTCGACGCCGTACAACCGCCAGGTGTCCGGGATGAACTGCATGGGTCCCATGGCGCGGTCGACGGCGTCGTCACTGTCCATGCTGCCGGAGTCGGAGTCCGGAATCCGCAGGTTGTTCATGGTTCCGTCGAGTGGCACGCCGCGGATCGGGGGCGTCACGTCGCCGTTCGGGGCGATGGTCGCGCCGCGGTAGGTGCCGTGGTGGCTCTCGACCATGCCGATGCCCGCCAGCGTCGTCCACGCGATGTGGCACTTGGGGTTCTCGACCTCGGCGACGCGTGCGGCGTACCCATAGGCCTCCAGCGCCATGACCGGAATGCCCAGCGGCGGTGCCAGGTGCTCAGCCCAGTCGCGCAACTGGTCGGCGCCCCGGCCCTTCACATGGGTATTGATCGGCGGCACGGCAGGCCCCGCCGGCGGCGGCACTCCACGCAGGTAGCCGGGCTGAAACGAGCAGCTCGAGGCCATCAGGAGCGCCGTCGCGGCGACGACAGCGCTCGCCCGCAGCCAACGCGCTCGCAACACCGGTACTCCCCCATGCACTGAGATTCTCGACGGATTCGTCGCCCTGTCATCGTCGCATGCCGCGCTGAGTGAACCTCGGAGCGCAAGCTTTCCGGTACGCAGCAACCAGGTAGCCGATCCGCTGATAAGGTTGGCTTGCCTTGCTTTGGCAAGCCAACCCTGTGTTGCGGTTTAGTCTATCTAAGGATTGCGGATGACCACCACTTTCGCGGTCTCGACATCGCTGGTCGCTGCGGGCCCCGGCGTTTCCTCGCAGCTGTTTGGCAGCTTGCTGATCGGGCTCCGTGAAGGCCTCGAAACTGCGATCGTCGTCACCATCCTCATCGCGTTCCTCGTGAAGTCCGACCGCCGCGACGCCCTGAAGTGGGTCTGGCTCGGAGTCGCCGGCGCCATCGCGATGACCATCGGCGTTTTCCTCACCATCCAGCTCAGCGAGAACACCATCTCCGGACTGGCGGCCGAGGCCATCGCCGGCGTCGCCTCGTTAGTGGCGGTCATCATCGTCACCACCATGGTGCTGTGGATGCGGAAAGCCGCCGCCACCATCTCCGGTGACCTGCGCGGCGACATGACCCGCGCTTTGGAGACCGGCGGCTGGGCCGTCGCCACCCTGGCCTTCCTGGCCGTCGGCCGCGAGGGCGTCGAGACGGCGCTGTTCATGGTCGGCTACGCCAACGCCGCGACCGCATGGCCGCTGGCCGGACTGCTGATCGGCCTGCTCATCGCCGTCGCCTTCGCCTACGGCATGTACGCCGGTGCGGTGCGGATCAACCTGGCGAAGTTCTTCAAGTACACCGGCGCCTTCCTGGTCGTCGTCGCCGCCGGCATCCTGTCCTACGCGATCCACGCATTGCAGACCGTCGGCTGGCTGCCCGGCCTGAGCGCCAGGGCCTTCGATCTGACGGGCGTCTTCAACTGGTCGTCGTGGTACGGCCAGGCGATCCAGGGCATCTTCAATTTCAGCCCCACCCCATCTGTCCTGCAGTTCGTCTGCTGGCTGGCCTACCTGGTGATCGTCCTGTCGCTGTTCCTGCGACCTGTCGCAGCCAAACCCACCCCTGCTGCCACCCTCGAAAGGTCCGCTTCGTGAATCTCGCCGCCCTGAACGTCAAGACCGGCCTGGCCGCCTCCGCCGCGCTGCTCGCCGGTCTGACCGCGGTCTCCGCGTGTACCTCCAAGTCGGACGAGAACAAGTCCGCCTCCGGCGAGATCACCGTGACCGCCACCGACGACGCCTGCAAGCTGTCGGCGACGTCGGCCAAGACGGGCCCGAGCACCTTTGTCGTCACCAACAACGGCACCAAGGTCACCGAGTTCTACGTCTACGGCCCCGGCGACAAGGTGATGGGCGAGATCGAGAACGTCTCCCCCGGCCTGCAGCGCAAGCTGATCGTGCAGCTGCCCGAAGCCGGCACCTACAAGACGGCGTGCAAGCCCGGCATGGTCGGCGACGGCATCCGCGGTGACTTCACCGTCACCGGCGACACCGTCAAGATCGATGACTCCGGCAAGTTCAAGGACGCCGCGGAGTTCTACAAGAAGTACGTCATCGACCAGACCACCGCCCTGGTGCCCGCCACCGAGGCGTTCGCCGCCGCGGTGAAGAAGGGTGACGTCGCCGCCGCGAAGGCGCAGTACCCGAAGGCCCGTACCTTCTACGAGCGCATCGAGCCGGTCGCCGAGTCGTTCCCGGACGACCTGGACCCGCGGATCGACCTGCGCGAAGCCGACGTCAAGCCAGGCGACAAGTGGACCGGCTTCCACGTCCTGGAGAAGCAGCTGTGGGTCACCGGACTGCAGCCTGACGCCAACGCGCTGGCCGACCAGCTGGTCGCCGACGTCAAGGAGCTCGAAGCCGGCGTCAAGGATCCCAAGTGGACCATCGACTCCACCAAGATCGCCGGTGGCGCGCAGGAGCTGCTGGACGAGATCGCCAAGAACAAGATCACCGGCGAAGAAGACATCTTCAGCCACACCGACCTCTGGGACATCCAGGCCAACATCGAGGGCTCGCGGACCGCGGTCGGCTCGGTGGACCCGATCCTCGACGAGCGCAACCCGCAGCTGGGCAAGGACGTCGACGCGGCCTTCGAGAACGTCCAGAAGCTGCTGAACAAGTGGCGCCAGGGCGACGGCTTCATCTCCTACGACAAGGTGACCGAGCCTGAGCGGCAAGAACTTTCGCGCGCCGTCGATGCCCTGAGCAAGGAGGTCAGCGAGGTGCAGGGTGTCATCGCAAAGCAGTGAGCCCCAGCCGGGCACCGCTGAACCGGCCGTGACCGAGCAGGGTGGCCTCAGCCGACGCAAACTGTTCGGCGCAGCCGGAGTGACGGCCGCTGTGGTCGGCGCCGCCGCCACCGGTGCGCTGGCCGCCCGCTCGTCCGCGGCCGTGGTCGACAACAGCCTGCGCAACCCGGTCCCGTTCCGCGGCGCCCATCAGGCGGGCATCGTCACCGCCGCGCAGGACCGCATGCACTTCGCCACCTTCGACGTCACGACGGACAAGAAGGCCGACGTGGTGGCGATGCTGAAGAAGTGGACCGAGATGGCCGAGCGCATGACGCTCGGCGAAGAGGCTGTCGCGCACGGGGCCATCGGGCTCAATCCGTACGCACCGCCGGCCGATACCGGTGAGGCCCTTGGCCTTTCGCCCTCCGCGTTGACCGTGACCATCGGCTTCGGCCCCAGCTTCTTCCGCAAGGACGGCAAGGACCGGTTCGGCATCGACGCCCAGCGCCCGGCGCACCTGGTCGACCTGCCCAAGTTCCGCAACGAGAAGCTCGACCCGAAGCGCTGCGGCGGCGACATCGTCGTGCAGGCCTGCGCCAACGACCCGCAGGTCGCGGTGCACGCCATCCGCAACCTGGCTCGGGTGGGCTTCGGCACGGTTGCCGTGCGGTACTCGCAGCTCGGGTTCGGCCGCACCTCGTCGACCACCCTCACCCAGTCCACCCCGCGAAACCTGTTCGGGTTCAAGGACGGAACGAACAACCTCAAGGCCGAGGACACGTCCGCCATCGACCAGCACGTCTGGATCGCCAATGGTGACGGACCGGCCTGGATGACGGGCGGCTCCTACCTGATCAGCCGCCGCATCCGGATGCTCATCGAATCCTGGGACCGCACCGTGCTGGCGGAGCAGGAGCGGGTCATCGGGCGGCAGAAGGGCAACGGCGCACCCAACGGGTACACCGACGAGTTCACCCCGCTGGACTTCGAGAGCAAGGGCGCCGACGGCGCGCCGCTGGTCGACCTCGACTCCCACGTGCGGCTGGCCTCGCCGGAAGCCAACAAAGGGGCGAAGATTCTGCGCCGCGGCTACAACTTCACCGACGGCTCAGACGGTTTCGGCCACCTGGACGCGGGGCTGTTCTTCATCGCGTTCGTCCGCAACCCGGCCGAGTCGTTCATCCCGATGCAGAGGTCGTTGTCCGACAACGATGCCCTGAACGAATACATCACGCACACCGGCAGCGGCATCTTCGCCTGCCCGCCAGGTGTGCGTGATGGTTCGTCGGACTACTGGGGCTCGACGCTGCTCGGCTGAGCGTCGGGCTGGTCGGCGGTGCGGTAGCGGTTGTAGAACGCGAGCGACGCGACCGCCGCAGCGCCACCGATGACACCCCATAGCGCGATCTGGAAGACCAGCGAGCCGAACAGGAAGTCGTAGGCGAGGGTCAGGTAGAGCGACCACGCCACGCGGTAGCCCGACCAGAAGGCCAGCAGGCCAGTGCTGATCGCGATGATCAGGCTCTGCTGGCGATCGAAGCGGTTGACGTGCTGTTCGATGACGGCGGGCACGATCTTCACGGTGTTTCCTCTCTTTGGACGCTCGTCGGTCGGCGTCGTTGGAGCAATCACACCGGGGCCGTTCGGCTACCGATCCCAAGTTCCGGGGCTCGCGGGCGTGCGCACAGAGCGTGGATCTGGTGGCTCGGGCGGTCTATCTGCACGTTCGTAGCCGCTCAGCCACCGCGCTATGCCCGGCACTCCCCCAGCCGCCCTCGAATGCAACTGGGCGGCGGGAAACCGGGCCGAAAACCGCCATGCAGTTGCGTTCGAGGGCTGCGGCGCGCCACATTGCGCGAACCTGACCTGACGGCGGAGATCCGCATCAAAAATCGCCGTGCGGTCAGGCTCGAGGAGCTTCGGCGACCGGTTGTCGCACAGAGGCGGGCGCAACGACCAATGTCGCTGAGGGGCAACGGGAGTGACGAAGGCGGCCCAACCTCGCTGGCGCACGCACAGATCGCAGATCCGGCGGATTGGGCGCGCTGGCTGCACATTCGCGAACGCAGCGGCGCGACGTCAACCGGCTCGGCCAGTGGTGTTCCGCCAGCGCAGCGGCGGGGCGCCGAAGCGTCGGCTGAACGCCCGGCTGAAACCGGCCTCGGAGGTGTAGCCCACCGCCGCGGCGACCGCGGCCACCGACGCCGTGTCCGTTCGCAACAGCTGGGCGGCCCGGTCCAGCCGGCGGTCGATCAGGTATGCGGCGGGCGGCCGCCCCAGCAGCCGGGTGAACCGTTCGGCGAAGGCAGTCCGCGACAGGTTCGCCATCTGCGCGAGTTCGGCGACCGACCACGGCCTGGCCAGATCCTGATGAACAGCCGAAAGCACTTGGCCCAGTACCGGATCCAACGCAGCGGTGAGCCAGCCCGACGGCGCCGAGGCGTCCCGCGACCATGCGCGCAGGGTGTGGATGAACAGCAGGTCCAGGATGCGCGAGATCATCACCGCCGAGCCGGGCCGCGGCGCCGCGACCTCTGCCACCAGCAGCCGCAGGCTGACCTCCAGCCACTCACGGTCCACGCCGCGCCCGGGCACCACGATCGCCGGGGGTAGCACCGACAACACCGGATCGGCGACAGCCTCGTCGAGCGCGAACGTCCCGGTCACCCAGCGTGGCGAATCCTGTTGCGGGAGTTCATCTCCGTCGACGTAGCGGTCGGTGTCGGCCAGTTGGCGGACCGGCACGTTGGGCCCCGCCTGCAGCTGGTGCCGGTCACCCCGGGCCAGCAGTACGAGGTCGCCGTCGCACAGGATGACCGGTGGACCGTCGCCGCTCACCCGCAATCGGACGTCGCCGTGCTCGACGATGTGCAGGAGACGTTGCCCCGGCATCGCGATGTTGAACGGCACGGATCGGGGCGCATAGCGGACGACGTCCTGGCCGCGCAGACGGACGGCATCGAGGATTTCGGAGAACGCATCCGATCCAGAAACCGGTGAATCGGCAAAGTTTGACGCCGTATCAGTCATTGAACTTGCCTCATCGTCCAAATACTGTCACCGCATGACCGAAAAACCAACAGTCGTCCTGGTCCACGGATTCTGGGGCGGTGCGGCCCACTGGGCCAACGTCATCGTCGAGCTGAACCGCCGCGGCTACTCGTCGCTGCACGCGGTGGAGAATCCGCTCACCTCGCTGGCCGACGACGCCGAGCGCACTCGCAAGATGGTCAGTCAGGTCGACGGCCCCGTCGTCCTGGTCGGGCACTCGTACGGCGGTGCCGTCATCACCGAAGCCGGTGACCTGCCCAACGTGACCGCCCTGGTCTACATCGCGGCCTTCGCGCCCGATGCCGGCGAGAGCCCGGGAGGGATCACCCAGGAGATGCCGCCCGCTGCGGCCGCCAACCTCGCACCCGACTCCGACGGCTACCTCTGGGTCCTCCAGGACAAGTTCCATGAGAGCTTCTGCCAGGACCTGTCCGCTGACGACGCACTCGTCATGGCCGTCACCCAAAAGGCGCCGCTGGCATCGACTTTCGGCGACACCGTCACGGCACCGGCCTGGCGGTCCAAGCCGAGTTGGTACCAGGTGTCGACCCAGGACCGGATGATCCACCCGGACAACGAACGCCGCATGGCGCAACGGATGAACCCCCGCAAGATCATCGAACTGGACGCCAGCCACGCGTCGCTCGCCTCCCAAGCGACCGCCGTGGCCGACCTCATCGACGAGGCCGCGACTCAGACGTCCTGAGCCGGCCAGTGCTCCCGCCACTCGTCTGCTGACACCGCACCCAGCGGTGCGGCATCCAATTCCACCGCCACTTCGTCGCCGCGGCGGGCGGCGACGATGCGGCGCTCGGTCGCCCGCACGGTGTCGATGAATTCCAGAGCCACTGTGCGCAAGGCGCTTTCGGCGTCGACGTCGGGTGCCAGGGTCACCGAGGTCAGTCCGGCCGGAAGCAGATCGGCGGGCAACCCGGCTGTGCCGGTCCGTTCGATCAGCTTCTGCGCCAGGGCCAGTGCCGGCAGCGCCGTCGGCACCTCGTCCATGCACGATGTCCGCGCGGCCTTCTCCAGCGCCTTGCGCTCTTCCCACTGGGCGATCTGGTCTTCCAGCGAAATCTCTTGTCCGGCAAGCACTGCCGGCACCCGGTTGCCCAGTTTGCGGATCAGCGTGTCGGCCACGTCGTCGATGCCGAACGGGTGCAGCGGCGCGTCCTCGGCGATGCGCGCGTGAAACAGCACCTGCAGCAACACATCTCCGAGTTCCTCGCGGACGTCGTCGGCGTTGCCACCCCGGACCGCGTCGAACAGCTCGTACGTCTCTTCCAGCAGGTAGCGACGCAGCGAGTCGTGCGTCTGCTCGCTCTCCCACGGGCCGTTGCTGCGCAGCTTGTCCATCATCGTGACGGCGTCGATGAGCCGCTCTCCGGGCTGCGAACCGTCTGCCGCGATGAGCTTCTCGCCCGCAGCGAGCCGGGCCCGCACCTGGGGATGCTCCGGATCGGAGGACAGCAGCACCGGCGCCGGATTGTCGGAATCGCCGTACGCCGGCCGGCCAGACGGCAAGGACCACGGCACCTTGACCGGCAGTTCCTCGGTGTACTGCACGTCGCCGGTGAGCAGGACCAGCGCGTCGATCGGCATCAGCGACGGGCGGCGCGGATCGACCAGGACCACTGTCATGCGCTACCTCCCAGGTCGGTTATGTCTACTTCACCGGGCGCTTTGCCGTCGAGCTCCAGCAGCAGTCCGGCCACTGCCCGGGCCAGTTCCAGGTCGCGGATGCGTGGTGCGCCCACGCCGGCACCGGCCCGCGGAATCGGAATCTGCACCGTCGACGTCGTCGCCCGGTACGTCGCACCCGGATACATCCGCTTGAGCCGCAGCTGCCCGGAGTCCATGAGCGTCAGGGGCGTCAACCGGATGGTCGAGTCGGAGATCGCGGTCACCTCGGTGACGCCGTACTCGCGGCACAGCAGCCGCAGCCGGGCCACGGCGACGAGCCGCTGCGCGGGTTCGGGCAGTGGCCCGTAGCGGTCCACCAGCTCCTCGACCACCGACGCCACCCGCGCGTGATCGGACGCTGCGGCCAACCGGCGGTAGGCCTCCAGTCGCAGCCGGTCGCTGCCGATGTAGTCCGGCGGCAGGTGCGCGTCGATCGGCAGATCGACCCGCACCTCTTTCACTTCCTCAACGGCCGCAATGGTTTTCCCGTCCACGGCAGCGCGGTAGGCCTCGACGGCCTCCCCGACCAGCCGGACGTAAAGATCGAAGCCGACGCCCGCGACGTGCCCCGACTGCTCGACACCGAGCACGTTGCCCGCACCGCGAATCTCGAGGTCTTTCATCGCGACCGCCATACCGGCGCCCAGATCGTTGTTCTGCGCGATGGTGGCCAGCCGGTCGTGTGCGGTCTCGGTGAGCGGTACCTCGGGCGGGTACAGGAAATACGCGTAGCCACGCTCGCGGCTACGGCCCACCCGGCCACGCAGCTGGTGCAGCTGCGACAGGCCGAAGGTGTCGGCCCGCTCGACGATCAGCGTGTTGGCGTTCGAAATGTCAAGGCCCGTCTCGACGATCGTGGTGCACACCAGGATGTCGTAATCGCGGTTCCAGAAGCCCTCGACGGTCTTTTCCAGCAGCTCCTCGGGCATCTGCCCGTGTGCCACCACGACGCGCGCCTCGGGCACCAGCTGGCGCACCCGGGCGGCGGCGCTGTCGATCGATTTCACCCGGTTGTGGATGTAGAACGCCTGCCCGTCGCGCAGCAACTCGCGCCGCAGCGCCGCGGCGACCTGCTTATCGTCATGCGGCCCAACATAAGTCAGCACCGGGAAGCGTTCCTCCGGCGGCGTCAGGATGGTGGACATCTCCCGGATGCCGGCCAGGCTCATCTCCAGGGTGCGCGGAATCGGGGTGGCGCTCATGGTCAGCACGTCGACGTGGGTGCGCATCGACTTGATGTGCTCCTTGTGCTCGACGCCGAACCGCTGCTCCTCGTCGACGATCACCAGACCGAGGTCTTTCCAGGTGACGCCGGTCGCCAGCAGCCGGTGGGTGCCGATCACCACGTCGACCGAGCCGTCCTTCAAACCCTCGATCACCAAACGGGATTCGGCCGGATCGGTGAACCGGGACAGTCCCTTCACCGTCACCGGGAACCCGGCCATGCGGGCGGCGAAGGTCTGCAGGTGCTGGTCGGCCAGCAGCGTCGTCGGCACCAGCACCGCGACCTGCTTGCCGTCCTGCACCGCCTTGAACGCCGCGCGGACCGCGATCTCGGTCTTGCCGTAGCCGACGTCGCCGCAGATGACGCGGTCCATGGGGACCGGCTTCTCCATGTCGGCCTTGACCTCGGTGATGGCGGTCAGCTGGTCCATGGTCTCGGTGAACCCGAACGCGTCCTCCATCTCGTTCTGCCACGGGGTGTCCGGGGCGAACGCATGGCCCGGCGCGGACTGCCGCTTGGCGTACAGCGACACCAGCTCGCCGGCGATCTCACGAACCGCCTTGCGCGCCTTGGTCTTCGTATTGGTCCAGTCGCTGCCGCCGAGCCGGCTCAGCGTGGGCTCCGTACCGCCGACGTAGCGCGACAACTGGTCCAGCGAGTCCATCGGCACGTACAGCCGGTCGGACCCGCCGCCACGTTTCGACGATCCGTACTCGAGCACCAGGTACTCGCGCCGGGCGCCACCGACCACCCGCTCGGTCATCTCGATGAACTTGCCGATGCCGTGCTGGTCGTGCACCACCAGGTCGCCGGCCGTCAACGCCAGCGGGTCGACGACGTTACGCCGTTTGGCGGCAAGCCTTTTACCCTCGGTGGCCGCGGCCCGGTTACCCGTGAGGTCGGTCTCGGTGATGACGACGAGGTTGACGCCGGGCAACACCAGACCGTCGTGCAGCGGACCCTTGAGCACCCCGACAACGCCGGCCTTCGGCACCGCGCCGGGCTCCAACATCGTTGCGGCGACATCGGATTCACTGAGCTGCTCGACCACGCGGTGCGCGGTACCGGCACCCGGGGTGACCACCGCCGCAAGCCCGCCGGTGGCGATGTGCGCCCGCAACATCGCGAAGATCTCTTCGAGGCTCTGCTGGCCGCGGGCCGACGGCGCCGGCCGGATGTCGACCTCGACCGCCGTTTCGTTGGCCAGCTGGCTCAGTGTCCACCAAGGGTGACCACCGGCGGCCGCGGCTTCCCGGATCTCCACGAAGTCCCGGAATCCCGAACCACCAAGCTGCTCAACGTCAATCGGTGCGTCGCCGCCCACGGCGGCCACCGACCACGAGGCCTCCAGGAACTCGCGACCGGTCTTGATCAGATCGGCCGCGCGGGTCCGCACCTTCTCCGGGTCGCAGATCAGCAGCGGCGCACCGGCCGGCAGCCGGTCGGTGAGCAACGCCAGGTCGCCGGGACGCAGCACCGGAAGCAGCGCTTCCATACCGTCGACCGGAATGCCCTCGGCGAGCTTCGCCATCATGTCCGCGATGCTGCCGGTGACCTGGTTGTCGCTACTGGGCAGGCTCGCCCCGATCTCGGCGGCGCGTTCGCGGACGTCGGGCGTCAACAGCAGTTCGCGGCAGGGCACCGCGATCATCGTCTCGACGGCGATCTCGGGGATGGACCGCTGGTCGGCCACCGAGAACATCCGCATCTCGGTGACCTCGTCGCCCCAGAACTCGATGCGCACGGGGTGCTCGGCGGTCGGGGTGAAAATGTCGAGAATGCCTCCGCGGACGGCGAATTCGCCGCGCTTGCCGACCATGTCGACCCGGTTGTAGGCCAGCTCGACGAGCCGTGTCACGGTGTCGTCGAAGTCGGCTTCGCCGCCGACGGTCAATGTCACCGGTTCGGCGTCGGTCACCCCGCCGGCCAGCGGCTGCAGCAGCGACCGGGCCGTGGTGACCACCACCCGCAGCGGCGGACCGAGTCGGGTGTCGTCCGGCCGCGCGAGCCGCCGCAAGACGGTCAGCCGGGCGCCGACGGTATCGACACCGGGTGAGAGCCGCTCGTGCGGCAAGGTCTCCCACGACGGGAACAGCGCCACGGCATCGCCGTGGACGGCCCGCAGCTCGGCGGTGAGATCGTCGGCCTCGCGACCGGTGGCCGTGACGACCAGCACCGGGCCGGCGGCAGCCAGCGCCGCCGCGACCGGGAGCCGGGCGCTGACCGGGCCGACCAAAGCCTGCTCGGCGATGCCCTCGGCGGCCTGCCGCGTCAGTTCCTGCAGGCCAGGATCGGTGAGTGCGAGTTGAACGAGCCCCGCCAACGGGGTTTGGATCGATTGCTGCCCCGGGGAGGTCATGATGCCCCCGATTGTAGTTCGCAGGACTTCGTCAATATTGGGCGCGGTCCCGTCAAAGGATCGTCAACGGGGCGCTCACCCGGCATTTCCGGGCGCAGGCTGGAGCCATGACACTGCTCGACATCCTGCCGTCTCTGCGGGGCGCCATGCGTCCGCGCATCGACACCACCATCTGGCCGCTGACCACCCAGGTCGACGCCTTGGGACGTCTCTGCATCGGGTCGGTGGCGCTCACCGATGTCGCCGACGAGTTCGGCACGCCCGCATACGTACTGGATGAGACCGACTTCCGCACGCGCGCGCAGCACTACCGCGCCACGTTGCGCGGTGTCGAGGTGGTCTACGCCGCCCAGTCCCTGCTGACCAGGACCGTCGCCGGCTGGGTGCACGAGGCCGGCCTCGGTATGGCGGTGTGTTCGACGGCCGAGCTGGCCACGGCCCTCGCCGGCGGCATGGACCCGGCGCGCATCGTGGTCCACGGCAGCGGCAAGTCGGTCGACGAGCTGGCGACGGCCGCGGGCGCCGGGGTGGGCCGCATCGTGTTGGACTCCCCCATCGAGATGGCCTATCTGGCCGGTGTCGCGCGCCGGCCGCAGGCGATGTTGCTACAGGTCCTGCCAGGTGTCGACGTGCTGCCGATGGTCCGCCGCGCGCTGGCCACCCCGCAGCTTCCGCTGGCCGGGCTGTACTGCCACCTGGGCACGCAGATCGCCGAGCCGGAGGTCTACGTCGAGGCTGTGCGCCGGCTGGTCGACACCATGGCCGACGTGCGCGCCGCCCATGGCGTCGTGCTCACCGAGCTGAACATCGGCGGCGGGCACGCCATCGCCTACCGGACCGGCGAACCCGAGCTCGATGTCGCGGCACTGGCCGATTTCCTGGAAGACGCCCTCGACGCCGCCTGCGCCGCGAACCGGTTCCCCCGCCCCCGGCTCGTCGTCGAACCCGGCCGGGCGATCAGCGGACGCGCCGGGGTGACGCTGCACCGGGTGCAGTCGGTATCGGCGCGCACTGACGGACGCGCCGTCATCACCGTCGACGGCAGCCACCCCCATTCCGCACCGATCGCGAATTACACTGTGGCCCTTGCCAACCGGCACCCCCTCGGGCCCACGCGACCATCCACCATCGTCGGCCGCGACGGCATGGCCATCGCCGACGACCTCGACCTGCCCGACGACGTCCACCCCGGCGACCTGCTCGCGACCGCCTGCACCGGCGCGTATCACCACAGCACCGCGTCGAACTTCACCATGACGACCCGGCCGCCGGTCATCGCCGTGTGCGAGCGCCGGGTGCGGCCGCTGATCCGTCGGGAGACCACCGCGGACCTGCTGCTGCGCGACTGCGGTTAGTCCCTGCCACCGAGCGTGAAGAAGATGGCGAGAAATCCTCGATTTCTCGCCATCTTCTTCACGTTGGACCGAGGGCCTAGCCCTCGTGCAGCTCGGGGTCGGACTCGAGATGCGTCAGCCCGTTCCACATCAGATTGACCAGGTGCGCCGCGACCACTTCCTTCTTCGGTTCGCGGGTGTCCAGCCACCACTGCGCGGACATCGACACCGAGCCGACGAGCGCCTGCGCATAGAGCGGGGCCAGCTCCGGGTCGAGCCCGCGGCGGGAGAAGTCGCCGGCCAGGATCGAGCTGACCTGGTTGACCGCGTCGTTGAGCAGCGTCGAGTAGGTGCCCGACGTAATGGCCGCCGGCGAGTCGCGGATCAGGATGCGGAAGCCGTCGGTGTGTTCCTCGACGTACGTCAGCAGCGCCAGCGCCACCCGTTCGACCCGCACCCGCGACCGGTTGTTGGTCAGCGACGACGTGATGCCGTCGAGCAGCGCGGACATCTCGCGGTCGACGACGACGGCGTACAGGCCTTCCTTACCGCCGAAATGCTCGTAGACCACGGGCTTGGAGACATTGGCGCGCTGCGCGATCTCCTCGATGGACGTGCCGTCGTAGCCGCGCTCGGCGAACAGCGACTTCGCGATCTCGATCAGCTGTTGACGGCGTTCACTGCCGGTCATGCGCGCACGAGGGCTGCGCGCTCCGTTCTCCGCCGCTGCCATGGTCGCCAGCGTATCCGCTTGCACTAGAGTCTCTGGCGAGTAATCCGTCGTGGTGTAATCGGCAGCACCTCTGATTTTGGTTCAGATAGTTCAGGTTCGAGTCCTGGCGACGGAGCGAGGCTTGCCGAGCGACTATCGGCACAGCGCCAAGCAGCAAAGCGCGACATCGCGTAGAGAGAGGCGTACGTGACTCGAGGCGAAGCCGCCGTCATCGTCCTGGCCGCTGGGTCAGGTACCCGGATGCGCTCCGACATTCCGAAGGTCCTGCATACGCTGGCCGGCCGCAGCATGCTCGCGCACGCGCTGCACGCCGTTGCCAAGGTCAATCCGACGCACCTCGTCGTGGTCGTCGGCAAGGAACGCGAGCGGGTCACCGCGCATGTGCACGAGATCGCGGGCGGACTCGGCCGGACCGTCACCGTCGCCATCCAGGATGAGCAGCTCGGCACCGGGCACGCCGTCAGCTGCGGCCTGTCCGCGCTCCCCGCCGACTTCGCCGGCACAGTCGTGGTCACCGCGGGTGACGTCCCGCTGCTCGACGCCGATACTCTCGAGGGCCTCGTCGACACCCACGCCACCGCCACCGCGGCCGCGACGGTGCTCACCACCACCGTCGCCAACCCGACCGGCTACGGCCGCATCCTGCGCACGCAGGACCACGAGGTGATCGGGATCGTCGAGCAGGCCGACGCCACCGAATCCCAGCGCGCGATCCGCGAGGTGAACTCCGGGGTGTACGCGTTCGACGCCACAGCACTGCGCTCGGCGCTGAGCCGGCTGCGGTCGGACAACGCCCAGCAAGAGCTCTACCTCACCGACGCCATCTCGATCGTGCGCGGCGACGGCCAGATCGTCCGGGCCCACCACGTCGACGACAGCGCGCAGGTCTCCGGCGTCAACGACCGGGTGCAGCTGTCCGAGGTGGCCGCCGAGCTGAACCGCCGCATCATCGCCGGTCACCAGCGCGCGGGCGTCACGATCATCGACCCAGGCACCACCTGGATCGACGTCGACGTCAGCATCGGCCGCGACACCGTCGTCAAGCAGTGCAGCCAGCTGCTGGGCGCCACCGACATCGGCGCGAACTGCGTCATCGGCCCCGACACCACGCTGACCGACATGGAGGTCGGTGACGGCGCCGAGGTGATCCGCACCCACGGGCAGCTGGCGGTCATCGGTGCCGGCGCCACCGTCGGCCCCTTCACGTACCTGCGGCCAGGCACCGAGCTCGGCGCCGACGGCAAGCTGGGCGCGTTCGTCGAGGTCAAGAACTCGAAGATCGGCACCGGCACCAAGGTGCCGCACCTGACGTACGTCGGGGACGCCGACATCGGCGAGTACAGCAACATCGGCGCGTCCAGCGTCTTCGTCAACTACGACGGCGAGAACAAGAGCCGCACCACCATCGGTTCGCACGTGCGCACCGGCTCGGACACGATGTTCGTCGCACCCGTGACCGTCGGCGACGGTGCCTACACCGGCGCCGGCACCGTGGTCCGCGAGGACGTGCCACCCGGAGCGCTGGCCGTTTCCAAAGGTGAGCAGCGCAATATCGAGGGCTGGGTGGAGCGCAAGCGGCCCGAGTCGAAGGCCGCGGAGGCCGCGCGCAAGGCGCGCGAACAGGGCTGATGACACCGGTGAGGGCTGTGCACGAAAACGGTGCCGAATCCGTGCCCAGCACTCACACTCGAAGTCTGCTGTTGGTGTTCCGGTAACCCGGCAACGGTTGCTGGTTACCGGCAAGTACCATTACGACGTATCGATCCCCCACCGCGAAAGCAGCACACAGTGGCCACGGACTGGACCGACAACCGCAAAAATCTGATGCTCTTCTCGGGGCGCGCGCACCCCGAACTGGCCGAACAGGTCGCCAAAGAGCTCGGCATCGAGGTCACCCCGCAGACGTCCCGGGACTTCGCGAACGGCGAGATCTTCGTCCGATTCGACGAGTCGGTGCGTGGCTGCGACGCCTTCGTGCTGCAGAGCCATCCCGCGCCGCTGAACCAGTGGCTGATGGAACAGCTCATCATGATCGACGCGCTCAAGCGCGGGTCCGCCAAGCGGATCACCGCGATCCTGCCGTTCTACCCGTACGCGCGCCAGGACAAGAAGCACCGCGGCCGCGAGCCCATCTCGGCCCGTCTGATCGCCGACCTGCTCAAGACCGCCGGCGCCGACCGCATCGTCTCGGTCGACCTGCACACCGACCAGATCCAGGGCTTCTTCGACGGTCCGGTCGACCACATGCGTGGGCAGTCGCTGCTGTGCGGCTACATCGGCGACAAGTACGGCGACTCCGACCTGGTCGTGGTCTCCCCGGACTCCGGCCGCGTGCGCGTCGCCGAGAAATGGGCCGACTCCCTGGGCGGCGTGCCGCTGGCCTTCATCCACAAGACCCGCGATCCGCTGGTCCCCAACCAGGTCAAGGCCAACCGCGTCGTCGGTGAAGTCAAGGGCAAGACCTGCATCCTGACCGACGACATGATCGACACCGGTGGCACCATCGCCGGCGCGGTCAAGCTGTTGCGTGAGGACGGGGCCAAGGACGTCATCATCGCCGCCACCCACGGTGTGCTGTCCGACCCGGCTGCCCAGCGCCTGGCCGACTGCGGCGCCCGCGAGGTCATCGTCACCAACACGCTGCCCATCACGCCGGACAAGCAGTTCCCGGCACTGACCGTGCTGTCGATCGCGCCGCTGCTGGCGTCGACCATCCGCGCGGTGTTCGAAAACGGCTCGGTCACCGGCCTTTTCGACGGATCTGCCTAACAATGGCCGCCCGCATCTACCACAACCCGAAGTGCTCGACCTCCCGTAAGACGCTGGATCTGCTGCGGGAGAACGGCATCGAGCCCGAGGTCGTGCAGTATCTGAAGACGCCGCCGACCCGGGCCGAGCTGGTGGCGATGATCAAAGATGCGGGCATCGACGTGCGCACCGCGGTACGCAAGCGCGAATCCCTCTACGCCGAGCTGAATCTGGCCGACGCCACCGACGAGCAGCTGCTCGACGCCATGGCCGAACATCCGATCCTGATCGAGCGGCCGTTCGTCGTCACCGCGAAAGGCACCCGGCTGGCCCGCCCGATCGACGCGGTCCGCGAGATTCTGTGATCCTGCGCAGGGTCTGTGCCGCCGCCGCGGTGGCGCTGACACTCACCGCGTGCGAGACGAAAACGCCTGACTACAAGTCGATCTGGTCGACGACGCCGACCACCAGCACGACACCGGTGGACAAGGCCAGTCTGATTCCGTTCCCGGACTACCTGAACAAGCTCGGGGTGCAGAGCAAGCAGGTCATCCCCGACCAGCTCACCGACCTCAAGGTGACGCTGCCCCGGCCGCAGGGCTGGACGGGATACAAGAACCTCAATTACTCGCCCGGCACCGTGACGATCGCCAAGAACGACACCTATCCCCTGGCGATGCTGATGGTGTTCCAGCTGTCCGGAGACTTCGACGTCAAGGATGCCCTCAAGCATTCCGACGCCGATGCCCTGCTGTCCGAGAACTTCAAGAAGCTGTACAGCTCGAGCGACGACTTCCAGGGCTACCCGTCGGCGATGATCGAGGGCAGCTACGACCTGCACAACCGCCGGTTGCAGTCCTACAACCGGATCGTGATCGCCCAGCCGTCCCCGCCACGACCGGGCATCCACTACCTGATCCAGCTGACCATCACGACGTATGCCGAACAGGCCAAGGACCAGGCCGGCGACATCGAAGCGATCATCAAGGGCTTCTCCGTCGGCCCCAAGTAGCCCTGCGGCACTAAGCTCGCGGTCATGAGTGAATGGACCGCCGCCGACCTGCCTTCTTTCGCCGGCCGCACCGTCATCGTCACCGGCGCCAACAGTGGCCTCGGCGAGGTCACCGCCCGTGAACTGGCCCGCGTGGGCGCCAAGGTCATCCTCGCCTGCCGCAACACCACCAAGGGCGACACCGCTGCCGCAGGCATGACCGGCGACGTCGAGGTTCGGCCCCTGGATCTGCAGAGCCTGGCCTCGGTGCGTGAGTTCGCCGCCGGTGTCGACAAGGTCGACGTGCTGATCAACAACGCCGGCATCATGGCCGTGCCGTTCTCGCTGACCGAGGACGGTTTCGAGAGCCAGATCGGCACGAACCACTTGGGGCATTTCGCCCTGACCAACCTGCTGCTGCCGAAGATCACCGACCGCGTGGTCACGGTGTCGTCCGAGCTGCACCTGCTGGGCTACATCAGCCTGAAAGACCTGAACTGGAAGTCACGGCCGTACTCGGCATGGTTGGCGTACGGGCAGTCGAAGCTGGCGAATCTGCTGTTCACCAAGGACCTGCAGCGCCGGCTGTCGCTGGCCGGTTCGTCCGTGCGCGCGCTGACCGCGCATCCGGGCTACTCGGCGACCAACCTGCAGGGCCAGACGGGCAACGAACTGGGCGACAAGTTCTGGCTCGCCGCCAACAAGATCGCCACCCCCGCCGCCTTCGGCGCCCAGCAGACGCTGTTCGCGGCGTCGCAGGACCTGCCGGGCAACACGTTCGTCGGCCCGAAATTCGGCTTCCGCGGGCCGACCGGGCCGACGCAGCTGATCAAGCCGGCCGGCCGGTCAGCACGCACCGCGACCGCCCTCTGGGACCTGTCTGCCCAGCTCACCGCCACTGAATTTCCGCTCTGAGGGGCGTTTCCGCTAGTCTGACTGACGATCACGGCGAGGGTAGGTCCACCAGGACCACCGTTATCGACGGGAACTTCACAGCACTGATGTGCGCTGATATCCCAGCCCTGGCCGTGCCACCCAGTAGATACGGCATCAGGAGCGATTCACATGGCCAAGAACGCGGCCCCCACCTCGAACAATCTGACCGCTGAGGTCCGCACCCGGACCGGCAAGGGCGCCTCGCGTCTGGCCCGTCGCGAAGGCCGCGTGCCGGTCGTCCTGTACGGCCACGGCACCGAGCCGCAGCACCTCGAGATCAACGCCCGCGAGTACGCTGCCGTGCTGCGTAACTCGGGCACCAACGCGGTGCTGACCCTCGACATCGCCGGCAAGGAGCAGCTCGCGCTGACCAAGCAGGTCGTCGTTCACCCGATCAAGCGCAACATCCAGCACGCCGACCTGATCGTCGTGAAGCGTGGCGAGAAGGTCACCGTCGACGTGAGCATCGTCGTCGAGGGTGACGCCCAGTCCGGCACCCTGGTCGCCCAGGACACCAACACCATCCAGATCGAGGCCGACGTCCAGTCGATCCCCGAGTCGCTGACCGTGTCGGTCGAGGGCATCGAGGCCGGTACTCAGATCCTCGCCGGCCAGGTCGAACTGCCCGCGGGCGTCACGCTGGTGACCGACCCCGAGGTGCTGGTCATCAACGTCGTCGCGGCGCCGACCGCCGAGGACCTCGAGTCCGAGGGCTCCGGCGAAGAGGCCGCTTCGGGCGAGGCTGCTGCCGAGGGCGAGGCGGCCGCAGAGGCCGCTGCCGAGTCGGAGTAATTCGCTTTGGCCGAACCGCTTTTGGTGGTCGGCCTGGGCAATCCTGGGCCGCGCTACGAAACAACGCGGCACAACGTTGGATTTCTGGTTGCCGACATCCTGGCCGAGCGCATCGGCGCAGGGTTCAAGGTGCACAAGAAATCCGGAGCTGAAGTCACCACGGGCCGGCTGGGAGGCCGGTCCGTGGTGCTCGCCAAGCCGCGCACCTACATGAACGAATCCGGTAGGCACATCGGGCCTTTGGCGAAGTTCTATTCCGTCGAGCCGGCCGACATCGTGGTGATCCACGACGAGCTGGACATCGACTTCGGCCGCATCCGGCTCAAGTTCGGTGGCGGCGAGGGCGGTCACAATGGTCTTCGCTCCATTGCTTCCGCCTTGGGCACCAAGGATTTTCAACGCGTCCGCATCGGCGTGGGCCGCCCGCCGGGGCGGCAAGACCCGGCGGCGTTCGTGCTGGAGAACTTCAATTCGAAGGAACGGCCCGAGTTGGGCACCATCCTCGAACAAGCCTCCGACGCAACGGAATTGCTGCTGCAGTACGGCGTCGAGGCAGCGCAGAACACCGTCCACGCCTGGTAGCCGACCTGCCCAAGAAAGCGCGAAAACCCCCAAACTCCAAGGAATTTGGGGGTTTTCTCACGCGGGTACTTCCCGCGTGCGCGGGAGGTTCGCCAGCAGAGCTATCCGCAGATGTGTTGCCGGTCAACGGCATCGGTGTAGCAGCTCCGGCGGCCCTGAGCGCCCACGCGGGAGCTCTGGGTGGTGTCCTGAGTGCGGATGCCCGGGGTCGCCTTGATCGCCACGCTGCCGTTCGTCTCGCAGGTGGAGAGGCTTCCGGCGTCCTGACAGGTCGGGCGGGCACCTGCAACAGGCGCCATGATGCCACTGACCGAGGCCAGGCCCACCAGCAGAGCGACCATCCTGCGCTTGCTTTGATGAGTCATGTCACCTTCTCACTATTCGGGGAAGGTCGTCTGTCTCCGGTCCGTAATCGACGGGCTGAAAACCACTGACACGCCTTCCAATAACGCATGTTAGGTCGACTATATGTTTCAGCCAGATGACCGCGCCATTAACTCATGACGAACTCACATATAAGGGATTCATAGAATTGCGCTGACCTGGCAACCTCTGAAAAACCGGTGAGCAAGGTCACCGGATGGTCGAGGAACCATCCCGCACAACGGAATTCACAACCGTTGTCACCTGCGTGACTCGATTCAGGGGCAGGACCACGCCAAGGTTCGGGAATCGGGATCGAGCGGCGTCTTGTTGGCTGCAGCCCGGTTGAACGCGTCCTGGCGGGCCTCCTCGACCGTGCGTCCGGCACCGCCGGCCACCACGCCGGTTTCCGGGGCGTTGACATTGACGATGCACAACCGGTCGTTGGTGACCTCGTCACTGGTGCACTGGACCGCACCGGCACGCTTACACGCCGCGATCACCGCTGCGGAGGCAGCAGGGACGTCGGGCCCGGTTGCGGAGAAGCCGACGATGTCGCTGCCCCGCACCCCGGAGCCGACCGCCGCGGCGATGTCATTCGTGTCCTCGACCAAGCCCGCTGGAGCTTCAGCGCAAGCCGGCACCGCGGCGATGACGCACGCGCCGAACACCGCCACCACAGCCGCAATCACACGCCCCATGAATACGCCGGTCCTCTCGTCAATAATTCAGCGAGATTACCCGGCACTCACAGCTTTCGCTCAGCGAAGCGAGCAGCCCCACCCGCGAGAAAAACGTAAAAAACCCCGATTTCCGAGGAAATCGGGGTTTTTCATGACTGTGCACGAAACCTAGCCGGTGACGAGTTCCACCGAGTTCGCGCGACGGAGCTTGCCCGAGGGCGTCTTCGGGATGGTGCCCGGGCCCAGCACGACCACGTTGCGCGGCCGCACGTCGACCTCGGTCACGACCTCGTGCGCCACCTGATGCTCGATCCGGCGCACTTCCACCGGGTCTTGCCAGGCGTTCGATTCGACGGCGACGGCGAAGGTCTCACGCGAATGACCGGCGTCGAGACGCACCGCGACGGCGCAGCCCGGGCGCACGCCCTGCACGCGGCCGGCGGCCCGCTCGATGTCCGTCGGGTAGATGTTGCGGCCCGCCATGATGATGACGTCCTTCACCCGGCCGCAGACCACGACGTTCTGCTCTTCGGTGATGTAGCCGAGGTCGCCGGTGTCGTACCAGCCGTTTTCATCCTGCGTCGGCAGGAAACCGGCCATGGTGATGTAGCCGGGGGTGACCGATTCGCCGCGCAGCTGGATGACACCGACACCGCGCTCGGGCAGGACGTTGCCGTCCTCGTCGACGATGCGGGCCTCCAGGTCACGCAGCAGCGGGCCCAGCGAGGCGAGGCGACGGGTGTTGCCCTTCGCTGCGGGCACGGCGCGACGCAGCGCGGCCAGCAGATCGGCGTCGACCTCGTCGACGACCAGGCCGGCGTTGCACGGCGAGAACGACACGGCGAGACAGGTCTCTGCCATTCCGTAGGCCGGCAGGATGGCCGACGGCTGCAGGCCGAACGGCTTGCCGGCGTCGATCAGGTCTTCGACGTCGGCGGGGTCCACCGGCTCGGCGCCGGACAGCGCGAACCGCAGGGTGGAGAGGTCGTACTCGCCCGGCTTGGCCTGCCGGCGCAGGCGCTTGGCGAAGAGCGCGTAGGCGAAGTTCGGGGCCGCCGTCATGGTGCCCTTGTACTTGTCGATGAGCTTGGCCCACAGCAGGGTGTCGCGCAGGAAGTCCATCGGCGTGACCTTGACCAGCTCGGCACCGAAGTACATCGGGATGGTGAGGAAGCCGACCATGCCCATGTCGTGGAAGCAGGGCAGCCAGCTGACCATGACGTCCTTGTCGACGTCGTACTCGGCGCCGATGAACATGGCCTCGGCGTTGGAGAAGATGTTGCGGTGCGTGATCTGGACGGCCTTGGGCGAGCCGGTCGAGCCTGACGTCAGCTGCATCAGCGCGAGGTCGTCTTCGCCGGTCTCGACGGGGTCGATGGGCTCGGCTTCCAGCAGGTCGCCGACCTTGAGGACCAGCAGGCCCTTCTCTTCCAGCACGGGGGCGGCGACCAGGAACGGCTCGGAGATGATGACGGCCTTGGCCTCGATCATGCTGATGACGTTCATGGTGTCTTCAGCCCAGACGGCCAGGTCGGTCCGCGGCGTCGGCTGGTGCAGCATGGTGAGGCTGCCGCCGCGCATCCAGATGCCCTGCACGGTCGGGGCGATCTCCACCGGGTAGCCGGCGAGCACGCCGATCTTGTCGCCGAGACCGATTCCGGCAGCGGCCAGGCCACCGGCGATGCGCCGGGCCCGCTCGTGGACCTCGCCCCAGGTGTGGCGCACTGGCTCGTGCGGCTCACCAGTGACCATGCCCCGCTGCGATGTACGTGCGTTGTAGTACATCTTGTCGGTAAATCGGCTCACGACAACCTCCTGAGGTCAGGCGCCACTGCCCGTCGTTCCATAGTCCGTCCGGTGCCGGGCGCACTTGTAGAGGCGCGCACGCACAATTCGGCCGCGGTTATATCTCGAATCGATGGCTCCGAGTGCGCGGGCGACGCTGCCCTGGCACGTCTCGATCCCTCACCGACACCGCCGGTGAGAGAAACCATTGCGTTCCACGCCTGGCCGCTGGCAGACACCATCGATCATCTTAAGAGACTCTTAAGTAGCTAACAAACTGTTGGCCGAATTGAGTGCTGAGTCACACCGTGATCAGGCCTGCTTGCTGGGCGCCGGCACCACCCTGGCGCCGTGCACCGGGCCGCTGGCTACGCGTACCGTCCGGCACACCCCAGCGCCGGAAAGTTGGGTGCCGACCTCGACCGCGTCCTCCGCGGAGGCACACAGGAAAGCGCACGTGGGCCCCGAACCGGACACGATCCCCGCCAGCGCCCCGGCTTCGACGCCCGCCCGCAGGGTGCGCCGCAGCCCGGTGTCCAGGCTGACGGCCGCCGACTGCAGGTCATTGCCCAGCAGCGGTGCCAGTTCGCGCGGGTCGCCGGACGCCAGCGCTGCCAGCAGCGGCTCGGGGTCGTCCAGCGGAGGCGGCCCCCCGTCCCGGGCGTCGGCCCGGAGGTTGTCCAGTTCGGCGAAAACCTTCGGCGTGGACAGTCCGCCCTCGGCGAAGGCCAGCACCCAGTGGAAGGTGCTGCGCGCCAGCACGGTCGCCAGCTGCTCGCCGCGGCCGGTCCCCAGCGCGGTACCGCCGTGCAGCGCGAACGGCACGTCGCTGCCCAGCCGGGCGGCCAGCGTATGCAGGTCCCGCCGGGGCACGCCCAGCTCCCAGAGATTGTTCATCGCGACCAGCACGGCCGCCGCGTCGGCGCTGCCGCCGGCCATACCGCCGGCGACGGGAATCGACTTGTCGATCGAGATGGCGACGTCGGGCGCCCGGCCGACGTGCTCGGCCATCAGTTCGGCGGCCCGCCAGGCGAGGTTGCGGTGGTCCGTCGGCAGCCCCTCGGCGCCGTCCCCGAGCATCTCCACCGACAGCAGGTCGGCATTGCGGACCGTCACCTCGTCGAACAGGGAGACGGCGTGGAACACCGTGGTCAGCTCGTGGTAGCCGTCATCGCGGCAGTCACCGACACCGAGGTACAGGTTCACCTTGCCCGGCACGCGGACGGTCACCGAACCCGTGGGTACCCACTCAGAAGCGGTGTTTCCATCCGACGCAGACACGTCACGACAGTAACGCCCGCGGCGAGGGCCACAACACCAAGTGGTGAGAAACCCTGTCAGACAGGCTCAGTGGTTGGCGTCGACCTGCTGGTCGGACTCCGGAGCGGAGGCCTGCTGCTCGCGGTCCAGCTCGCCCGAACGCTGCAGCAGCCGCACGAAGTCGGCGATCGCCAGGGTCTCGCCGCGACGTGCCGGATCGATGCTGGCGGCCAGCAGGCGCTCGGCCGAGGCATTGCCCGAACCCGCCCATTCGGCGAAGGCATTGCGCGACGTCTTGCGGCGCTGCGCGAAGGCGATGTCGATCAGGTTGAACACCTGCGAGCGGAAGCTGTCGTCGGTCGGCCACGGCGTCGTCTCGTGCCGGTCGATCCGGACCAGACCCGAGTAGACCCGCGGGATCGGCCAGAACACCGTCGGCGAGACCATGCCGTAGCGCCGGACATTGCCGAAGAACCGCACCTTGGCGCTGGGCACCCCGTAGTCCTTGGTGCCCGGGTCGGCGGCGAGCCGCTCGGCGACCTCGGCTTGGACCATCACCATGACGGTGCGGATGGTCGGGAACTCCGAGAGCAGGTGCAGGATGGCCGGCACCGCGACGTTGTACGGCAGGTTGGCGACCAGCGAGGTCGGCTGCTCGTCCAGGTCGGACGGCACCAGGTCGAGCACGTCGCGGTTCAGCACGGTCAACCGGCCGATCTCGCTGTGGGAGTGCTCGGCGATCGTCGTCGGCAGCTGGCGGGCCAGCACCGGGTCGATCTCGACGGCCGTCACCTTCGCGCCCCGGTCCAGCAGCGCCAGCGTCAGCGAGCCCAGACCCGGGCCCACCTCCAAGACGTGGGACTGCCGGTTCACCCCGGAAGCCGACACGATGCGGCGCACCGTGTTGGCGTCATGCACGAAGTTTTGTCCGAAAGCTTTACGCGGCCGGAAATCAAGCTCTTTTGCCAGATGCCGGATTTCGGTTCGACCGAGTAGCCGGATCGTCATCGTGCCCCAATTCTCCCGCTACAGACAGGCCAGGCACCCCAACCTTGGCGGGCTCGCGTCACTTCAGCAATCGCGATCTGCTCTTCACGTGTCGCAAGATCAGCTCTCGCAGCATAACGCAGACCGCCTTGCCGCTCCCAGGTGTTCTGATCAAATTGCACTCCGCCGTAAAAACCGTTGCCGGTGTTGATGGCCCAGTTGCCGGTCGACTCACACCGCGCCAGCGCGTCCCAGGCGGCAGGTTGGGTCACCGGGGGCACCTCGGTACCGGGTTTCGCGCCGATGCGCAGGACGCCGTCCCGCGCCGGCGTCAGCACCTGATTGGCGACCGGCAGCCGGCCGGTTTCGACACCGTTGATGGTGGCGACGGCGAAGGTGACGTTCTGGGTGCCGGGCTGGCCCGGATCCTCGACCACCTTGCGGCTCATGTTCAGCGCCGGATCGGCCACCGTGTTCATCGTCGGGGCCAGCGGAGATTCAGTGGTGACCTGCTGCAGCCGGATGCGGGTCACGTCGATCTGCATGCCCTCGGTCACCGGGGTGGCCGCGGCGGGGACGACGGAGTCGCGCTGCTCCAGCGGCACGCCGGCGACGGCCAGCAGTCCGGCCACGTTCGCGGCGGCCAGGTGCACCTGGCGCGGCACGCCGCCGTCGACGATCGTCACGTTGCGGGCGCTGACAACCGGAAGCGACATGCCGGCCAGCGGCACGCGGGTGGCGCGGTCGGCCGCGACGGGCGCGGTGTCGGTCATGGACAGCTGCTTGAGGGCGTCCTGCACGGTGGCCGCGGTGGTCCACACCTGACGGGTGTTCTGGCCGTCCAGCGAGATCTCGAGCGGGCGGCTGCGGCGCAGCACGATGTTGTCGGACTCGTGCACGTCCTGGTCGGCCGCGGGGAACAGGTCGTCGCGCTCGCCGACCGAGAAGCCGTTCTCGGTGAGGACGTCGCCGATGTGGGTCTTCATGGTCTGCACCGTCATCGGTGCCCCGTCGATGGTGAGGGTGACGGTCTTGTGGGCCGCGACCGCGAACCCTCCGGCGACGGTCAGCGTGGCGAGGAAGGCCCCGGTCACGCCGCGCAGCATCGGCGAGCGCGCATCATGCAACTTGTTCAGAACATTCAAGGCGTCAATCCCGTGTCTGTTGGGCCCGAGATGGCCCCGAGCAGCGGCCGCGGTGACCACATAAAAGCCACCTCGACCGGGTTGATCACAGAACGGTAACGAACATGCCCAGGAGGCGGCAACCTGGACTAATGATACAGTCCATAGCTTTTCGAAGCATTTTCCGAGGTCACGGCGGCGATTTCGGCCGCTGAAGAATTTCTGATCTCGGCCAGCGCACGGACCGTGTACGGCAGGCAATACGACTCATTGGGCGCCCCGCGGAACGGATGTGGCGTCAGGAACGGCGCGTCTGTTTCGACCAGCAGTAGCTCAGCCGGGATGATCGCGGCCGCCTCGCGCAGCGCGTGGGCGTTTCGGAAACTGACGGTGCCAGAGAGGCTCATGAGCCAGCCGTGATCGGCGCAGATGCGCGCCATCTCCGCGTCCGACGAGAAGCAGTGGAAGATGACGGTCTCCGGCGCGCCCTCGGACCTGAGCATGTCGAGGACCTCGGCATCGCCGTCCCGGTTGTGGATCATCAGCGGCTTGCCGACGCGTTTGGCCAGGTCGATGTGCCAGGCGAAGGCCTCGCGCTGCGTCGCCTCGTCGGCGCAGCCGTCGAGCTTGCCCGGCCAGTACATGTCGATGCCGGTCTCCCCCACCGCGACCACGCGCGGGTCGGTGGCCAGGGTCTCCAGGGTGCGTTTGGCCTCGTCGTCGAGGGCGTTGGCGCGAGTCGGATGCAGCGCGACGGCGGCGTACACGCGCGGATCGGCATGAGCCGCGCCGACCGCCCACTCGGCGGCCTCGAGGTCGTCGGCGATGGTGACCACCTTCTCGACGCCGACGGCCTCGGCCCGGTCCAGGATCACGCGGATGCTCTCGGCATCGGTCGCACCACAGGCGTCCAGGTGGGTGTGGGCGTCGACCAGTCCAGGCAGCGGTTCCGGGGCGGGCGGCTTCTCACGTTTGGCGCTCACAGCGACACCTTAAGGTGGGGGCAACATGAGCAGCCAGAATTCCCCCGGCGCCCAGGGGCCCTTCTACATCACGACCGCCATCGCCTACCCGAATGGCGCGCCGCACATCGGGCACGCCTACGAGTACATCGCCACCGACGCGATCGCCCGGTTCAAGCGGCTCGACGGCTTCGACGTCCGCTACCTGACCGGCACCGACGTGCACGGCCAGAAGATGGCCGAGGCCGCCGCGGCCGAGGGCATCTCGGCAGCCGAGCTGGCCAATCGCAACTCCGACGTGTTCCAGGCCCTGCAGGAGAAGCTCAACATCTCCTTCGACCGGTTCATCCGCACCTCCGACGCCGACCACTACGAGGCGTCCAAGGAGATCTGGCGACGGATGAACGAGGCCGGGGACATCTACCTCGGCACCTACGCGGGTTGGTACTCCATCCGCGACGAGCGCTTCTTCGCCGAGGATGAGACCGAGGTCCGGGACGGCGGCCGCTTCGCCATCGAGACCGGCACGCCGGTCACCTGGACCGAGGAGCAGACCTACTTCTTCAAGCTGTCGGCCTACACCGACCGGCTGCTGGCGCACTACGAGGAGCACCCCGAGTTCATCGGCCCCGATGTGCGCCGCAACGAGATCGTCAGCTTCGTCTCGGGCGGACTCAAGGACCTGTCGATCTCGCGGACCACGTTCGACTGGGGCGTCCCGGTCCCCGACCACCCCGAGCACGTCATGTACGTGTGGGTGGACGCGCTGACGAATTACCTGACGGGCGTTGGCTTTCCGGACACCGCGGGCGAGGCCTTCGAGAGGTACTGGCCCGCGAACCTGCACATGATCGGCAAGGACATCATCCGGTTCCACAGTGTGTACTGGCCGGCATTCCTGATGTCGGCCGGAATCGCCCTCCCGGAACGGGTTTTCGCGCACGGCTTCATCAACGTCAAGGGCGAGAAGATGAGCAAGTCGGTGGGCAACGTGGTGGACCCCATCGCACTCATCGACGCCTTCGGACTGGACCAGGTGCGCTACTTCTTCCTGCGCGAGGTGTCCTTCGGCCAGGACGGCAGCTACAGCGAGGAAGCCATCATCGGCCGGATCAACGCCGACCTGGCCAACGAGCTGGGCAACCTGGCGCAGCGCTCGCTGTCGATGGTCAACAAGAACCTCGGCGGAATCGTCCCGGAGCCAGGCGAATTCACCGCCGCCGACCTCGAGTTGCTCAAGCAGGCCGATGCTCTGCTGGACACCGTGCGCGGCCACTACGACGTGCCGGCCATGCACCTGGCACTCGAGGCGATCTGGCTGATGCTGGGCGCGGCCAACCGCTACTTCTCGGCCGAAGAGCCGTGGGTGCTGCGCAAGTCTCCCGCTGAGTCGGACCAGGCCCGCTTCGGCACGGTGCTATACACGACGCTGGAGGCGGTCCGGATCGCCGCGCTGCTGGTGCAGCCGGTGATGCCGGCATCAGGGGGGAAGCTGCTCGATCTTCTTGGGCAGGACGTCTCGGCGCGGGACTTCCGCGCCGTCGGTACCCGACTGGCACCGGGAACGGTGCTGCCGACACCCGAAGGCGTTTTTCCCCGCTACCAAGCGGAGACCAAGGAGTAGCGAGAAGATATGGCGCAGAACGGCTTACACGAGCGGCTGCACGACGTCTACGAGGAAGTCACCCGCCGCAACGCGGGCGAGATCGAATTCCACCAGGCCGTCTACGAGGTTCTGACCAGCCTGGGCCCGGTCGTCGACAAGCACCCCGAGTACTCCGACACCGCCATCATCCGCCGGTTGTTCGAGCCGGAACGGCAGATCATCTTCCGCGTGCCGTGGATCGACGACGCCGGTGCCGAGCAGATCAACCGCGGCTTCCGCGTCGAGTTCAACTCCGCGCTCGGCCCGTTCAAGGGCGGCCTGCGGTTCCACCCGTCGGTGTACCTGGGCATCGTGAAATTCCTTGGCTTCGAACAGATTTTCAAGAATTCGCTGACCGGTCTGCCTATCGGCGGTGGCAAGGGCGGGTCGGACTTCGACCCCAAGGGCCGCTCCAAGAACGAGGTGATGCGGTTCTGCCAGTCGTTCATGACCGAGCTGTACCGGCACATCGGTGAGTACACCGACGTCCCCGCCGGCGACATCGGCGTCGGCGGCCGCGAGATCGGCTACCTGTTCGGTCAGTACAAGCGCATCACCAACCGCTACGAGTCCGGCGTCCTCACCGGCAAGGGCCTGACGTGGGGTGGTTCGCAGGTCCGCACCGAAGCCACCGGCTACGGCACGGTGTTTTTCGCCGACGAAATCCTGCGCAGCTCAGGGCAATCGTTCGACGGCAAGCAGGTGGTGGTGTCGGGGTCGGGCAACGTCGCGATCTACGCCATCGAGAAAGTGCACGCGCTCGGCGGCACCGTCATCGGCTGTTCGGACTCCAGCGGCTACATCGTGGACGAGAAGGGTCTCGACCTCGAGCTCCTCAAGGAGCTCAAGGAAGTGCGCCGCGGCCGGATTTCCGAGTACGTCGAAATGCGTGGTGGCGGCGCACAATTCGTCGAAGACAACTCGATCTGGCAGTTGCCGTGCGACATCGCGCTGCCCTGCGCCACACAGAACGAATTGGACGGTGACGACGCGAAGGCGCTGATCGAGTCCGGCTGCCAGATCGTCGCCGAAGGCGCCAACATGCCGTGCACCCCGGAGGCGGTGAAGCTGTTCACCGAGGCGAAGGTCGCGTTCGCACCCGGCAAGGCCGCCAATGCCGGCGGCGTCGCCACCAGCGCACTGGAGATGCAGCAGAACGCGTCGCGGGATTCATGGACGTTCGAGGAGACCGAGCAGCGCCTGGCCGAGATCATGGGCCGCATCCACGACCGCTGCCTGAGCACCGCCGACGAGTACGGACAGCCGGGCAACTACGCGGCCGGGGCCAACATCGCCGGCTTCATCCGGGTCGCCGACGCGATGTCGGCGCTCGGAGTCGTCTGACCTGGGCGTTGACCGCGATCGATGCCGGTACCGAGTGATCTGGGCCACATCTGCGGGTAGGTTTGTCACATTCCCGGCGCCGCTGGTGTCTTGAGGGCATAACCAACCCGAAGGAGATGCAGTGATGACCGGAAACCAGAAGCCCAACCGCGTCGTCGTCATCGGCGGCGGCTACGCCGGTGCGCTGGCGGCCAATCACGTTCGGATGCGTGATGACGTGGCAGTCACCCTGGTGAACCCGCGGCCCAAGTTCGTCGAGCGCATCCGCCTGCACCAGCACGTGGCCGGGAACTACGACGCCACCGTCGGCTACGACACGCTGCTCGCCGACGACGTGCGCCTGGTGGTGGACACCGCCACGCGGATCGACGCCGCAACCCGCACCGTCGAGCTGGCGTCCGGGGACACCCTGGACTACGACTACCTGATCTATGCCGTCGGCAGTACCGGAGCCGTGCCGGCGTCGGTGCCCGGCGCCACCGAATTCGCCTATCCGCTGGCCGAATTCGAGCAGGCCGAGCGGCTGGCAGCCCGGCTGCAGGACGTGCCGCTGTCCGCGCAGATGGTGGTCGTCGGCGCCGGTCTGACCGGCATCGAGGCCGCTTCCGAATTCGCCGAGGCCGGCCGCAACGTCGTGCTGGTCGGCAGCAAGCTGGCACCTTCGATGAGCGCACCGGCACGCCGCTCGGTGGCCAAGGCCCTCGCCAAGCTGGGTGTGACGGTCATCGAGGGTGACGTCAGCTCCATCACCGCCAACCGGGTGACGTTGGCCGACGGACGCTTCATCAGCAGCGCCGTGACGGTGTGGACCGCCGGCTTCGGCACCCCGGAGCTGGCCGCCGCCAGCGGGCTGCGCACCGACGAACTGGGCCGGCTGCTGACGGACGAAACCCTGACCAGCATCGACGATCCACGGATCGTGGCCACCGGTGACGCTGCCGCGCCGTCGGGACAGCCGCTGCGGATGAGCTGCCAGGCCTCGAGCCCGCTCACCGTGACCGCGGTGGGCACCGTGCTGAGCCGCATCGCCGGCACCGAGCCGGCGCCACTGGACCCGGTGTTCGCCGGATCGTGCACCAGCCTGGGCCGCCACGCAGCGACCATCCAGATCGCCCGCAAGGACGATTCGTCGACGAACTACTACATCGGTGGACGGGTCGGCGCCAAGCTGAAGGAAGCCATCTGCAAGGGCACGCTGTGGGGCATCCGGCGCGCGGCAAACAAGCCGAGCGCGGTGTTCGTGATGAAGGGTGGCAAGCGGGCCGAGCGTCTGGCAGAGGCTGTCACCGCATGACCAGTGCTGCCGGGGCGGCAGGGGGTGAACACGCCGAGCGGTTCACCCACCTGCGGCCGCTGCTCTTCACCATCGCCTACGAAATCCTTGGCTCCGCAACGGAAGCCGACGACGTACTGCAGGACAGTTATCTGCGGTGGGCCGACGTCGATCTCGAGACGGTACGGGACACCAAGTCCTATCTGGCCCAGTTGGTCACCCGGCAGGCGTTGAACGCATTGCGGGCCGGCGCGCGGCGCCGGGAGGAGTACGTCGGCCCATGGCTGCCCGAGCCACTGCTGCTCGACGAGCGCGATGCCTCGTCAGATGTCGTTCTCGCCGAATCGGTTTCGATGGCCATGCTGGTGGTCCTGGAGACCCTGGGCCCCGACGAGCGGGCGGTGTTCGTGCTGCGCGAGGTATTCGGGTTCGACTACGACGAAATCGCCGGGGCCGTAGGCAAATCCACCGCGGCGGTGCGGCAGGTGGCGCACCGGGCCCGCGAGCATGTGCAGGCGCGGCGCAAGCGGTTCACGCCCGATACCGAAAAGTCCGCGGAAGTGACCACCCAGTTCCTGACGGCGGCCGCGACCGGCGACCTGGACGGCCTGATGACGCTGCTGGCTCCGAATGTCACCTGGACCGCCGACAGCGACGGCAAGGTCAGTGCCGCCCGTCGGCCGGTGTACGGACCCGACAGGGTGGGGCGCCTGGTGCTGGGGCTCATCCGCAGTGCCGGAGGTTACGCCGAGGCCCGCATCGACCTCGCGACCTACAACAACGCCCCGGCGTTGGTGCTGTACCTCGGCGAGAAGCTCGAGGGCATCATCCTGATCGAGATCGAGGACGGCCAGATCAGCCACTTCTACGCCATGCGCAATCCCGACAAGCTCGGTGGAGTGCTGGTCGAGCGGGAGATCCGCCGCACCGTCTGACAAGCTGTGGGGCGTGCGAGTCGAGCGGTTGGCCGACCTGGGCGCCGCCCCGGGGGTCTTGAAGGCTGTCGCCGACGCCGCCGCTCGGCGCAGCCTGCCTCCGCCGGCCGCGCTGCTGGGTGACTGGTTCGGCGCGACGGCCGTCATCGCGCCGAGCGTCTCCATCGAGCCGGCGACCGCCACCGAAGTCTTCGATGCACCAGCGGGTTCCGGCGAGGTGATCGGCGGCGGCTGGTTCGGCTACCTGTCGTACCCGGACGGTGTCGGCCGCATCCCGATGGCCGCGGGCGGCTGGTCGGACTGCGTGCTCCGGCAAGACGCGGCCGGGCACTGGTGGTACGAAAGCCTTTCCGGGGCAGCGCTTCCCGATTGGCTCGCCGACCTGGAACCGGCGGCGCCCGCGCCGTACTCGATCGACTGGTGTCCGCCGGACCGCGCCAGTCACCGCGCCGGCGTGCTGGCCTGCCTGGAGGCGATCGCCGCCGGCGAGGTGTACCAGGCCTGCGTCTGCACCCGCTTCACCGGACGGATAACCGGTGCACCCGTTGACTTTTTCGTCGATGCCGTCGCCCGGACCGCGCCCGCCCGGGCCGCATTCGTCGCGGGCGAGTGGGGTGCGGTGGCGTCGCTGTCGCCGGAGCTGTTCCTGAGCCGCCGCGGCGAGGTCGTCACCTCAAGCCCCATCAAAGGCACGCTCCCCCTTTACCATTCGCCGTCGGAGCTGGCGTCGTCGGTCAAGGACGTCGCCGAGAACATCATGATCGTCGACCTGGTCCGCAATGATCTGAGCCGCGTCGCCACCACCGGGTCGGTCCGGGTTCCCGAACTGCTCGCGGTCAAACCCGCCCCGGGCGTCTGGCACCTGGTGTCCACGGTGACCGCACAGGTTCCGGCCGCGACGCCGATGTCGGCGGTACTGGACGCCACCTTCCCGCCCGCCTCCGTCACCGGCACCCCGAAATGCCGCGCCCGCGAACTCCTCGCCGAATGGGAACCCTACGATCGCGGAATCTATTGCGGGACCGTCGGTTTGGCGTCACCCCTGGCCGGCACCGAACTGAACGTCGCGATCCGCACGGTGGAATTCGACGCCGACGGCGCGGCGATCCTCGGCGTCGGCGGCGGCATCACCGCCGACTCCGACCCCGACCGCGAGTGGGAAGAGTGCCTCCACAAGGCCGCCGCCATCGTCGGCCCCTGACCATCCGCGAGCAGACGTAAAACTGTCGAATTTCGCGGGAAAA
The DNA here is from genome assembly GCF_000878195.1 of Mycolicibacterium llatzerense. Classification (GTDB taxonomy): domain Bacteria; phylum Actinomycetota; class Actinomycetes; order Mycobacteriales; family Mycobacteriaceae; genus Mycobacterium; species Mycobacterium llatzerense. The sequence goes on along the minus strand of NZ_JXST01000001.1, from coordinate 221,312 downwards.
CGACAGTTTTGCGTCTGCTCGCGGAAGAACTGTCAGTCGCGGGACTTGAGGACGGCGTCGTAAAGCTCGCGGCGTGACGGCGCACCGGGGTGCTCGGCGATCACCTGGGCGCAGGCGTCTTTGACGCGCGCTCCGTCGTCGACCAATTCCTGCACCAGCGCAACCAACGCGTCGATGTCCGCCACCGGCGTCGCCCCCGCCAGCACCACGGTGATCTCACCGAGCACGCCGTCGGCGGCCCACTCGGCCAGCTCCCCCAGCGTCCCGCGCTTGATCTCCTCGTGGGTCTTGGTCAGCTCGCGGCACACCACAGCGCGCCGATCCGGCCCCAGTGCAGTCACTGCCTCGGCCAAGGTCTCGGCCAGGCGGCGCGGTGACTCGAAGAACACACACGTCCGTCGCTCCGCCGCGAACCCGGCCAGCCATGCCGCCCGGCCCTTGCGCGGTGCGAAGCCCTCGAAGCAGAACCGGTCCGACGCCAGCCCGGACACCGCCAGCGCCGTCGTCACCGCGGACGGACCAGGCAGGCAGCTGACCGGCAGACCGGCCTCGGCGCACGCCGCCACCAAGCGGTAGCCCGGATCGCTGATCAGCGGCATCCCGGCATCACTGACGACCAGCACGGTCTCGCCCGCGGCGACCGCCTCGACCAGCCCCGCCACCCGGGACGCCTCGTTCTGGTCGAAGAAGCTGACGATGCGTCCAGCAGGACGGACATCCAGCGACGCCGCCAGCGCGCGCACCCGTCGGGTGTCCTCGGCGGCGATCACGTCGGCACTGCCCAGCGCCTCGATCAGGCGGGCCGAAGCGTCGCCGGGCTGGCCCAACGGAGTGGCCGCGAGCAGCAGCCGACCGGCGTCCGCTAGTGGACCAGAAACTGATGTCACCGGGACAGCCTACGATCGCTGACGTGACCGCCCCCGCTCTCGACGCATCCGAGGCCGAGCGCGAGGTCCCCGTGATCAGTCCGGCGCCGCTGACGCCCGCTGCCGATTTCGGCCCCACCGACCGGCTGCGCGGCTGGACCATGACCGCGGTGATCACCGCGCTGGCCATGATCACCCGGTTCCTGAACCTGGGCTCACCCACCGACGCGGGTACCCCGATCTTCGACGAGAAGCACTACGCGCCGCAGGCCTGGCAGGTGCTGCACAACAACGGCGTCGAGGACAACCCCGGCTACGGCCTGGTGGTGCATCCCCCGGTCGCCAAACAGCTGATGGCCATCGGCGAGTGGATCTTCGGCTACAACGGCGTCGGCTGGCGGTTCTCGGGCGCGGTATGCGGCGTCATCCTGGTGCTGCTGGTGGCGCGGATCGTGCGGCGCATGACGCGCTCGACTCTGTTGGGCGGCATTGCCGGGCTGCTGATCATCGCCGACGGCGTCAGCTTCGTCTCGGCCCGCACGGCCCTGCTCGACGTCTATCAGACGGTGTTCATTGTGGCGGCGTTCGGCGCGCTCCTCGTGGACCGCGACCAGGTGCGCGCGCGCATGCACGTCGCGATGACCGAAGGCCGCATCGCCGAGACCGTATGGGGTCCGCGGCTGGGCGTGCGGTGGTGGCGGTTCGGGGCCGGGGCCCTGTTAGGGCTCGCGCTCGCGGTCAAGTGGTCGGGCCTCTACTACATGGTGTTCTTCGGCCTGATGACCGTCGCCTTCGACATCGCGGCCCGGCGCGCCTACCGCGTGCAGCGCCCCTGGCTGGGCGCGCTGCGGCGCGATGTCCTGCCCGGGATGTGGGCGCTGACGCTCATCCCGGTCGGCGTCTACCTGGCGTCCTACGCGCCGTGGTTCGCGTCCGAGACCGCGATCGACCGGCACATGGAGGGCCGGAACATCGGCGAAGGCCCACTGGCCACGGTGCGCTCGCTCTGGTACTACACGCACGACGTCTACCGCTTCCATTCCGGGCTGACCAACGCCGCCGGCAATCACCACCCATGGGAGTCGAAGCCGTGGACATGGCCGATGTCGCTACGGCCCGTGCTCTACGCCATCGACAACAACAACGTGCCGGGCTGCGGCGCGCAGTCGTGCGTCAAGGCCGTGATGCTGGCGGGGACGCCGGCCATGTGGTTCATCGCGGTGCCGGTGCTGGCCTGGGCCGTGTGGCGGACGTTCGTCAGACGCGACTGGCGGTACGCCGCCGCGCTCACCGGCTACGCCGCGGGATACCTGCCGTGGTTCGCCGATATCGACCGGCAGATGTACTTCTTCTACGCGACGCCCATGGCGCCGTTCCTGATCATCCTCATCACGCTGATCCTCGGCGACATCCTCTATCCACGATCGACAGAACCGGAACGACGAACACTCGGGCTGCTGGTCGTCTGCTTCTACGTGGCGCTGGTGATCACCAACTTCGCCTGGATGTACCCGATCCTGACCGGGCTGCCGATCTCGCCGTCCACCTGGAACATGGAGATCGTGCTGCCGTCCTGGCGGTGATCCCCCCGGCGCATCGAACGCCTGTGCGATAAGATCGCGGGGTGTCCTTGGCGGTTCAGGGTTCGCTGTTCGACCATGCCGAACGGCGGTGGCTCGACGACGGCGCCTGGGTCGACGTCCGCGCCGGCTGGCTCACGGGTGCCGACACCCTGTTCGACGAACTGCTGACCGCAATTCCGTGGCGCGCCGAGCAGCGCCAGATGTACGACAAGGTGCTGGACGTACCGCGTCTCGTCAGCTTCCACGACCTGGCCCGGGAACGGGCGCCGCATCCCGGGCTGGCGCGGCTGCGGGTGCGGCTCAACGACGCCTACGCCCACGAACTCGGCGAGCCGTTCACCACCGTGGGCCTGTGCCTGTACCGCGACGGCGCCGACAGCGTGGCATGGCATGGCGACACCATCGGCCGCAGCAGCACCCAGGACACCATGGTCGCGGTGCTGAGCCTCGGGGCGACAAGGGTTTTCGCGTTGCGCCCGCGTACTGCCGCCGCGGACGGCAGGCGCACCAGCGTCCGGCTACCGCAGGGCCACGGCGACCTGCTGGTCATGGGCGGCGCCTGCCAGCGCACCTGGGAGCACGCGGTACCCAAGACCGCCCGCCCCACCGGACCACGGATCAGCATCCAGTTCCGGCCGCGCGACGTGCGCTAGTTACTGACCCCTGACCGTCGAGACCGATTTGGTCAGCAGCTCAGTCGCCTGCTGCGTGTTCACCGGCACGACGGGCTGGTCCGGCACGACAAGCGAGTTGGCGGTGACGATCACCAGGAACCTGCCGAAACCGGCGACGTAGTTGTAGAGCTGGCCGGTGGCGGGCTTGCCATTGGCCACCGTCTCGAGAATGCGATGGGTGCCGACGGTATTGACCCCGTCGATGGCCGGTGCCTGTACCTCTTCGACCAGACCCCGCAGCCCCGCACCGGAGAAGGCGACCTTCTTGCAGGCGTCACCCGGGTCAGCCGGAGCGATCGGTTCGGACGTCTCCACCGCCAGGATGACGAACCGGTTGCCCTGGCCTTCTGCGGTGACGGCAGTCATGTTGCCCTTGGCGCCGGGTGAGACGGCCATGCCGGAGGCGAACTTGGCGCAGTCCGGTGGCTCGAATTTCAGGCCAGGGGGCAGTGTCTGCGGGGCGAACGCGCGCGGGTCGATGCCCGTCGGCGCAACCGTCTTGACCTGGTATTCGGGCCCGAAAGTGCCCTTCAGATCAAGGATCTTGGTGATATCGGGGTCGGCGACCACCTGGGCGTGGGACGTGCATGCCGCCACCAGACCGGCGGAGGCCACCGCGAGCACCGTTCTGCGCATTGTGGCGAATCTACCGGGCTGACGCGTCGCTGGCCGGGATGCCCCGCACCGACCGCACGGCCGCGTCCAACAACGTCGCCGGGAGATCCGCGGGCAGCGCGGGCGCGACAGCCCCCGGATCGGTCACCATGGTGACCGAAACCGCCAGCGTATCGGCGTAGGCGATCAGAGTCGTTGCCTGCGAATGGGTTTGCGCGCCGTTCTCGACACTGGTGGTGATGTGCGCCGTCATGCCCAGTGTCCGGGCGTCGGCGATCCGGGGTGCGTCGGTGCGGTCGACGGCCGCGCGCGCACGGCCGGTGCTCAACGTCCAGGACTGGCAGTCGCCGGCAAGCTCTGTCGCCGGGGCGTCGCCCGGCGCCGCGGTCACGTACACGATGCCGCCCGCCCCTGACGCCGACCAGCCGCGCACCCCGTCAGCCGGTGCCGCCACCAACGCGCCACAGTCCGCCGGGTCCGCAACCGAACCGGACGGCATGCCCCAGAACGTCGTCGGCGCGGCGGGCGCGGGCAACGCCCCGAACTCGTAGCCCTGCAGCTCCTTGGGCAGTTGCCGGCGCATCCGACCGATGGCGGCCGGATCGGCGGGCTTCGCGGCCGCAGTGGTGGTCGGCCGCGCGGGTTCGGTGGTCGACCCGCACGCGGCGCACAGCAGAACCGCTGCCGACAACGCGAATGCGCGCATTTGCTGTTGATAGCACGGCAAACCCGCCGACCGCGGCAGATACCCGGTGCCACGCCGACGCATCTTTTGCGGACACGGCACAGCGACGAAAGCTCGCGCCGCCCGCCGCGTCCGCCCCGTAGTCTGCATCCGACGACAGGAGACGGAAATGGTGTCGATGAAGGTGGCCGGCGTTGCGCTGGCCGTGACGGTGAGCGCGCTGGGCGCGAGTGCATGCGACTCGGGCTCGAAACCGGCACCGTCGTCGACGTCCAGCAGCGCCTCGAGCACCAGCGCCGCGGCCGCACCGACCTCGTCGGCGCCCGGCGCGCCGGCGGCTCCGGCAGCGCCGAAGAAGACCATCCGGGACTACCTGCGCGAGAAGAACATCACCGAGCAGCAGCTGCACCCCGGTGATCCCGGTGCGCCGACGCTCACCATGCCGCTCCCACCGGGCTGGGTGGACGCGGGCGCGCTGACGCCGAAATGGGCGTGGAGCGCAAGCAAATTCGATGACCCGGCCATGAAGGCCGACCCACCGACGATCATCGTGCTGATCTCGAAGCTGCCCGGCGGCAATGCCGACGAGGTGCTGGAGTACGCGCCCGGCGAGTTGCAGAACCTGCACAACTGGCAGGACGCCGGCACCAACTGCGACGCCAAGCTCGCCGGCTTCAAGGCGTGTCAGGTCGGCGGCATGTACAACCAGGACGGCAAGGATCGGCTGATGGCCCAGAAGACGGCGGCCATCCCGACCAAGGACGGCGTGATCGTGCTGCAGATCAACGCCAGCGGCACCAAGGAGACGATCGCGCCGCTGATGGATGCGACGTCGTCGATCGACAAGTCACTGAAGATCACTGTGCCCTGAGTCAGGCGCAGTTCACGCGCGGGAGAACACCGAGGCCGCGGCGACCTGCTCGGCGGTCGGCCGCACCCCGGTGTAGCGCTCGAACTGTTCGGCGGCCTGCAGTGCGATGACCTCGGCGCCGGTGATCACCGGAATCCCGGCCGCCCGCGCCGCGCGCACAAGCGGGGTCTCCGATGCCAGGGCGACCACGTCGAACACGGTGTGTGCCTTGGCAATAACGTCCGGTTCGAACGACAGATCGTCGGCTTCGGCCCCACCCGCCATCCCGATCGGGGTGACGTTGACGACGATGTCCGCGCCACCTGACGCGTCTGCCGCGTAGCGATACCCCAACCGGTCGGCCAACCGGCCGCCGGTCTCCTGGTTGCGGGCCGCGATGGTGCCCACCTCGAATCCCTTGTCCCGGAACGCCGCTGCCACAGCGCTGGCCATGCCGCCGCTACCGCGGATGAGCAGCGTCTCCGCAGGGTTCAGGCCGCGCTCGTCGATGAGCCGCGCGATCGCCAGATAGTCGGTGTTGCAGGCCGTCAGCCGGCCCGCGTCGTTGACGATCGTGTTCACCGAATTGATCACGCGCGCAGACTCTTCCAGATCATCGACTAGTGCAATGACGTCCTCTTTGAACGGCATGGACACCGAGCAGCCGCGGATGCCCAGGGCTCGGACGCCACCGATCGCCGCGGCAATGTCCGTCGTGGTGAAGGCCTTGTAGACGAAATCCAGACCGAGCTCGTTGTAGAGGTAGTTGTGGAAGCGCGTGCCGATGTTGCTGGGCCGGGCGGCCAGCGAGATACACACCGAGGTGTCCTTGTTCAGCAGCGGACGCCCGGAGTACAGCGAGTCGGCCATCAGCCGACCGCTTTGATCACGTGCTGCGCCAGCGTGTAGATGTCGCGATACTGCTTGTGCGACAACGACAATTGCTTAGGTGGCGGCACGTCGAACTCGGTGACGATCATGTTCCGGTCGTCGCGTTCCCAGGTCGCACCGTAGTGCTCCAGAATCTTGCGCATCGGAAAGTTGTCGGACAGCACTCGCGCCGCAAACCGCTCGATGCCCGCGCCACGGGCCGCGGGCACCAGCGCATCCATCAGGAAGGTTCCGATACCCTTCCCCTGGTAGTCGTCACCCACCATGAAGGCCACCTCGGCGACAGTCGGATTCTCGTGCAGCCGAACGAATCTCGCATCGGCGACCATCGGGCCGTCGGGCCCCTCCGTCCCGTCGGTCAGCACCCACACGAAGTGGTCCACGTAGTCGACCTCGAACAGGTAGGCCATCAGCGCGGGACTGGGTTCATAGGCAGTCTGGAACCGGCGGTACATGGTCTCGGTCGAGAACTCGACGGGTCCCTGACGCACTCGCGGGTTGTCGCCGGGCAGCACGGGCCGCAAGAACATCCGACTGCCGTCGCGCAGCCGCACCGGCAGTGGCGTGATGAACTCCGCGAGCCGCTGGCGCGCCGTACGCACCAGCCGCTCTGCCATACAGGGGACGTCGAGCATGGCGGTCAGGGCGTCGTGCCCGCCGATCCATCCGGTCAGCGGTTCGGTGACCAGCACGGTGGCGTTGCGGGTGCCGCCTCGCAGCAGCGCGATCTCACCGACGATCAGGCCCGGGCCGAGGTTGTGGACGCTGAGTTCGCCATCGGGGGCGGTGTGCGTCACCCGGACGCTGCCGGCGCTGATCAGGATGAACGACTGCGCAGGTTCACCCTGCGTCATCAGCACCTCGCCAGGTTCGGCCGTCAACGGACGCAGCAAGGGCGCGAGCCGGTCAAGGTCCTCTTGACGGCACTTGGAGAAGAAACCCAGCGAGGCCAGTTCATCCGTCGTCGATTCCGGCACGTCGGAAACGTTACCGGCGGACGGCACGCCGCGTGGTGCCGTTGACGCCACCCTTTACTGAAAACGATTTTCGACAAGCCTGCGCGGTTCAGGTATCGTCGGCCACGCCTTATTGAAAACGATTTTCACTTAGTCGCTGGAGGTCCTCATGAAAGCCGGCATTCACCCCGACTACCACCCCGTCGTCTTCCAGGACGCCACCACCGGACGCACGTTCCTGACCCGATCCACCGCCACCAGTTCGCGAACCATCCAATGGCAGACCGCCGACGGAGTTCACACCTACCCCCTGATCGTCGTCGACGTCACCTCGGACTCGCACCCGGTATGGACCGGCAAGCGCCAGATCCTGGACACCGCCGGCCGCGTCGAGAAGTTCAATCGCAAGTACGGCCGATGACCTTGCCGCAGGTTTCCCCATACCCGGGCGGAACATTCGGCTCTCCTTCACGCACCATCCGGCCTCGGCCGCGCCCCGCGTGCCACACGCGGGGCGCGGTCACCACCGCAGCCTGGGACTGGCAGCTGCATGCCCGGTGCCGCGGATTGCCGGCCGAGGTGTTCTACACCGGTGACGACGACCGCGGCGCGCGGCGAATCGCGCACGAAGAGCACGCCAAGCAGATCTGCCACCATTGCCCCGTCCTGCGTGACTGCCTCGGCCACGCCATGGAAGCCGGTGAGCCCTACGGCATCTGGGGTGCGACGACACCGAAGGAACGAGCCGCGTTGCGCGGGTTCCCGAATAGGCCCGAGCTCAACCACTGAGGGCCGTATCGTCGACTCGTGACCCCCAGTGTTGGTCCCGTGCGCTCGCGGTGGATCCTCACGGCGGTCTCGACTGCGCTGTTCTGCGTACAGCTCGACTACTTCGCCATGAATCTGGCGCTGCCCCGCACGGCAGCCGATTTGGGCTCCACCACAACCGATCTGCAATGGGTGGTCAGCGTCTACATGCTCACCGTCGGCGCCTTCATGGTGCCGGCCGGCCGCATCGGTGACATCTTCGGTCGTCGCCGCGCGCTGCTCGGTGGCATCGCCCTGTTCGGCATCGCCTCGGTGGGCTGCGCCCTGGCACCCACCGCCGTTGCCGTCATTGGGTTTCGGGCGCTGCAGGGCACCGGGTGCACCGCGGCGGCGGTATCGCTTGCCGGGCTGGCTGTTTCGCAGCGCTGGGTGCCGTACCTCGCGGCGTTGACGGTCTGCGGATTCACCATGGGCCTGGTGTACGCCTTCACCACGGTGGCCACGCAGACGGTCGTCGCACCCGAGCGCGCCGGAGAGGCAGCGGGCGTCACCCTCACCGCGCTGGTGACGATCGTGGGCATCGGTGTCGCGGTGTCGGGCACGGTGCTGGAAGTCCTTCAGCACCAACACTTCACGACGGCAGCCGGGATCGAACGCATCCCGCTGGTGATCGCGGCGTTGCTGCTCCCGGCGGGACTCGCGGTGCTCTGGAAGGCGCGCGACAGGGTTGCGAACTTCACAGGAAAATATTAGCTGAGCTAGCAAAACTGTCGGTACCGTGGTGTCAACACCACCGCACCGATGGGAGCAACGATGGGATTCGGACCGCCACAGGGCCGGCCGACCGTCACCGACGACGAGATCGCCGCCATCATGGATCCGCCACAACGCGTCCGCACACTGCGAAACGTGTTGGATGCCACCGGCGATGCCCTCGACCCACTGATGGACCTGTACCGGCCATACGTCACCGGGCTGGACCGACTGCCCCGAGACGGCCGCTTCCTGTTGGTCGGCAATCACACCGCGTTCGGCTTCGCCGAGATACTGCTGATGCCGTACTTCACCCGCCGCGAGCTCGGAGTGCAAGTACGCCCCCTGGCCGAGCGGGGCCTGGCACAGGCCAAGGGCTTCGGCGGCGATCTGGTCGCCGCCTATGGCGGCGTGGTCGGCCACCCCGACACCGCGCGAGAACTGATGCGGCACAACGAGACCGTGCTGGTCTTCCCCGGCGGCGGACGCGAGATGCCCAAGTTCAAGGGCGAGGAGTACCAGCTGAAATGGGACGGCCGAAACGGCTTCGCCCGCGTGGCCATCGAAAGCGGATACCCGATCGTGCCCGTCGGCCTGGTCGGCAGTGACGACGTCTACGAACCCCTCGTCGAACGCGACAGCCCGCTGGGCCGGCTCAGCCAGTCCATCGGCGAGCGGTTCGGCGGCCGCGCCGACATGGCGATGCCCCTGGTGCGCGGCATCGGGCCGACGCTGATCCCCCGCCCGCAGCGCATGTATCTGGAATTCGGCGAACCGATTTCCACCACCGCGCCGACCAGCCGAACCAACCATGCCCGGTGGGTGGAGACCGTCAAGTCCACAACTCAGCAAGCGCTGGAACAGATCCTGGCCGACCTACAGGAAGTCCGGGCCGGCGATCCGTATCGCAGCCTGAATCCGTTGGCCTGGTCGCGGGCAGCGCAGCCGCCCGAGGCCGTCGTCCGCGCGGGCTGACCACGACGGCGGTCCGGAGACCGTAACGTGAGTTGCCATCGGTTGCATGCACCCGCATGCAGCAGAAAGGCTTCGCGAGATGGCACTCACCGACTACCAGCAGCTGTCCCTGACGCGCCGGGACAACGGCGTCCTGCTGATCACCCTCAACCGGCCGGAGAAGTACAACGCCGCCGACGAGGGCATGCACGCTGAACTCGCCAACATCTGGAAGGACGTCGCGGCCGATCCGGAAACCCGGGTGGCCGTGATCACCGGCGCGGGAAAGGCATTCAGTGCCGGTGGGGATCTGGCCATGGTCGAACGCATGGCCGGCGACTACGGCCGGGTCTCGCACATGCTCGACGAGATGAGCGACCTGGTCTACAACATGATCAACTGCGACAAGCCGATCGTGTCCGCGATCAATGGCGTCGCGGTCGGCGCCGGCGCCGTGGCCGCGCTGCTGGCCGACGTGGCGATCATCGCCGAAGATGCCAAGATCGGCGACGGGCACGTCAAGCTCGGTGTCGCGGCGGGCGACCATGCCGCGATCATCTGGCCATTGCTGGCCGGAACCGCGAAGGCGAAGTACTACCTCATGACGGGCGAGATGATCGACGGCATCGAGGCCGAGCGCATCGGCATGGTCGCCAAAGCCCTACCCCGCGAAGAGGTTCTGGACGAAGCACTCCGGGTGGCCGACGTGCTCGCGACCGGCGCCCAGCAGGCGATCCGGCTCACCAAACGCGCACTCAACAACTGGCTCCGCAATGCCGGCCCCATCTTCGACCAATCGGCGGCCTACGAGATGCTGACGTTCCTCGGACCGGATGTCGTCGAGGGGTATACGGCGCTACGCGAGAAGCGCACACCGCAGTTCCCGTCGGCGCGATAGCCGCAGGGGCCTACGTGAGCTGGCAGCAGATCGAACCCTTTCTGGTAGCGCTCGCCATCGGGCTGCTGCTGGGCCTGGAGCGCGAGCGTAGTCACACGCGCAAACTTCCCGCAGGATCACGCTCGTTCGCGCTGCTGTCGCTGGCCGGTGCAGTCGCAGCGGGTTTCGGCCAATGGGCCGTCGTCGCGGTATTTCTCGGCGTCGGTGCGCTCGTCGCCCTCGCCTACTTTCGCACCAGCGGCGACGACCCAGGAACCACCACGGCGACAGCCGCACTTGTCGCGTACCTCCTTGGCGCGCTTGCCTATTCCCGCCCCGCGCTGGCCGTGGCCCTCGCAGTCGTCGTAGCAGGGCTGCTCGTGTCAAAAACCCGCATCCATCGTTTCGCCCGCGACATCATGACCGAGGTCGAACTGGAAGATGCCATCAAGTTTCTCGTCGTCGCGTTCGTGATCCTGCCGCTGCTACCGGATCGCGGTCTCGGACCGTACGGCGTCCTCAATCCGGAGAAGGTCTGGCTCCTCGTGGTGCTGCTCACCGGCATCGGATGGGTGGGCTACATCGGTGTTCGGGCGCTCGGCCCGGAACGCGGCCTGCTCATCACGGGCATCGCCGGCGGATTCGTCTCAGCGAGCGCAACGACGGCGTCCATGGGGCGGCTCAGCCGCACGACACCGAGTTTGCGGGCGCCCCTGGCCAGCGCTCTGCTGGCCAGCTTGGCCACTTTTTTCCAGCTGCTCATCGTGATCGCCGTGGTCGATGCCGAAGTGCTCAAGCGCCTATGGCCGCCCGTCGTCGCGGGTGCTGTCGTGCTGGTCGCGATCGCCGCCGGCGTCTACCGCGGAGCGGGGCGGCTCACCGAGGACAAGCCGGCCCCCGACCACGACGCCGGCGCAGCCCCCACAACCCGACCTTTCGCGCTGCGGCCGGCGCTGATCCTCGCCGCCGTCCTGACCCTTGCGCTGCTCGTCGGCCGGTGGGGTGCTGATGTGCTCGGCGCCGGGGGCACTGTGCTCGCCGCGTTCGCCGCCGGCCTGGCCGATGCGCACGCCGGGGCGGTCGCCGCCGCGAGCCTTGCCGCCAAGGGCGACATCACGGTCGATACCGCACTCGTCGCAGTGGCAGCCGCGCTCGGCTCCAACCTGATCGTCAAAACGGTGCTGGCGTTCACTGCCGGTGGTCCTCGGTTCGGACTTCGGTTTCTCGCCGGGATGACCCCGGCTGCAGTGATTTTCGGAGTCGTCCTGGCCCTCACGATGAACTGACCATGCGTGCAGGCCGGGTGCCGGGTGCCGGGTGCCGAAAGTCCCATCACCGCTGTCCCTTTGGCACCAGCGCCGAGCCGGTCCGCGGCGAGACGATGGTCCACAGCAGCGGAAGGAGCAGCGCATCATGATGTTCTGGTACGGGCACGACATGGGCGGATGGGGTTACGCCGGCATGGCAATCGGGATGTTCTTGTTCTGGGCACTGGTGCTCGGCGGCATCGTCGCACTGATCCGCGTCGCCGGTGGCGATCAACGGAGCCGGTATGCCGGACCCGCCCAACCCGATGCACGAGAGGTACTCGCCGTGCGATACGCACACGGAGACATCACCGAAGCGGAGTACCGCGAAAGGTTGGCGGTACTCCGCGAGCACGCACCGACGTGACCTCTCCCGACTGGCCGCAGCCAACCGTCACCCCTATGCCGAAACCGCCTCGACCAACGCATCGGCGGCGAGCAGACCCAGGTTGTTCGAGGCCAGCGGGCTGTCCCCGGTGAGCAGCCGGCGGTCCTGATGGACCTGCCCGGTCATCTGGTCATTGACCACCTCCAGGCCCTGGTCCTCCAGCGCCTCGGCGATGAACAGCCGCAGCCCGCCGGGCAGGTAGCCGATGTCCTTGTTGGGGCCCTTGTCCAGCGCGTCGGGGAAGACGCAGATGCTGTAGCCCTTGAACGGCGAGTCCTCCTTGCCGATCGCGGCCGCGAGCAGGCTCGCGGGACCATGACACAGCGTGATAATGAACTTGTCGTTGGCCAGTGCCCAGTCGAGGACCTGACCGACCTCGGGGCTGAACGGGATGCCGACCTCGACGCCGTGGCCACCCGGGATGAACACCGCCAGGTAGTCGGAGTCGGGGCCCAGCTTGTCCGCGATCACCTCGCGAAGATTCAACGGTTCCTTGAGCTGGGGCTTGAGCGCGGCATAGGTCTGCTGGACGGCGTCGTCCTTGCCCGGCATCGCCCACAGCTCCAGCTTGACCGGGTTTCCGGTGATGGTCGCGACGTCGACGTCGAAGCCGGCCGCCATCAGATGGTGCAGCGGCAGCAGCATCTCGACAGGATGGTTCCCGGTGGAGAACATGGTGCCGTTGTCCATCAGCAGATATCGCTCGTCGGTGGCGATCATCAGGACTTTCCACCGCCCGCCGGTATAGGCGCCGGCATGCTTGACGCCACCGAAATCGGTTCTGTCCGAAGTGTATTGACTCAATGAATACGCCGAGGGAAAGAAGGCGTTATCCTCAGCCGGATCGGGTGTCGGAGACTTGCTCAGTTCGTCATGATCAGTTGCCACGGCACTCCACCTCAATCGTTGTCAGTTCGCTCGCATCAGGGACATCGGTCGGGGATCCGAAACACCCGCGACGCTGTTCCCACATCCATCCTGAGACGTCCGGACGCCGAAGTCGATGGCGACGGCAACCACGCGAGCGGCGCGTAATTGTCCGCCGGAACAAAGGGCGCCGGTAGTTCCAATACCCTGAACGAGTGTCCGCCAAAACGACTGACCCAGGGCGCATGATCGCGGCAAGTCTGCTGCCCCGCGTTTCGGAGCTGGCGCACGTGCTGGTTGACCGGATTCAGCAGAACATCGAGGTATACCGAAGCGGCGACCTTGTTCCCGAGGACGATCTGTACGAATCCTGCCGAGCCAATCTGGAGTTCATGTTTCGCCACCTGGCGCATGAACCGATGCTCGATCTCGAAGCGCCGCGCCGTACGGGTCGGCGGCGCGCCGACCAAAGGGTTCCACTTGCGTTGGTGCAGAATGCATTTCGGAATTCATTCGAGTGCATGTGGCAGATGATCGTCGCCGCTGCGGCTGAGACCGAATCAGTTTCCGATGCCGACCTGGTGTCCATAGCGGGTGAGATCTGGACCTTCCATGACACCTTCACCAGCGCAATGATGAACGCTTTCAACGAGACCGTGGCGCTGTTGATGCTGCGCCGCGACCAGGAACGTTCGGCACTTGTCGAAGCAGTGTTGCAAGGCGGGATGGGCGATGCCAAAACTGTCCACGACGCCGCAAATCTGTTGGCACTGCCCTATCAAGGAACCTTCGCCGTGGTTGCGGCCGACGCTCCGGGGCTCGCTCAACACGCCTTACCGAATGTCGAACCCGTTCTGCGGGCTCGCGACATTGGATCAGCGTGGCGCCTGACGCCCGACCTGCACCTCGGAATCGTCTCCATGCGGAGCACAGCTGGAATGGCCGAACTCGTTGACGTGCTGCGGTCCCTCGCTACCAGCCGGGTCGGCGTCAGCCCGTCCTTCAGCCGTCTCGATCAAACTCCGCACGCGTTACATCTGGCCCGGAACGCGCTCGCTGCCGGGACGGCGGGTGCAGCCGCAGTGACGGTGTTCGACGACAGCCCCTTGCCGATGTTGGTGGTCAGCGCCCCAACCACTGCTGCCGCGATCAGCAGGAAGATCCTCGGACCCATCCTCGAGCTCACCGACACTGACCGCGAGCTCTTGATCACGACCATGGCGGTTTACTTCGAGGTCGACGGCTCGGCAAGTCAGGCAGCCGAACGGCTCCACTGCCACCCGAACACCGTCCGCTATCGGTTGCGGCGAATCGAGAAGCTATCCGGGCGTTCCTTCGAACGGAAGCTGGACTCCGCGGAGCTGTACATCGCACTCAACGCCCTGAAGCAGCTGCCGACCATGCAGTCGGCTTCGGCGGAGCAGACCTAAGCGTCCGACCCAACGACGTCTCCGATCACGGCAGGCCCGGAGAACAGAAATGGGGCCGGTATTCACCGGCCCCATTTCAATCTCTGTGGAGCTAAGGGGAATCGAACCCCTGACCTTCTCGATGCGAACGAGACGCGCTACCAACTGCGCTATAGCCCCTTACCGGATGCAAAGGCTACCAGCACCGGTCCGTCACATAAAAACCGACTTACTGCCCGGCCGCCCGGGGCAGGTCATACTCCCTGCCCATCCGGGCATATTCCAGGTGTTCGAAGATCGGGTCCTCGTCGTCGATGTCCAGGACGGCGGCGCCGGGGCGGCGCAGCCGGGACGGGACGACGTCGAATTCCTCGTCTTGCGTGTTCTCCACGCCGTGCCGGGACCGCATCATCCGCTGGGCACGACGGCGCCGCAGCTGCTCTTCGATCCGCGTCTGACGGCGCAGGTACGCCAGGTACAGCACGGAGATGGTGCTGACCGTGCCGCACACCCACCACATGCCGGGCGACAGCGCGTAGGCGGCGATGCCGGTGAACAGGATCGCCAGCGCCATGCCGGACAGCATCCGGCTGCGGAACCGGTACTTGCGCTCGGCGGCCGCGACGGCGGCCTTCGACTCGTAGCGGTTGCGGCGCGCGTGCGACATCGAGTCGGCCAGCTTCGGCTCGTCCTCCGACACCGCCTCGACACCCGAGGTGTCGTCGACGTACTCGTAGTCGTGTTCGGTGCCGTCCTCGGCCTCTTCCTCGGCCTGTTCCGCGACAGCCTCGTCAGCCGCGACGGCTTCGTGGACGTCGGTGGTCGGCTCGGCCTCGGCCTCGGCCTCGTCGACGTCCGCCGCCGCCATCGCGTCGGTGTGCGCCTCCTCCGGCTCGAAGTCGGCCTCGGAAACGGTCCGGATCGCCATGGTCGGCGTCGCGACGTCGTCGAAAAGTGTTGGCTGCTCGCGGGTTTCAGGCTCGGGAACCGCTTTCATGCGCCCTGAGGCGCCGATCGGCAGCGCACCGGAGTCCATCTCGACGACCTCGACGTCGAGGTACGCCGATTCCTCGACGACGACCTGATCGGCCAGCACCACCGAACGCGGTGAATCGGCTTCCGGGTCGGCGACCGGGATCGAGTCGGTGGTCGCATCGCTGCGAGCGAAGTCCTCTTCGAACGCGGTGAGGTCCTCACCCTGCTTCCAATGCGGATCGCTGTGGTGCCCCGTGGCAGGCCCACTGCGGCGTCGCAGCCGGCTGTTGCCGTTCGTGTTGAGCACACGGGTCGCCAACGCGACATCGCTCGTCCGGCGGACGTTCTCGCGCTTGCTGATCAACATCGGCACCAGCACGAAAAGCCACAACACGACGAGGGATATCCACAGGAGGGATTGGGGGATGCTTGGCATGTCGCCGGCTCCTTTCCCCATCAGATTAGGTCGGTGACCAGCGCATCCGAAGCCGACGCGCCAGGGTCAATTACACACCTGTAATTCGCTACTTACAAGCACATCAGTCACAGATGTCACATCTGCAACACAGCCGTTTTTCGATTTGTGCACGATTTGCCGCGCCTACCGCGCAAAACCGTGCACAAATCACTCAGACCCAGGCGGCTCGACCATCCCTGACCAGCGCCGATGACGCCGACTGGGACATCTCCTCCACCGTCATGGCCACCAGCAGATGGTCCCGCCACGCCCCGTCGACTTCCAGGTAGCGCTGCAGCAGGCCCTCCTCCCGGAAGCCCACCCGCGCCAGCACCGACCGGCTCGGACCGTTTTCCGGACGCACCGTCGCCTCGATCCGGTGCAGCCCGACCGGACCGAAGGCGTGATCGACACCCAGCGCCAGCGCGGCCGTCGCGATCCCGCCGCCGGTGAACTGGCGTGCCACCCAATAACCGATCCAGGCCGACCGCAGCGCTCCGTGCGTCACGTTGCCGATGGTCAACTGACCGCAGAACTCACCGTCCAACTCGATGACGTACGGCAGCATTCGCCCGCGCCGGGCCTCCGACCGCAACCCCGAGCACAGCGCCGGCCATGACGAAACAGCATGGCGCGCAGTCCAATCCACCTCACCGACCGGTTCCCAGGGCTCCAGGTGCGCACGGTCGGTCAGCCGCATCCGGCTCCACACCGCGCCGTCGCGCAACCGCACCGGACGTAACCGGATCACTCCGGCATGCACGCGGATCGGGCCCACCGACAGCGGCCAGCCCGGATGCACAGCATTCGATCGCAACAGGTTCACGGCTCAGCCGCGCTGCGCCAAAAAGGCCACGTCAACGGACTCGCCGGTACGGATCTGTTCAGCCTCGGTGGGCACGACCACCAAGCAGTTCGCCTCGGCGAGGGTCGCCAGCAGATGCGACGCGCCCGGCGCGCCGCCCAGCGCCTGCACCAGATATTCGCCGGTGTCCTGATCACGCATCAACTGGCCACGCAGAAATCCCTTGCGCCCCACCACCGATGAGATGGGAGACAAAGTGCGGGCCGGCACCACGCGCCGCATCGGCTGCCGCTTGCCCAGCGACATCCGGATCAACGGCCGCACCATCACCTCGAAGACCACTAGGGCGCTCACCGGGTTCGCCGGCAGCAGGAAGACCGGGACCCCGTCACGTCCGAGCGTTCCGAAGCCCTGCACCGACCCAGGATGCATCGCGATCCGGGCGACCTCCATCTCCCCCAGCTCAGCGAGGACCGAACGCACGCCCTCGGCAGCCGCACCACCGACGGCCCCCGCGATCACCACGAGTTCCGACCGGCTCAACTGTCCTTCGACCACGTCGCGCAGGATCTTGGGATCGCCGTCCACGATGCCGACCCGGTTCACCTCGGCGCCGGCGTCCCGGCCGGCGGCGGCCAGCGCGTAGGAGTTGACGTCGTAGACCTGGCCGTTGCCGGGTGTCCGGGAGATGTCTACCAGCTCACCGCCGACGGAGATGATCGTCAGCCGCGGCCTCGGGTGGACCAGCACGCGTTCGCGGCCCACCGCCGCCAGCAGGCCGACCTGCGCCGGCCCGATGATGGTGCCGGCACGCACCGCGACGTCACCGGGCTGCACGTCATCCCCGGTACGACGCACATAGGCGCCGGACCGCACACCGCGCAGGACCCGGACCCGCGCTGTGCCGCCGTCGGTCCAACGCAGCGGCAGCACCGCATCGGCGAGGGTCGGCATCGGCGCACCGGTCTGCACTCGTGCGGCCTGACGCGGCTGCAGGCGGGTGGGGGTGCGTTCACCAGCAGCGATGGTCGAGACCACGGGCAGAGTGACATCGCTGTCGCCGCCGGAGTCCGCACCCATCACGTCGACACTGCGCACGGCATAGCCATCGATGGCGGCTTGATCGAACCCGGGCAGCGGGCGTTCGGTGACAACCTCTTCGGCGCACATCAGGCCCTGTGCTTCGGCAATCGCCACCCGCACCGGCCGCGGCGCGACCGCCGCAGCCGCAACCCGGGCCTGCTGTTCCTCAACCGAACGCACAGCTCGCCTTTCTGGATACCTCATACACCGTGGCTGACCACATGCTCGCGCATGTTCGGGCCAACCGTACCGCCGGTGTCAGGCGCTCAGCGCTCGGCAAGACCCAATCGCTCGACCAACCACCGCCGCAATTCCGGGCCGTAGTCGTCGCGTTCCAACGCAAAGTCAACCGCAGCTTTAAGGTAGCCGCCGGGATTTCCCAGGTCGTGTCGGGACCCGCGGTGCACCACCACATGCACGGGGTGGCCGTCCTCGATGAGCAGCGCGATGGCATCGGTCAGCTGGATCTCACCGCCGACACCCTTCTGCACGCGCCGCAGGGCGTCGAAGATGGCGCGGTCCAAGATGTATCGGCCGGCGGCCGCGTACAGCGACGGGGCGTCCTCGACCTTGGGCTTCTCCACCATGCCTTTGACGCGCAACACATTCGGGTTGGCCGCGTCGGGCACCGTCTCGACGTCGAAAACGCCGTAGGCACTGATCTCGTCCTTCGGCACCTCGATGGCGCACAGCACGGAACCGCCACGCTTGGCGCGCACCTTCGCCATGGTCACCAGCACGCCGGTCGGCAGCACCAGATCGTCGGGCAGCAAGACCGCGATGGCGTCCTCGTCGGGCAGCAGCACCGGCTCGACGCAACTGACGGCGTGTCCCAGGCCGAGCGGCTCGGCCTGAACGACCGACTCCACCTTGATCAACGCGGGCGCCCGCCGCACCTTCTCGAGCATCACGTGCTTGCCGCGCGCTTCCAGCGTTCCTTCGAGGATGAGGTCCTCGACGAAGTGCGCAACGACGCCGTCCTTGCCCTCCGAGGTCACGATCACCAGTCGCTCGCCACCGGCCTCCGCGGCCTCGGCAGCAACCAGCTCGATGCCAGGGGTGTCGACGACCGGCAGCAACTCCTTGGGCACGGTCTTGGTGGCAGGCAGAAAACGCGTGCCCAGACCAGCCGCCGGGACCACCGCGGTGCGCGGCATCGGCACTGAAGTCTGTGTCGTCATTGTTCACACGATAACGGCATTACATCGATCCGCCCCACCAAGGTGCGCATTGGTGAGGTCGGCGGCAACGTCAAAGTTGCCATTACCTGGACAGGTGTACAACACCGCGGGAGCAAATATGACACCGTGGTAATCGTGAGTCCCGAGGCCGGCAAGCGTGACCTGCGCAGCGCCATCCTGCGTCGACGCCGCGCCCTGACCCCCGAGCAGCGGCAGGCGGATGCCGAAGCCCTGACACTGCGAGTGCCGGAAGTGGTGGACCCCGGGAGCATTGTGTGTGCCTACGTGCCGATCGGCACCGAGCCGGGTTCGCCCACGATGCTGGACGCCCTGATCGAGGCGGGAGCCCGGGTGCTGTTACCGGTGACCCGTCCTGACACGCCACTGAGCTGGGGCTGGTATCGGCCCGGGCACCTGACGGAGGCACAATTCGGGCTGCTCGAACCGGCTACCCCGCATCTGCCGCCCGACGCGATCGGGCAGGCGGGTGTGATTCTGATCCCCGCGCTGGCCGTCGACCGTGCCGGTGTCCGGCTGGGCCGCGGTGCGGGTTTCTACGACCGCTCGCTGTCGCTGGCCGCGCCGGACGCGCTACTCGTGGCGGTGGTGTACGACGACGACCTGCTGCCGGAGCTGCCCGCCGAACCGCACGACGTGCCGATGACCCACGCCCTGACGCCGAGGTCAGGGCTGGTCAGGCTGGGTATCTAGGAAGTACGGGAGGACGTCAGTCCTTGCCGCAGGTACATCCCGACCCGCAGTTACAGTCCTCGCAGGTGCAGTCCGGGTTGTCGCAGCCGCTGCCCTTGGTGATGTTGCCAGTCATGCACACAATGCTATGTGTCCTGCCGTTCTCCCGGAAGCAATTGCCGCCGGCACCGGCCCGCGAGTCGCGCCGGCCTGGGAATGCCCGGGACCGAATAGCTGTTTTGGCACTTAGCCCGGTAGAGTGCCAACAAGTTTGACGACCTCGGAGGTTTCCGTGCCGACCTATTCCTACGCGTGTACCGAGTGCGACAACCGGTTCGACGCCGTGCAGGCATTCAGCGACGACGCGCTGACCGAATGCCCGAAGTGCCAGGGCCGACTGCGCAAGCTGTTCGGTTCCGTCGGCGTGGTCTTCAAGGGCAGCGGCTTTTACCGCACCGACAGCCGCGATTCGAAGAGCTCCAGCACCGCGGCCGCACCGGCCAAGAGCGAGTCGAGCTCCAGTTCGTCGGACTCGTCGTCTTCGTCTTCGTCGAGCAGCACGCCGTCGGCCGCGCCGGCCGCCGCCGCGTCCAGCTGAGTTATCCACAGGCCGGACGCCTTCCGGCCTGTGTTTCCTGAGCAGAATCCCTACCGTTACGGCATGGGGGATTCACTTGACGCGCCGTTGATCGGCCGACTGACGCAGAAACTGCGGCCCGATTGGGCCAGGACCGCCGCCGCGCGCCGAGTCGCCGCAGGCTTCCTCGTGGTCCTCGCGGCCGTCATCGAATTTCGCCCCGACCCCCGGGACGGACAGGTCGCCGTCGTCGTCGCCAAGCATGACCTGTCCCCCGGCTCGGCATTGACGGCTGACGACGTCGTCGTCGAATCTCGTTCTGCGCCAAGCATTCCCGACGGCGCACTGCGCGAATCAAGCGCCGCGGTCGGCGCGACTCTGGCCGCTCCCGCGCGACGCGGTGAGGTCATCACCGACGTGCGGTTGCTCGGTTCCCGGCTCACGGCCGCTGCCGCCGGACCCGACGCCCGGATGGTGCCACTGCATCTGGCCGACGCCGCGCTCCCGGACCTGCTGCGCTCAGGCGACGTCGTGGACGTCCTGGCAGGACCGGAGAACACCGGCGCGGCAGTAAATCAGTCGTCGGCCGAGGTCATCGCCACCGACGCCCGGGTGGTGCTGGTGTCCGAACGCCTCAAGTCACCGACGAGCGGCGACGAACGCGTCGTGCTCGTCGCCCTGCCGCGACACAGTGCCAACGCCGTCGCCGGGGCGGCTCTGCACCGGGCGATCACCGTCACCCTGCACTGACCCGCGAAATTTCCCTGGCGGCCGATTTCGATTTCGTCACCGGACCGCATCTGTTGCGACCATCAGGCCGCTGCTTCCTGCGCGAAGACCAGGCCCGCCTTACCGTTCGTGGGTACAGGTCGTATCACAGGGAGGGCAGTCATGCTTAAGGGCTTCAAAGAGTTCCTCGCACAGGGGAACATCGTCGATCTGGCGGTCGCGGTGGTCATCGGCGCCGCGTTCACCACGCTGGTGAAGTCATTCACCGACCAGGTGATCCAGCCGCTGATCTCCAGCATCGGCGCCGGGGGCGACCACTCATACGGCGTCCTGCGCATCCACCTGCTCGGCGACAACTACATGGACCTGAACGCGGTCTTGAGCGCGACGATCAACTTCGTCCTCGTCGCCGCCGTCATCTACTTCGTGGTCGTGCTGCCGTACAGCAGGTTCCGCGCCGCCAAGGAGGATGCAATCAAGCAGGAAGTCGAACTGCTGACGCAGATCCGCGACCTGCTCGACAAGAAGTAGCGCATCTGGCGCGAATACCCCGCAAGTACGACCAGGCCCCGGCCGGTTGGCCGGGCGCCGTGTCGTATGTCGGCTGGAACCGACTGGATCAGTTCATGTTCCAGGGTTCGCCGTAGGTGGTCACCGAGTCACCGGTCTTGGCAATGAGCCGCGCGAAGGGACGCAACATCACCCCGCCGGCCGCACCGGTCACCGTGCCATGCGCGTTCGACACCGCCACCGAACCGGCCGGGCCGGACACGTCCACCGAGAACGTCGCGACTTCCTGGATGCCCGGACCGTTGCCCAGGTCAGCGGAGATCGACACACCGGGGAACAGGTTCGGCGTGATGATGCCGCCGAAACCCTGACCGGTGAACGTCGCCGGAGTCACGTCGTCCAGCAGGATGTTCGGCGTCTGATAGCTGAAGTTGATACCCACACCCAGCGACCATGGGAAGCCGACCTGGTAACCCAGCTCCAACGTGCCACCGAACTCGTCGCAGCCATTGCCCGCGCAGTTGTACTTTGCCCGGCCCGAGTGGAACCACTCCCGCGTCAGCCGGTTGCGGTCCAGAGGAAACACCCCATTGAGGAACGTGTCCCACTGCTGCACCGTCAACGTCCGATCCTGACCGTCGACCAAACTCAGCTCATCATCCAGACCCGCATGGGACGTACCCGCCGCCAGGAACAACGACGACACCCCGACCAACACCGTCACCAAAACACGACCGAACGCCGTCAACTTTCCACTCCCGGGCCTTGTTCTTCACTGTCATGCTCCCGGCAAAACGACGGGGCGGCGTTGACTGACCGATTCGGTCTGTCAACGCCGCCCCAAAGTACGTCGTTGGCGCTCAGCAGACGGGCTGCGCGCTCCTATTCATACCCTTTTCAGGGCTAATTCATGTTCCAGGGTTCGCCGTAAGTCGTCACCGAGTCACCGGTCTTGGCGATCAGCCGGGCGAAGGGACGCAGCAGCACACCACCGGCCGCACCGGTCACCGTGCCGTGGGCGTTCGAGACGGCGACGGCACCAGCCGGGCCGGACACGTCCACCGAGAACGTGGCCACTTCCTGGATACCCGGACCGTTGCCCAGGTCAGCGGAGATCGACACACCCGGGAACAGGTTCGGCGTGATGATGCCGCCACCACCCGTACCGGCCAGCGTCGCCGGGTTGAAGTCATCCAGCAGGATGTTCGGCGTGGTGTAGCTGAAGTTGATACCCACACCCAGCGACCACGGGAAGCCGATCTGGTAACCCAGCTCCAACGTACCGCCGAACTGGTCGCAGCCCTTCCCTGCGCAGTTGTACTTTGCCCGGCCCGAGTGGAACCACTCACGGGTCAGGCGGTTGCGGTCCAGAGGAAACACGCCGTTGAGGAACGCGTCCCACTGCTGCACCGTCAACGTCCGATCCTGACCGTCGACCAGGCTCAGCTCATTGTCCAGACCCGCATGGGACGTACCTGCTCCGAGGAACAGCGACGCCAGCGCCGCTACCAGTGCTACCAGCACCCGACTGAATGCCTTCATATTCTCCCTAGCTCAGTAGGCGGTGCCAGCAAGCTGACCGCGCGACCGTCGCAAGACCTCCATGTGAATCTCACACGTTGCTCTTACCTTTTGCTCATCGTTGACACGAGGAAGATATCGGCGCGCGCACCGTCCGGCAATGCGAACGACGTAAAGACCGCGCATATATTCCCGAGCTGGAAAAGTTTGCTGGGAACCACCTGCGAGATAGGGCCGACCACGGCGCCCCGCGGGCCCGAAACAGGGCGGAAACATGGTCTCAATGAGGCCATTGACCGGCGTAATCAGGAGTTAACCTAATCAGCGACCAGCCGTTGTGAGAACTACGTGCTCAGCGGTGGTGCGGTGGGACGTTGTCCCGTAGCCAGCGATCTCGGTCACCATCCGAAGACGGGGACTGCTCGTTACATTCATCGCGGGTTACATCCGGTAGAACGTCACCGAACACCTTGTTAACTAGGTCGCGAGAGGGCCGTGTATCACTCATCACAGCCCTCCCACAGTGTGATCAAGCTCACATTTTTGCCAAATCCGATTGTTCATGTTGGACGAACTCATAGCGACTCCGTTCGACCGATAGCCCCAAGCGGAGCTCAGCTATTCAGATGTCGAGGCTCGACAGCTGCGCGATGATGTACGCCGCCAACGGTCCCAGCGTCGCCATGCCGTCGCGCACCGATGCGCGTGAGCCCGCGATGTTGACCACCAGCGTGCTTCCTGAGACTCCGGCCAGGCCACGCGAGAGCCCCGCGTCCGAAATGCCCGCGGCCAAGCCCGACGACCGCAGCGCCTCGGCGATACCGAGCAGCTCACGATCGAGCATGGTGCGAGTGGCTTCCGGAGTGACATCGCGGGGGCTGACTCCGGTGCCGCCGACGGAGATGACCAGGTCGACGCCACCGATCACCGCGGTGTTGAGGGCATTGCGAATTTCGATCTCGTCGGCCGGGACCACGACCACCCCGTCGACCAGGAAGCCGGCCTCACCGAGCAGTTCGGTGACCAACGGGCCGCTGTGGTCCTCTTCGCCGTGCGCCGTCCGGTCATCCACGACCACGACAAGCGCGCGCCCGGCCAATTCCCCTGCCTGTTCCATGCCTGTCACCGTATATCCCGCCTCTGACATGCTCCCCGTGCCCATCACTGCTGCGCCTTCCCGAGCGTGACCTGAACTGTCTGTGGTTTGCCCGCGTTGTCCAGGTAGGTCAACGTGACCTTGTCACCGGGGGCCTTCGAGCGCACCGCAGCTACCAGTGCATCGGCACTGCTGATCACCCGGTCGTCCACCTTGGTCACCACCACACCGCTGGGCAAGCCCGCCGACTGGGCCGCACCACCGCTGGTGACGTCGACGATCCGGGCGCCGTCGATGGCCTTGTCGTTGCCGACCTGCACGCCGAGCGAGGCATGGCTGGCGATGCCGTTCTTGATCAGCTCGTCGGCGATGCGCTTGGCCTGGTCCACCGGAATGGCGAAGCCCAGCCCGATCGAACCGCTCTGCGACTGGCCGGAATCCCCGCCCAGCGTCGCGATCGCCGAGTTGATGCCGACCAGCTCACCGCTCATGTTGACCAGCGCACCACCGGAGTTGCCGGGGTTGATCGCGGCGTCCGTCTGGATGGCGTCGAGCACGGTGTTCTGGTTCTTGGCATCGCCACCCGCGGCGACGGGACGGTTCAGCGAGCTGATGATGCCCTCGGTCACGGTGCCCTGCAGACCCAGCGGCGAGCCGACGGCCACCACCTGCTGCCCCACCACCAGATTGGACGACGAACCCAACGCGATGGGCGTCAGACCCGAAACACCCTTGGCCCGCACGACCGCGATGTCGCTGCTCGGATCCGTGCCGACGATCTGGAACGTCGCGGTGTTACCGGTGTTGAACGTGACCTTGGTCTGGACCGGCGGAGCCCCTGGGGGCGGGGCATCCTTGGCGCCGGCCACCACGTGGTTGTTGGTCAGGATCAGCCCGTCCGCGGACAGGATGATGCCCGAGCCCTCTTCGGACGACCGGCCCATGTCGGTCTCGAGCTTCACGACGCTGGGCACCACCTTGGCGGCGACCTGCTCGACCGAACCGATCGGCGCGTTCCCCGCGTGCTGGCCGCGAGCCGAACCGCCCAGCGACGTCGAACTATTCGAGTTGTCGGGCTGAGCCAGCATCACGATGCCGCCACCGATACCAGCCGACACCAGTGCCACGGCCGCCATACCGGCGATCAAAGGTCCTGTGCGGGAACGGTTCTGGCCCTGCGGACGCGGCGTGATGGACGGCCGGCCATTGTGCTGTCCCGTCCGGTACGGGTCGTACGGCTGCGAACCGTACTGCTGCGTCGAGTACTGCCCGTTGGAGTACGAGCCGGTCTGGTGCTGGCCGGTCTGATGTTGCCCGGTCTGGTGCTGGCCCGTCGGGTACTGGCCGGTGGGGTAGCTCCCCGTGGGGTACTGCCCGGTGGTCTGCTGTTGCTGATGCGTGGCGTAGCGCCAGTCGTATGACGACCCCTGCTGCTGCGATGCGCCGTAGCCGGGCGCGGACTGATAAGAATCAGAACGCCGACCGGACTCGGGCTGCTGCGAGTACCTCGGGTGATTCGTCATTACTGGTCGACACTCTTCCTGTATTTCAGATCCGTTGCCGGGACAACGAACGACATGACCGAACGGTGCCCATTCGGGCTGAGAATCCACTGAGACACCACTGGCCGCACCCTAGACTTCCTCCCCCGTCCGGGCAGGTTCATTTTCCGTGGTCACGCCCGTTACGTCCAGCCCGGAGGGGTGGTGTGTTGCGGTCAACCCGGAGGGACGCCCCGGCAACACCAGATGGATCGACGTGCCGGGCGGCGTGCCACCGGGCACCGTGTCCTCGATCCGAAGTGCGCCACCGTGTTTCAGCACCACCTGCTTGACGATCGCCAGCCCCAGACCGGAACCGGGCATGGCCCGCGCTGTGGTCGACCGATAGAAACGCTCGAACACCAGCGCCCGCTCCGGCGGCGGAATGCCCGGCCCCCAGTCGGACACCACCAGCTCCGCGTGCGTCGGGCTGATGCGTCCCAACCGGACCCGCACCACCGAGCCGGCCGGGCTCCACTTCGCGGCGTTGTCGAGCAGGTTCAGCACCGCCCGGGACAACCCTGCCCCGTCGCCGTACACCTGCCAGCCCGCGATGTCGACGTCGAAGTCAATGTCGTTGCGGCGGCGGCGAACTCGTTCCAGGCTGCGGTCGACGACCTCGGCCATCTCGACCGGCTCGTGGATCGCCACTCCGGCGTCGTCGCGGGTCAGGTCCACCAGGTCGCCGACCAGGGTGGACAGCTCCTCGATCTGGGCGATGACGTCGGATTGCAGACCCGTCATCTCCTCCTCTGGAAACGGCGGCGCTCCGGGCGCCATGGCCGCCATCAGCAGTTCGACATTGGTCCGCAGCGAGGTCAGCGGCGTGCGCAACTCATGACCGGCATCCGACACCAAGCGGGCCTGCCGGTCTCTCGACTCGGCGAGCGCCCGCAACATCATGTTGAAAGCCTCTGTCAGCCTGGCCAATTCGTCGTTGCCGTACACCGGTATGGGACGCAGGTCATCGGTGCGGGCCACGCGTTCGGTGGCCTCGGTCAATCGGGCCACGGGTCTGAGCCCGGTACGCGCCACCGTGCCACCGGCGATGGCGGCGACAGCCATGCCAATTCCACCCACGATGAGCAAAATGGTGCCGAGACGCTTGAGCACCTCGGCGGTGGGCGAGAGATTCTTGGAGATCAGCAGCGAGTTACCCGACTGCAGGTGCACCGCCAGCACGCGCTGATAGTTGGTGGTACGCAACGACATCAGCAGCTTGCCGGCGATGACGTCCTTCTCCGGCGTGCCGAGCGGCAGGGTCTGCCCCTGCTGGTTCGCGGTATAGATGGACTGTCCCGGGATCACGTACATCGCGTTGACGTCCGAATAGGCGGTGCCCTCGATGGCCTTGCCGGGGTCGACGGCCAGGGAGCCGCTCTCGATGAGCAGTTGCGCGCGGCTGTGCAGCTGGTTGTCGATGTCGCCGTACAGCGCCTTGGACACCACGACGTACACCGCGACCGACATCAGGACGACGACCATCGCCACCATCGACATCGCGAGCAGCATGACGCGCCATTTCAGTGACACCGAACTGGCGTCGTGCTGCACCGCGCCATCGGGAGTCGTCACCGGCATCTGCGGCACTTCCCGCATCTTCCGGTCCACCGTTGCGCGAACCTTGCCGAGCATCAGGGTGGGGTCTCACGCAGCACGTAACCCACGCCGCGCACGGTGTGGATCAGGCGCGGTTCTCCCTCGGCCTCGGTCTTGCGGCGCAGGTACCCGACGTACACCTCGAGGGCATTGCCCGACGTCGGAAAATCGAAGCCCCACACCTCTTCGAGGATCCGGCTGCGGCTGAGCACCCGGCGGGGGTTGTGGATGAGCATCTCGAGCAGCGAGAACTCGGTACGGGTCAGGCTGATCGACCGGGAACCCCGGGTGACTTCGCGCGTCACCGGGTCGAGGCTCAGATCGGAGAAGGTCAGCGCCGCCGACTCGGTCCGGTCATCGGGTCCGGTCCGGCGGAGCAGCGCCCGCATCCGTGCCAGGAGTTCCTCAAGCGCGAACGGCTTCGGCAGGTAATCGTCTGCACCGGCGTCGAGGCCGGCCACCCGCTCGTCGATCGAGTCACGAGCCGTCAGCATCAGCACGGGCAGATCATCACCATTGCTGCGCAGCTGACGGCAGACGCCACGGCCGTCCAATCGGGGCATCATGTCGTCGAGCACCACGGCGTCGGGCCGGTCGCTGGAGATCAACTCCAGCGCCTCGACACCGTCTTGGGCCAGTTCGACCGAGTACCCGTTGAAAGTCAGCGACCGACGCAGCGATTCACGCACAGCGCGGTCATCGTCGACTACAAGGATTCGCACAGGCACAGTCTCACCCCACCATCTGAGAGCGGACTGAGAAGACGCGCCACGAGGGCGCGAGAAAAACCGTTACGACCGAAAGTCGAGATGGTTCAGACGCGGCGGTCGAGGTCGACCAGACCCAGACGCGCGGCCTTGAGCAGACGACGCGGCACCTTGTGCGCCTGACCTGCGACGTTCACGCTGACCAGGCCGGTGGCCTCGGCCTTCCACTGCGCGCGACGGCTACGGGTGTTCGAGCGCGACATCCTGCGCTTGGGCACAGCCATGATGTGCACCTCTCTTGCTAAACGGAATTGCTTGCGGTCAGCCGCGCCACGAACAAACGAACAAGGCCAGCGGCGATTGCACCTCAGGATAGCCGCCGACCTGCGTAGGCTCCAAAACGTCGCCCCAACCGGGCAACACGCAACCCCCAGCCCCCTTGACTCGGTACCGTCAGTACCGACTAACCTCCCTACCGGTTGGTTGAACGACGGGAGTGTGTGTGACATCACCAGCAGTCCGGATCGGTAACTGCTCGGGGTTCTATGGAGACCGGCTGGCGGCGATGCACGAGATGCTCGCCGGGGGTGAGCTGGACTACCTCACCGGCGACTATCTCGCCGAGTTGACCATGTTGATCCTCGCTCGCGACCGGGCCAAGAACGCCGACCTCGGATACGCCAAGACCTTCCTGCGCCAACTGGAGCAGTCGCTGGGTCTGGCCCTGGACCAGGGCGTGAAGATCGTCGCCAACGCCGGCGGCCTCAATCCGGCCGGCTTGGCCGCGGCGGTGCGCGCGCTGGCCGAGCGCCTCGGCTTGTCGGTGAACGTCGCGCACGTCGAAGGCGACGACCTCGTCGGCCGCGCCGCCGAGCTGGGCTTCGGCACCCCGCTGTCGGCGAATGCCTACCTCGGCGCCTGGGGCATCGTGGATTGTCTGAACTCCGGCGCCGACGTCGTCGTCACCGGGCGGGTCACCGATGCCTCGGTGATCGTCGGACCGGCCGCCGCGCACTTCGGCTGGACCCGCACCGACTACGACGCGCTCGCGGGCGCGATCGCCGCGGGCCATGTCATCGAGTGCGGCACCCAGGCCACGGGCGGCAACTTCAGCTTCTTCACCGAGATTCCGGACCTCATCCACCCCGGGTTCCCGCTGGCGGAGATCTCCGCCGACGGCTCGTCGGTGATCACCAAGCACCCCGGCACCGGCGGCCGCGTCAGTGTCGACACCGTCACCGCGCAGCTGCTGTACGAGATCACCGGGGCGCGCTACGCCAATCCCGACGCCACCCTGCGGATCGACTCGCTGGAGCTGGCCGCCGACGGCGAGGACCGCGTGCGCATCTCCGGCGTGCGGGGCGAAGCACCGCCGCCCACGTTGAAGGTGTCGCTCAACAGCATCGGCGGCTTCCGCAATGCGGCGTCCTTCATCCTCACGGGCCTGGACATCGAGGCGAAGGCCGATCTGCTGCAGCGCCAGCTGGAAGCCAGCATCGCGGTGCGGCCGACCGAGCTGCAATGGACGCTGGCCCGGACCGATCATCCCGACGCCGACACCGAGGAGCGCGCCAGCGCGCTGCTGCACTGTGTGGTGCGCGACCCCGATCCGGCCAAGGTCGGACGTCAATTCTCCGCGGCTGCAGTCGAACTCGCTCTGGCCAGCTATCCGGGATTCACAACGACGGCGCCTCCCGGCGACGGCCAGGTGTACGGCCTGTTCAAGCCCGGCTACGTCGACGCGGCCTTGGTGCCTCATGCGGCAGTACTGGCCGACGGCTCGCGGGTCGACATCGCACCGTCGGCGCAGACCCAGGCGCTGGGTCCGGTCGCCGACCCGGCGCTGCCCGAACCGCTGCCGGCCGGGCCGACCCGCCGGGCGCCGCTTGGTACCATCGCCGGGGCCCGCAGCGGCGACAAGGGCGGCTCGGCCAACGTCGGCGTCTGGGTCCGCACCGATGACCAATGGCGTTGGCTGGCAAACACATTGACCGTCGATAAGCTGCGCGAGCTGCTGCCCGAGACCGCCGATCTGGCCGTGACCCGGCACCTGCTGCCGAACATGCGCGCCATCAACTTCGTCATCGAGGGCATCCTCGGCGAAGGCGTTGCGTACCAGGCCCGATTCGACCCCCAAGCCAAGGGCCTCGGGGAATGGCTACGAACCCGTCATCTCGACATACCGGAGGAATTGATTTCGTGAGCATCTGGACCACGCCCGAACGCGATGCGCTGCGAAAGACCGTGCGCGCGTTCGCGGAACGCGAGATCCTGCCCCACGTCGACGAGTGGGAGCGCAGCGGCGAGCTGCCCCGCTCGCTGCATGAGGCAGCCGGTGCCGCCGGCCTGCTGGGCGCCCAGGCGCCCGAATCCGTCGGCGGTGGCGGTGGCGACGGCGCCGACGCGGTGATCGTCTGCGAGGAACTGCATTACGCCGGCGTGCCCGGCGGCGTCTTCGCATCGCTGTTCACCTGCGGGATCTCCACGCCGCACATGATCGCCTCCGGCGACCAGCGACTGATCGACACCTACGTGCGACCGACGTTGCAGGGCAAGATGATCGGCTCGCTGGCCATCACCGAACCCGGCGGTGGCTCGGATGTCGGACACCTGACGACGCGCGCCGAGCGCGACGGTGACGACTTCATCATCAATGGTGCCAAGACCTACATCACCTCGGGTGTGCGGGCCGACTATGTGGTGACCGCGGTGCGCACGGGTGGCCCTGGCGCAGGCGGGGTTTCACTGATCGTGGTGGACAAGAACACGCCCGGTTTCACCGTCAGCCGCAAGCTCGAGAAGATGGGCTGGCGCTCGTCGGACACCGCTGAGCTGTCCTATGTCGACGTCCGCGTCCCGGCCGCCAATTTGGTGGGGCCGGAGAACTCCGGCTTCCTGCAGATCGCCGGCGCCTTCGTCTCCGAGCGGGTCGGCCTTGCCGCCCAGGCATATGCGAGCGCGCAGCGCTGCCTGGACCTGACCGTGCAGTGGTGCCGGGACCGGGAGACGTTCGGCCGGCCGCTGATCTCGCGGCAGTCGGTGCAGAACACCCTGTCCGACATGGCCCGTCGCATCGATGTGGCCCGGGTCTACACGCACCACCTGGTGGAGCGGGAGTTGGCGGGTGAGACGAACCTGATCGCCGAGGTCTGCTTCGCCAAGAACACCGCCGTCGAGGCCGGCGAGTGGGTGGCCAACGCCGGCGTGCAGTTGTTCGGCGGCATGGGGTACATGGCCGAGTCGGAAATCGAGCGGCAGTACCGCGACATGCGCATCATCGGCATCGGCGGCGGCACCACCGAGATTCTCACCTCGCTGGCCGCCAAGACGTTGGGATTCCAGTCATGACCGCACTCAAGTCCAGGCTCGATACGGCGTCGGCCGGCTACACCGAAGCCGCCGCCACCATGTCGGCCAAGCTCACCGAGCTCGATGCCGAGCACGCCAAGGCCGTCGCCGGCGGGGGCGCGAAATACGTTGACCGCCACCATGCCCGCGGCAAGCTGACCGCGCGCGAGCGCATCGAGCAGCTCGTCGATCAGGACTCGCCGTTCCTGGAGCTGAGCCCTCTGGCCGCCTGGGGCAGCGACTTCGTCGTCGGTGCCAGCCTGGTCACCGGCATCGGTGTCGTCGAAGGCGTCGAGTGTCTGATCGTCGCCAACGATCCGACCGTCAAGGGCGGCACCAGCAACCCGTGGACGCTCAAGAAGATCCTGCGCGCCAACCAGATTGCCCGCGAGAACCGGCTGCCGGTGATCTCGATGGTCGAATCGGGCGGCGCCGATCTGCCGACGCAGAAGGAAATCTTCATCCCCGGTGGCGCGATGTTCCGGGACCTGACCCGGCTATCGGCTGAAGGCATCCCGACCATCGCGCTGGTGTTCGGCAACTCGACCGCCGGCGGCGCCTACATCCCCGGCATGTCCGACCACGTGGTGATGATCAAGGAGCGCTCGAAGGTGTTCCTGGCCGGGCCGCCGCTGGTCAAGATGGCCACCGGCGAGGAGTCCGACGACGAATCCCTCGGCGGCGCCGAAATGCACTCCCGGACATCGGGTCTCGGTGACTACTTCGCGCAGGACGAACTCGACGCCATCCGCATCGGCCGCCGTATCGTGGCCCGGTTGAACTGGCGCAAGCAGGGCCCGACGCCGGCACCGGTGGTGGCGCCGCTGTACCCCGAAGACGAACTGCTCGGCATCGTCGGCGCCGATCTGCGGATCCCGTTCGATCCGCGCGACGTCATCGCCCGCATCGTCGACGGCTCGGACTTCGACGAGTTCAAGCCGCTGTACGGCTCCTCGTTGGTGACCGGTTGGGCGAACCTGTGGGGCTACCCGGTGGGCATCCTGGCCAACGCGCGCGGCGTGTTGTTCAGCGAGGAGTCCCAGAAGGCCACGCAGTTCATCCAGCTGGCCAACCGCTCCGACACGCCATTGTTGTTCCTGCACAACACGACCGGCTACATGGTCGGCAAGGCGTACGAGGAAGGCGGGATGATCAAGCACGGCTCGATGATGATCAATGCCGTCTCCAACTCGAAAGTGCCGCACATCTCGCTGCTCATCGGCGCCTCGTACGGCGCAGGTCACTACGGCATGTGCGGCCGGGCCTACGACCCCCGGTTCCTGTTCGCCTGGCCCAGTGCGAAGTCCGCCGTGATGGGCGGTGCGCAGCTGGCGGGCGTGCTCTCGATCGTCAGCCGGGCGGCCACCGAAGCCCGGGGCGGCCAGGTCGACGAAGCCGCCGATGCGGCGCTGCGGGCCGCCGTCGAAGCGCAGATCGACGCTGAGTCGCTGCCGGCGTTCCTGTCCGGCCGGCTCTACGACGACGGCATCATCGACCCCCGTGACACCCGCACCGTGCTGGGAATGTGCTTGTCCGCCATTGCCAATGCCCCGATCGAGGGGACGTCGAACTTCGGCGTCTTCCGGATGTGAGTATCAGATGATCACGAAAGTACTGGTTGCCAACCGCGGCGAGATCGCCCGCCGGGTGTTCGCCACCTGCCGTCGACTCGGCATCGGCACCGTCGCGGTGTACACCGATCCCGACGCTGCCGCGCCGCACGTCGCCGAAGCTGACGACCGGGTGCGCCTGGAGGGTCGCACCGGTTACCTCGATGCCGTGCAGCTGATCGCCGCGGCCAAGGCATCTGGCGCCGACGCGATCCATCCCGGTTACGGATTCCTTTCCGAGAACCCCGATTTCGCGGCCGCGGTGCAGGATGCCGGGCTGACCTGGATCGGCCCGCCGGTGGCGGCCGTGCAGGCCATGGGCTCCAAGATCGAGGCCAAGAAGCTGATGTCGGCGGCCGGGGTTCCGGTCCTGACCGAGCTGGACCCCGACACCGTCACCGCCGACCAACTGCCGGTGCTCATCAAGGCATCCGCCGGTGGCGGCGGCCGCGGCATGCGGGTAGTTCGCGAATTGTCCGCGCTGCCGGCCGAAGTCGCGGCAGCGCAGCGCGAGGCCCAGTCCGCGTTCGGCGATCCGACGGTGTTCTGCGAGCGCTACCTGGCCAGCGGGCACCACATCGAGGTGCAGGTGATGGCCGACGCCCACGGCACGGTGTGGGCCGTCGGCGAACGCGAGTGCTCCATCCAGCGCCGGCACCAGAAGGTCATCGAGGAAGCACCGTCCCCGCTCGTCGAGCGGACCCCCGGGATGCGCGAAAAGCTTTTCGAGGCAGCTCGGTTGGCGGCCACCGCGATCGGGTACACCGGCGCCGGCACCGTCGAGTTCATGTCCGATGCGAACGGTGAATTCTTCTTCCTGGAGATGAACACCCGGCTGCAGGTCGAGCACCCGGTCACCGAGGAGACCACCGGACTCGATCTGGTCGAGCTGCAGCTGGAGGTGGCCGATGGCGGCGCGCTCGCCGCGGAACCGCCCGCCACGCAAGGACATTCGATCGAGGCCCGGCTCTACGCCGAGGACCCGGCGAAGGACTGGCAGCCCCAGGCCGGCACGGTGCACCGATTCGAGGTACCGGGTGTCCGAACCGAATTCAGCCTGTTGGGCCGAGCCGGAACGCGCCTCGACTCCGGCATCGTCGACGGTTCGGTCGTGTCGGTGTTCTACGACCCGATGCTGGCCAAGGTGATCTCGTTCGCGCCGACTCGTGACCGGGCCGCGGCGATCCTCGCCGATGCGCTGTCGCGGGCTCGTATCCACGGCCTGCGCACCAACCGCGATCTGCTCGTGAACGTGTTGCGGCACCCCGCTTTCCTGACCGGTGACACCGACACCGCGTTCTTCGACACGCACGGTCTGGCCGAACTGGCGGCACCGGCGGACACCGATGTCACGTTGGCCGCGGTCGCGGCGACGCTGGCCGATGCGGCATACAACCGCAGCACGGCAACCATTTTCGGCGCCGCACCGAGCGGCTGGCGGAACCTCACGTCGGGCTACCAGAGTCGTTCGTACGCTGACGCAGCCGGCGCCGAGCACCAGGTGCGGTACCGGTTCACGCGCGACGGCGTCGACCTGCCGGACCGCGACGACGTCACCGTGGTGACCACCGACCCGACTCGGGTCGTGTTGTCGCGGGGTGGAGTTGAACGCTCGTTCGACGTCGCTCGATACGGCGCGGACGTGTTCGTCGACTCCCCCGCCGGCGCGGTGCATCTCGTGGCCCAGCCGCGGTTCCCCGACCCGGACGCGGCGGTGGCCCAAGGTTCGCTCCTGGCCCCGATGCCCGGTCTCGTGGTCCGGGTCGGCGCGGCCGTCGGCGACGCGGTCACGGCCGGCCAGCCCCTGATCTGGCTGGAAGCCATGAAGATGGAACACACCATCGCCGCACCGGATTCCGGTGTGCTCACCGAACTCAACGTGCAACCCGGCCAACAGGTCGATGTCGGCGCCGTGCTGGCCCGCGTAGAAACCCCCGAAGGAGAATGACCGTGTCTTTCATCGAATCCGAAGAGCGCCAGGCGCTGCGCGAGGCCGTCGTCGGCATGGCCTCCAAGTTCGGCCAGGACTACTTCCTGGAGAAGGCCCGCGCCGGCCAGCACACCGATGAATTGTGGGCTGAGGCAGGCAAACTCGGCCTCCTGGGCGTCAACATGCCCGAGGAGTACGGCGGCGGCGGTGCCGGCATGTACGAGCTGAGCCTGGTCATGGAAGAGATGGCCGCGAACGGCTGTCCGCTGCTGATGATGGTGGTCTCGTCGGCCATCAACGGCACCATCATCTCCAAGTACGGCACCGAGGCACAGAAGAAGCGTTGGGTTCCGGGCCTCGCCGACGGCTCGTTCACCATGGCGTTCGCGATCACCGAACCCGACGCCGGCTCCAACAGCCACCGCATCACCACGACCGCCCGTCGCGACGGCGGCGACTGGATCCTGTCCGGGCAGAAGGTCTTCATCTCCGGCATCGACCAGGCCGACGCCGTGCTGGTCGTCGGGCGCACCGAGGACCACAAGACCGGCAACCTGAAGCCGGCACTGTTCGTGGTGCCCACCGATGCGCCCGGGCTGAGCTGGACCAAGATCGAGATGGAGATCATCAGCCCCGAGAGCCAGTTCCAGGTGTTCCTGGACGAGGTGCGGCTGCCCGCCGATGCCCTCGTCGGCTCCGAGGACGCCGCCATCGCGCAGCTGTTCGCCGGTCTGAACCCGGAGCGGATCATCGGTGCGGCCATGGCCGTCGGCACCGGTCGCCTCGCCATCCGGATCGCCACCGAGTACGTCAAGACCCGGCAGGTCTGGAAGGTCCCGGTCGGTGCCCATCAAGGCATCTCGCACCCGCTGGCCCAGATTCACATCGAGCTCGAGCTGGCCAAGCTGATGATGCAGAAGGCCGCCACGCTGTACGACGCCGGCGACGACTTCGGCGCCGCCGAGGCCGCGAACATGGCCAAGTACGCCGCGGGCGAGGCCTCGGTGCGCGCGGTCGATCAGGCCGTCCAGTCGCTCGGCGGCAACGGCCTGACCAAGGAGTACGGCATCGCTGCCGCCGTCACGGCGTCGCGACTGGGACGGATCGCTCCGGTCAGCCGCGAGATGGTGCTTAACTTCGTGGCGCAGACCTCACTCGGTCTGCCCCGCTCGTACTAAAGAGGGACCTCATGACCGCACTGGTCCATTACTCCGTCGAAAGTGGTGTCGCCCGGCTGACGCTGGACTCACCGCACAACCGCAATGCGATGTCGACCGCGCTGGTGGACCAGTTGCGGCAGGGCCTCACCGATGCCGCTGCCGAGCCCGGCGTCCGGGTGGTGGTGCTGGGCCACACCGGCGGCACCTTCTGTGCCGGGGCCGACCTGAGTGAAGCGGCCGGGCGCAGCCCCGGCGACCTCGCCGCTGCCCGGGCCCTGGAGGCGGCGCAGTTACTGCGGTCGATCCTCGAGCTGCCCGTTCCGGTGATCGCCGCGATCGACGGTCACGTCCGGGCCGGCGGCATGGGGTTGATCGGTGCCTGCGACCTGGTGGTCGCCGGCACCGCCAGCACCTTCGCGCTCACCGAGGCCCGGATCGGGGTGGCTCCGTCGATCATCTCGCTGACGCTGCTGCCGAAGATGACGGCCCGCGCGGCCGGTCGCTATTTCGTCACGGGCGAGAAGTTCGGCGCCGAGGAGGCCGAACGGATCGGCCTGGTGACGGTCGCGACCGACGATGTACCGGCCGCGGTCGCGAAGCTCACGGACGAGATCACCAAGGGTTCACCGCAGGGCCTGGCCGCATCGAAGGCGCTGACCACGGCGTCGATCCTGGCTGACTTCGACCGCGACGCGCAGAAGCTGGCCAAGCAGTCGGCGGAGCTGTTCGTCTCCGACGAGGCGCGGGAAGGCATGATGGCGTTCCTCCAGAAGCGGCAGCCGAACTGGAATAAGTGATCCACATCCCGTAACGGATCCGACATCGATGCGGCCACAGTTTGCAACATCAGCCTTGCAAGTCCCTGTGATCGTCGTAGGCTCGACTTGATGAGCACCCCAGGTTCGCGCGCACAGATGCGCGTCGTCGATACCGACCGGATACAGGTCGCTCACCTCCTCAGCGACGCGGCCGCGCAGGGACGGCTGCCGATGTCCGAGTACGAGGACCGGCTGAACCGCGCCTATTCCGCGCAGACGTACGCCGAACTGTCGAAGCTGAGTTCTGACCTGCCCTACATCACCACCGCGCCGTGGGAAGCGGGCGGCGAGTGCCACCCCGCACCCTCGACGCTGTTATTGGCGATCATGAGCGGATTCGAGCGCCGGGGCCGCTGGAATGTGCCGCAGCGGCTGACGTCGTTCTCGTTGTTCGGCGGCGGCGTCATCGATCTGCGGTACGCCGATTTCACGTCACCGGACGTCGAGATCCACTCCTACTCGATCTTCGGCGGGCAGACCATCCTGCTGCCGCCGGAGGTCAACGTCGACGTGCACGGTGTCGGTGTGATGGGCGCGTTCGACCACCTCGGACAGCAGGGCACCCCCGGCGCCCCGCGCGTCACCATCCGCGGCTTCTCTCTGTGGGGCCGCGTCGGCATCAAGTCGAAGAAGCGCAAGCCACTCGAGTCCGCCTAACCGCGAGCGTGCGTGTTTGTACGGCAACACGCCGCTTTTCGCGTGCACTTTGGCGCCGCTCGTCAGTGGCGAGCGACCCCAAAATGAACTCCGCCCCCGGTATGGCCGCGCAACGACGCGCGCACGCAGGAAATCAGCGGCGACGACGCCTTGACCGCAGGTAGTCACCGACCACCGCCGCACCCAACCCGTCCAGTTCCGGCACCACGACGCGACCTTCGACGCGGCGCGCCACCTGGTCGATGAACCGGGCCAGTCCTGGGTCGCTCCCCAACCGGAAGATGGTGATCTGCGCGCCCATTCGGGCTACCTCGTCGAAGCTGCGCACCGTGAAGGCGATGGTGCGCGGATGCGGCGGGTAGTCGAAGAACGTCTCGGTGCCCGTGCGGTACTGCTCCAGGTGGGCCGTCGGCTCACCGTCGGTGACCACCAGGATGACCGGTTGCGCATTGGGATGACGACGCAGGTGCCGGGCAGCGAGCAGCAGCGCGTGGTGCAGGTTGGTGCCCTGTTCGTAGACGCCTTCCAGCCCGGTCAACTCGGCCGCGGACACCGTGCGGGCATGCCGGCCAAAAGCAATGATCTGTAAGGCATCTGACCGGAACCGGGTACTCACCAGATGATTGAGCGCCAGGGCGGTGCGCTTCATCGGCAGCCACCGGTTCTCCATCACCATCGAGAACGAAGTGTCCACCAACAGCGCCACCACAGCCTGGGTGCGGGTCTCGGTTTCTGAGATCTCCACATCATCAACGCTGATCCGCAACGGCCCATCGGGGTCCGTGCCGGCCTGCCGCAGCACCGTGTTGGTCAGTGTGCGCGTGACGTTCCACGGCTCGGTGTCACCGAACTGCCACGGCCGGGTGGCCCCGGTCAGCTCACCGGCCGCACCGGCCCGACGAGTGTCCCGCTCGCCGTGTCGGCCGGAAAGTTGTTGCGCCACATCACGCAGCGCCGCCTGACCGAGCTGGCGCATGGCCTTCGGCGACAACCGCCACTGCCCGTCGGAACCGCGATCGAGGAAGCCCTGATTCATCAGGGTGCGCTCCAATTCCGCCAACGCACGCGCGTCGACGGCGGCCTCGTCGCCCAGCTGCCGGGCGAGCATGTCCAGATCGACGTCGTCCATCTGGGCACCGGCGTAACTCTGCGAAAGCTGTTCCGCCAGTTGCTCCAACTCGGCGATATCCGCCATCGCCTGGGCGGCCTCCCCCATGCCCAGCGGGTTGTTTCCCGTGAAACTCCGCTCCCCGGTCCAGTCCTCGCCGGGGCGGGCGGCCTGCAGGTTGCCGTCGAGTCGGTCGAGTGCGTTCATCAGCGACGGTGACCCGAATGCCTGCTGTGCCAACGCATCCAGCTCGGCGCGCTGGTCGGGCGACAGACTGTTGCGGAAGCGCTGCGCGGCCGCGGCCCGCTGAGCCAAGGAGTCCAGCAGCTCGTCGACGTTCTGCGGATTCTCCGGGAAGAACTGGCCGTGCTTGGCCATGAAATCCTGGAAATCCTGTTGGGTGTCTTCGCCTTTGGCGTGCTTCTCCAAGAGGTTGTTCAGGTCGTCGAGCATGTCGTTGACGGCCTGACGGTCCTCGTCGGTGGCGTTCTCCAGCGCGTCCTTCATGCCGGCGAATCGTTGGTCCAGCATCTCCCGGCCGAGCAGATCCTTGATCTGCTCGTACTTCTGCCGGGCCTCCGCCGAACGCCAGTCGTATTCGGAGAGCTCCTGTACGGCTTTCGCCGGCGACGGCGACAACGACTCCAACTGCAGTTCGCCGAACCGCGCGTCGTCGTCGAGCGCCCTGGCCAGTTCCTTGCGCTCGGCGAGCACGGCCTCATCGAGCAGCTTCTTGATCTCCTGCAGGGTGCCGTCCAGGTTGTTGCGCGACAGCAACTCCCGACGACGCCGGTTGGCCTCGGCGGCCAGCCGGTCGGCACCGCGCATGTTCTGGGTACCCCGACGCAGGAGTTCGGACAGCGCACGCCGGGGCGACGCGCCCTCCATGACGTCCTGGCCGATCTGCTCCAGCGCCTCCCTCAGGTCGACGGGGGGCGCCAGCGGATCCGGGCCGCCGGTGTAGCGCGAATACCGCGAGAGGTGTTCAGCCATAAACCGTTTCGCCGTCGTCAGAAGTCTTGTCGATGCGCTTGGCCAGATACAGCGCTTCCAGCGCCAGCTCGACGGCCGCCGCCCGCTCGCCATCGGATTGGGCGTCGAGCCGCTCAGCGATCGCCTCGATCACCGGCAGGTCGGGCAGTGCAGCCAGTACGTCCTTGGCCGACACCCGCTCCCCCGTCGTCACCGGTGAATCCCCTTCCACCGCAGTGACCAACGAACCGACATCGATGCCGCCGAGCAGTCGCTGTGCGGTGTCGGCGGTGGCGCGACGCAGCAGGTGCTCCAGCACCGCCTGCTCGCGCCCTTCCTCACCGGATTCGAATTCCAGCTTGCCGCGCAGCACGCCGATGATGGTCTGCAGGTCGACGACCCGGGCCACCGGGTCCTGTTCGCCCAGAATCGCCGAACGGTGCTGAGCCGCGGCGCCGACGGTTTCGGCCGCGGCGATGGCGAAGCGGGCCGAGACGCCGGAGCGCTGATCGATCGACTGCGACTCGCGCAGGTACCGCGCGAAGCGGCCCAGAATCTGGAGCAGGTACCCCGGAACCTCGGCGGCCAGGTGGGCCTCCTGCTTGATGACGCCGACCTCGGCGTCGAGCTCCAGCGGGTAGTGCGTGCGAATCTCGGCGCCGAAGCGGTCCTTCAGCGGCGTGATGATGCGGCCACGGTTGGTGTAGTCCTCGGGGTTGGCGCTGGCCACCACGAGCACGTCGAGCGGCAGCCGCAGGGTGTAGCCGCGGACCTGGATGTCGCGCTCCTCCATCACGTTGAGCATCGCAACCTGGATGCGCTCGGCGAGGTCGGGCAGCTCGTTGATCGCGACGATGCCGCGGTGCGCCCGCGGGATGAGGCCGTAGGCGATGGTCTCCGGGTCGCCCAGGCTGCGTCCCTCGGCCACCTTGATGGGGTCGATGTCGCCGACGAGGTCGGCGACGCTGGTGTCCGGCGTCGCCAGCTTCTCGGTGTAGCGCTCGCTGCGGTGCTTCCAGGTGATGGGTAGATCATCGCCCGAATCCGCGGCCCGGCGGATCGACTCCGGCGTGATCGGCGAATACGGGTGCTCACCTAGCTCCGAGCCCGCGATGACCGGGGTCCATTCGTCCAGCAGCCCGACCAGACCGCGCAGCAGGCGGGTCTTGCCCTGGCCGCGCTCGCCGAGCAGCACGACGTCGTGCCCGGCGATCAGCGCGCGCTCCAGCTGCGGCAGCACGGTGTCCTCGAAGCCGAAGATGCCGGGCCACACATCCTGGCCGTCAGCCAGCGCGGCCAGCAGGTTCTCGCGGATTTCGGTCTTGATGCCCCGTTCCCGGTGGCCCGTTGCTTTCAACGCGCCGACGGTCTTCGGCAGATCGGGTTCGTTAGGTGACGTCACGACCTCCACGCTACGACGGTGCTCCGTGACCGGCAGCACCTTGGGCTCCGGAGCTTTACCCAGTACCCTCGGTATCGTGAACTCGCTCGACTGGACTAACCGCCCCACCGACCTCGAGTTCGGCCCCGCCGCGTGGCAGAGCCGACTGCTCGGCGGGCTGACCGCGG
This sequence comes from Mycolicibacterium llatzerense, assembly GCF_000878195.1. Classification (GTDB taxonomy): domain Bacteria; phylum Actinomycetota; class Actinomycetes; order Mycobacteriales; family Mycobacteriaceae; genus Mycobacterium; species Mycobacterium llatzerense. Next base: position 180,226 of record NZ_JXST01000001.1, on the reverse strand, counting down.
TGTTCGTCCGACCGGTAATTGCCCTGCTCACGCTGGTGGGCATGGTCGTCAACCGGTTCCGTCCCGAGCTCGTGCAGCGGGGTCGCTACGACATCATCGACCCGGCATTCCGCGTCTTCCGCCCGCTGCCGGGCACCGAGGTGACGTCGATCGCACTGCCCGATTGCCCGGCCGAATGGATCGTCGCACCCGGCGCACGGGATTCCGATCGGGTGATCGTGTACTTCCACGGTTCCGCGCTCATCACCCTCGGGCTGAACTCGCACCGGCGCTGGGCCAGCAAGCTCTCCGCAGAGACGGGCGCCCGGGTTTTGAACGTCGGCTACCGGCTGGCCCCGCAGGCCACGATCGAAGAGGCCGTGAGCGACGGACTCGACGCCTACCGCCTGGTGCTGGCTTCCGGGGTGGACTCCACGAAGATCGTGTTCGCCGGCGACTCGGCGGGTGGCCTGATCGCCGCCGACACCGCGATCGCCGCACGCGACAGCGGTCTGCCGGTGCCCGCGGCTCAGGTCTTGCTGTCGGCGCTGACGTCGTCGGACATGAACCTGAAGTACAACGCCATGCTCGAATCGCGCGACGTGCTGTTCCCGTTCATGGCGGTGAAGTACATCTACACGGTCTTCGCCACGAAGAACGGCACCCACCCCGTGCCCCAGATGCCCACCGAAGCCGACCTCCACGGCCTCGGCCCGACGCTGCTGCAGATCGGCACCAACGAAATGCTGCGCAACGACTCCTTCGCGCTCGCCGACGCACTGCGCGCGGCCGGTGCCCAGGCCTGGGTTCAGGTGTGGGACGCGGCAATGCACATGTTCCAGCTGAGCTTCGACGTCAACCCGGACGCCCGCAAGGCCGTCTCCGAGATCGTCGCGTTCTTCGAATACGCCACCACTCAAAAACACGACGAGGTCGCTTCCTAGTCGCTTCAACCGCCGAGTGGCCAGTTATGACACGCATTTTCGTGATTTACGTGCGATAACTGGCCCCTGAGCGATATCCACAGACCGCGATTCATCCACAGCCCGGCACGAAAAGCCACACCGGCGCGCCGTTGCGTCGGACCCGAGTCGCACCTTCGGTGCATGACCGCACCATTCCTGGGCACCGAGGCGTTGGCTTCCGGCCACGTATCTCGGCGAGAACTCAACCGCCATCACCGCATCTACCGTGACGTCTACCTCCCGGCCGACGTCACGCTGACGGCGGAAATGCGAGCCGAGGCCGCTTGGCTGTGGTCCGACCGTCTCGCGACCACAGGCGGACTCTCCGCCGCCGCGCTGTATGGCACATTGTGGGTCGACCCCAGATCACCCGCGGAATTGTTCCGGACGAACGGAAAACCCGTGTCGGGCATCATCATTCACCGCGATGTTCTACTCCCAGACGAAGTCGAAGAAGTGCGCGGCATCTCCGCGACCACGCCCGCGCGCACCGGGTTCGATCTCGGTCGTCGCAGGGGACGGGAGCGTGCTCTGGTTCGTGTCGACGCACTGGCCAACCAAACCGGAGTCACCGCCAAGGAGATCGATTACCTGATTCCGCGGCATCGCGGAGTCCGCGGCCTGGTTCAATTGCGCGAGGTTCTCGAGCTGATGGACGACGGAGCCGAATCGCCACAAGAGTCGAGGACTCGACTGGCGCTCATCGACGCCGGACTGCCGAAGCCGGAAACCCAGATCGAGGTCCACGACGAATTCGGGGAGTTCGTCGGCCGCATCGATATGGGCTACCGGGAGTTCAAGGTCGGCATCGAGTACGACGGCGTCCAGCATTGGGACGACCCCGAGCAACGCGCCAAAGATATCGAGCGGTTGGCCAGACTGCTCGAGGCAGGTTGGATGATCATCCGGGTCAGTTCCGACATCTTGCGAAACCGGCCCCGAACATTCGTCGTCAGAACTTGCCAGGCGCTACGCGCCGCCGGCGCCGAATGGCCAGTCATTGCACGGATTTTGGGTGATCGCGTGTATTAAGTGGCCACTCGCCGCCCAAAACGCCGAGTGGCCAGATACGACACGCATCTTCGCAATTTGCGCGTCATAACTGGCCACTCAGCCGGCAAGACCTAGTGGGCGAAGTGCCGAGCGCCGGTCAGGTACAGCGTGATCCCGGCGGCGGCAGCGGCAGCGGTGACTTCGTCATCGCGGACCGAACCACCCGGGTGCACAATGGCTTTCACGCCGGCGTTGGTCAAGGTCTCCAGGCCGTCGGGGAACGGGAAGAAGGCGTCCGACGCCGCAACAGCACCGCGCACCCTGTCACCGCCCCGCTCGACCGCGAGCCGCGCCGCGTCGACCCGGTTCACCTGGCCCATGCCGACACCGACAGTAGCGCCGTTGGCGGCGACCACGATGGCGTTCGACTTCACGGCACGGCAAGCGCGCCAGGCAAACACCAGGTCGGCCAACGTCTCTGGGTCGGCCGGGGTGCCGGTCGCCAGGGTCCAGTTGGCAGAGTCATCGCCCGCCGCGTCCAGCGCGTCGCGCTGCTGCACCAGCAGACCACCGCTGACCTGACGGAACTCCGTGCCGCCGGGCTGCGGCTCGGAAGCCACCAGGATGCGAATGTTCTTCTTACGGCTCAGGATTTCGACGGCACCCGGCTCGAAGGCGGGGGCGACGATCACCTCGGTGAAGATGTCGGCGACGGTCTCGGCCATCTCCTCGGTCACCGCCGTGTTGGCCGCGATGACGCCGCCGAACGCGCTCAGGGGATCGCACTCATGCGCCTTGCGGTGCGCATCGGCGACCGAGATCGACGACACCGCAATGCCACACGGGTTGGCGTGCTTGATGATCGCCACGCAGATGTCCTCGTGGTCGAACGCCGCCCGCCACGCCGCGTCGGCGTCGGTGAAATTGTTGTAGGACATCTCTTTTCCGTGCAGCTGCTCAGCCTGCGCGAGCCCCGGCCAGCCGGCGTCGTCGCTGTAGAGCGCGGCCTTCTGGTGCGGGTTCTCGCCGTAGCGCAGCACATCGGAGCGACGCCAGGTCGAACCGAGCCAGGCCGGCATGCCCGCGGCAGACGCCTCGTCATCGCCCGGCACGAGCACCGATCCCATCCAGGAAGCCACGGCCACGTCGTACTCGGCGGTGTGCCGGAAAGCCAACGACGCCAACTTCTTCCGCTCTTCGAGCGTGAAGCCACCGGCGTTGACGGCAGCCAGCACGCCGTCGTAACCCAGGGGGTCGACGACGACGGCGACGCTCGGGTGGTTCTTCGCCGCGGCGCGGACCATCGACGGGCCGCCGATGTCGATCTGCTCGACGCACTCGTCCTCGGAGGCACCCGACGCGACGGTCTGCGTGAACGGATACAGGTTCACCACAACGAGTTCGAACGCCTCGACGCCGAGCTCGTCCAGCGCGGCGAGGTGCTCGGCCTTGCGGGTGTCGGCCAGCAGACCGGCGTGCACGCGCGGGTGCAGCGTCTTGACCCGGCCGTCGAGCACCTCGGGGAATCCCGTGACCTCTTCCACGGGCGTGACCGGGATACCCTCGGCAGCAATGGTTTTCGCAGTCGACCCGGTCGACACCAGGGTCACTCCGGCCGCGTGCAGCCCGCGGGCCAGCTCCGCCAGGCCGGTCTTGTCGTACACGCTGATCAGCGCGCGCCGAATCGGTCGTCGCGTCATCCTATGGCCGCCTTTCGTCCACTCCACGTCACGCCGCGGAGGGCCACCGCGGCGATCACATCTACCAGCAGTCGTCGCTCGACGACCTTGATCCGTTCATGCAGCGACGATTCGTCGTCGCCATCGAGTACCGCCACCGGCTCCTGCGCCAGGATCGGCCCGGTATCGGTACCGGCATCCACCAGGTGCACCGTGCTGCCGGTGACGCGCACTCCGTACGCGAGGGCGTCGGGCACCGCATGCGCCCCGGGGAACGACGGCAGCAGCGCCGGGTGAGTGTTCAGCACCCGGCCTTGGAAGCGCGCCAGAAACGTCGGTCCGAGGATTTTCATGAAGCCCGCCGACACCACCAGATCCGGCTCATGGGCGGCGACCGCTTCGGTCAGCGCGATGTCCCAGGCGGCCCGGTCGGCGTGGTCGCGCAACCGGGCGGTGAATGTCGCCGCACCGGCCGCCGCGCCGATCTCCAGCGCTTGGCAATCCCGGTCCGTTCCGACCGCCACGACGCGCGCCGGGTAGTCATCAACCGCTGCTGCCAGCACCGATTCGAGCAGCGAACCGGTCCCCGAGGCCAGGACGACGAGCCGCGCCGGCGCAGTCGGGGGCACACGGAGCGGTTGCTGCACGGGAGCAGCCTAGTGGCCGTCGTCGTCGACGACGAAATGCGCCTCAGGGTCCTCGTCAGGGTCGAAGGCGATGTGTTCGCCGATGCGATCGGTGGTGCCGGACTGATACGCCTCGGCCGGCGCTGGGGTCATGTCCGGTTCGGGACGGGCCGGCCGACGGGGTTCGGCGGGTTTGGCCATCGGCTCAGGATCGGGTTCGGGCGCCGGCTCAGGTGCCGACTCTGGGGCGGACTCGAACGCCGGGCCGCCCGCGAAATGCGAATCGTCGTCAACATCCACGGCAGCGGCCGGGACGTCGCCGAACAGCACCTCCGTCACGGGTTCGTCGTCCTCGACGATCTCAGCGTCGGCCGGTTCGTTGTCATGCGCTTCTGCCACCGGCGCGACGGGCACCGGCCGCTCCGGGCGACGCGTCAGGCCGCCGGCCATCGCCACCGTGAGACCGCCGATCGACACGAACCACAGGAACACCCCCGGCCCGAACGTCGTCTGGTCCACCCCGAGCTCACCGAAGTTGCCAAGGCGACCACTGCCGGCGATCGCGAGCATGACCATCATCACCGCAGCCAGCAGCGACGCCACCGCCAACTTCGCGAACGCAATCGGCCACGGGGCCGGGCGCCGCGCGCACTGCTGCCCCACCGCCACCGCCGAGGCCGCCGCGATGATCAGCAGCGCCACCCACACCGGACCCAACGGAGGTGACGGCACCGCGGCCAGCACCGGCACCGCGGGGACGTCGCCGCCGAGCACCGTGAACGAACTGAACGTCGCCAACCCGATGTGCACACTCGAGCCGACGGCCACCGCCGCGGATCCGACCATGACGTTCGGGATGTACAGCGCAGACAGCACGGTCAGGCTGAGCTGGCCGAACACCGAGTCGGTGATCCCGAACAGGTCGTGCATCGTCGACCAGTGCACGACCATCGAACCGACCGCGACCAGCCCAGACAAGCCGAGCAGCGCCAGCACCCCGGCGAGCGCCGCGCGCAGCGCTTCGGGGAGCCAGTAGGGCAGGTGGGCGTCGGTCAGGAGTCGTCCCTGCAGCCGCGAGCCGACGCCGATGGCCGCTCCGACCGCGTGCACAGCCAGCACGCAGCCGAACGCTTGGAGGGCGTTGGGGGTCTGCAGCTCGGTGAGCACCGACGACGCATCGTGGATCACCGCGATCGCGATTGCCGCGATCAGCAAAGGTCCGCCGAGGGCCGACGCGACGATCCACCGGACGACGAACCACGACGCACCCGGCCGCGTCGCCGCCGCCGTGGTGCGGGCGGTGCCCCACACCATCGCCAGCAGCGGGGCCAGCGGCATCACGCCGAGTTCGGCGCCGGCGATCGAGACCGGCACGCCGTGCACGCCCAGCCACATGCTGGCCATCGCGCCGAACGCGCCGGTCAGATCGCTATTGGCGATGACCAGCTGGATCAGCGTCAGCGCAGCGATGATCGCCAGGGCGATGCCCGACGGGCCGAACGCAACCCGAAGCAGGTCACGCGCTTGGCGCGTACCGACTGGTCGGTTATCCACTAGCTGGGTCACTCCTCGCGCAGGTCTCACCCGCCGGTTGCGAGTGCCCTAGCGATTATGACGACGCCGGACCCGATTACTGCGGAGCCGGGGGCTGCTGGAAAGTCGTTGTCGGCTCGGAAGCACCCGGAACGCTCGGCGACGAGCCGTACGACGACGATCCGGCGACCGCCTCAGACGCCGACGGCTGCGGGGCCGACGACTGCTGCGGGGCCTGAGACTGACCGCCAGACGACTGCGGCTGACCGAACGCGGGGAAACCCGTCGGAGGGGTCGGCGGACCCGAGTCGGCACCGTGCTGCGGCGCACCCTGCTGACCGGTGTAGCCGCCGATGGGACCGTTCTGCGGCTGCTGCTGGTATCCGCCCTGCTGACCGAAGTGCTGGCCGGTCTGCTGGCCGTATTGCTGCTGGGGCTGCTGGCCGTAGTACTGGGCCTGCGGGTTGTAGCCCTGTGCCGGTCCGCCGTAGTTGTACGGATCGGGCTGCGGGCGCGGCGCGGGCGGCTGGATGACGCCGGCGTCGAGCAGCAGCGCGGCCACGGCGCTACCGGCCTGCAGCACGGACAGCACCAGCACGGTGTAGAGGCCCCACTCGACCTCGATGCCCTTGGGCGCCTGCACGATCTCGTTGATGACCAGCAGCAACGCCAGCACCGACAGGATGGCGACCCACGACTTGAAGCTCTTCTGCTTCGGCAGCAGGCTGACGCCGGCGAGCAGCGCGGCCAAGACAGCGACCACGATCGGAGCCTGGGTCAGGATGCTGCCGGTGCCCGCGTCGAGGCCTCCGGCACCCAACTGGGGCGCGAAGTTGAACCCGAAGATGAGCAGGCCGAGCGCCGCCACCGCGGTGGTCAGGTACTCCGGCAGTTTGCTCGGGCCGGCCGGCGCGGCAGGCGCAGCCGGGATCTGCTCGGGCAGGCGGTTGAACTGCTGGGTCGGCCCTCCGAACTGGTTGGGCTGCTGGGCGGGCGGATAGCCGGGGTTACCGGGCTGGTACGTCATGACCTCTCCTGTACCTGTCGACTCGACCAACCACGCTAGCGCACTTCATTAAGGGTGCCCTGCATGAGTTGAGCGCGCTGACCACCGGCCTGACCGGCCGCGACGGTGCTGAGCAAACTTGCCGACACGTCAGGCCGGGACGCGAACCGGACCCTGCGCCGCGTCCTGTTCCGCCTCCTCGATTTCCCGTACCAACGGCAGCACCTTGGCCCCGAAGTACTCGATTTCCTCCTGGAAATGCAGGAAGCCACCGAGGATCAGATCGACGCCGCGTTTGCGGTAGGCAGCAATCCGTTCGGCGATCTGTTCCGGAGTTCCGATCAACTTGGTACGAAAACCGTCGTTGTACTGCACCAGGTCATCGAAGCTCGAGTCCGCCCACATGCCCTTCTTGTCGCCGGTGGAGTTGCCGGCCTGCTGCACGGCCTGACGGAACCCCTCGACGGCAGGCCGGTTCGCCTTCGCGACGATCTCCCGGAGGACTTCTTTCGCCTCCTTCTCCGTATCACGGGCGATGATGAAGCCGTTCAGCCCGAAGCGGACTTCCCGGGCAACCTGGCGGGCGTGGTCGCGAACGTCGACGAGTTGTTCGGTCACACCGTCGAAGTCCTTGCCGTTGGAGAAGTACCAGTCGGCGTAGTAGCCGCCGTTGCGTCGTGCGGCGCTCGAGTTGCCGCCCTGGAACAGCTCCGGGTTGGGACGGTCGGCCGTGTTGAGCGGCTTGGGCTTCAGCGTGAAGTCGTGGATGCGGTAGAAGTCGCCCCGGAAGTCGACGTCGTCCTCGGTCCAGATCTTGCGCAGCACCTGGAGGAATTCAGCACTGCGGCGGTAGCGCTCGTCGTGTTCCAGCCACGGCTCGCCCAGGTGCGTGAATTCGTCCTTGAACCAACCGGAGACGACGTTGACGGCGAAGCGCCCGTTGGACAGGTGATCCGCGGTGGCGCCGAGCTTGGCCAGCACAGCCGGCTGCCACAGGCCCGGATGAACGGCCGCAATGACTTTCAGCCGTTCCGTCGCCAGCAGGAGGGCAAGGCTGAAACTCGTTGACTCGTGCTGGTATTCGGCGCCATAGCTGGCCTCGTACCGAACCTGGCTGAGGGCGTACTCGAAGCCGTTGTTCTCCGCGGTTTGTGCGAGCTTCTTGTTGTATTCGTAGTTCCAGTCGGTGCGCTGTTCGATGTCACTGGTCACCAGACCGCCGCTGACGTTGGGCACCCAGTAGGCGAACTTGACGTGGTCGGCGATGCGTTCAGTCGTCATGCGCCCATGTCAGCAAGTGCTGTGCCCAACGTCGTGGGTAACGTTCGCGATGAAGTTATCTCCCGATCGGTTCACGGGCGTCTCGAGGCTGCCATCTCCGTCAAAACACCAGGTAATCCGCCTTGTTCGGCTTTCTGGCCACCCACCCTTGCGCCCCATACTGAAACACGTTCTAATTCACCGTATGGACTACGGGCTCGTACTTTTCACCAGCGACCGCGGCATCAAGCCCGCCGCCGCCGCCAAACTGGCCGACGATCACGACTTCACCACCTTCTATGTGCCCGAACACACGCACATTCCGATCAAGCGCCAGGCCGCTCACCCCACCACCGGTGACGAGACCCTGCCCGACGACCGCTACATGCGGACGCTGGATCCGTGGGTCGCGCTCGGGTCCGCCGCATCGGTCACGTCGCGGGTGCGACTGTCGACCGCGGTGGCGCTGCCGGTCGAGCACGACCCGATCACGCTCGCGAAATCGATTGCGACGCTGGATCATCTGTCAGGCGGCCGCGTGTCGGTCGGCGTCGGATTCGGTTGGAACACAGACGAACTCCAAGACCACAACGTCCCGCCGGCCCGGCGGCGCACCATGCTCCGCGAGTACCTGGAGGCGATGCGCGCGCTGTGGACCCAGGAAGAAGCCGAATACGACGGTGAATTCGTGAAGTTCGGTCCGTCGTGGGCGTGGCCCAAGCCCGTGCAGTCGCACATCCCGATCCTCGTCGGAGCGGCCGGTACCGAGAAGAACTTCAAATGGATCGCCAAGTCGGCCGACGGCTGGATCACCACGCCCCGCGATTTCGACATCGATGAGCCCGTGAAGCTGCTGCAGGACACCTGGGCCGCGGCCGGACGTTCGGGCGCACCGACGATCGTCGCGCTGGACTTCAAGCCGGACGCCGACAAGCTGGCGCGCTGGAAGAAGCTCGGCGTCACCGAGGTGCTGTTCGGGTTGCCGGACAGCGACGACGCGACCGTGTCTGCGTACGTCGAGAAGCTGGCCAAGAAGCTGAGCGACTTCGGGATCTGAGGTTGTGCCGGCACTTGGCGTCGGCGCTTTAGCCACACTTCGATCTGCGGCGGTCAAGGGTCCTTGACCGCCGCAGTTTTGTGCCAAATTTCCTTCAGGGCGCGAGCGTTGGCCGCCATAGACTGACGTTTATGGGGTGGCTTGTTGGCAAGCTGACATTGTTCTAGAAGAATCTGATGGACCTAGCACGACAATCAACGCGAGACGGAATCCACATCGCGGCGATGATTCTCGTCGCAACGGTCGCATGTGCACCGACTACGCGGCCTGCCGAAGCCGATAAATCTCGCAATATCTTTCCCAATCTCAGCAGCTACGCCGTGGCCGACACAGCCCGGTACGACCAGGTGAACAGACCTCGGTCACAAGGGTTCATGTTCACCGCCCCAAACGGATTGATATGTGCCAGCAATGCATACCCGGACAACCAGTACGAGCAGGTCAGTTGTCGAGGAGAGCTACCTTCCGAAGGAACTGGCGACTGGTCAGTAAGAGCCGGCCGATCATCGGCCAGCACGATCAAGCCCATCACCGGCGATCCCGATTTCCAGCAGGACAAGAAAAATCCGCCGCCGATGCTGCCGCCGATGCACAAGCTGACGGCTAGCAAGGGCGATGCGATCTGCGCCGTTGACACCAAGGGGATGACGGCTTGCCGTGTAGGCGACCACGGATTCATCCTGGCGCCCGACAGAATCACGCTGTTTTGATACGTCGAGATTGACCAAATGGTCGCGAAACCTGCTGCAGAACAACCATTTCGTCGATCTCGGCGACCAAGATCAAGCCAGTACAGCCCGATTGCCCTCGTCGGTTGAGGTCACGACGATCTTCGCTCCCAGCGGTTCGCCGTCGCACAGCAAGGCCATCAGGTCAGCATCGGTCGTCGTCGCCAAGAACCGACTCCCGTCGCCGTCGAGGCGCCCAATGATGATGCCGGTGTTGGGAGTCCAGTCGTATCGGACGGTGTAGGTCTCGATGGTCGCCGGGCCGTTCGCATGCTCGATGACCGCAATCGTCGGCCACGACGCAACCTCGGCACACAATTCGGCACTGTCGTCCGCCACCCAGTCGGCCGGATCGGTCGAATAGATGCCGACCGAGAACTTGCTTGCGATGCCGCCGTTCGCACCGACCAGCGCGAATTCGCCTGGAGTTTCCCGCATTCGGGTGACGGCCTCAGCGATGCCGTGCAATGAGTAGTTGTTTCCCGGGCCGCCGAAGTACGGCAGGCCGCCGGTCAGCGTCAGACCCCGCGGGTCGTCAACGGCCAGGTCGACACCGTCACAGATGTTGAACACCGGGAACGGGAAGCAGCTGTACAGGTCGAACGCCGAAACGTCGTCGAGCCCAATTCCGGCTACCCGCAACGCTTCCTCCACAGCCAGCACCGATGCCGGGCTGGCACCGACGTCGGGACGGCCGAGCAGCTTCTGCTCCTTCATGTCCGCATGCCCGCGCAAGTACACCCACTTGGATTCGGGCACACCAAGTTTGCGTGCCGACTCCACCGACATGAGCAGCGCCGCTGCGCCCATGTTGACCTGGTCGCGGGCCACCATCAGCCGCGGATACGGGTCACAGATCATCCGGTTCTTGTCGGTGACGGTGACCAGCTCGTCGACGGTGCGCTCCACCGGCGCCGACGAATATGGGTTCTTGGCAGCGACTTTCGACATCGGAGCGAACAGCTCCCCCATGGCCTCTCGGTAGTCCTGCACGGACAAACCGAGCCGCGCACGCCGCGCGTTGTCCAACAGGCCGTATTGCACCGGTGCACCGATCAGCCCATGGCGAACGGTGTAGTCGTCGAAGATGCCGTCGTAACCGTAACCACGGTCTTCGAGCTGACCGTCGATGGTCTCCGAGTGATCGGGCTTGTCGTCGCGACCGTCGAAATACCTGAGGCTCGAAGTGTTCTCCGACCCCATGACCATCACGACGTCAGCGCGGCCGGCCACGATCTCGCCCGCGAACTCGGTGATCAGATGCTGCGGGCTCTGCCCGCCGATGACTTCCAACACCGCGCGGGCCGGGTCAGCGCCGATGCGCTGCGCAACCGAGCGCGGGTAGTTGTTGGACTTGCCGAGCGGCGCGGGCGTCCGCCCGGAGATCTCGAACTGGCGGGTGCCGGCGATGGTGTCGATGGCCGCGGCGACTGCCGTGACGTCTGCGCCAGCGTCCTGCAGCGCCGCCTGCGCGGCCGCGGTGGCGAGGTCAACCGACGACATCCCGCGGTAGTCGGGGTCATCCAGTCGCTCGGTGAACTGACCGACACCCACGATCACCGGCGTACGCGGATCGACACCCATTACAAACCTCCAGGCAACTGTTAATTCGATAGGCTAACCGATTGCGATACAGACGCCACAATGCGGGTAGCTGCACATTTGCGTCAGGAGGTACCCGCGGAGCGACGCACTGTTGCGAAATGGCCAGATCGAAGTCGATCACGATTGGCACGACGGGATGCGCTGTCGGTGACGACCACTACATTGCATGCGTGACCAGCCAACACCACGGTTTCGTCATTTCGCCGACCGGCAGCTCGACCTTCTAACCCACGACAATTCGAACGTACAACTATCTAGACGTACATCTAATTCGACGTACAATTGCCAGATGAACTGGCCGATCAGACCCATGTCCCTCGTGGTCGGCGGCGTCGTCCCTCCCGAGAACGTGGTGGGCCGCGTCCGCGAACAGCAGGAAATCCTGGCCAGCCTGCCCGACGGCGGCGCTGCCCTCGTCGGCGACCGCCGACACGGCAAGACATCACTGTCCCGCCTCGTCGCCCACACCGCGCGACTGCAAGGCCTGACCGTCGTCTCGGTCAGCGCCGAGCGGCAGACCTACGCCGAGTTCGTCACGGCCCTCGCCGCCGAACTCGGCCGCGTCGACAACGCCCTGCGCCAGGAGGTCGACCGCTGGAAGGTGGCAGTCGGCACCGGACCGTTCAAGTTCGAGCGGGTCCGCGCCGACGCCGCACTCGACGACCTGTTGCAGCGCGCCGTCGCACGCACCAAGAACGGCCCGTTGGTGTTGTTCATCGACGAGGTCACCGTCCTGGCGCGGAACCTCGAACGCGAAAAGCCCGGCGGCGGAGACGCATTCCTACATCTGCTGCGCCGGTTCCGGCAGGACAACTCCGGCCGACTGGCAACCGTCCTCTCCGGTTCCATTGGCTTCCACCATGTTTCGGAAGACGCGCTCAGCTCGGTCAACGACATCCGCAAGGTCACCGTCGGGCCGATCCGCCACGATCACGCCACCTACCTCGCCGAGTGCCTACTGCTCGGCGCGAATGTCCCGACCACCGACCGGCACCAGGTCGCGGAATCCGTTGCGGCGGCGGCAGAGAACGTGCCGTACTACATCCAGCATCTGGTCGCTGGCGCGGCACGAGAAGGTTCCGTCAAGCCGGACCGCATCGCGGAACTGCTCGCCGCCGCCATCACTGACCCGCACGACCCGTGGGACCTGCGGCACTACCGTGACCGACTGCGCAACTACTACGGCGACGACGCCGCCGCCATCGCCGGCCTGCTCGACATCTACGCCCATGCCCCAACACCTTTGAGCGTCGACGCAACACTGCAGTTCCTGAAGACCGAGGGCTCACCCATCAGCGACCGCGACCAGTTGGTGTCCTTCATCGAACGCCTCGAGCAGGACCACTACCTGCGCCGCGTCGGCGACGACGACTGCTTCGCCTCCGGTCTGGTGCAATCGGCGTGGCGCGCCATGAGGCGGTAGGCCATGACCCACCCTGCCTTCTCCCCCGGCACCGTCGACCCCGCGGACCTCGACGCCCGCACAGTGGGCCGCGGCCCGCTGCTCAAACGGCTGACGGACCGCATCGTCAGCTCTGCGCAGGACGGCTCCCGCCCGCACACCTTGCTCATCGCACCGCGCGGCGCGGGCAAAACCCACACGCTTCAGGTAGCGATCCATCGGGCACTGAAACAGCGCAAGGCCGCCAAAGCCACACTGCTGCTGGCACTTCCAGAGGACGCACTGGCCATCGGCAGCTACCCGGATCTGCTCGTCGAGCTGCTGCGTACGCAGGGCCAGGAGATCCACGAGCGGGCTCGCGATCTCCGCGGCGACGCACTGGAACTGGAACGGGAAATCCTCGACCTGGCCTCGGGTCGCATGGTGCTCGTCGCGATCGAGAACGCTGACCGGATCTTCGACGCCATCGGCGAAGCGGGCCAGGGCAGCTTCCGCGCCTGGGTCGAAACCTCCACCGCCGTATTGGTTTTCGCCACAGCCCCGGCGCTGTTTCCGGCCGTCTCGTCCCGCACCCACCCGTGGTACGGATCATTCATCATCGAGGAACTACCTGACCTCGCCGAAGCTGATATCGCCGAACTCCTCGCGCAGCACGCCCGTGACCGCGAATTGGCTTCGTACGCCGAGACTTCCGACGGGCTCAAACGCATCAACGACGTCGCCCAGATCATCGGCTGGGCTCCGCGCGCCTGGCAGATCATCGCCGAGACCGTCGACCGAGCCGCACTAGAGAGTGTCGCTCCCGCCGCCGACGCGGTACTCGAACAGCTGACGCCGCACTATCAACAATTACTGTGGCAGCTGCCGGCCGGAGAACAACGCCTCGTCGTCGAACTCGCCCGCGCCGACGGTCCCCGGACGGTGACCGATCTTGCTGCTGCCGTGGGCATTTCGAATCAGTCGGCATCAGCGGCGCTGGGCCGCCTCACGGCCGGCGGTTGGGTCCACGCCGCAAAAGCGGAGTCCGGCGATCGCCGCGCCACCTGGTACGACCTCAGTGACCCGCTGCTTCGGAACTACCTGCACCACCGCGAGCGCCGCCAACACTGACGCCGCGAGCGTGCCGAGAGAGCGCGCGTAAGCCGGAACTGCGATCTGCGCTCTTCTGCGCGAACACGACCCGACGCCTTGACGAACCTGTCACTTAGTGACACAGTTGGGCTGTCACTAAGTGACAGGAAGGTGGGCAATGAGCGACAAGCAGGACCAGGCGCGGCTTGCGGTGTCGCGCATTGCCTGTGCCCTGTTCTGGGAACGGGGCGTCGCCGGAACCAGCGGTGACGACATCGCAGCGACCGCCGGGCTCTCCACCCGCACCATCTGGCGCTATTTCCGCAGCAAGGAGAGTTGCGTCGAACCCCTGCTCGCCAAGTCAGCCGACCGGTTCCTGGCGAGCGCCCGGCGCTGGCCGCACGAACTGTCGTTGTCGGAACACCTTGCGGCAGATGCCATTGCGCATCCGCTGTCACCGCAGGACATCGAGGACGAGCTCAGCGCGATCCGGCTGGCGACCATGACAGCATCCGACCCCGCCCTGCGCACTGCCTACCTGATGGTCCACGACCGCATGGAGCGGGGACTCATCCCGGTCATCGCCGACCGATTGGGCTTACCCGACGACGATCTCACCGTCCGCCTGTGCGCGGCGGCAGTCACGGGCGCCTTCCGAGTCGTCGACGAAGACGTCAGTAGGGCAATCGTGGTCGACGGCAAGAGCGTCAGCCAGGACGAGGCGCTCACGCTCATGGACCGGGCGATCCGCGAAGCCACCAACGGCAGGCTGGGCGGCCCAGTCAAACACTGAAAATCCCATACTCCTCACGAGCCGGCGACGCCGGCCCGGCGAACAAGCTTGTCCAAGAAAGGAATTCCCATGGCGCTACCCGAACTCATCTCGGTCGAAGACCTTTTCGACGCACCCGAGCGCACGGCGGCGACGATCTCGCCCGACGGAACCAGGATCGCGTACCTGGCACCGTGGAGGAACCGTCTGAACGTCTGGGTGCAGGACGTCGACGACGACGCGACCGCACGGTGCGTCACGGCCGACGAAACGCGCAGTGTGTACATCTACCGGTGGACCGACGATCCACGATGGATGCTCTACATGCAGGACGCCGGCGGTGACGAGAACTGGCATGTGTACCGCATCGACCTGGAGAACCCGGACACGCCCGCGGTGGACCTGACCCCGTTTCCCGGGACGCGAGCGAGTTTCGAACTGCCCAAGAGGTTGCCGGGCAAGGCCATCGTCCAGATCAACAATCGCAATCCCGAACTGTTCGATGTCTACGAACTCAACATTGCCACAGGCGAACTCACGCTTCGCGCGGAGAATCCCGGCAACGTCGTCAACTGGCTCAGCGGGCCAAGCGGCGACCTGTTCACCAATACGCTGACCGTGGAAGGCGACGTCGAGATCTCGCATTGGGACCCGGCAACGAGCACCCTTCGTCCGGTCAAAGTCTATGACGGCAGCGACTTCCCGGTCGGCATCTTCCCGGTCACCGTCACACCGGACGGCAAGGGCATCTGGCTCCCCTCTTATGAGAACAGCGACCGGTCTCGACTGGTCGTGGTAGACGTCGCCGACGGCACTGAGACCGAGATCGACAGCCACCCGACATTCGATCTGGGCAACCAGATGGTCCTCCCGTCGCCGTTCATCCTCAGCCAGCGGACCGGTGATCTGATCGGCGTCCGCTACTACGGCGAACGCCAGGTCATCCACCCGTTGGACCCGAATTTCGCTGCGGTGCTGGAGAATCTGGTCAAACTCTCGGACGGCGACCTCGCCAGCGTGTCTTCCGACGACAGTGGGGAGCGGTGGGTGGTCAGCTTCACCCATGACCGTGATCCGTGGGCCACCTATCTCTACGACCACTCGACTGGCGAAAGCCGGCTGCTGTTCCGGCCTTACGCGCGTCTGGACCCCGATGCGCTGGCCCCGATGACACCCGTGACCATCACGTCGCGCGACGGGCTGAACCTGCATGCGTATCTGACGCTGCCGGTCGGGATCAAGCCTCTTGACCTGCCGTTGGTCCTGCTGGTCCACGGCGGTCCGTGGGCGCGCGACTGCTGGGGCTTCCAACCCGATGTGCAGCTGCTGGCCAATCGCGGATATGCGGTGCTGCAGGTCAACTTTCGCGGCTCGACGGGCTATGGCAAGGCCTTCACCAAAGCTGCGATCGGGGAATTCGCGGGCAAGATGCACGACGACCTGATCGATGCCGTGGACTGGGCCGTCAAGCAGGGCTACGCCGATCCGGACAAGGTGGCGATCTACGGCGGCTCGTACGGTGGCTACGCCGCGCTGGTGGGCGTGACGTTCACCCCGGACGTGTTTGCGGCGGCCATCGACTACGTCGGGATCTCAAGTCTCGCAAACTTCATGCGCACCCTGCCCAACGTGGCCCGGCCCTTTCTTGCAACCAACTGGCACACGTACGTGGGCGACCCCAATGACCCTGCGCAGGAGGCGGACATGCTGGCCCGCTCCCCCATCACCAAGGTGGATCAGATCCGCACACCACTGTTGGTTGTCCAGGGCGCCAACGACTCTCGCGTCGTGCAAGCAGAATCCGACAACCTCGTCGAGGCATTGCGCACCCGCGGAGTCAAGGTCGAATACATGATCAAGGCCGACGAAGGACACGGATTCCTCAACCCCGACAACCAGATCGACATGAACCACGCCGTCGAGCGCTTCCTGTCCCGGCACCTGGGCGGTCGCGCCTGACGGCGCATTCGCCGCCACAAACAACAATGCCCCGCACCACCAGGTGCGGGGCATTGCCGAAACTACTGAACTACAGCGACTGCAGGATCTCGCGAGCCAGCGCAGCGGTGGCCGACGGGGTCTTGCCGACCTTCACGCCGGCGGCCTCGAGGGCCTCCTGCTTGGCGGCGGCGGTGCCCGACGAGCCCGAGACGATGGCGCCGGCGTGGCCCATGGTCTTGCCCTCCGGAGCGGTGAAGCCCGCGACGTAGCCGACGACCGGCTTGGTGACGTTGGCCTTGATGTAGTCGGCGGCACGCTCTTCGGCGTCGCCACCGATCTCGCCGATCATCACGATGACCTTGGTCTCCGGGTCCTTCTCGAACGCCTCGATGGCGTCGATGTGGGTGGTGCCGATGACCGGGTCGCCGCCGATGCCGATAGCGGTCGAGAAACCGAAATCGCGCAGCTCGTACATCATCTGGTAGGTCAGGGTGCCCGACTTGGAGACCAGACCGATCGGGCCCTTGCCGGTGATGTTGTTCGGCGTGATGCCGACCAGCGCCTCACCGGGAGTGATGATGCCGGGGCAGTTCGGGCCGATGATGCGGGTCTTCTGACCCTTCTCGACGTTGTAGGCCCACGCGTACGCGCTGTCCTGCACCGGGATGCCCTCGGTGATGACGACGAGCAGCGGGATCTCGGCGTCGATGGCCTCGATGATGGCGTCCTTCGAGAAGGCCGGCGGCACAAAGGCGATCGACACGTCGGCGCCGGTCTCCTTCATGGCCTCGGCCACCGTGGCGAACACGGGCAGCTCGATGTCGTTGCCGTCCTTGTCCACGTGCGAGACCTTGGTGCCGGCCTTGCGCGCGTTCACGCCACCGACGACCTGGGTTCCGGCCTTCAGCATCAGCTTGGTGTGCTTGGTGCCCTCACCGCCGGTGATGCCCTGGACGATGACCTTGGAATCCTTGTTCAGGAAGATAGACATAAGTAGTTGGCTCCCTTACTTGTTCGCCAGCTCGGCGGCTTTGTCGGCACCGGAATCCATGGTCTCGGCCTGGATCACCAGCGGGTGGTTGGCCTCGGCCAGGATGCGACGGCCCTCTTCGACGTTGTTGCCGTCGAGACGAACGACCAGCGGCTTGTTGGCCTCGTCGCCCAAGGTCTTCAGCGCGCCGACGATGCCGTTGGCGACCGCGTCACACGCGGTGATGCCACCGAAGACGTTCACGAAGACGCTCTTGACCTGGCTGTCGTTCAGGATGACGTCCAGACCGGCGGCCATCACCTCAGCCGAGGCGCCACCACCGATGTCCAGGAAGTTGGCGGGCTTCACGCCGCCGTGGTTCTCGCCGGCGTACGCGACGACGTCCAGCGTCGACATGACCAGACCGGCACCGTTACCGATGATGCCGACCGCGCCGTCGAGCTTGACGTAGTTGAGGTCGTGCTCCTTGGCCTTGAGCTCGAGCGGATCGGTGGCGTCCTTGTCCTCGAACTCTTCGTGGCCGGGCTGACGGAAGTTGGCGTTCTCGTCCAGGGTGACCTTGCCGTCGAGGGCGAGGATCTGGTCGTCCGGGGTGCGCACCAGCGGGTTGACCTCGACCAGGGTGGCGTCCTCACCAACGAAGACCTCCCACAGCTTCTGGATGGTCACGGCCGCGGCGTCCAGCACCTCGGCGGGCAGCTTGCCCTTCTCGGCGATCTCACGAGCCAGCGCCAAGTCGACACCCTTGACCGCGTCGACGGGCACCTTGGCCAGGGCGTCGGGGTTCTCCTCGGCGGTTACTTCGATCTCGACGCCGCCCTCGACCGAGCACATGGCCAGGTAGGTGCGGTTGGCGCGATCGAGCAGGAAGGAGATGTAGTACTCCTCCGCGATGTCGCTGGCCTCGGCAACGAGAAGCTTCTTGACGATGTGGCCCTTGATGTCCAGGCCGAGGATGTTCTGCGCGTGGGTGAGGGCGTCCTCCGGGGTGGCGGCGTACTTCACGCCACCGGCCTTGCCGCGGCCGCCGACCTTGACCTGCGCCTTGATCATGACGGGCTTGCCGATTTCTTCGGCAATCGCCTTGGCGTCATCGGCGGACTCGGTGACCCGGCCCGGTGTAGTAGGAACGTTGTGCTTGGCGAACAGCTCTTTCGCCTGGTACTCGAAGAGATCCATGAGCTCTGAGAAATCCCGTTCTGTCTGCGTTGACGGTTGAATTCACTTCAGCATTGGGCCGCACTGGCTCGATCGGCACTTTAGCCACGTACCAATGAGTAGCCTGCACCGCCTACCACCCATGTGGTACATCTCACCCGACAGCCACGAGTGAGGCAAATCACAGTTCCCGGCCAATGGCGCCGATAGGTTGCCAATCGGTTCTGATTTTCAGTACCGTCATGGGCGGTCTCGGTAACGGTACGGTCACGGAGCAAAGGAATTTTCGGTTGGCTGAGCACGATTCGTCTGGAACTCCCCTCGGAGAGGCGACGAACGCCGGCATCACCGAGAACGCTGACCGCACCACGATCAAGCTATCCCGCGCTATGAGCCCCGCCGAAGTGACCGACATCATCCCGTTCAACGAGTTCGGCGATCTGCACGATCTGGACCTCTCCGAGAGCGCTTTCGACCGCGATTCCCGCGTCAACGCCGCCCCCGAGCTCGACGACCTGGACGACACCGACGACCAGACCCCCCTGATCCTGACTGTCCCGGCCGAATTCCGGCAGCCCGAGGGCGCCCAGCGCCTCTCCGCGAGCGCCTACCGCGACAGCCACACCGATACCAGCAATGGTCTCGACGACACCGACGTCATCGATCTGCGCGCGAGCCGCGGCACCCACCGCAAGCCTGAGCCCGTCAACGGCGTGAAGGGCCGCCTGGTCGCCGCCGCCATGGCCGTCGGCGCCACCGCCGCCGCCGGTTACTCCATGATGACCAGCGCCGATCAGCCGACCAGCACCAAGCTGGCCGCCGATCAGGTCCTGGCGTCGGGTCCCGCCGGCTCGAGCGATGGCATCCAGATCGTCAACGTGGCACCCGCCGCCTCGTCCGGAGCCGTACACGCCCAGGAACTGGCCAATGGCGCCGCGTTCGCGCAGGAGCGCGCCGAGCGCGAAGCCCGGCTGGCCCGCCCGCTGTTCGTGATGCCGACCAAGGGCGTGTTCACCTCAGGCTTCGGCTACCGCTGGGGCGCCCTGCACGGCGGCATCGACATCGCCGGCCCGATCGGCACCCCGATCGTCGCCGTGTCCGACGGCGTCGTCGTCGCCGCGGGTCCGACCGCCGGTTACGGCGCGTGGGTCAAGGTCCGCCACTCGGACGGCACCGTGACCCTCTACGGCCACGTCAACACCTGGGTGGTGTCGGTTGGCCAGCGCGTTTTCGCCGGCGACCAGATCGCCACCATCGGCAACCGCGGCAACTCGACCGGCCCGCACTGCCATTTCGAGGTGCTCATGGGCGGTAGCCAGCGCATCGACCCCGTGCCGTGGCTGGCGCAGCGTGGCCTGAGCCCGGGTAGCTACGTCGGCTGATTCGTGACGGACGACAACTCCGCCGATGGGCCGTTGTCCGACCCCACCCAGACGTTCGGGCGCCAGTCTGACGACGAACCCAGAACCGGCCTGATCCGTCGGGTGCCGACGGGCCCGTTCCCCGCTGCTGACGCACCGGCCACCAGCATCATCCGCCGCACCCCAACCGGCGCCATCCCTGTCGCCGACGCTCCGCAGACCAGCATCATCGAGCCCGCGACGGGCCTGATCGCCGCTGAGGACGCTCCGGCGACCACGATCATCGCGGCCTCGGCCCCGATTCCAGCTGTCGAGGACGCTCCGACACCGGCACCGAAACCGCCGCCCGGCCCGTTCGCCGCCTGCGCCACCGCCACGGCCTGCATCTTGAGTGGCTGGGCGACGGCGGTCATCGCCACCTCGCTGATCGCCGGGTGGTGGCGCACCGATCCGCTGTTCTGTGTCGCCATCGGCTTCCTCGCCGCGGTCGGCTGCGGCGCCACCATCGGCGGGCAGATCGCTGTCCTGCTACGGCGCCGCACGGGCCGGGTGGTGGTGGTCGTCGGTGCCCTGGTGACGCTGGTGATCTTCGCCAGTTTGTTCGTCGCCGGGGCGAAACTGCCGCCGATCGTCTACGGCATCCCGGTGCTGCCCATCGCGAGCATGGTGCTCGCGATGCTGCCCGTCACCGGGCGCTGGTGCACCAAAATCTGACGCACCGAGTCGAATCCGGCTAAAAATCAGCGAGATCGCACCGTCTGATTTCCGCGCGCGGCGATGCTAAAGCTTCTGTACGGGCGCGTGGTTGTGCATCAACTTGACCCGGCCGGAACTACCGAAATCGATGAGCGACATGGCCGATTCGCCGACGCCGCTGACCTCTTCGACGCGACCCAGACCGTACTTGTCGTGCGTGACGCGGTCGCCCGGGGACAGCACCACCAGCGGCTTGTTGCGGTTCGGCGCCGGCCGCATCGGCGACGGACGTCCACCGCCCAAACCGCTCGAGCCGCCGGACCCGTAGCGGCTCGGTGCCGACAACGATGGTGGCGGCTCGACCCGCCGCCAGTCGATCAGCTCTTGTGGAATCTCTTGCAGGAAGCGTGATTCCGGGTTCAGCATCGGCTGCCCCCACGAGGACCGCACCTTCGCGCGGCTGAGGTACAGCCGCTGCCGCGCCCGGGTGATGCCGACGTAGGCCAGCCGGCGTTCCTCGGACAGCTCGGTCGGATCACCGAGCGCACGCATGTGCGGGAACATGCCGTCTTCCCAACCGGTCACGAAGACGACGGGGAATTCGAGACCTTTGGCGGTGTGCAGCGTCATCATCGTGACGACGCCGTCGCCGTCTTCGGGGATTTCGTCGGCGTCGGCCACCAGGGAGACCCGCTCCAGGAACGCGGCCAGCGCTCCGGTGTCGGGCACGTCCTCGTCCAGTTCCTCTTCCTGCAAGGCCTGCGCATTGGCCAGGTCGGTGCTGAATTCGTGTGCGACGCTGACCAATTCGTTCAGGTTGTCCAGCCGCGCCTGATCCTGCGGGTCGCTGGAGGCCTCCAGTTCGCGGCGGTAGCCGGTGCGGTCCAGCACTGTCTCCACCAGGTCGCCCAACTCACCGTCGAGCCCGCCGCGCAAGCTGTCCATGAGCTCGACGAAACTGGCGATCGCTTTCTCCGAGCGGGAGTTCAGCATCGGCACCCGGCCCTCGGCCGCGGCCTGCAGGGCGTCGTTGAAGCTGGCGCCGGTGTTCTCGGCGTACACCGCCACGCAGGCTTCCGCGCGGTCGCCGATGCCCCGGCGCGGGGTGTTGAGGATGCGCCGCATGCTCACGGCGTCGCCCGGGTTGTCCAGCACCCGCAGGTACGCGACGATGTCGCGAATCTCCTTGCGCTCGTAAAAGCGCATGCCGCCAACGACTTTGTACGGAATGCCGGCCCGGATGAAGATGTCTTCCACCGCCCGCGACGAGTTGTTGGTGCGGTAGAACACCGCGACGTCGCCGTAGGTGAACTTGGTGTCGATACCGCTGCCCTTGGTGGTCAGCGTGTCGATCTCCTCGGCGATGAACCGAGCCTCGTCGTGCTCGTTGTCGGCGACGTAGCCGACGATCAGCTCGCCCTCACCGGCGTCGGTCCACAGCTTCTTGTCCCTGCGTCCGGCATTGCGGCTGATGACGCCGTTGGCCGCCGACAGGATGTTCTGGGTGGATCGGTAGTTCTGTTCGAGCAGAATGGTTTTCGCGTTCGGGAAGTCGCGCTCGAAGTCCTCGATGTTGCGGATCGTCGCGCCGCGGAACGCATAGATGGACTGGTCGGCGTCACCCACGACGCACAGTTCGGCGGGCGGGACGTCATCGGAGCCTTCCGGCGCGTGGTGCCCGACCAGCTCCCGCACCAGTACGTACTGGGCGTGGTTGGTGTCCTGGTACTCGTCGACCAGGATGTGCCGGAAACGCCGACGGTAGTACTGCGCGATCTGCGGAAAGCTTTGCAGCACAGCGACTGTCTCGCCGATCAGGTCGTCGAAGTCCATGGCGTTGGCGGCCCGCAGCCGGCGCTGATACTCGCCGTACACCTCGGCCACGATGCGCGGCAGGTCCTCGTCGGCCTCGGACGCCTCGGAGGCGGCCTGCAGCGGGTCGATCAGTTCGTTCTTCAGGTTCGAGATCGCGGTGGCCAGCATGCGCGGCGAGTATCGCTTGACGTCGAGGTTGAGGTCCTTGCCGACCATCATCAGCAGTCGGCGCGAGTCGTCGGCATCGTAGATGGAGAAGTTGGAGTTCAGCCCCGGCAGCAGCGAGGCCTGGTTGCGCAGGATGCGGACGCAGGTGGAGTGGAACGTCGACACCCACATCGACTTGGCCCGCGGGCCGATCAGCTGGACGACGCGCTCACGCATCTCGGCGGCGGCCTTGTTGGTGAAGGTGATGGCCAGCACCTGGCCGACGCCGACGTCGCGGTTGCCCAGCAGGTAGGCGATGCGCCGCGTCAGCACCGCGGTCTTGCCCGAGCCGGCTCCGGCCACGATCAACAGGGGCGAACCTTCATGCAGCACCGCTGCGCGCTGCTGTGGGTTGAGGCCGTCTAGAAGCTGATCAGTGTCGGGGGCTGCGCTCGTCATATCAGCTCAAACTTACCGCTGCAGACCGACAACTTTGCGCTGGCACCGGCCGGGATGGCACACTCGAAACGTGCTCAATGCGCAGCAGCGATTTTTCTACGGGTACCGGACGCCGGTACCCGGGGTTTAGCTGCTTCCCTTCAGCCCCGTGGTCCGCATCCGGATCCGGGGCTCGTTTGTTGTGTGAGGCCTGAATTCGGATGACACCAGAATCCACCAACAGCGAGGACAACATGTCAACCGAAACCGAACTCCCCAACATCGACGAGCTCCGCCTCGAGATCGACGAGCTGGACGCCACCATCCTGGCGGCCGTCGCCCGTCGCACCGAGGTCTCCAAGCTCATCGGCAAGGCCCGGATGGCCTCCGGCGGCACCCGACTGGTGCACAGCCGCGAGATGAAGGTCATCGAGCGCTACAGCGAGCTGGGCCCCGAGGGCAAAGACCTCGCGATGCTGCTCCTGCGCCTGGGCCGCGGCCGCCTCGGCCACTAGCCCCATACCGGGCGGCGTTTCCTGCGTCACACTAGGGTTTGAGGCATGGCTGATCACACTCCCGCTGCCGACATCTCGACCACCGCGGCCTGGAAAGCACTCAGCGCACACCATGCCGCGGTCGAGACGACCACGCTGCGCGAGTTGTTTGCCGACGACCCAGACCGTGGCCGGGAACTGACGCTCACCGTCGGTGATCTGTACATCGACTACAGCAAGCACCGGGTGACCCGCGAGACCCTTGCGCTGCTGCTCGACCTGGCCCGCGCGGCCGGGCTGGAACAGCGCCGCGACGCCATGTTCGCCGGTCAGCACATCAACACCTCCGAGGACCGCGCGGTGCTGCACACCGCATTGCGGCTGCCGCGGGGAGCGTCGTTGGTGGTCGACGGTCAGGATGTGGTCGCCGACGTGCACTCCGTCCTCGACGAGATGGGCACGTTCACCGACCGGCTGCGCAGCGGTGAGTGGACCGGCGCCACCGGGCAGCGGATCACGACGGTCGTGAACATCGGTATCGGCGGCTCGGATCTGGGCCCCGTGATGGTCGACCAGGCCCTGCGCCACTACGCCGACGCCGGCATCTCGGCCCGGTTCGTGTCGAATGTCGACCCGGCGGACCTGGTTGCCAAGCTCGACGGACTCGACCCTGCCACAACGCTTTTCATCGTCGCCT
Source organism: Mycolicibacterium llatzerense (assembly GCF_000878195.1). Lineage (GTDB taxonomy): Bacteria > Actinomycetota > Actinomycetes > Mycobacteriales > Mycobacteriaceae > Mycobacterium > Mycobacterium llatzerense. The sequence continues at coordinate 155,812 of NZ_JXST01000001.1, read as the reverse complement.
CCAAGACGTTCTCCACCTTGGAGACCCTGACCAACGCGACTGCGGCCCGCCGCTGGCTGGTCGCCGCACTCGGTGACGACGCCGTCGCCAAGCACTTCGTCGCCGTCTCCACCAACGCAAAGCTGGTGTCGGAGTTCGGCATCGACACCGCCAACATGTTCGGCTTCTGGGATTGGGTCGGCGGCCGCTACTCGGTGGACAGCGCCATCGGGCTGTCGGTCATGGCCGTCATCGGCAAGGAGCGGTTCGGCGAGTTCCTGGCCGGCTTCCATCTGGTCGACGAGCACTTCCGCACCGCACCGCTGGAAGCCAATGCGCCTGCACTGCTTGGCCTCATCGGCCTCTGGTACTCGGATTTCTTCGGCGCACAAGCGCGTGCGGTGCTCCCCTACTCCAACGACCTGGCCCGCTTCGCCGCTTACCTGCAGCAGCTGACCATGGAGTCCAACGGCAAGTCGGTGCGCGCCGACGGCACCCCGGTCACCACCGACACCGGCGAAATCTTCTGGGGCGAACCGGGCACCAACGGCCAGCACGCCTTCTACCAACTGCTGCACCAGGGCACCCGGCTGGTGCCCGCCGACTTCATCGGGTTCAGTGAGCCGACCGACGACCTGCCCACCGCCGACGGCACCGGCAGCATGCACGACCTGCTGATGAGCAACTTCTTCGCCCAGACACAGGTGTTGGCCTTCGGCAAGACTGCCGAGGAGATCGCGGCAGAGGGCACCCCGGCCGACGTCGTGCCGCACAAGGTGATGCCCGGAAACCGGCCCACCACTTCGATTTTGGCGACCAAGCTGACGCCGTCGGTGGTCGGCCAGTTGATCGCGCTGTACGAGCACCAGGTCTTCACCGAGGGCGTCATCTGGGGCATCGACTCGTTCGACCAGTGGGGCGTCGAGCTGGGCAAGACCCAGGCCAAGGCCCTGCTGCCCGTCATCACGTCCGACGCCGCGCCTGCCGCTCAGTCCGACAGCTCGACCGACGCCCTCGTGCGGCGTTACCGAGCGGAGCGCGGCCGCGTTTCGTAGTGATTTGTGCACGAAAATCCGCGGTCCGCGTGGAAAATCGTGCACAAATCACTAGGCGAAGTACTTGGTGAAGCGCGGTGGGACGAGCTTCATCACCTCGACCAGCGGCCACCACGGCCAACCGGGGACGACGGCGCGGCCCTTCTCGTTCTCGATGGCGTCGACCATGGCCTTCACGCCGGTCTCGTTGTCGACCATGAGCATGGTGGACTTGGACTTGGCGGTCATCTCGGACTCGATGTAGCCGGGCTCCAGCACCGTGACCTTGATGGGGCCGGACGGGTACTCGGCACGCAGCGATTCGCCCAGCGAGGTGACACCGGCCTTGCTGGCGGCATATGCGGCCTTGTATCCGGGCACCCCGACGTTGCCGAGCACCGACGACACCAGGACCAGGTGACCCCGGCCTGCCGCCTTGAAGATCTCCAGCGCCGTTTCGATCTGCACCAGTGCCGCAACCAGATTCGTCTCGATGGTCGCCTTGTTGGCCCACAGTTTCCCGCCGCCCAGCGGGTAGCCCTTGCCAATGCCGGCGTTGACGATGACGCAGTCGATGCCGCCAAGTTCGTCGGACAGCTCCTGGAACACCTTGGGCACCTGGTCGTGGTCGTTGACGTCGAGCGACGCGATGGCGACCGTGACACCGGGGTACTGCGCCGTCAGTTCGGCCTTGAGTTCTTCGAGGTTGTCCAGCCGGCGGGCACACAGCGCGAGGTCGCGGCCCTTGGCGGCGAACTGCCGGGCCATACCGGCGCCCAGGCCCGAGCTCGCGCCGGTGATGAGGATTTTCTGCCGAGTCATGACTGCAGCGTAGCGAACTCGACACGTGTCAAGAAAGGTCGCAGGGTGCAGGATCGACGTATGAAGCTCGCCGCCCTGTTGGTCATCGGGTTGGGCATCGCGTGGGGTCCGGTGTCCTCTCCCCTCGCCCACGCCGACGCCGATCCATTGTTCCGCCTGGTCGACACCGCAGCCCAGCGGCTGCAGACCGCCGATCCGGTCGCCGCCGTCAAGTGGATCAACGGCGGCTCGATCGAGGATCCCGCGCGGGTCGATCAGGTGCTGTCCGCCGTCGGCGCCCAGGCCACAGCGTCGGGTGCCGACCCCGTGTTCGTGCGGCAGGTGTTCACCGACCAGATTCACGCCACTGAGGGCATCGAGTACCTGCGATTCAGTCAGTGGAAGTTCGATCCGGCCACCGCTCCCGTCGCGGCGCCCGATCTATCCCAATCACGTACGGCGATAGACGGTTTCAACCACACGATGGTCTCCGAGATGGCCGCACAACAGGGCGTTCTGCACGGCCCGGGCTGTGCCGTCGCACTGGACGCGGCTCGCGCGCAGGTGACCGAACAGCGGCACCTGGACTCGCTGTATCAGCAGGCACTGACAGCTGCGACCACGAACTACTGCAGCTGAATCACTTGAGCAGCTTGGACATTCGCCGGTCGGCCAGCACCTTGCCGCCCGTCTGGCACGTCGCGCAGTACTGAAAAGATTTGTCCGCAAAGGACACCTCACGGACCGTGTCGCCGCACACCGGGCACGGCAGCCCGGTGCGGGCGTGCACCCGAAGCCCGGACCGCTTCTCCCCCTTGAGGGTTGCCGCGCCCTGCCCGACCGATCGGGTCACCGCATCGGTGAGCACCGAGATCATCGCGTCGTGCAGCGTGCCCAACTGTTCGTCGGTCAGCTTGCCCGCGGTCGCGAACGGGGACAGCTTGGCCACGTGCAGGATTTCGTCGCTGTAGGCGTTGCCGATCCCGGCAATCGTCCGCTGGTCGGTGATGACGTTCTTGATCCGGCCGGTGTTGCCGGCCAGGACCGCACCCAATTCCGTCGGCCCGAGTGACAACGCGTCCGGTCCCAGCGTGGCGATCTGCGGGACCGCCAGTGGATCGTTCACCAGCCAGACGGCCAACCGCTTCTGGGTCCCCGCCTCGGTCAGGTCGAAACCCGGTGCCTCACCCGGCTTTCCGAGATGTACCCGTAAAGCGATCGGGCCCTTGCCTGGTTTGAGCGGCGCGGGAGCCAGCTTCTCCGACCAACGCAACCACCCCGCCCGGGACAGGTGCGTGATCAGGTGCAGGTCGCCGACCTGCAGGCCCAGGTACTTGCCCCAGCGGTTGGCCCCGGTGACCTCGTTGCCGTACAGCGCCGTCGGCGGCGGATCGAAGGTCTTGAGCACAGAGAAGGCGGAGACGTCGACGCGGCCGATCGGCAGACCGACCGCATGACGACGCAGGTGATCAGCGAGCGCCTCGACCTCGGGAAGTTCCGGCATGGGTTCAGGCTAGCGACTGGAGGTACCGCATGCTGTACACATGGCAGACCGCTCGGCGCCCGCCCCGGCCACCAATCCGCTCCGACGCATGCTGGTCATGAACGCGGTACCGCGCCGCTGGCCGTTCGCGCTACGGGCCGCGGTCTGCATGATGGTGCCGATTCTCGCCGGGTGGGCCGCCGGAGACGTGTCCGCCGGGTTGGTCGCCACCATCGGCGGATTCACCTCGCTCTACGGCAGTGGGCGCCCGTATCTCAACCGCGCGATGTACCTCGGCGCCATCGCCGTCGCCTTCGCGGTGGTCGTGGCACTCGGCGACTGGGCCGCCGCGACCCCATGGTCCGCCGTGCTGGTGGTGTCGGTGATCGCGATGATCGCCGTGCTGATCTGCCAGGCTCTCTCCGTCGGACCACCGGGCGCCTACATGCCGGTGCTGGCCTGCGCAGCGGCGGTCGGGATCGCGGCCGAGCACCTGAGCCCGTGGCGACTGGGTGCGCTGGTGCTGGCCGGCGGTGCGTTCTCCTGGGTGGTTCACATGGCGGGCGTCCTGGTCCGCCCGCGCGGGCCGGAGCGCGCCGCGGTGGCCAGTGCGGCCGAAGCGGTGGCCACCTACATCGAAACCTCGTCGCCTGACGCCAGGCACCGTGCCGCCCAACTCCTGCACGAAGCGTGGATCACCCTGGTCACGTTCCAACCGGTGCGGCCCAAACCGGATGACGCCCTCTACCGCCTGCGGATGACGAACCGCCGGCTACACGTGCTGTTCGCTGAAGCCATGGCCGCCGCCGACCGCGGCCAACCCATGTCGGTCGACGGCGCTGCGTCGGCACGACAGCTGGGCGCGGTGCCCGACGACATCGGCGGCAGTTTCGAGGGCCTGATCCCGCTGGGACGGCCGTCCGTCGGCACCCTGCTGCGTCGGGCCGTGACGCCGGGAGCTCCCCCACTGACCGCCGCACTGCGCACCGCGGTCGCCGTGGCGATCGCCGGCACCGTGACCGTCGGCCTGAACATGGACCACGCCTACTGGGCCATGGCGGCGGCGGTGCTGATGCTGCACCAGGGTTTCGATTGGCGGCGCACAGTGCAACGCGGCATCGAACGCACCCTGGGCACCTGGCTCGGCCTGTTGCTGGCCGGTGGCATCTTGGTCGCCGCGCCCGGTGGCCCCTGGCTCGCCCTGATCGTCGGCACGCTGCAGTTCGTGATCGAGATGTTCGTGGTGCGCAACTACACGGTCGCGGTCATCCTCATCACGCCGGCGGCACTCACCATCGCGTCGGGTGGTCACCGCATCACGAACGTGCTCGACTTCCTGCTCGCCCGCGGCATCGACACCGTGATCGGCTGTGCGGTAGCACTTCTGGTGCTGTGGCTGACGCGGCGTGGACATCCGGCAGCGCGCCCCGCCGAGTCGATCGCCGCGACGCTGGATGCCGTCGCCGTCGTGGTCAGCCATCTCGCCGCGGGCGCGGTCACCACCGACCAGGCCCGCAATGACCGTCGTGATCTGCAGCTGCGCGCGATGGCCATGCTCCCGGTCTACGACACCGCCATCGGCGGGTCGACCCGGGACCGGATTGCGGCAGAACGACTTTGGCCGGCGATCGTGGCCACCGAGCAACTGGCCTACCGGACGCTAGCCGCGGGTTGGGCCACCGAACGGTCCGAAGCTCCGATCACCCCCGACGACGCCGAGCGGCTGACCGCAACCATCGGCGACCTGGCCAAAACGGTCCGCACCGGACGTCCGGCAGCCGACATCATCGAGCCACCGGCCTTCGGCGCCACCGAGTTACAGGCGATCCGGGCGTCGCTGACCTAACGTTCGACGGCGCGCTGCACCAGACCCAGCGCCCAGCCGACGACCGACAGCAGGATCGCCGCCCAGATCGCGGTGAACCAGAACTGGTCGATCGACAGGCCCCAGTGCGTGGTGTTCTCGGTGATCCACGAGGTGATCCACAGCATCCACGCGTTGATCACGATGTGGACCAGGCCGAGCGTGAGGATGTACAGCGGGATCGCGAACAGCTGCACGATCGGCTTGATGATGGCGTTGACCAACCCGAAGACGAACGCGACGACCAGGATGATGCCGACCCGCTCCAGTTGGCTGCTGCCCACCGGGAAGACGAAGGCGATCCCCGACACCATCTTGGTGACCACCCACAACGCCAGGCCGGTCACGGCGGCCCGCAGCAACAACGATTTCATAGCGTCGATTCTGCCCGCAGCAGATAGATGTCCATGATCCAGCCGTGCCGGACCCGGGCCTCGGCCCGCTCCTGGGCGATCCGTTCCCGAACCTCGGCGACGGTGCCGGCGATCAGTATCTCGTCCGGGGTCCCGAGATAGGCGCCCCACCAAATGCGGGTCTGCGGTGGGCATTCCAGGAACGAGCACTCGCCGTCGAGCATCACCACCGCGGCGCCGGCCAGCCCGTGCTCACGCAGCTGACGGCCCGTCGTGATCAGCACCGGCTCGCCAATGTCGTTGAGCGGGATGCGATGTCGGGCGGTGAGTGCCTGGATGGCGGTGATGCCAGGGATGACGTCGAACTCGAACTCGACGTGTTCGGCGACCCGGTCCAGGATGCGCAGGGTGCTGTCGTAGAGCGACGGATCGCCCCAGGCCAGGAAGGCTCCGACGCCGTCGGGCCCGAGTTCGGTTTCGATGGCCTCGGCCCACAGCCGGGCCCGCGCGGCATGCCATTCATTCACCGCGTCGTGGTAGGCCCGACCATCTACGGCCTTCGCCCGCTTGGGATCGGGCAGCGCCACGAACCGGTAGTCGGGGCTTTCGATGAACCGCTCACAGATCAACCGGCGTAGCGCGACGAGGTCGTCCTTGGTGTCACCCTTGTCCATCGCGAAGAACACCTGGGTGTCATTGAGCGCCGCGACGGCCTGAGCGGTGACGTAGTCCGGGTCGCCGGCACCGATACCGATGACGTGGATAGTGCGCATCCGCGAAGGCTAGCGGCCTACGGCGGCCTCACTTTTATCCAGTACCGCAGGTATTGACTACCTCCGGTATCGGACGTAACTTCGAGACACCGGACACTTTCGAAGGGATGTCAACGATGACAGCTTCGGTCAAGGGCCAGACCAGTCGCGCAGAGTTCGCCGAGCGCCTGCTCAAAGGCTCTGTGCGCAAGTCTTACGCGCCGATCGTCGACATCGACTGGGACGCGCCGATCGATCCGGACAAGTACTTCCTGCCACCGAAAGTGGTGTCGCTGTACGGCACGCCGATCTGGGAATCGATGAGCCGGGCCGAGCAGATCGAACTGTCCCGCCAGGAACTGGTGAACACCCTCTCGGCGGGCATCTGGTTCGAGAACATCCTGAACCAGGCGCTGCTGCGCAAGATGATGCACCAGGACCCGACTGCGAGCACGACCCACTACGAGCTGACCGAGCTGGGTGACGAGACCCGGCACATGGTGATGTTCGGCAAGGCCATCGAGAAGGTCGGCGCCGATCCGGTGCGGCCGAAGTGGTACCAGCGCACGATCATCAACATGCTGCCGTTCGCCTTCCAGGGCTCGGTGCTGTGGGTGGCGGCGCTGATCGGCGAGGAGATCTTCGATTCGCTGCAGCGCCAGATGATGGACGACCCCGAGCTGCAGCCAATGGTGCAGCGGCTCATGCGGATTCACGTCACCGAAGAGGCCCGGCACATCCAGTTCGCCCGCGACGGGCTGCGCAAGCGCACGCCCGAGATGTCGTGGCCGAAGCGCTTCTGGATCGGCAACATCAACGGTATCGGCGGGCTGTTCTTCCGGTTCCTGTTCACCAACAAGGTGCAGTACCGCCGCGTCGGCCTGGATGCGAGGGCCGCCCGCCGGATGGCGCGGACCTCGCCGCACCGGATCGAGACGCAGATCGCGGGCTTCGCTCCACTGGCCTCGTTCCTGGAGGAAGTTGGACTCCTCGGCCCCATCGCGCGCCGGCTGTGGCGACGCAGCGGATTCCTGCCCGGCGGCCCCATCGCGCCCGCGGCGCGCGCGGACATCGCCGACGCCGAAGACCTCTACGACGGGCCCGCCACCATCGACGGCCGCGAGGTGCGGGTCCGGCTGGCCGGCCACCTGGATCCGATCGACGGCCAGTACCACTGGCGCGGAACGGTTTTCGAGACACTCGATGAGCTGCCCCGCACCCCCGTCACCGTGGCGGTGGGCGACCGCACAGCGACTGCAAGGGTCACCGAGCGCAGCCAGCAGGGCGGCTACGCCATCAGCGGCGCCGGTCTGCCGCCGTTCCCGCTCACCTAGCGGCCACTTAATGGGCCGTACCCGGCCCACAAAACTAGAACACGTTCTAACATCGGGTCATGAGGTTCACCTACGCCGAAGCGATGACCGATCCGTCCTACTACATCCCGCTGGCCAAGGCAGCCGACGAGGCCGGCTACCACGCGATGACCATCCCGGACAGCATCGCGTACCCCTTCGAGTCCGACTCGACCTACCCGTACACCGCCGACGGCAACCGCGAATTCCTCGACGGTAAGTCGTTCATCGAGTCGTTCTCCCTGATCGGCGCCCTGTCCGCGGTCACCACCAAGCTGCACTTCAACATCTTCGTGCTGAAGCTGCCCATCCGGCCGCCGGCCCTGGTGGCCAAGCAGGCCGGGTCCCTGGCCGCGATGTTCGACAACCGCCTTGGCCTGGGGGTCGGCACCAGCCCGTGGCCCGAGGACTACGACGTCATGGGCGTGCCGTTCGCCCGCCGCGGCAAGCGCATGGACGAGTGCATCGACGTCGTCCGCGGCCTGACCTCGGGTGACTACTTCGAGTACCACGGCGAGTTCTACGACATCCCCAAGACCAAGATGACGCCCGCGCCGACCAAGCCGGTGCCGATCCTGGTCGGTGGTCACGCCGACGCCGCACTCAAGCGCGCCGCCCGCAACGACGGCTGGATGCACGGCGGCGGCGACCCGGCCGAGCTCGACCCACTGCTGAAGAAGCTGGCGCAGTACCGCGAATCCGAGGAGCGCATCGGGCTCTGCGACGAGTACCAGATCCACGTCATCTCGATCGACGGCTTCACCGTCGACGGCGTGAAGCGCCTCGAGGACAAGGGCGTCACTGACGTCATCGTCGGCTTCCGGGTGCCCTACATCATGGGCGAGGACACCCAGCCGCTCGACGAGAAGATCAAGCACCTCGAGATGTTCGCGGAGAACGTCATCGCCAAGGTCTAGTCGCCACGCGGACGCGAAACCCCCAAAACCAGCACGTTTTGGGGGTTTTCGCTCGGTGGTTACAAGTCGATGATGTGCATGGCGGCCTCCTCGGCCGAGGCCGCACCACCATCGATGCCGACATCGCCTCCGGTGAGTTCACCGTCCTGATCGCCCGAGACGAGGCGGCCGGACCGCTGGTCACCCACCTCGTCGTCACCCCACTGCTCGTCGACCGTGTCACCATCGTCGAGTTGCATTGCGGGGTCCGGCTCCTCCTCGGCGAGGAGTTCATCGAGTGTCTCGTGATCGCGCGGCTCGCGCCAGGCGTCCGGCGGTTCGTAGCCTTCATCCAGCAGGTCATCGACGCCGCGGTCGATCAGCATGTCCTCCTGGGTCAGCTGATCGTCGTCGTCGACGCCGTACTCGTCTGAGCCGCTCATGGCTTCACCTTGCCACGTATCGCCAAATCCCGCGACCAACTGCTCACCAACCGGTGAGCAGACGTGAACACCCCCAAAACCATCGCGCTTTGGGGGTGTTCACGTCTGCTCGCGGGCAGAAAGATCACAGCGTGCGGCTGATGATCTCCTTCATGATTTCGCTTGTGCCGCCGTAGATTTTGTTCACCCGCGCCGCCGCGTAGGCCCGGCCGATCGGGTACTCCATCATGTACCCGTAGCCACCGAAGAACTGGACGCAGCGGTCAACGACCGCCACTGCCCGGTCGGCGGCGATCAGCTTGCCCATGGAGGCAATCGCCGGATCGTTGTCGCCGTCGATCAACGCCTGCACGCAGTAGTCCACCATGGTCTTGATGGACAGCACCTCGGCCTTGAGCTCGGCGAGCTGGAATCGGTTGTGCTGGAACTTGATCAGCGGCTTGCCGAACGCCTCACGCTCCTTGGTGTACTTGATCGCCTCCAGCACCGCGGCCTCGGCCATGCCGGCGCAGATGGAGCCGATGACCAGGCGCTCGCGGGCCAGCTGCGACATCAATTGGTAGAAGCCCAGCCCCTCCTGCTCGCCGAGTAAGTTGGCGACCGGTACCCGCATATCGGTGAAGAACAGTTCGCGGGTGTCCTGGCCGTGCTGGCCGACCTTCTCCAGCACCCGGCCCCGCTCGAAGCCCGGCAGGTCGTTGACCTCGGCAACGATGAGCGAGACGCCCGCCGCCCCTTGAGCGGGATCGGTCTTGGCGACAATCACCACCATGTCGCACAGAGATCCATTGGAAATAAAGGTCTTTGACCCGTTGATGACGTAATCGTCGCCATCGCGGATCGCGGTGGTGCGGACGGCCTGCAGGTCCGAACCGGTGCCCGGCTCGGTCATCGCGATGGCCAGCACGGTCTCGCCGCTGATGATCTTCGGCATCCAGCGGGCCTTCTGTTCCGCGCTGCCGTACGTGTCGATGTAGTGGGCCACGATCGGCGAGTGCACCGACCAGCCCGAAGCCGAATCATGGGCCAGCGCAAACTCTTCGGCCACCACGGCCGAGAAGCCGAAGTCGCCGCCCGCGCCGCCGTACTCCTCGGGCAGGTCCAGGCCCAACAGGCCGGCGTCGCCCAGCTTGTTCCAGAACTCGCGGTCGACCTGGTGATTCTTGGCCCACCGTTCCTGATTGGGCGTGGCCTCTTTGGCCAGGAACGCCGCGGCGTGCTGACGCAGCTCGCGGTGCTGATCGGTCTCCCAGCTGGCCCGGTACTTCGGGAAAAGCTCTGACATCGGTCCACCTCGCTAGAAGTTCCGTGCGCTATACAACTGTATAGGCTTCTGTTCATGTGTACAGTACATTGATCTGGTTGTCGACGGGAGGTCTGATGGTTGATCCGCGGGCAACTATCGACGACCTGACGGCCAAGGCGCGCATCCGCAACACCGCGCTGGACCTCTACGCCAAACACGGCGAGGACCGAATCTCCTTGCGCGCCATCGCCGCTGAGGCCGGCGTCGCGGTGGGACTGGTGCAGCACCATTTCAAGACCAAGGCCGGCCTGCGGGATGCGGTGGACCAGCTGGTGGTCGACTACTTCGCCAATGCCCTCGCCGAAGTCCCCGAATCCGCCTCGACGGCAGTGCGCGACGATGCCGTCCGGGACATGCTGCGGGCCAATCCGACGGTGGTCGACTACGTGCGCCGGGCCCTGCTGCAGCCCAACGTCGCCGACAGTCACCTGATCGACGTCATCGTCGACCTGACCCAGCGCGAGGTCCGGGCCGCCCGCAAGACCGGTCGCGCCTCGACCACCCGGCGCGAGAACACCCAGGTCGTGGCCGTGCTGGCCCGGCAGATGGGCGAACTACTGTTGGCACCCATGGTCGACGCGGTGTGGCAGCGGGTGGCGCCGGATACGAAACCGCCGCGGCTGCGGGTGGCTGTCGACGAGGCCGCGCAATGACCGTTACCGTCGACGAGTTCGAGGTCGCGGACACCGCGGACTCCTGGACCGCTGCCGGCTTCGCCGTCGACCCGGACGGTGTATGCCGGATCGGCGGCGTCCGGGTCCGGTTGGTCGGGCGTGACCGCGGCAAGGGCATCGTCGGCTGGTCGCTGCGCGGGCTGCCGTCCGGCGCCCCTCTCGACGGCATTCCCACCACCCGGTCGGACGCCCCGGCAACGACGCCGGCCGTGCACGCGAACGGCGCCATCTCGATCGACCACGTCGTGCTGCTGTCGCCAGACCTGAATCGGACCGTTGCGTCGCTGGCGGCGGTCGACGTCCATCCACGCCGGGAGCGCGACGGACAACTCGGTGGACGACCGATGCGCCAGATCTTCTTCCGGCTGGGTGAGGTGATCCTCGAAGTCGTCGGCTCACCCGAGACGACGGGCGACGGGCCGTCGACGCTGTGGGGTCTGACCTTCGTCGCCCAGGACATCGACGCGACCGCCGCGTACTTCGGCGACCGCACCGCACCAATCAAACCGGCGGTGCAGCCGGGACGACGAATCACCACGCTCCGCCACCAGGAATTCGGGATGTCGGTCCGCACGGCGATGATCTCCCCGCACGTCCGGGACGCTAACCTCGCACCATGACCGACCGCGGCCCCGTCTTCGACGGCATCTCGATCGGGCGGCCCGCGACCGGCGCGCTGATCGACGCCGGCTATCGCACCCTCGCGGACCTGCCCGCCGATCTCAGCGAGCTTCTCCCCATGCACGGCGTCGGACCGAAGGCCGTGCGACTGCTCCAGGAGGCGCGCCAGTCATGAGCGACTCCGACACCGATGACATCGTGGTCATCCACACCGACGGCGGCTGCCGCCCCAACCCCGGTCCCGGCGGCTGGGGCGCGGTGCTGCGCCTGCGTCACCACGTGCGCGAGATGTGCGGCGGCGAGCCTGGTGAGACGAGCAACAACCGGATGGAACTGACGGCGCCGATCATGGCGCTCGAAGCGTTGACGCGGCCCGTCGTCGTGCACCTGCACACCGACAGCACCTATGTCCGCAACGGCATCACCAAGTGGGTGCACGGTTGGGAACGCAACGGCTGGCTGACGGCGGCCAAGCAGCCGGTGAAGAACGTCGACCTCTGGAAGCGACTGCAGGCCGCGTGCGCCCGGCACGAGGTCGAGTGGTTCTGGGTGAAGGGGCACGCCGGCGTCGCCGACAACGAGCTGGCCGACCAGTTGGCGACCCGGGGCCTGGAAGAAGCCGTCGCCGCTATTCCCAGATGACCTCATCCGGCGTCTTGTCGGGTCGCAGCCCGCGCCAGCTGGGCTGGCGCAACCGGCTGTCGGTGGTGCGCTCGCTGTAGCGCACCTCCCCCACCAGCTCGGGCCGTACGTACGTCACACCTTTGGCATCCAGGGTGGAAAGTGCTGCGGTAAAAGGTGATTCACTGGTTTCGAGAGGCTGCAGCAGCGCCCGCAGGTCGCCCAGCATCTTGTCGGTGAACCCGGTGCCGACCCGCCCGGCGAACCGCAAGCCACCCTCAGCCGGCACCCCCACCAGCAGCGCCCCGATGCCACTGGTGCGGCCGCCTTCCCCGGCGCGCCAGCCACCGATCACCACTTCCTGGGTTCTCCAGAACTTGTCCTTGACCCAGGCCTCCGACCGTCCGGGCCGGTAGCCGGAATCCCATTTCTTGGCGACCACGCCTTCGAAACCGCGGTCACCCGCATACGTCAAGGGATCCGCCGCGGGCAGCAGCGGCGGCACCGTCAATGCGCCATCGGAAGCCAGCGTTTCCAACAGCTTTCGCCGATCCCGGTACTTCGCCCGGCTCAGATCACGCCCGTCGAGGGCCAGGATGTCGAAACACCAGAACTCGATGTGGGTGTCGGGGCCGCGGTTCTGCATTACCTGAAAACTCGGCACCCCGTCCTGCAGCGCCACCACCTCACCATCGAGAATCACGTGGTGCTCGGCGAGATCGGCTGCCAGGGACTGCAATTGCGGGAACTCGTCCGTGATGTCCCGCCCACTGCGCGCGGTGAGCCGGATCCGGCCGTGGTCGGCGTCGACCAGCAATCGGTAGCCGTCCCACTTACCTTCGAAGGCCCAGTCATCCGGCGACAGTCGGCCCACCGAGCCATGGGTGGCCAGCATCGGTTGCAGCCGTTGCTCTTTCATCCGGCGGACCAGCCAGTTGTTGCCCTCGGTCTGGATCAGGACATACCGCCCGGAAACCCGGCTGCCGTGGAGGTTGACGATCACCTCGCCGCGTTCGCCTGAGTCCCGGAACTTTTCGGTGTCGTAGGTGCCCGCGTCCCAGATCGTGACGTGCCCGCCGCCGTACTCGCCCTTGGGGATGTCGCCTTCGAAGGTCGCGTACTCCAGCGGGTGATCTTCGGTGTGCACCGCCAGGTGGTTGACGGTCGAGGTGTCCGGGAGGTTCTTCGGCACAGCCCAACTGACCAGCACGCCGTCGCGTTCCAGCCGGAAGTCGTAGTGCAGCCGGCGGGCGTGGTGCTCCTGGATGACAAAGCGGTTGTTCTCGCCCAACGCCGGCTCGGCAGCAGGCACCGGCTCGGGCGTCCGGCCCGGGTCGCGCATGCTGCGGTAGGTGGTGAGCCGGTCGGCCACGGGCGCACCGGCATCCAGTCCCGCGAGCAGGTCACCGTCGCGGTCCAGCCGGGTCAGCACCTCGTCGAACCGCAGCTGGCGCAACCCGGTGTCGTCGAGTTCGTCCCAGCTCCGCGGCGCCGCCACCGTCGGCTCATCGCGGCCACGCAACGAATACGGCGCCACCGTCGTCTTGGCCGACGAGTTCTGGCTCCAGTCCAGGAACACCTTGCCGGCCCGCACGCTGCGGGTCATGGTCGCGGTGACCAGCCCGCCCATCGACGATTCGAGCTGCTGGGCAACACGTTTGGCGACGGCCGAGGCGCCGCCAGAGCTGACGGGCGAGGCCAGCGGCACATAGAGGTGCAGCCCCTTGCTGCCGCTGGTCAGCGGATAGGCCTCCAGGTCCATGCCGGCGACGAGGTCACGGACGGCGCGGGCCACCTCGCACAGCTGAGCCATCGTGACGTCGTCGCCGGGATCGAGGTCGAACACGATGCGGGTGGCCGGGCCTGGAGCGTCGCCCACGAAACGCCATTGCGGCACATGCACTTCCAGTGCCGCCTGCTGGGCGATCCAGGCCAGCCCCTCGACGGTGTCGATGACCGGGTAGACGGTCGTCCCGCTGCGATGGGTGATGGCGCCGCGGTCCAGCCACTCCGGCGCCGACGACGCCAGATGCTTTTCGAAGAACGGCTGCTGCGCAACACCATTGGGCCACCGTTTACGGGTCACGGGGCGACCGGCGATGTGCGGCAACATCGCATCGGCAACGGCGAGGTAGTAGTCGAACACGTCGGCTTTGGTGGTACCGGTCGCCGGGTAGAGCACCTTGTCCGGGTTGGTCAGCCGCACCCGTCCGAATTGCTCCACTGCTCAAGTATCCAAGCCCGGACGCGATCATGGGCCATACTTGGGTATGCGGTCCATCTGGAAGGGGTCAGTCGCCTTCGGACTGGTCAATGTGCCGGTGAAGGTGTACAGCGCCACCGAGGATCACGACATCAAGTTTCATCAGGTGCACGCCAAGGACAATGGCCGCATCAGATACAAGCGGGTGTGCGAGGTCTGCGGCGAGGTCGTCGAGTTCCGGGATATCGCCAAGTCTTTCGAATCCGAGGACGGGCAGACCGTCATCATCACCGACGACGACATCGCGACCCTGCCCGAGGAGCGCAGCCGCGAGATCGAGGTGGTGGAGTTCGTTCCCGCCGATCAGATCGATCCGCTGATGTACGACCGGAGCTACTTCCTGGAGCCCGACTCGAAGTCGTCCAAGTCGTACGTGCTGCTCGCCCAGACACTGGCGCAGACCGATCGGGTCGCCATCGTGCACTTCTCGCTGCGCAACAAGACCCGGCTTGCCGCGTTACGGGTCAAGGACTTCGGCAAACGCAACGTGATGATCGTGCACACCCTGCTGTGGCCCGATGAGGTTCGTGACCCGGACTTCCCCGTGCTGGACAAGGAAGTCGAGATCAAGCCGGCCGAGCTCAAGATGGCCGGTCAGGTGGTGGACTCGATGACCGACGACTTCCACCCCGAGCAGTTCCACGACACCTACCGCGAGCAGATGGAAGAGCTCATCGAAGCGAAGATCGCGGGCGGCGAGGCGTTCACCACCGAGGAAGCGGCGACCGAACTGGACGCGACCGAGGACGTGTCCGATCTGCTGGCCAAGCTGGAGGCCAGTGTCAAAGCCCGCAAGGGCTAATTGAAACGTGTTCTAGAAATCTGTTCCCGCAGCGCCTCAATCTTGCTAGCGTGCCTAACAACGACCACGACGAGGCGAATGAGGCACACGTGATTCTGGACAGATTCCGACTCGACAACCAGGTAGCCGTGGTGACCGGCGCGGGCCGCGGCCTCGGCGCGGCCATCGCCGTCGCCTTCGCCGAAGCCGGTGCTGACGTGGTGATTGCCTCGCGCACCGAGTCCCAGCTGCAGGACGTGGCGAAGCTGGTCGAGCAGGCCGGCCGACGGGCGCACATCGTCGCCGCGGACCTCGCCCACCCCGACGAGACGGCCAAGCTCGCCGCGGCTGCGGTCGACGCCTTCGGCAGACTAGATGTCGTCGTCAACAACGTCGGCGGCACCATGCCCGCTCCGCTCATGTACACCTCGCCGCAGGATCTCAAAGACGCCTTCACCTTCAACGTGGCCACCGCGCATGCGCTGACCCAGGCGGCGGTCCCGCTGATGCTGGAGCACGCCGGCGGTGGCAGCGTCATCAACATCACCTCGGCCGTCGGCCGGTTGGCGGGCCGCGGTTTCGCCGCGTACGGCACCGCCAAGGCCGCATTGGCGCACTACACGAAGCTCGCCGCGATGGACCTCTGCCCGAAGATCCGGGTCAACGGCATCGCCCCCGGTTCGATCCTGACCTCGGCGCTGGACATCGTCGCCTCCAACGACGCGTTGCGCGATCCCATGGAAAAGGCCACCCCGATGCGCCGCCTCGGCGACCCCGAGGACATCGCCGCGGCGGCACTGTACCTGGCGTCACCGGCCGGCGCCTACGTCACCGGCAAGGTGCTGGAGGTCGACGGCGGCCTCACGTTTCCCAACCTCGACCTACCCATCCCGGACCTGTGAGGAACCCTTACATGCCAATCAAAGTCGCCGCAGTCGGCACTGGCAACGTCGGCCGCCATGCCCTGACTCAACTCATCAATGACCCCGCCTACGAACTGACCGGCGTCTGGGTGTCCTCGGCCGCCAAGGCCGGCAAGGACGCCGGAGAGCTTGCCGGACTTGAGGTTTCGACCGGAATCAAGGCCACCAACGACCTCGACGCCATCCTGGCCGGCAAGCCGGACTGCGTCGTCTACACCGCCATGGCCGACAACCGGCTGCCCGAAGCGCTCGAAGATTACCGGCGCATCCTGGCCGCCGGGGTCAATGTCGTCGCCAGTGCGGCAGTGTTCCTGCAGTACCCGTGGCAGGTGCTGCCCGCCGAACTGATCGCGCCGCTCGAAGACGCCACGCAGGAGGGCTGTTCGAGCCTATTTGTTAATGGCATCGACCCCGGATTCGCCAATGACCTTCTCCCCCTTGCCCTCATGGGCACCTGCCAGAGCATCGAGCAGGTCCGGTGCATGGAGATCGTCGACTACGCCACCTACGACAGCGCGACGGTGATGTTCGACGTGATGGGCTTCGGCAAGCCCATCGACGAGCTGCCGATGCTGCTGCAGCCCGGCGTGCTCAGCCTGGCCTGGGGTTCGGTGGTGCGCCAGCTGGCCGCGGGCCTCGGCATCGAGCTCGACGAGCTGACCGAGGAGCACACCCGGGTGCCGGCACCCGAGGACTTCGACATCGCGTCGGGCCACATCCCCGCGGGCACCACGGCGGCCATGCGGTTCGAGGTGCGCGGCATGAAAGACGGCCGCCCGGCCGTCGTGCTGGAGCACATCACCCGCCTGCGTGACGACCTGTGCCCCGACTGGCCGCAGCCGGCCCAGGAGGGCGGCTCGTACCGCGTCGAGGTGACCGGCGAGCCGTCGTACGCCCTTGACCTGTGTCTCAGCAGCCGCAAGGGCGACCACAATCACGCCGGACTCGTGGCTACCGCGGCGCGCGTCGTGAACGCCATTCCCGCAGTCGTCGCCGCCGAGCCGGGCATCCGGACGACGCTGGATCTGCCGCTCATCACCGGAAAAGGCCTGTACCGCCCCAACTGACGCCGTCGAAAATAGAGTCATTCGTCGCTAGCGGGTGACCTACCTCTCAAAGCCAGAATCACTGCGTCCGATTCTGAGCCTTTGAAAGGGCCCGCTATGCACACCGCCGCTCGACCGTTCGCTTCCGTCGGCGTGTCCCTGGCTGGGGCCGCGGCTATCGCCGTTGCCCCGGTCATGGCGCCGACCGTCAGTACCCAGATCCACCACATGGAAGCGCAGATCGAGCGCACCGCCGTACGCCTGACCGCCGCCGTCGATCCCTTCGCCGCATTCGGTGCAGCGTTCAAGAACACCGTCGCCAGCCTGCAGACCATCGTCAGCACGGCGCAGACCAACGGGCCGACGCCGATTCTGACGGCAGCGCTCAACAACCAGCTCGCCGCCCTTCAGGACCTCCTGAAACTGGTGTCGTCGCCCGGTTCGGTGACGGTCGATCCCACTCCACAACCGGCTGTTCCGTTCGCGTCCGCCCCGCCGTTGCTGAACGCGCTGGGCAGCACCCTCGGCCAGATCGGGACCAACCTCACCACCGCGGTACCGCCGCTGTTGGCCGCCGCCGTCAACGACCTGGCGAAGGGCAACGTCGAAGATGCGACCAATCAGCTGCTGCTGGTCGGCTTGAATGCGTTGATCCCGCTGACCAATCTGCTCGCACCCGCCATCAACTCGATCGCCTACCCGCTGCAAGGTCTCGTCACAGCCATCGACAAGCTCGGCCCGCTGGGAGTCATCGCCGCCAACCCGCTGCAGAACGCCGTCAACGTGCTCAACACGCTCAACCAGGGCTTCGGTGGGCTGCAACCGTCCAATGCCCTCGTCATCGTCGGTGGTCTGCTCGGCCCGCTGATCCAAGCGCCCGCCGCGCTGGGCGCCGCGGTGCAGGACGTCATCGACGCCACGCGCACCGGCGACCTCGGCAAGGTGGCCACCTCGCTCATCTCGATTCCCGCGACGGTCCTCAACGGGGTCCTCAACGGCGGCTACGGCCCGGACCTGTCGACCGTGATCAACACGGGCCTGCCCGGCGTGCCGCTGTACGCAGGCGGACTGCTGACCTCGTTCGGCATCAACATCGGCGGTGGACCGCTCGGCTTCACCGTCAACTTGCCGGGCCCGGTCGCCGCACTGCAGCTCATGCAGAAACTCGTCGCCGACGCGCTCAAGCCGCCGCCGATCAAGACGGCTACGACGGCTGTCGCAGCCACCGCACCTGTCGCCGCCAACTCGGTGCCCGCCGCCGACGCGACGACCGTCGCACTGCCGGCCGCGGCCGTCGTCAAGGCCCTGCCGGCTGCGCCGTCAAAGACCACGGCAACCACCAAGCCTGTTGACCAGACCACGACGAAGACGGATACGACGAAGACCGACACCACGAGTTCGACGGAGACGCCCACGAAAACTGGTGCGACAAAGCCTGATTCGTCGGCCGAGACAGGGACGACCAAGCCCGCGGACACCGCCGGCAGCGAGGGTACCGCCAAGCCCGCGGACGCCGGCACCGGAAAGACCCCCACCAAGGGCGGCGACACCAAGGGTGCGGACACCAAGGCTGACCCGAAGCCTGCCAAGCCCGCCAAACCCCACACCAAGCCCAGCAAGACCGACGCCAAGCCCGCCAAGGCATCTCACGGCGCCGAGCACGCCAAGTAGGACATCGAATGTTGGCTGGTGGTCGAGGATTTCGCGAATTCTCGACCACCAGCCGACACTCGGGGCGAACTAGCTCGAAGCCGCGGCCTGAATCAGCATGTCCGCCAGGGCCGCGGTGGCCGGGGTCAGACGGTCCATCGGCTGCGACGCCAGATAGACCTGCCACCTGACGGTGTGACTCAATTCGATGGCTCGCAGATCGTCGAATTCCGCGCATTCCGACGCGGGCATGAAGGTGGTCCCCAGCCCTTGGCGAACCAGTTCACCCACAACCGAGAAGCCGGCCGGAATCACATGGACGGGCCGCGACTGGGCGCCCGCCGCCAGAAAAGCGTTGTCCATCAAGGAGCGAAAGCCCCAATCCGGCGGGAACCCGATCAGGTCCTCAGCTGCCAGGTCGATCAGACCGACCGTCCGCTCCGACGCCATCGGGTGATCAGCGCGGCACACGAAGAACATCGGTTCCTCGAACATCAACCGCATTTCGAGTTGCGGAGGAAATCTGTTGGGCACCGAGACCAGAGCCAGATCCAAGGAGCCGTCGACCAGTGCCGACAGATATGCCGAGGCGCCAGATTGATTGAGTTGCAACCGAAGCCGAACAAAGGGGTGCGCTCGGTGAAACTCGCCGAGCACCTGGGCGACATTCATGGGGCCGTACGAGATCAATGACCCGAACTCGACGCTACCCATCAGCTGGCCGCGACTGGATGCCACCGATTCTGCAGCCGAACCCGCGACGCGCAACAGTTCGTGCGCCTGGGCGAGGAATCGTTCGCCAGCGACGGTGAGCTCGATCTGCTGACGGGAGCGATCGAACAACTGCACACCGAGCTCACGCTCCAGCTTCGCAATCGACGTCGAGATGGCTGACTGCACGACATGGACCCGACGTGCGGCGCGGGTAAAGCTCCGCTCGATGGCGACCGCCACAAAATGCTCGACCTGCCGTAGCTCCACGCGGCAGATTATCTACGTCGTAGATGGGACTTATCAATATCTGTCGTTAGACGTGCTGACCGATCGGATGTCTCATGGTTCTTGTGAACACCGCGTCGACGCAGCTCATCGGGCGCGACGCGGAACTCACGGTGCTGCGGGACGCCATCGCGTCACCGCCGCGCGGACAGGTCATCGTCATCTCCGGGGCATTGGGCTCAGGAAAGACATCCCTGCTCGTCGCCGCCGAGCGCCAAGCTGATGCGTTGGGCCATCGCGTCCTCGGAATCGCCGGACTGCCCGGTGAGACCGGCACCCCGCTGGGTGGCCTCCATCGACTCCTGCGGGCGTTGAACGACGCCGAAGCCAACCCATACGGCCGGGCCAACATCATCGAAACCCTTTTCAGCACACCACTGTTCGGCGATCAGATACACACCGCCAGACTGGCCACGGCGCTGCTCGAACTCTTGGACGCGGTACCGCGGCGACAGCCGGTCCTGGTCACCGTCGACGACGCCCACTGGCTCGACGAGCAGTCCCGCAGCGTCCTGCTGTTCGCCGCCCGCCGCAGCGCGGGCCGCCCGATCACCGTCGCGCTGACGCTGCCCGACACCGTTGCCGCGACGGGGCTGGCGGGTCGGTCGGCCGTCGAAATTCCGCTCGCACCAATGACTCTCGACCAGTCGATCGAGCTGCTGGAGGCTCAACCCACACCGCCGAGTGGACTACTGCGCGAGCAGATCCTGAAACAGTCCGCGGGCAACGCCGCTGCGATCATCCACTTTTCCAGCACGACTGCCGGCGCAACCCCCTCGGCGGGCTACGCACCGGACCCACTGCCGCTGCCGATCAGCGTCCACGCGATCTATGCACAGCACCTGGCCCATCTCCCCTCATCGACGCGTGCCGCGCTCGTCGTCGTCGCGGCCGCGTCCGCCGCAGATCTGCACGGGCTGCCCCCGGGAGCATTGGCCGACCCGGCGGTCCTGGCACCGGCAGAGACCGCAGGCGTCGTGCGGGTTGAATCAGCACGCATCAACCCCGTCAATCCGCTCATCCGGTCTGCCGCGTATTACGGGGCGCCGCTGACCGCTCGGCAAGACGCGCATCAACTCCTGGCGGATGCGCTGAATGCGTTGCCGCAACGCCAGACCTGGCACCGCGCCCATGCCGCATCATCGGCCACCGGCAATCCACATGACCGGATCCGCGCACTGACCGCACACGGGATGACCACGATGTGGCATGACGGGCGGGCTGCTGCCGTGACCCTCCTGACCGCGGCCGACGAAGCGCTCCGGCTGGAACCCGCGCTGGCCTGGGAACCGCTGCGCGTGGCGGCCGCCGCGGCATTCCTGTCCGGTGATCCGTCCGCGTATCGGGACACAGCGAAGGCGCTACAGCGTCTTGATGACTCGATGCCGGTGACCGCGGGCGGCTCGTCGACTTCGCGACTGTGGGTCTGGGCGGTGACCGACTCGCTGCGCACGCAGGCCGACATGGCCTCGTTCAGCAGCCGACCGATCGAGGGTCTGGGAGTTCTGGACCTGAGCCTGATCGGGCTGGCGGCCGGCGTGACAGACGAGTCCGAGCTCAGCATCAGAACTTTGCGGATCGCACAATCCCTGATGACACAACATGATTCGACGAACGGGCACGCGCTGACGACCGCGGTCCTGGCCTGGTCGTGTGTCGACACCGGGCGCTGGGACGAGGCCCTGCGGATCACCAGCCAACTACACACGCTCGGAGCTGTCAGCGATCAACCACTGGTGACCGCAACCGGGGACCTGATTCGAGCGACGGTCGCAACGCGGCGCGGCGACACCGCAGCGGCTCGGGTCCAGCTGACCGCGGCCCTCAATGTGCTGGACTTCCAAGACAACCGATTGCACTCCGCGCAGGCACACCACGTGCTCGGGCTGATCAATATCGTGGAGGGCAACGACCTCGGCGCCTATGGCCACCTCGCCGAACTGTTCACCGCCTCCGGCGTGCCGCTGCACCCGCACGTATCCTTCCGCGCTCTCGTCGACTTCGCCGAGGCGGCAGCGCGGACGGGCATGGCCGACGACGCAAGGCGCAGATTCACCGCAGCCCTGACGCACCTGCCGCAGCCGCGCTCCGCTCGCCTCGACCAGCTGCTGAACCACGCCGCGGCTCTGCTCAACGTCGGAGATGTCGGCGACGCCCTGGCCCGGACGCTCGCCGACCCCGCCGGTGAGCAGTGGCCCTTCGAACGCGCCCGGTTGCGACTCAGTTACTCAGGCTGGCTTCGGCGCAGCCGCCGACGCAAAGAAGCCCGCCAGCACATCTCCGCCGCACTGGCGACCTTCGAGAAGCTGGGGGCCAGACCATGGCTGGAAATCTGCGCGCGGGAGTTGCGCGCATCCGGCGTTCCCACGACAGCGCCGGCGATACCGTCCACCGGACAGTTGAGTCCCCAGGAGCATCAGGTCGTCTACCTCGCCGGCCGCGGCCTGACGAACCCGCAGATCGCGGCACGCCTTCAGCTGTCGACTCGCACCGTGTCCGGATACCTCTACCGGTCATTTCCGAAGCTGGGCGTCACCAGCCGGCATCAGATCCGCGACATCCCGCCGCCGCCCGACACATTTCCCCAATCGCAAGGTTTCGGCTAACCTAACTTTTCTATTCGCAGACCCGGATAGAGAGTGAGTGCAGTGCTGACCGAGACCCGCGCACCGTCGCGCCCAACGTGGTCCTTGCTGGGCCCGGCGTTCGTCGCCGCCATCGCCTATGTGGATCCCGGCAACGTCGCGGCCAACATCAGCGCGGGCGCGAAGTTCGGCTTCCTGTTGGTGTGGGTCATCCTGCTCGCGAATGTCATGGCCGGCCTGGTGCAGTACCTGTCAGCCAAGCTGGGCCTGACGACCGGCCGCTCACTGCCGGAACTGGTCGCCGAGAACTGCCGCACCCCAACCCGGATCGCATTCTGGGTCCAGGCCGAAATGGTCGCGGTCGCAACCGATCTCGCCGAGGTCGTGGGCGGCGCCATCGCGCTGCAACTGCTGTTCGACCTGCCCCTGCTCGTGGGCGGCGTGATCACCGGCGTGGTCTCCATGTGCCTGCTGTCGGTGCAGAACCGCGGCAGTCAGCGCGCGTTCGAGCGAATCATCGCCGGACTGCTGGCGATCATCACCATCGGCTTCCTCACCAGCCTTTTCGTCGATCCGCCCGCTGCGGGCGATGTGATCGGCGGCATGGTGCCGCACTTCGCCGGAGCCGAGAGCCTCCTGCTGGCCACCGCGATCCTGGGCGCGACGGTCATGCCGCACGTCGTCTACCTGCACTCCGGCCTGGCCCGCGACCGGCACGGAAAGCCGGAAGCCGGCGCTCCCCTGCGCCACATGCTGCGCGTCACCCGCTTCGATGTCGGCTTGGCGATGGTCGTCGCGGGTGCGGTGAACCTGTCGATGCTGCTGGTCGCGGCGACGCACCTGCAGGGCGTCGAAGGCACCGACACCATCGCGGGCGCACACGCCGCGGTCGGCAACGCCCTCGGTCCGGCGGTCGCACTGTGCTTCGCCATCGGCCTGCTGGCCTCGGGCCTGGCGTCCTCCTCGGTTGGCGCGTACGCCGGCGCGATGATCATGCAGGGCCTGCTCAACCGGTCGTACCCGCTGCTGCTCCGACGGGCGGTCACGGTCATTCCGGCGCTGGTGGTGCTGGCCGTCGGCTTCGACCCGACGCGCGCATTGGTCATCTCCCAGGTGGTGCTGTCGTTCGGCATCCCGTTCGCGCTGATTCCGCTGATCCGGCTGACCAGCAACCGCGCCGTGATGGGCGAGAGCATCAACCACCGCGTCGTCACGACACTGGGATGGACTGTGGCCGTGGTGATTTCGGTGCTGAACGTGGTGCTGATCTACCTGACCGTCACGGGCTGATCGCGGCCGCGATCTCGCCGCTGCGGACGGCCACGTTCGACAGCAGCGTCGCGCCGAGCCCGTGGCTGTGTTCGACCGTCGCGCCGTTGAGATAGATGTCACCGGGAGCACCCGGCCTGGCCACCAACTTGTAGTCGCGGGTGGCCATCGGGCGGCCCCGCTCGTCGAACTCGTAGCAGGACGCCAGCTCGCCCAGGAACGCCGACACATCCATCGGCGCATAGCCGGTCGCGTACACCACGGCGTCGCAGCGCACGGTCTCGGTCGTGTTGTCGATGAGGTTGCGCACGCCGAGGCGCACCTCCGCCTCGTCCTCATCGGCGCCGACGACGGCGCAGGTCCGGTGGATGAACAGTCGAAGGTCCCCGCTCACGCGTTCTCCGTACTCGCGCTCGTACAGGTCCGCGATGAGGTCGACGTCGACGGCCGAGTAATTCGCCGACCGGTGATAGTCGAGTAGCCGCTGCCGCTCGACGCTGTCCGCGCCATAGAACTCGTCGACCGCCGACGGATCGAAGATGCGGTTCACGAACGCACTGTCGTCGGCGAGGCTGTACCCGTACCGGCTGAACACGGCGTGCACCTCGGCGAGCGGATAGGTGCGGTGCAGATAGGCGACCACCTCCGCGGCGCTCTGCCCTGCCCCCACCACGGCGAAGCGACCGCGTGCCACGGAGCCAAGGGCCGCCAAGGCGCTGAGCAGTTGGTGGCTGTGCCACTGGCGCAGGCTCGGCCGCGTGCCGGCGGGCAGTACCGGATGCAGACCCGTGCCCAGCACCAGGGTTCGCGCCGAGATGACCTCGTCAGGGTCCAGCCGTACCGCGAATCCGGCATCATTCGCCGTCACCCCGGCCACGCGGTGGCCGTAGCGCACGTCGGCGGCGAACTGGTCGGCCGCCCACTGCAGGTAGTCGTGGAACTCGTGCCGGCTGGGAAACACGTCATGGCGACCGATGAAGTCGACCAGCCTGCCGCGCTCGCTGAGATAGTTCACGAACGAGAAGGCACTCTGCGGATTGCGCAGCGTCGCCAGGTCTTTGAGAAACGGGATCTGCATCCGGGTGCCGGGCAACAACATGTCGCGGTGCCAACCGAACCGCGGCTGGGCATCGACGAATCGACCGCGCACGCCACGCTCGGCAAGGGCCACCGCCAGAGCCAGATTCGATGGCCCGAATCCGATCCCCAGCATGTCGGCCTCAAACACGGGTCAGCCGAGCGAGATAGAGCTGATGCACCATGTCCCGATTGATCAACACCACGAAATCGGCCATGTCGAATTCCGGGTCGTAAGACGGTTCCCCACAAATCAAGCCGCCTATCCGCAGGCTGCCGGCGACCATCGGCGGAATCCGCACCCGGCCCGGATCGGGCAGCTCTGCCAGCGGAGTTCCGTTGACCTGTACCGGATTTCGTGGTGTGACCCGGAATTCCTCGGGCGCCGGGTGCTTCCGGAAGGCCCGGTCCAGGACGCCGCGCACCAGCGCACCGCGCGGACCACCATCCTCCATGCGCACCGACAGACTGCCGATCGCCCACCGATAGCCGGTCAGTTCCTGATACCGCAGGATGCCGGCCCACAGCATGGCCATCACCGCGCCGCTGCGATGGTCGGGATGCACACTGGCCCGGCCCAACTCGACCAGCGACGGCCGCAACGCGTCGATGCCGGCACTCATCTCGAAGTTGGTGTCGGTGAAGATGCCGCCGGCCGCCAGGGCGCCGTCCGGGGGCAGCAACCGATAGCAGCCGACGATCGCCCCGGTTTCTTCGTCGCGGGCCAGCAGATGATCGCTGTATGCGTCGAAGCGGTCGGTGTCGATCATCTCGCCGGTGCGCGGTCCTCGAATCGCTTGCGGGAGAGCGGCACCCAGCTCCTCGGCGAACGTCTGATATCGCAATCGCTGGGCCGCTTCGACCTCGTCGGGGTCATCGGAGATCACGACGCTGTACCGCCCCCCTGAGAAGAGAACAGCAGCGCCGACCATAAGGCTTGAACGTATCCGCATCCAGCCCCGGCCGTAGCAACTTTGGCTAATCCACAGTATCGGCGCGAATTGTTTGCCGGGCCCCTATCCGGATGAGCAGCGCCACGGTCACCGTGGCGACGGTGGCAGCCAGCGCGGCGGCGGTCAGAGCGGACTCCATGCCGGCCGCACTGGCCTCGCGCGCGAACGTCGCGAGTGCCGGACGCATCCGGTCGGGTACCGCCTCGAGCGCCCGCAGCCCGGCGCCGGCGGCCAGCCCGTCACTCAGCTGCCCGGCAGCGTCGGCGCCAAGCCCTGGCACAGCGGAAAGCCGCGCCGCGGCAAGGTCGCCCGCGTGCCGGCTGAACAGTGCACCGAGGCCGGCGACGCCGGCCAGAATGCCGATCTGACGCGCGGTGCTGACCGTGCCCGTCGCCATCCCGGCGTTGGCGACCGACACGAAACGCAGCGCCGCGTCAGACGTCAGCGCAGACAGTCCACCGAGTCCCAATCCCGCCACGACGCACCCGGCGATGAAATGCGTCCACGTCGTACTCGCGTTTACTGCGGTCATCATCCACATGCCCACGGCAATCAATGCGACGCCGGCGGGTACGGTCGCCGCCACCGGTATCCGCCGCGCCGCGAGCATCGCCAATGGGGCGCCCACCACGATGGCCAGCGTCAGCGGCAGCGCCCGCAATCCAGCGCCAAACGGACTGAACCCCAAGGTGTTCATGAAGTACAGCGCGAGGTAGTTGGTCGACGCGATCAGCGTCCCGCTGGCGGCGAACGCGGCCAGAGAGACACCGGCGAAACCGGGAACGGAAAGCAGCCGCACATCCAGCATCGGCTCGGCCTGGCGTAACTCGTGCCACGCGAAGGCCGCCAGCGCAGCCACGCAGAATGCGCTCAGCCCCAACATGATCGGGCTGCTCCACCCGAAGCGGTTGCCCTCGATCAGCACGTACACACCGGCGAACAACGCCGCCGTCAGCACCGCCGTGCCCCAGACGTCGACCGGACGGGAGTGTGCCACGACGGTTTCCGGGACGGCGAAGATGACGATGTACAGCGCGAGCACCCCGACCGGCAGGTTGATCAGGAAGATCGACGGCCACCCATACGCGGTGACCAGCGCGCCGCCCAGCAGCGGCCCGACGGCACCGCCGGCCCCCATCGCCGCGCCGTACGCGGCGATCGCGCCCGCCCGATGCCGCACATCGGGGAACGCGGCCGCGATCATCGGCAGCGAGACCCCGAGCAGCACCGCGCCGGCCGAGCCCTGCACCGCCCGAAGTCCGTTGAGCACGTCGATGTTGCGGGCCAGCGCGCACCCGGCGGACGCGAACATGAACACCACCAGCCCGCCGAGATACAACCTCCGCCGCCCCAACCGGTCGCCCACCGTCGCCGCGGTCAGCAGCAATCCGGCCATCGGCAGCGCATAGGCGTCGACCACCCACTGCAACCCGGACAGGTGGGCGCCGAGAGAAGCCTGGATATCGGCCAGCGCCGCCGCGACGATCGTCATGTCGAGCAGCAGCATGAACACCACGACGCAGACCGCGGTCAGGGTCAGTCTGGCGTTCACACCTGCAGTTTGCACCGGCGGGTGCGCCCTGCGTGTCCGTAAGGTCGAACACATGACGAGAGATTTCCGGTTCGGAGTCGGCCTGCGACATACCGACAGTCCGTCAGCGGTCCAGGACGCGGCGCGCCGCGGTGAGGACCTCGGGTATGACGTCCTCCTGGTGCCTGACCATCTGGGCGCGCCGGCCCCGTTTCCGGTGCTGGCGACGGCCGCCGCGGCGACCAACTCCCTGCACCTGGGCACCTTCGTCTTCAACGCGTGCTTCTACAAACCGGCGCTGCTGGCTCGCGATATCGCGGCCATGCGCGACCTGACCGAAGGGCGTTTCGAGACGGGTCTGGGCGCCGGTTACGTCAAGGAAGAGTTCGACGCCGCCGAGCTGCCGTTCCCCAGCGCCGGGAAGCGGGTGGAGTACACAGCGCACGTCACCTCGTACCTACGCACGCACCTGCCCGATGTGCCGGTGATGATCGCCGGTGCCGGCGACAAGCTGCTGACCGTCGCCGCGCAGCAGGCACAGATCATCGGGCTGACCGGCGGCGGACCGCGCACCGACGAGCACGATCCACTTGCCGAGCGAATTTCGTTCGTGCGCACCGCCGCCGGTGCCCGGTTCGACGAGCTGGAGCTGAACCTGGCCATCACCGCGGTGCCGACCGACGGGTCCGGGATACCGAATCTGTCGATGACCCGACACTTCCAGCCCGAGCTCAGCGATGCCGAACTGATGACGACGCCCGGCGTGCTCAGCGGCAGCACCGCCGACATGGCCGACCGGATCCGCGAACTCCGGGATCGCTACGGGGTGAGTTACTTCATTGTTCAGCAGCAGCATTCAGAGGCCTTCGCGAAGGTCATCGCAGAACTGCGCTGACGGCCGCAGCCGGACTGGTCTGTCCCAGGGGCTCGTAGACAGCCACCTGCATCACGGCGTTCAGGATCAGTTGCGCGACGCCGTCCCACGGCGTCGCCTGCACCGACTGGGTGGACGCGAACGGCAGAGCCACCGCGGTGGCGGGACCGGCTTTGGTGGCGATCTCGATCGTCTGCTGTGGCGATCCGTAGATGCCGGTGTGGGTGCCGGCGAACATGTCATTGATCCATCCGCCGGCGAGGATCTTCTCCGCTTCCACGTTCGACGATTTCGAGAAACCGGCGATCGCATACTCGGCGAACTGCAGCACCGGATTGGCACCCTGCAGCGCGTCGATGTGCCGACCTCCGATGAGCATGACCCCGTTGAACTGCCCGGGTCGAGCCGTTTCGAGCTCCTGCCCGACCAGACCGTCCCTGTTCCACACGTACGGTTCGGATGAAATATCGTAAATCGGAAGGTAATTGGCGCCAGTCAACTTCTGCAGCGTGGTCGGCACCACGTTGTTCAGATCGACGGAGTCCATCAACACGACGCCCTGCAGGTTCTCGATGGCGCCGTTGTCCGCCATGCGGCCGGCGGCCGCGGTAACCAGCGCGCCGCCGAGCGAGTGCCCGACGAGAACGAATTTCGTCGGCAACGTCATCTGGTGTCCGGCTGCGGCACTTGCACTTTCGGTCAGCGCCGAACGGTCACCGGCGAACAAGTTTGCCACGGCCTGCTGATCTGCCGAACCTCCGAGCCATCGAGCATTCGGGTCGAATGCATTGGAGGACAGTGTTGGAGCCACCACAATGCTGTTGGTGCTCTGCGCCAGCGCGGCGAGTGTGTAGCTGTACATCGGGGCGACGGCCATGAACCCGTGCTGGAAATAGATCATCCGGGTCGTCGTGTCGGCGTGCTCGGGGAAATACCAGTTCGCCTGGACCTTCTGCCCGGTGTCCGGCATGGTCAGGCTGGACACCTTGACGGTGACCGTGCTGCCGCGCGGCAGTACCGGCGGGCCGGCAAACGCGAGCATGGCGCCGCCGATCACGTTGAAGACGAACGATCCGATGACGTTGATCAGGCTGGGCCGTGCGGTTTTGGCGACGGTGGTCGTGGTGGGTGCCGCGGCGGTGGTCGTGCTGGTGGCAGCAACTGCAGCCGTCTTGACCACGGCGCTCGGCTGCGACGTTGTCGCTGAAGCTGCTTGCGCGGCGGCGACCATCGGCGCCTGCGACTGCGTGGCCGGCACGTCGTGCAGAAGCTTCGCGAGCGGGGCCGGCGGCTTCGGCCGAACCGAGCGCGCCCGAGCCACCTTCTCCGGGTTCGTGGGTTCGGCCGTCTCGCGCTTCTCGGATTTGGCCTTGTCGGGCTTGCCGGATTCCGTGGCCTTCTTATTGCGCGGAGGGTGGTCGGCAGACTTGCGCGCGTGCGCATCAGTCGATGGCTTCGCCTTCCCGATTTGCGACGACGCGGTCTGTGATGACGCATTACTCCCGCCGTGGTGGGGGCCGGAAGCGTCGTCGGCCCACGCCGGCGCGATCGGTAACCAGAGCGCCATAACTCCCGATGCCAGCAGTACCCACACAGATCTGGACAACCTCGTCATCAACCGCACGCTAGCCCGCGTCCCGGCCCATCGAGGAAAAATGAACAAATTTGTTCTGATGTTTCATTAATGATCCGGGCCGCTGGTCAGCGCTGCGGGCTGCGGCATACTGGTGATCCCATTGGCCCACCCCGGCAGGACCATCGAGTGTCAGCACCGCAGCGCAGGCCCCGAGGGCGGCCTGTCGGTGGCGGCAACAACACCGAGCAGGCCCGACAGGTGCTGCTCGACGCTGCGGAGCAGTACTTCGTCGAGGGCGGCAGCGCCACCTTCACCATGGAGGTCATCGCGGCCGAAGCCGGCTATTCAAGGAGCGCGGTCTATCGGCAGTTCGCCAACCGCAAGGAGCTGATCGCCGCCTTGGTGCAGCGCACCACCGAGCGGCACATGCTGGCGATGCTGCAACAGATGGCGGCCGACGCGACGCCGGTCGACCTGTTGGTCGACAGCCTGGTCATCGTCGCGACCCAACTGGTACGCGACCCACTGCTCAGAACCATCGCTGCCCAGACTCCCGATGGCACGGTCGTCGCGCTGATCGCCAACGACGGATCGCTGACCCAGACGGTCCAGTCGATGGTCGAAGGGATGCTAGCCGACACCACGACAACGCAGTTCCGAGCCGGCCTGCACCCACACGATCTGGCGCAGTTCATCATCTCGACAGCGCTGAGCCTGCTCTTGGACGTGGTGCCTGGAAGCAGTGATCCAACGGTGGCGAAGCGGTATCTCGAGACCTTCGTCTTGCCCGCGATCGTCGACAAGCCACCGCCGGTGACGCGCGTGTTTCCGGAGTAGCCGACACGGGTAGCCAACCCACGTGCTCAAAGAACTACGCTGCCGACGGATCGCCATCCTCGCCGCTGACGGTGTCGAGAGAGCCGAACTCGAGCAACCGCGCGCCGCGGTCGAGGAGGCCGGTGGTTGCGTCGAAGTGCTGTCGGTCACCGCCGGCGAAATCCAGGCCCGCAATCACGACCTCGAACCGGCAGGCAACATTGCGGTCGACCGCACAGTATCGGAAGTGCGGGTCGACGCGTTCGACGCACTGATCCTGCCGGGCGGCACGGTGAACCCCGACAAGCTGCGGCTCGACGGCACCGCGGTGGCGTTCGTCGGCGACTTCGTCCGCTCTGGCAAGCCCGTCGCCGCGATCTGCCACGGCCCGTGGACGCTGGTCGAAGCAGACGTCGTTCGCGGCCGCAGACTGACCAGCTATCCGAGCATCCGTACCGACCTTCGTAACGCCGGTGCCACGGTGGTCGATCAAACAGTGTGTATCGACGGCAATCTCATCACCAGCCGTTCGCCCGCCGATTTACCGGCGTTCTGCGAGGCCATCACCGAAGCGTTGGCGAGTACTCCGGCCCAGACCTGAGGCCGGTTCTGACGTGACAGACCAGGTGCCCTCAAGCATCCGACAACGCAACTTCGTCTTCCTCGCTGTCGTCCTCGGCATGCTGCTGGCCGCGCTCGACCAGACCATCGTCGCGACCGCGCTGCCGACGGTCGTCGCGGATCTGGGCGGCGCCGGCCACCAGTCCTGGGTCGTCACGAGTTACCTGCTCGCCTCGACGATCGTGACCGCGGTGGTCGGCAAGCTCGGCGACATCTTCGGCCGGAAGAAGGTCTTCCAGGTCGCGATCCTGCTGTTCCTGGCCGGGTCGGTCCTGTGCGGACTCTCGGAGTCGATGGGGATGCTGGTCGCCTCGCGGGCGCTGCAGGGCCTGGGCGGTGGCGCCATCACCGTGACGGCCGTCGCCGTGATCGGCGAGGTCATCCCGCTGCGCGAAAGAGGCAAGTATCAAGGCGCTTTGGGCGCGGTCTTCGGCGTCACCACCGTCGTCGGGCCGTTGCTCGGCGGGCTCTTCACCGACCACCTGGGCTGGCGGTGGGCGTTCTGGATCAACGTGCCGGTGGCGATGGTGGTCATCGCCATCGCGGCGGTGGCCATTCCGGAAATGGCCCGTGCCGGCCG
Organism: Mycolicibacterium llatzerense; assembly: GCF_000878195.1. GTDB lineage: Bacteria > Actinomycetota > Actinomycetes > Mycobacteriales > Mycobacteriaceae > Mycobacterium > Mycobacterium llatzerense. Next base: position 124,089 of record NZ_JXST01000001.1, on the reverse strand, counting down.
GGCCGTCGTCGACTATGCCGGCATCGTCCTGGTCGGGCTCGGCGCCGCGGGCCTGACGTTGGCGACCAGCTGGGGCGGCACCACCTACGCGTGGGGTTCGGCGACGATCATCGGGTTGTTCGTTGCCTCGGTGTTGGCACTCGTCGGCTTCGTCATGGTGGAACGTCGTGCGCCCGAGCCGATTCTGCCGATGCGCTTGTTCGCCAACCCCGTCTTCACGGTGTGCTGTGTGCTCTCGTTCGTCGTCGGGTTCGCGATGCTGGGTGCGCTGACGTTCCTGCCGACCTACATGCAGTTCGTCGACGGCGTCTCAGCCACCGCGTCGGGACTACGCACCCTCCCGATGGTGGCCGGTCTACTCGTCACCTCACTGGGCAGCGGCGCGATCGTCGGCCGCACCGGCAAGTACCGGATCTTCCCGATCGCCGGCACCGCGATCATGGCACTGGGATTCCTGCTGCTGTCCCGGATGGACGCCGACACCTCGACTTTGACCCAATCACTGTTCCTGCTGATCCTCGGCACCGGCATCGGGCTGAGCATGCAGGTGCTGATTCTGGTGGTACAGAACACCGTCGACTTCGCCGATCTCGGCGTCGCCACCTCCGGCGTCACCTTCTTCCGCACCATCGGAAGTTCCTTCGGCGCCGCGATTTTCGGCTCGATGTTCGCGAACTTCCTGAGTGCCCGCATCCCAGCTGGCGCACCACCCGATCCGAAAGTGCTGCACAGCCTTCCGCACGAGACCGCCGCACCGATCATCACCGCCTATGCCGATTCCCTGAGTCAGGTGTTTCTGTTGGCGGCGCCGGTCGCGGTCGTCGGCTTCGTCCTGGCGCTCTTCCTCAAGCAGGTGCCGCTGCGCGACGCTGCCGCCAGCGGAAGCACCGACATGGGCGAGGGTTTCGGCATGCCGACCACCGAGCCGCCGGAGAAACTCCTGGAAGTCGCTGTCGGCCGGCTGTTGCAGCACAGCAACGGCATTGACCTGGAAGCGGTTGCGCGCACCTCGAACAGCCGACTGGGCACCGCACAATTGTGGGTGCTGATGCTGATCTACCGGTATGCGGCGGCGACCGGGGCCGCGGACCTGCTCGACATCGCGGACGACCGTCGCGTGCCACGGCAGGTCCTGGAACCGACCTTCGACCGGTTGGTCGCCACCGGATTTGCCATGCGCTCCGGAAACGAATACACGCTGACGCCGGCCGGCTCTGCCGAGGTGAGTGCGGCTCGCAATGTGATCTCGAGCTGGATCACCGAAACCCTCACGCAATCAGACGAATTCCACGGCGCACCCGAGCGCATTCACGTCCAGAGTGCACTCGACCGCATTGCCCGCGGTGTGCTCATCGAACGGGAGTCGGCCCGGGGAACGAAACTCGGCCCACCACATCAGTCTGTCGCCGACCTGCCCACCACCCGGATGCGCGCCGCGCGGGCCGAGGAGCCACCGACCCGGCCATTCCGCACACACGCCAGCTTGCCCCGCGGCTGAGTCACCCCGTCCGGTGCGCGGTGTGCGGTTTCGAGGGCCCCTGCCAGCCGCACCCCGACCGTCAGCGCCTCCCCGACGGCCAGCGGCCCGTGCTGCCGGATCCATGCCGACAGTGTGTTGCGGCCGCGGTACGGCATGACGATGAACGGCCGCCCGGTGAACGTCAGCCCGCTGTGCAGCACCGGCACGATATTCGGGTGACCTGATGCCCGTCCCATCGCCCGTTGCTCGCGCTCGAAGCTCTCCAGGTCGACGTCCTCTGAGTCAGTGTTGAGGACCTTGATCGCGACGACCCGGTCCAGCGACGGCTGGCGACACCGGTAGACCACGCCGAACCCGCCGCGCCCGACAGGCTCTGCACCGTAGAAGCCTTCGGCTTCGAGCTCCGCGACGATGCCGGTCGCGACGCCGCGTTGCGTTTCGTCGGGTTCGGACACGTCAGACGCCTTCGGTTCGGTTGCTGCCTTCACTTTCAATTGCCGGCTCGGCGGGCCGGAATGGGGGCCACCCGCGGAAAATTGATGCTCCTTTGTTCCTCAGAGACAACGATTCGGGGCCTCATCGACAAAAGATTGTCTCGGCGGTACCTGGGTCGCGGTGCGCGCGAGCCGTACCGTTCTGGTATCAGCTTCCCGTTGAGAAACCGCCAAATATCAACGGACCAAATACATTTCACCAATCTCAGGAGTAGAACCATGCTCGAAGCCAAGTTCATCTTCGACGGCATCGTCATTTTCGGCATCGGCCTGTGGCCGCTGCTGCTGGTCGCCGCCGCCGCCGGCGTCCGGTGGTTCAACGCCCGTCGCAGCGCCGCTGCTGCCGCCGTCCACTCGGTCGCATTGCCGCACGTCGCAGCGCCGGCCCGCGCGCGCACCCTGGCCTACGCCGGCAGCCAGTAGCAAATGCGGGCGTGAGCCCGCCCCTAAAGCCATAGAGTCGAGCGATGGCTCGCAGTCACGACACCGGGGTGCTCTCCGCCGAGACCGCCGCGATGATCGTGGACCGGTTGAGCGACAAGCTGCCGGCCATTGCCCGCTCCCTTCAGGAGTTGCTGGTCCAGGAGCGATCGGAAATGGCCGGTGAGGGCGAGCTGACAGCGCTGCTGTACGACGCGGTGCAAGGCAATCTCGAAGCATTCTTCCCCGCCATCCGCCACGGGATACCCATCGATCGCATCGAGCCGCCCACGGCTGCGCTGGAGCACGCGCGCCGGTTGGCACAGCGCGGCACCGATATGGACGAATTGGTCCGGGCCTATCGACTCGGACACCAAGGCGTCCTCAAACTGATCCTCGACGAAGTCCGGGCCGCGCAGCTCGAGACCGAACTGGGGTGGCGGGTCTTCGAAGAGATCGCCGCCAGCTCGTTCACCTACATCGACCGGGTGTCGCACCAGGTGGTGACCGCCTATCAAGCCGAGCGCGATCGATGGCTGGCCAATCGGAACCAGATACGGGCTTTACGGGTACGTGAGGTGCTCGACGGCGGCGATCTCGATGTCGATGAGACGACCGACCTCATCCAGTACCCCCTGCACCGCAGCCATCTCGCGCTCATCGTCTGGTGCGCCGAGCAGGTCGACGGCGACGAACTGGACGCCATGGAGCGGTTTGTCACCGACCTGTCTGCCACTCTGGGAGCTCGGGAGCGTCCCCTGTTCGTGGCGTCGGATCAGATGACCGGGTGGGCCTGGACAACGCCCGCTCCTGGGTCGCCCGGGTCCTCGGCCCGCTGGCCACGGATACCGACGGTGACGAGCGGCTACGGGAGACCCTCCGAGGGTTTCTGCGCAACAGCTCCAGCTTCAAATCCAGCGCCGACGAGCTGCACCTGCACGTCAACTCGGTGAAGTACCGCGTCCACCGCGCCATCGAGCGTCGTGGCAAACCAATTGAGGAAGACCGCATCGACGTGGAAGTCGCACTGCTGCTTTGCCATTGGTTCGGCGCCGCGGTCCTCGCTCCTTAACGCAACCTGTGGATTCCGGCAAAGTCCGTACACCATCCGGGTCGACAGGGGACGCTGTCAGGAGAACCAGCAGTGCCACCAGGCGCTGCCGTAACCGAGGAGCGCTTGGTGTACGCACGCTCAACCACGTTTCAGGCCGAGCCGGCGTCGATCGATACCGGTGTTGCGTACATGCGCGACACCGTGCTGCCAGCTCTCGAGGAGCTAGGGGCGGCAGGAATGTCCCTGATGGTGGATCGGCGCCTCGGCCGGTGCATCGCCACCAGCGCATGGGAGTCCGAGGCGGTGATGCACTTGACGGCACACGCCGCCCGACCGCTCGGGGAACGAGCAGCGGAGCTGATGCACGGCACCCGCAAGGAGATCAACGAGTGGGAGGTCACGGCACTGCACCGCGACCACCGCTCGCCGCAGGGCGCCTGCCTGCGGGTTGCGTGGTTCACCGTCGAGCCGCATCAGGCGGACCTCGCCACGGACTTCTACCGGACGTTGGTCCTGCCGGCAGTGCAGCAACTCGAGGGATTCTGCAGCGCCAGCCTCATGCTCGACAAACCATCCGGACTCGCCGTGTCATCGGTGACGTTCGACAGCGCCGCGGCCCTCGACCGCAACCGTGAGCAGGCCAGCGAGGTGCGCACCGAGAAGCTCGGGCAACTGGGCGGCAACCTGGTCGATATCTGCGAGTTCGAACTGGCAATTGCTCATCTGCGAGTGCCCGAACTCGTCTGAACAAGACCGTCTCGATGGGTCAGGGTCTTTGATTGACCGCATTTTCGAATCTATGTTAAATTCGATTTTATGACTGAGGCTTACATTGTTGACGCCACCCGCACTGCCGTCGGCAAGCGCGGCGGCGGGCTGTCCGGCACACACCCCGCCGACTTGGCCGCGCATGTGATCAAGACCGTGGTGAACCGTCACGACATCGACCCGGAAGCAATCGATGACGTGATCCTCGGGTGCCTCGACAACATCGGTTCGCAGGCCGGTGACATCGCCCGCACCGCGGCCCTCGCGGCCGGCCTGCCCGAATCCGTCCCCGGCGTGACAATCGACCGTCAGTGCGGCTCGGCTCAGCAGGCGGTTCACTTTGCCGCACAAGCGGTTATGAGCGGCACGTGCGACCTCATCGTCGCGGGTGGCGTGCAGAAGATGAGCCAGTACCCCATCTTGAGCGCGTTCGCCGCCGGCGAAGCGTTCGGCGCCACCGACCCGTGGACCGGCTGCGAGGGCTGGCGGGCACGCTACGGAGATCAGGAGATCTCGCAGTTCCGTGGCGCGGAACTGATTGCCGCCCACTGGAAGCTGACCCGCGAGGACAATGAGCGGTTCGCATTGACCAGCCACCAGCGTGCCCTCGCCGCCATCACGGAGGGGCGCTTTGCCCGGGAGATCACCGAACTCGCCGGAATCAGCGTCGACGAAGGGCCGCGAGCCGACACGTCACTGGAAAAGATGGCCGGCCTGAAGCCTCTGGTGGACGGCGGCGTCGTGACCGCCGCAGCGGCGAGCCAGCTCTCGGACGGCGCAGCCGCATTGCTCGTCGCCTCCGAGAGTGCGGTGGACCGGTTCGGGCTCACCCCGCGGGCCCGCATCCACCACATGTCTGTGCGCGGGGCCGATCCCGTGATGATGCTGACCGCCCCGATCCCGGCCACCCAGCACGCCTTGAAGCGTGCCGGACTGTCCATCGACGACATCGATGTCGTCGAGATCAACGAGGCGTTCGCACCGGTCGTCCTCGCCTGGCTCACCGAACTGAACGCCGACCCCGCCAAGGTCAATCCCAACGGCGGCGCCATCGCCCTCGGTCACCCGATCGGCTGTACCGGCGCCCGCCTCATGACCTCGATGCTGCACGAGCTGGAACGCACCGGCGGTCGGTACGGGCTGCAGACCATGTGCGAAGGCGGCGGGCAGGCCAACGTCACCATCATCGAGCGGCTATAGGCCATGGAGCGCACGCTCTACACCGCGGACCACACGGCGTATCGCGAGACGGTGCGCGAGTTTCTCGCGCGTGAAGTCGTTCCCCATCAACATGATTGGGATCGGGACCGCTGGATCGATCGCGCCGTATTCGCTCGCGCCGCCAAGGCGGGAATCTACGCCCTGCAGATCGACGAGCAGTACGGCGGCGCCGGCGAATCCGACTACCGCTACCGGATGGTGGTGTGCGAGGAGGTCTCCCGGATCAACGCCTTGTCGTTCGGTCTGACCGTCAGCTTGCAGGATGACCTGGTTCTGCACTATCTGCTCGACCTGACCAACGACGAACAGAAGCAGCGCTGGCTGCCCGGGTTCGCGGCCGGCGAGATCATCGGCGCGCTGGCCATGACCGAACCCGGCGCCGGCAGCGATCTACGCGGCATTCGCACCACTGCCCGGCGTGAAGGGGACACCTGGATCCTCAACGGGCAGAAGACATTCATCTCCAGCGGCATCATGTCCGACCTGGTGGTCGTTGCTGCCCGAACCGATCCCGAGGCGGGCTCGCGCGGATTCAGTCTGTTCGTCGTGGAGCGCGACACCCCGGGGTTCGAACGCGGACGCAAGCTCGACAAGATCGGGCTGCCCGCTCAGGACACCGCTGAGCTGTACTTCCGGGACGCCGAGGTACCCGCGACGAACCTGCTGGGCGAAGCGGGAATGGGCTTGCCGTACCTGATGAGTCATCTCCCACGGGAACGTCTCGGCGTCAGCGCCAAAGCGATCGCCACGACCCGTGCCATCTTCAGCAGCACTGTCGACTACTGCCGGCAGCGCCAGGCCTTCGGCAAGCCGCTCACGGACAAGCAACACATCAGGTTTGAGCTCGCCGAGATGTCGACGGAGATCGATATCGCGGAGTCCTACGTCGATCGTTCGGTGTTGGCATACAACGCCGGAACGCTCAGCGCGATCGATGCGGCCAAGGGCAAGTGGTACGTCAGCGAGCTGCAAAAGCGCGTGATCGACCGCTGCCTGCAGCTGCACGGTGGGTACGGCTACATGACTGAATATCCAGTGGCCCGAGCCTATCTCGACACTCGCATTCAAACGATCTACGGCGGAACGACCGAGATCATGAAGGAGATCATCGGCCGCGATATCGCGGCCTGCTGATTCTCAGATAGGAGTCCAGCTGTGGAGTTGTCAGCCGAAGAGCGGCAGGTCGTCGCGACTGTGCGGGACTGGGTCGACCGTGAGGTGCGGCCCGTCGCACGCGATCTCGAACACGCCAATGAGTACCCGGAAAAGCTCATCGACCAGATGAAGCAAATGGGTATCTTCGGTCTGGCGATCCCGGAGCCGTACGGCGATGCGCCGGTGTCCACCCAGTGCTATGTCGGGGTGACCGAGCAATTGGCACGTGGCTGGATGAGCCTGGCGGGAGCCATGGGTGGCCACACCGTTGTCTCCAAGTTGATCCTGAACTTCGGCACGGACGACCAGAAGAGCCGCTACCTCCCGCGGATGGCCACCGGAGAGATCCGGGCAACCATGGCGCTGACCGAACCCGGCGGCGGCTCCGACCTGCAGGCGATGACCACTGTCGCCCGTCGCGACGAGCACGGCTATGTCATCAACGGGGCCAAGACCTGGATCAGCAATGCCCGCCGGTCCCAGCTCATCGCGCTGTTGTGCAAGACCGACCCGGCGGCCACGCCCCGGCACCGCGGCATCAGCATCCTGTTGGTCGAACACGGTCCGGGACTGATCGTGTCCCGCGATCTACCCAAGCTTGGGTACAAGGGCGTCGAGAGTTGCGAGTTGGCCTTCGACGACTTCCGCGCGCCGCTGGACACCGTCCTCGGCGGAGTGGAGGGGAACGGGTTCGCACAGATGATGAAAGGTCTTGAGACAGGCCGGATTCAGGTCGCGTCCCGCGCGCTCGGCGTCGGTCAGGCCGCTTTCGACGATGCGCTGGCCTACGCCCAGCAGCGCGAGAGTTTCGGCGTCCCGATCTGGAAGCACCAGGCTGTCGGCGGCTATCTGGCCGACATGGCCACCAAGCTGACGGCCGCCCGCCAGCTGGTGCTGCATGCGGCGCAGCGGTTCGACGCCGGCGAACGATGCGACATGGAAGCCGGCATGGCCAAGTACTACGCGTCCGAGGTCGCCATGGAGGTGGCGCTCAACGCCGTCCGCATTCACGGAGGTTACGGCTACTCGACCGAATACGACGTCGAGCGTTACTTCCGCGACGCGCCGCTGATGATCGTCGGCGAGGGCACCAACGAAATCCAGCGCAACGTCATCGCAGCGCAACTCGTCGCCCGCGGTGGACTGACCGCCTGAGGACTGGCCACGCTGCCGACGGACCGGCCCTTCGTCAACCTCGGATGACGAAGGGCCGGAACAGCATCAGGCCATCGGCGAATGCACGGCCCGAATCTTGTCGACGACGATCTTGGCGGTCTCGGCACACGCCGTCGTCCCGCCGTTGGCGTATTCCTTCACCGCATCTCCGACATTCCACAAGTTCGCGATCGGGGTGTCGTGCGGTAGATCGAAGCCCGCGACGGCGCGCTGCGGCGGCCAGCCGTCTCGGGTGACCGCGATCGACAGGATGCGGGCATCGGTGAAGCCGTCGATCTCCGCGCGCAGATCATCCAGTAGCAGTTCGGTTTCCGCGTTCTCGTCGAAGTCGCCGACTGCGGGTTTGGGCACCGATGTCCCCGCATAGAGGTGCCAGCCCTCCGGCGCCATCTCGGGACACGTCTCGGTGAAATTCGCGACGTAGCACAGCCGCCGGGTCTTCGCGAAGCTCAGCATGCCCGGCGCCTTCAACAGCTTTCGCCGGCTGGCGAAGTTGACGGTGATCATCGAGCACGGCCGGTTTGCCGCATCGACCTTCGCGACGTAGTCGGCGGGCAGATTCTGGCTGCCGACCAGTTCGACCGTCGCGAACGGACCGACATCACTCACCGCGAAACCACAAGAGATATCGACGGTTTCACCGCCTCGGACGACGGTGGCTCCGGTGATCCGCCCGTCCGTCAGATGCAGCTGCTGCACCTCCGACGAGAGCCAGACCGCTCCCCCGTTCTTCTCCACCACCTCGGCGAGCGCCTGCCAGATGCCGATGGTGCCCTCAGGGCAGAAGCCGAACTTCTTGAATGCGCTCTTGCGCGTGAAGTACGTCAGAAACACCCGCGCCGGCAGTTCCTCGGAACCCACCGCGAAGACCGATCCGCACATGTTGCGGAAGATGCCGTGCACCGACTCGTTCTTGGTGTACTTGGCCACCCAGTCGGCCGTCGAAAGCTCGTCTTCCGGCAACCCCGAGTCGTTTCGGGCCGCGCCGATTCCACTCACCAGCTTCGCGCCCTGGCGCGTCAGCTTGGACAGCAGGAATCCCCAGCCACCACCGGTGACGTCGACGTCTTTGTCGCCGATGCGGTAGAGAATCGGCGGTTCCGCGGCGCGGACGTCGAATTTCGCGCCGACCTCGTGGAACGTCTCCTCGGTGAGGCCGCCGGTTTCGATGACGATGGCGCCGTTGTTGACCTTGAACCCGTCGATGTCGCGCGTCGATGCCCGCCCGCCGACGACCTCGAGCCGCTCGACGACCAACGTCCGGTAGCCCAGGTGCGAGAGCCGCGCCGCGGCGAACAGCCCGCCCGCGCCGGCGCCGATGACGAGTGCGTCCCAACGATTCTCGTTCATCGTTCGCCCCGCATGATTCTCGCGGTCGTTCACTCTGGGCATGATTCTCCTTGTCCAACATGGGTTTTCAGACCGATCTGCTGCAGCAGATCCAGCACGTCGTAGTAGTCGCGGTGATATGACACGGCAGCTTCACCGTTCAGCCGCCCGATGCACGCGCCAGGCACAGCGAATGCACGTCCGGTCGCCGCGTATGTCTCGCTTCCGAGCGCGAGCTGACCGTTGGCAGTTCCCGACCAGACCCACTCGAGAGCGAACGTTCCGCCAGCAAAAATGGGATTGGAGAACACGATCCGTGAGTCCGGCGCAAATCGCAGCATGTGTCCGTAGAACCAGGCGATGTGCTCGAATCCGCGATATTCCTTCTGCATTCCACCATCGATGTACACGCCGTCGGACGCGAACATCGATCGCAGCAGATCGCTGTTCGGAGCAGACCACGCCTGGCTGTAGTTGTCGGCGAAATCATCGGGTTTGGTATTCACAGGTGTGGTCCTCAGTACGAAGCCGGCAGCTCGAGCATCGTTTGGGCGACGAAGTTCAGCACCATCTCGCGACTCACCGGTGCGGTGCGCATGAGCCGGGCCACGAACCATAGTTCGGCCAGTCCGTATTCCTTGGAAAGTCCATTGCCGCCGTGGGTTTGGATGGCCTGGTCGAGCGCCTTCAGCGACGCTTCGGCCGCGGCGTACTTGGCGATGTTCGCCGCCGCAGCAGCGTTCCCGCCGTCGTCGAAAATCTGGGCGGCGCGTTGGGTGGCCAGGCGGGCGAGCTCGACCTGGATGTGGCAATCGGCGATGGGGTGCGAGATGCCCTGGTGCGCCCCGATCGGAACCGACCAGACCGCGCGGTCTTTCGCATAGGCGACGGCTTTCTCGACCGCGTAGCGGCCGATGCCCCCGCTGAGCGCCGACGCCAGAATCCGCTCCGGGTTGAGCCCGGCGAACACCTGCCTGAGCCCGTTGCCGGCGGTACCGATCAACGCTTCGGGCCCGACCCGAACGTCGTCGAAGAACACCGTGAACTGATGGTCCGGAGAGGTCACCGTCGTCTCCAGCAATTGGAGTGTGACTCCCGGCACATCGGTGGGTACCACGAAGAGCGACAGCGGGTTCCGCCCACTGTCCGCAGCGGATCCGTCCCGCGCCACCACGAGCAGTGCGTGCGCTTCGTCGGCGGCGGAGATGAAGTACTTGCCGCCGGACACCACCCATCCGTCGCCGTCCTGGCGGGCGGTGGTCTTCACCTGGTGACTGTTGGACCCGGAATCCGGTTCGGTCAGCGCAAACGCCATCTTCAACGAGCCGTCGGCGATGCCGGGCAGCCAGCGCTGCTTCATCTCGGGCGAGCCATGAGCGGCCAGAATCGAACCGCAGATGGCGGGCGAGATGACCGTCAAGAGCAGCGGAATGCCATGTGCGGCCAGTTCTTCGATGACGATGGCCAGCTCGGACATGCCTGCGCCGCCACCGCCGTATTCCTCGGGCAGGTGCACCCCGAGTAATCCGGCCGCGCCGAGGTCCGCCCAGAGTTCATCGACCTTCCCACCGGCGCGCGAACGTTCCAGGAAGTACTCCGCGCCATATTTTTCGGCGATCTTGGCGACGGTGTCGCGAAGCATCGCATGGTCGGCGGTGTCAGCAACCAAGCTGGTGAGCGTCATTTTGATCCACATTCCGTTGAGCTACTTCGTAGCAATTTTGAATATATAATAAAATAATGACCTATGGGGGTCAACGCTGCCGCCGCGGCGACAGTGTCAGCCCAGTTCGTTACCCACTACCGCGACGAGCGATACGCACGCTCCCGGCCGCCCACCGAGATTGTGCGTCAATGCCATTCGAGGCTCGGCCAGTTGCCTATCGCCGGCCTCACCACGGAATTGCAGCCAGCATTCATAGAGCATGCGCAGCCCGCTGGCGCCGACCGGATGACCGAACGACTTGAGGCCGCCGTCGACATTGACCGGCAACCGCCCGTCGGCATCGAACTCACCAGCGAGGCTGGCCCGCCAGGCATCGCCCCGGTCGACGAACCCCAGATCCTCCATCAGCACCAACTCCGTCGGAGTGAAGCAGTCATGCACCTCGGCGAAAGAGATGTCCGCACGCGGGTTCTCGATCCCGGCCTGCGCATACACGTCGCGTGCCGAGCGGACGACTTCGGGGAAGGTGGTGAAGTCGTAACCGGGGTCCACCGCTCCCCGGCCCGGCCCGGCCGCCAGCGCAACACCTTTCACGTACATGGGCTGGTCGGTGTACTCGGCTGCGCGTTCCGCGGGAACGATGACGGCGCACGCCGCGCCGTCGGACACTCCCGAGCAGTCGAACACACCCAGCCGTCCGGCGACGATGGGCGCGTTCGCGATCTTCTCCTTGGAGACCTCTGAACGGAACTGCGCCTTCGGGTTTCGCGCCCCGTTGCGGTGGTTCTTCCAGGCCACGTGCGTCATCGCATCGCGCATCGCGGCGGGGTCGACACCGTAGCGGGCGCAGTAGGCCGGGTCGAGCAACGAGAAGGCCGCCGGCGCGGTGAGCGAAAGCTCCGAAGCGGTACCGTCGCCCGGCGGATCACCCCGCAGCAGTCCCGAATAGCCCGAGTCTTTCAGCTTCTCGACCCCCACGGCCACCACCATGTCGTATGCACCGGACGCGACGGCGAAGCAGGCGTTGCGGAAGGAGTCGGATCCACTGGCGCAATAGTTTTCGACCCGCGTCACCGGGGTGTAGTCCAAGGCCAGCGCCTTGCTGACAGTGAGCCCACTCTGGCCGGTGGCCAGCGTGCCCAGCCAGTACGCGCCGACGCCGGCCCGATCCAGCTTCGGGTTGGCCGTGAAGCACTCATCGATCGCCTCGATGATGAGGTCTTCGGCAGACGCACCGAACCGTTCGCCGAATCGGGTGCATCCCATGCCCACCACAGCGACCTTGTCGCGGATGCCGTTGCTACTCACAGGAGTTTCGCCTTCCAGAAGTAGTTGTGGACACCGCCCGCGCTGTGCAGACAGCGGAACGTCAATCCAACGCGTGAGCCGACAGCGATGCGGTCGGCTCCACCGTCTGCGAGCTCGAGGGTGTAGCGGCCGCCGCCGTCGAAGTCGACGACTGCGCCGACGACGGGCGGCGCAAGCGAGTAGGCAAGCCGGTCCACCGTGAAGGTCGCGACGGTCCCGGCCTCCGCACGCAGCGGCCGCCGCGTCATCTGATCGACGACGCCGCACCTCTTGCAGACCCGCACCGGCGGTAGATGAACGAACGAGCAAGCCGTGCAGCAGCTTGCGGTGAAACCGAACTTCCAGTCGCGCTCGCGAGCAGACGGCGGCGCTGCGACCCGGTCGGGTTCCGGTCGCCGCGGCGGCTCCTGCTCGAGCAGTCCGCGCCACGTCAGGTACGTCAGGTAGTCGACGTCGGCACCGGCCGCAAGCTGCTCGGCCACAGAGACCGCCTGACGCCGGACCTGCGCGGTGACGCGCAGGGCGATGGCGTCGGCCCCGTCCGCCGCCGAGATCACCAGGATCGTCTCGTCGGGTTGCGCGACGTCCAGCACGTTCGCCAGTGCGATGCCCAGATCAGCCGCGCCTGCGTGGCCTACGGGCGACGTCGTGAACGTACGCGCAGCCCATTTCCGGACCGCGATGTTCGGTGACACCACGACCACGTGATCCGGGTGGTCGATCCCGATCTGGGAGCGCACCGTTTCGATCAGCGGCAGATACTCCTCGAAACCGAAGCGTTCCTCCCACTGCGCGCCCTTGCCGCCGGGTACGCGCCAGCGGTCGAGGAATTCTGCTGTCGCGCCGGCATATCCGATGATGTCGGCGATCGTGTCAGTGTCGCCGAACAGGAAGGCCGCCGCGGCGTCGGCGCCGTCCTTCTCGTCGGAGGAGCCAGCACGCCCGACCCGGACATCGGACAGCACCGCCATACCGCCTGACGCGGACGCAGCCCGGAATGCCGCGACGGCGCTGCGCGCCGACCCCACCATGTCGACCGCAAACTCGCCAGGCGACAGGCCGAGCGCGGCGTGGATGGCAGTGGCGTTCGCCTTGTCCGCGTACGCGGGCGTGGTGGACGAGAAATACAGGGCGCCGGCGGGCCGGTTGCTGAGAGCGGCCTGCGCGGCGGCGACACCCAGCGTCGTGCTGTCCTCATCGAACGATGCGACGACCCGTCTGCCCCGCAACCGGTGCGCCGGCAGATACGTGGCGTACGAGACGATTCCGGTCATGGCGCCTCGACGATCGCCGCCATACCCTGCCCGCCGCCGATGCACATCGCCTCCAGGGCGTATTTGCCTCCGCGGCGGCGCAGTTCGTGCGACAGCGTCGTCAGGATCCGCACGCCGGTCGCGCCGATGGGGTGTCCGAGTGAGATGCCGGAGCCGTTGACGTTGAGCCGGCCGAGATCGTCGAATCCCCAGCCCTTCATCACTGCCAGCACCTGAACGGCGAACGCCTCGTTCAGCTCGACCAGATCCATGTCGTCGAACGACAACCCGGTGCGGGCAAAGAGTTTTGCCACCGCCGGCACCGGTCCGATACCCATCACCCGCGGTTCACAGCCAGCCGCGGCCCAGCCACGCAGGAAGGCGAGCGGCTCCAGACCAAGCTCGTCGAGCCGGTCCTCGGCGACCACCAGACACGCTGCGGCAGCATCGTTCTGCTGGCTGGAGTTGCCGGCAGTCACGGTGCCCCCGGGCGTGATCGGGCGAAGTCTCGCCAACGAATCGCCGGTGGCATCAGGGCGGATGCCTTCGTCTTTCGCGAAGACGATCGGATCACCCTTCCGCTGCGGCACCTCGACCGGCACCACCTCGTCGTCGAACCGTCCGGATTCCCATGCGGCAGCGGCCCGTTGGTGACTAAGCGCGGCGAACTCGTCGGCGGCAGATCGAGAGATGCTGTACTCGGTCGCGAGGTTCTCGGCGGTTTCGATCATTCCGCTGATCGCTCCGAACCGCCAGTCCGGCTGCGAGCGTTCCCGTCCCCGATCCAAGCGGTCGTAGAGCGTGGCGTTGCCCGACCGCGAACCCCACCGTGTCGATTGGGTGTAGTACTCGATGTTGCTCATGCTCTCGACGCCGCCGGCGAGGACGACGTCGGCAGCTCCGGTCTGCACCATCATCGCGGCGGTGACGACTGCCTGCAATCCGCCGCCACACCGGCGGTCGGTCTGAAAACCGGGCAATTCCACCGGCAGACCGGCATCCAGTGCTGCCCACCGGCCGATGCACGGCGCTTCGGAATTGGCGTACGACTGGGCCATTGCCACGTCGTCGATCCGCGCCGGATCGATACCCGACGTCTCCACAACGGCTTTCAGGATCGTGGACGCCAACCGCTCGGCGGGCACAGAACGCAGCGCTCCGCCGAACGTGCCGACCGGGGTACGCAGTGGGTTCACGATCGCCGCGCGTCTCATGATGTTCCTTCCAACAAGGCTTCTCGGTGTTCGGGATGTGCGATCTCGATCATGCGGCGGCACCGCTGCGCCAATGGCTGCCCGCGTAGATCCGCGATGCCGTATTCGGTGACGAAGATTCCGGCGTCCGCCCGCGCTGTCGACACCGGCCCGGACAACGCCGCGACGATCCGGCTCGCGGGTAGCGCGACGATGGGCAGTCCGCCCGATGACCGCGCCGCAGCACGCAGAAAGTCTGCCGCGCCGCCGACCGCACCGACGTACGTCCCGCCGGCGATCTCGGCATTGACCTGACCGGTCACATCGACCTCGACCGCTGAGTTGACGGCCACGAATTTTTCCTGTGCCGCAAGCACATCGGGGTCATGGGTGTAGGACGCCGGGCGCAACGCGATCGCCGGATTGCAATGCGCGAACTCGAACAGGCGGCGGGTACCGATGAGAAACGCCGCGACCCCACCGCCGGCCGCCCCGACCTCGATGAGACCGGCAGCGCCGTCACTGAGCTGCCCCGAATGAAACCTCAGGTCGCGCCTGTCTTTCAGTTCGCCCAACATCAATTCGGGGACGGCGCCGATGCCCAGCTGCAAGGTCGCGCCGTCCTCGACCAAACCGGCGGCCAGCTCGGCGATCCGTATCGTGGTCGCGTCCACACGACCCGCCGGCGCCTCCACCGGCGGCCGCGAGCTCTCCACCAGCACATCGATGTCAGCGGCGGTCAGATAGCGCGAGCCGGCGACGAAAGGAACCTGGTCGTTCACCTCGGCGATCACCACTCGCGCGACATCGATTGCGGCGGTGAGATAGTCATGCGCCAGGCCCAGGCTGTGATTGCCGTCCACGTCGGGCGGCGATACCTGCACGAGCACCACGTCCGCTCGCAGCGGTCCGTGTGACACCAGCCAAGGCAGCGTCGAGTAGTGGCCCGGATAGATGTCGAGCACGCCCACCTGCGCCAACGCGCGGTTCGCTCCGGTCCCGCAATAGCTGACGAACCGGATGTGATCGGCGTGCTCGGGCTTCGCAGTGCCGGCAAATTGGATACCCAGGAAAGCCGTTATGCCGCCGAGGGACTCACGCTGCGCCGTCAGCGCCTCGGTGAGGGTCAGGGGCTCCGCACAAGCCTGCCCCCAGACGACCGTGTCGCCTGGACGAATGTGTGCGCTGAGGTCGATCATCCTTCTTTCCATCGGTCTGCGGACGGGTCGAGCAATTTCTGCATGTGCCCGTCCGGCAGCCACACGATGGTCTCGAGTTCAAGTGCGTCGAGGAAACGCACGCGCCCGGTCTTGAGGTCGGTCAACGACAGCCGGGGACTGTTCCCGACGCGGTCGACTCGCACCGCGACCTGGGCGAACTCGTTGTGGACGACGTCGCCGGCATCCATCAGATCAGGAATCCCAGAGTCGGCAACGCCTCGTCGTAATTCACCAGCAGCACCGTTTTCCGGGCCAACTTCAGCTCGCCGTCGACACGTCGCAGCACGTAGGTGACCCGGCCGGCCCAGGTCTCGATGCCGCGTGACTTCGATTCGTAGAGCACGAAGTTCGCGCCGACGGTCGACTCGTCACCCTCCGCCTCCAGGATTTCGATGTTGGAGATGATCCGGCGCAGGTTCGATGCCGGCGCTTGCGCGTACCGCTTGCCGGTGCGCAACTGCTGCAACCGCGTCGAGATCCGACGGCGGTTGTCGTAGATGACCGACACGTGGTGCTCCGGGTCGGCAAGCGATCCCGCGGCAGGCACCCAATACAGCGCGTCGTCGGTCCACAAGGCCTCCCACGCGTCGTATTCGTGCTCGTCCGCAAAGCGGGCCTCGCGGTAGATGAACTGCTCGAGCTCGCGCAGGTCTACTCCGGTCGACGTCGTCATCATGGCTCCATCAGCGTCTTGTAGTGCGCCCAGAAGGCGCGCATGGCCGTCTCATCCGTGGCGCCACCGATCTGAAAGCCGTTCTCGTCCTGGCGCTCCCGGACGGTGCCCCGGCGGATGTCGAGCCATTCGGGCAGCAGTTGCGCGACGCCGGCCTGGTTGCGCTCGTACATCTCGGTGTCGTCTGCGAGCAGCATTCCGGCCGGTCCAACCGATCCGATGGACTGCGAGAGCATGCGCTTGTTGAGCTCTGGCGCCCCCTCCAGCTGAACGGCGGTCGAGTATTGGATGCACTCACCGGCGGACAACGGCTGGATGTTGAACACCTGAATCTCGGCGATGAAGAGGTTCGGGAACACCATCACGTGCGGGCCACCCTCGATGAGGATCTGCTCGGCCGCGTCGCCGTGAACTGCTCGCATCCTGGCCACGTAGTCAGGGACCCGTTCGGCCGTCGTGCCGAACCATCGCATCGGTTCGGCGAACTTGCGGAATTCCGGCCGGAGGTCGTTCTCGCTGTGCCCGTTTCCGAGCGCACGTGTGACGGCGGTGGACTTGTCGCTGTAGAGCGGGCCGATGGTGCTGCCGGTCACCGAGAAGATCGAGCCGTGCACGAACTGCGGGTGGTAGCCGTCGGTCTCGTTCTCCGCCAGCAGCTTCCAGTTGGCGCGGGTCTTGTGCTTGAGCCAGCCGGCGTCGAGCCGCACCTGGCCTGCAGGCGACAGGCGCGCCAGCCGGTCCATCTCACCGGCAGCGGCGCCGAGGTGCTCTAGCAGCGGCGGTACGTCGGGGTTGAAACTGCCGAACACGAAGCCGTGGTAGCTGTCGACTTTCGGCAGGCGTCCGAGGCCCAGGTCCAGCTTCTCGTCGCCGTAGCCCTTCTTGAACGGGTAGCCGACCAGCGCACCGTCATTGCGGTACGTCCAGCCGTGATACGGGCAACGGAACGATCCCGAGTTGCCGCTCGCGTCGTCGCACACCAGGTTGCCGCGGTGGGCGCAGCGGTTCACCAGCAGGTGGACG
Organism: Mycolicibacterium llatzerense; assembly: GCF_000878195.1. GTDB lineage: Bacteria > Actinomycetota > Actinomycetes > Mycobacteriales > Mycobacteriaceae > Mycobacterium > Mycobacterium llatzerense. The sequence continues at coordinate 106,656 of NZ_JXST01000001.1, read as the reverse complement.
TCGCCGGCACGGCTCCGGGTCATGATGATGTCCTGCGGGCCGATCTGCTTGCGCACGTAGTCATTCGGCTGCGCGATTTCGCTCTCGTGGCCGACGAACACCCAGCCGCCGTACCAGATGCGCTCCAGCTCTTCGGCGAAGATGGCGGGGTCGGTGTACAGCGAGCCGTGCACGCGAGTCGGCTCGATGAGCCGTGAATAGTCGACAGCGGTGGTCATGGCTTCTCCTCAGCAGCCCCGGAATCGGGGCGGACGACGGTCATGGAAAGCGGCGACGCCTTCGTCGAAGTCCTCGGTGTCGAACAGGCGAACTGCCACGTCGACCTCGTGGTCGAGCATCGCCAGCGGCGCACCGGGCCAACGGGTCAATGCCCCTTTGATCTCGCGGACCGCAAGCGGCGCGAGTGCCGAGATCCGCTCGGCGTCAGCAAGTGCCGATGTCAGCGTCGAACCCGACGGCACGAGCGCATCGACGAGGCCGAGCTCAAAGGCTTCCGCACCAGACAGCTTCTGCGGCAACAGCATCAGCTGCCGCGCCTTTGCCGGACCGACCCGCGCAGGCAGTGATGCGAATATGCCCATGTCGCCGGCCAGGCCGACACCTGTGAAGGCTGTCGAGAACACCGCGTCCTCGGCGGCGACCACTCGGTCGCAGGCCAGCGCCAGCGAGACACCGGCGCCGAACGCGGCACCTTCCACCGCGGCGACGACCGGCGTGCCACCGGTCCAGATGGCCCGCACCACCCGTGCCGCGGCTTCGGCACGCGGCCGGCTCTCGGCCTCCGGCATCCGCCGCATGGTCGAAATGTCACCGCCGGCACAGAAGCTCGCGCCCGCACCCGTCAGCACCACAGCCCGAATATTGTTGTCGGCCATGGCATCTTCGAGTCGATCTGCCAGCGCCACGCGCAGTGGTATGTCGATCGCATTCCGCCGGTCGGGCCGATTCAGCGTGATGACCCGGGTGTGCCCGTGATCAGCGGTCGTTACAACGTCGTCCATGTCATTTCCCGGTGAACCGAGGCGGCCGCCGCTCGATGACGGCAGCCAGCCCTTCACGTGAGTCGGCTGTGCCGGACAGCTCGGCCACGGTGCGAGCCTCCTCGCCCAGTCGCTGCACCACGCCGGCGCCCACGCCGCCCCACATCAGCCGCTTGGTCGCCCCCACAGCCTTGGGCGCCATCTCGGTGAATTGTGCCGCAAAGGAAGTCAATTCATCACCGAGCTGGTCGTCGGGCACGACCTTGGTGAGCAGGCCGATGTCGAGGGCCTGCTGTGCTGACAGTGTCGGATTGGTGAGCACGATCTCCATGGCCTTGCGGAGCCCGACAAGTTGAGTGAGGGTCACCGATACACCGGCGTCGGGCGCCATCCCGACACGGACCGCACCCGACATGAACTTCGCGGACTCGGTGGCGATGACGAAATCCGATGCGCAGACCAGCCCGAATCCGCCACCGCCCGCGGCGAATCCGTGTACTCCGGCGATTACCGGTACCTGCAGCTGGAGCAGTGCATCGACGGCCAGCTGCAGCCATGCGGTGGCCTCGCGCAGGTAATCCGGCAGCGCCTCACCCTTGGAAGCGAATGTTCGAACGTCGCCGCCGGCGCAGAAGTTCTTGCCTTCGCCGGTGATGACGACGGCGCGGATGGCGGGATTGCCGTGGCATTGCATGATCACGGCGTGCAGCGCCTGCAGGAAAGGCACATTCATGCCGTTGGCAGCCTCGGGCCGGTTCAGCCGCAACCGCGCGACGCCGTCGTCCGCGACGTCGAGAAGCACCAATTGCTCAGCCACGCCCTACCCCTGTTCCGGTCACCGCGACGTGGTCCAGCACCGCCTCGCGCTCCAATGCCAACCCCTCATCGAGGGGTTGCCGCAACCCCTGGTAGATCAGGGCCTTGCTGCGCGCGAGCGCAGTGCGGTCCCTGGTCGCCAGCCGCTCGGCAAAGGCTGTTACGGCCGAGTCGAATTCGTCACTCGCGAACACGCGGTACGCCAGTCCCCAGTCGAGTGCTTGGGCGGCCGTCAGGCTGTCGGCGGTGAGAATGTGGGCGAGCGCTCGTTGCCGGCCGACCAGTCGCGGCAGTCGCTGCGTGCCACCGCCACCCGGAATCTGACCGAACTTCGCGTGGATGTCGGCAAGCACGGCATTTTCGTGCAGGAGCACGATGTCGGCTGCCTGGATGAGTTCGAAGCCTCCGGCGGTCGCGAAACCTTCGACCGCGCAGATCACCGGTACGGGCAGCGTTTCGATGATCGCGCAGGCACGCCGGAAGTTGTCGAAGAGCTCGGCCATCGCAGCGCGGCCGAGCGCGCGCAGACGTCCCAACTCATGGAAATCCCCTCCTGCGCAGAAGTTCCCGCCGGCGCCGCGCACCACGACAACGTCAGCGAGGGCAGCGGCCTCGTGCAACGCGTCTTCCAACGCAGCCCCGAGGGCGACGGTGATGGCGTTCCGCTGCTCGGGCCGGTTCAAGGTGACGGTGGCCACCTTGCCGGATACCTCGAGCAACACCGGCTTCGTCACGCGTAGTACCGCGCAATGGATTCGAGGACACACGCCGGTTTGTCAGAGCCTTCGATCTCGATGGTCGTCGTCAGCTGCCCCTGGACACCGCCGGGCACGACGGTCACCGGTCCGACCACGGCAGCAGCCCGGATCTTCGAACCGACCGGCACCGGCGAGACGAAGCGCACCTTGTTGTAGCCGTAGTTCACCGCCATCTGCACACCTTCAACGGTGTAGAGATCGTGAACCAGCACCGGCGTCAGCGACAGGGTCAGTAGACCATGGGCGATCGCGGTGCCGAATGGTCCCTGCGCGGCCCGCTCCGGATCGACGTGAATCCACTGATGATCGCCTGTCGCATCGGCGAACTTGTTCACGCGCTCCTGATCGATCGTCAGCCAATCGGTGGGACCCAACGACGTACCCTCCGCTGCCGCGAATTCCTCGATGCTCCGAAAAACCTTCACGCACATCACCTCCGTACCTCTCTCACTTTTGAATATAGATTCAAACTTGGGAGTTGGTCAATGACGCTTCGGGGCACCGGCAGGCGTTGGACACCGGCAGGAGCAACCGTCCGCGTGCCCTGAGGAACGTTTGCCCGCCGTTCCCCATATAGTTGAACGATGGCTAGAAAATCGGCCCAAGCTCTGGCGTCCGAAGACGGCAGTGACGCGGACTCCAAGTCAGCGCGCACCCGTCGGCGCATCCTCGATGCCGCAGCGCACGTACTGAGTACCAAGGGTTATGCGGGCACGCGCCTCACCGACGTTGCCGAGCACGCGGAACTTCAGGCGCCGGCGATCTATTACTACTTCCCCTCGCGCGAAGATCTGATCGAAGAGGTGATGTGGAGCGGCATCGCCGACATGGCACGGCACCTGCAGACGGTCCTCGACGAGCTGCCCTCCGAAACTGCGCCGTTAGACCGGATTCTCGTTGCCGTCGAGACACACCTGCGCCACGAACTCGAGCTGTCCGACTACGCCACCGCGTCGATCCGCAACAGCGGCCAGGTCCCCGAGCACCTGCGGGCCCGGCAGCTGGCGGAGGAAGCCACCTACTCCGCCATATGGCGCAAGCTCCTCAGAGCGGCCCATGCAGAGGGCCAGCTGCGCGACGACCTCGATCTGACCGTCGCACAGCTCCTGATCATCGGATCGCTCAACTGGGCGGCCGAATGGTGGACACCCCGCCGCGGGTCCGTGGACTCGGTCGTCCGCAACGCGACGACATTCGTCCGCAACGCGATCGCCGAACCCGGCGCCGACGAGGACGTATCGCCGCGTCACAAACGCGCCAAGTAACTCATCGGCCGGTGAAGCGCGGCTTTCGCTTCGCGACGAACGCGGTGATGGCGTCGCCGGCATCGGCGCTTCCGCCCAACACTCGCATCGACTCAGTCTCTGCCAGTAGCTGCTCGGACAGGTCACGGCTCCAGGTCTCACGCAGCAACGCCCGCATGCGCCCAAAGGCACGCGTGGGTCCAGACGCCAGCTCTGAAGCTAGTTGTGTTGCGCGCGAGCGTAGTTCGTCTGCGGGAACCACCGCATTGACCATCCCCCAGCGCAATGCGTCGGCCGCGGTGATCGGGGTGTTGCGCAGGTACACCTCGGCAGCTCGCCGCGCACCGATCAGACGCGGTAGATGCCACGTGCCACCGCCGTCGCCGGAAAGGCCGAGGTCGGCAAATCCGGTCACGAACTTCGTGCCTTCGGCGGCGACGACGAGATCGGCGGCATATACGTAACCGAGGCCGCCGCCGGCGACGGCGCCGTGTGCGGCGGTCACGATCGGCGCGTCGATTCGGCTCAGTATCCGGAACGCTTCGTGAAACGGGCTGGTCATGCGCGCGAACAACGAACCGAATCGATCGGGGGGTGTGCTCACGAAATAGTCGATATCGCCACCGACGGTCAGCGCAGGTCCGTTGCCGCAGATGAGCACGGCCCGCACGGCGGAATCTTCGGCGATCTGCTGGGCGACCCGAAGGGTCTCCTCACCCATCCGCATGTCGATGGCGTTGCGCGCCTCGGGCCGGTTGAGGCACATTGTCGCGACGCCGTCGCGTACGGCGTAGTCGATCACCGATGGCTCGGCGGCCGCTTCCAACGCGGCAATCCAGGAAGCGCTGTCGGTGAGCTGATCCAACCGCACGATCGTGCCATCTGCGGCGAACGTCAGGACGTGAACGAACTCGGCCTCCAGCCGGTTACCCGACGCGCGGCCATGGCCGCGGTACCGGCCCCGCACAAACAGTCGTCCGTCATCCAGGCGGCGCATCTCATCGGGATGCGCCTCTGCCACGTAGTGACGCCCGATCCGCCACCAGAAGTCCCGTTGCATCTCGTCAGGCCCCGAGTGCTCGCCACCGAGGTCCAGCGGCAGGCCCGCTGTGGTGTGGCCGACAAACCCCGGATGCAACAGAACTGCGAGCGTGTCTCGGTCGCCCCCGCGCAATGCCTCGTACAACCGTTGCGCGGCATCGGCATTGGCGGTCAATGTGGAGTCAGTCCCGGTCAATGCAGTTTTCCTTCCAATTGGCCGCCCGACGGCAGCGGTTCGTCGTTGCGGACCCGCGCCAAGAGCCGGACAGCCCTGTCGATCACGGGCTTGTCGACCATGCAGCCATCGACGACGCATGCCGCTCCTCCGCCGACCGCCGCAGCGTCCAGGACGCGGTGCGCCCAGGCCTGTTCCGCCGACGAGGGCTGGAACTCAGCGTTGACGATCGCCACCTGCCGGGGGTGGATGCAGAGCTTGCCTCCGAACCCCAATTGCCCGGCGTGGGCCGCGTCGGCGCGGACCGCCTCGTCGTCGTGCACGGCAGTGGTCACCCCGTCCCATGGTGCGGGCCGCCGCGCGGCAGCGGCCGCGAGTACGACAGAGCTGCGCGCATGAAGCAGTGCCTGTCGATCGCCGGGACGAATGCCGAGTTCCGCGCTGAGATCGATACTCCCGAAAGCCACGGCGGCGATCCGATTGGCTGCACAGATCTCCCCGGCCGCCAGGACGCCCAACGCCGTCTCGATGAGAGCAATCAGCGGGATTCGGCTGGGCAGCAGGCGCGCGACCGTCGAGACATGTTCGGCGCTGGAGGTTTTCGGCAACATGACGGCGCACTGGTGCGCCGCCGCCATGGCGACGTCGTCGTCAAACCACGGGGTGCCGGTCCCGTTGATCCGGACGACGGCCTGCCGTCCGGTACCGAGCCATCGATCCACCGCGTCACGAGCAGTACTCTTCGCGTCCGGCGCCACCGCGTCCTCGAGGTCGAGCACGACGAGATCGGCCCCGCATGCGGCGGCTTTGGTGAATCGGTCGGGACGATCGCCCGGCACGAACAGCACACTGCGTGCGCAATCGAGGTTCTCAATGCGTCGTTCCATCGTGACGCGCAGCCTAACACCATTTTCAAATCTGTGTTAAATTAAATTTGTTGCCCATGAAACCACCCGGAGGACGCCGAGATGCCTGCCCTAAGTACCTCAGGTGTCGGGTCCCCGCACGAATTGATCGCCGATCACGTGGTCCGGGTGCCGCTGCCGTTGCCGCTGCCCGACCTCACGTCGGTCAACGCGTACCTCATTCTCGGTGGCGACGGTGTCACCCTCATCGACCCCGGTTGGGATTACGCGCATTCCGAAGCCGTATTGATCGATGCTCTCCGCCGGATCGATGCCGGGCCGTCCGACGTCAGACAAATCCTGGTGACCCACCAACATTGGGACCACTATTCGCTCGCCCTGCGGTGGAGCGGCACCTACGACGCGGAATTGATGCTGGGATACGAAGAGCGGCACAGCATCGAAGCCTTCTCGGCGCTGCCCGGCGTTCATCCGACGCAGGTCGGGATGCTCAGGACCAGCGGAGCACCCCACCTCGCACGTGCCGTCGAAGAGCTGGCGTGGGAACCGTACGAACGCGGTATCGCGTTCACGCCGCCGGACCGGTGGTTGATGGATGGTGATGTGATCGACTGTGGCGGTGCGTCGGTCGTCGCACGGTTCACTCCGGGCCACACCCGCGGACACATGGTCTTCGATGACGTCGACCACCAGATGGTGTTCACCGGCGACCATCTGCTGCCCCGGATCACACCCTCGATAGCTTTCGAACGAGCGCCCGAGGCATTGCCCCTGCGGTCCTACCTGTCCTCGCTGCGATTGTTCCTCCAATTGCCGCAGTCCCGGATGCTGCCGGCGCACGGCCCAGCGGACCGGCGCACCGGCGATCGCGCTCAAGAACTGCTCGATCATCACCGCGAACGGCTGGAGCGCGTCGCCGAATTCGTGGCCGCAGGCCCGTCCACAGCATTCGACGTTGCGACGCAGATGCGCTGGACCCGGCACCAACGCACACTCGACGAACTCGACGTCGTGCATCAGATGACGGCTGTGCTCGAGGTCGCCGCTCATCTGGATCTGCTTGTCACACAACACCTGCTGTCCAGTCGGGCCGAAGCGGGTGTCACCGTGTTCGCCGTCGCCTAGTCAGTGAACGCGGCACCGCCGGAACGCAACTCCTGCACGAGGCGGAATTTCTGCACCTTGCCGGTCAGGGTCGTCGGCAGCTGGTCCGTACGGTAGAACACCACGCGTTTCGGCACTTTGAAACGGGCGAGGTTGGCGCGACAGATCGCCACGATCTCCTGCTCGGTGATGACTCCGCCCGGTACCGGAACCACAACTACACAACCGATCTCGCCCCAGCGATCGTCGGTCAATCCGATCGCGAAGACCTGGCTGATGTCGGGGTGACCAGCGAGGAGATCTTCAATCTCCTTGGGCATCACCAATTCTCCGCCGCTCTTGTACATGTCTTTACTTCGGCCGGTGACCTGCAGGTAGCCATCTGCGCGCCGGCAGCCGAGGTCACCCGACCACAACCAGCCCAGGCGGAGCGCTGCCGACGTTTCGGCGGCACGGTTCCAGTATCCGAGCATGGTGGACGGCCCGCTCGACAACAGTTCCCCTTCGACGCCGGCCTCGACATCGGCACCGGTGGTGGGGTCCACCACCCGGTAGGTGACCAACGCGTCGGCGCCCGCGACACCGGCGGCGCCGGCCAGTTTCGGACGACCGACCGTCTCCGAGGTCAACGACAGTGCGTCCTCAGGCAACGTGAGAGTCATGGCACCGCCGCATTCGGTCATCCCGTAGCCGGTGACGATCTCACTCACACCGAAATCACGTTCGATCTGCTGCCACAACCAGATCGGCGCAGGCGCCGAACCGCACAGGATCGCAGACAGCGAGGAGAGATCGAAGCTCGACCGAGCCGGACTCTCCACCATGGCCACTGCCATCGTCGGCACACAGAGAATATCGGTGGCGCGGTGATGCTGAATGCCTCGGAAGTAGCCTTCGGCACTGAACCTCGGCTGCAAGACCGCGGCTCCACCCACGAACATCACCGATAGCAGACCCTCGACGTAACCGAACATGTGATAACACGGCAACGAGAACAGGATTCGCCGGCCATCCTCATATGCACGTGTCAGCGCAGATGCGAATGCCGTACGCAGCACACCGTCGTGTGAGGTGACCACACCCTTGGGCGACCCCGTCGTTCCCGAGGTGTAGAGGATGTCGCCAGGTGCGCGCGGATCGCTCTGGGAGAGCACACGATCCGCCGTGTCCGCGCCCAGCTCGGCGAGGTCCGCCACCGACCGCACGCCCGCTCGGCGCGGACGGTCGGTTTCGAGGACGACGACATGACGCAGCGCGGCGAGCGAGTCGGACGAATCGGCGCGACCCGCAAAATCGTCGTGATCCCAGCCGGGAACGATGTCGTCCAACATCGATTGGTAGTCCAGTTCCCCGAAACCGGTCATGGTGACCAACACCCGGCACCCGGAATCCCCAAGCACGAAGGCCAATTCGTCGCGGCGGTACAGGTAGTTGAACGGCACCGCGATGGCCCCGACCCGGGCGATCGCAAATTTCACCGTCACGAATTCCGGATAGTTGGCCATGACCAGGCCAACTCGGTCGCCCGGTCGCACTCCGAGTGCCATCAGACCCGCCGCCAACCGCCGCGATTCGACGGCGACGTGCTCATAGGTCAGGCAATCATCATCGGACAGCACAAACGGGCGCGAGGCATACCGGGCAGCGCAGTCATCGAGCCAGCCATCCAGTGTGCGCTCACGCCATACGGGAAAGCGCGCGAGCAGTTCGTCGCGCCGGGCCGCTATCGCCTTGGTATCGCTCATAGTTCGTGGAGTTCACCGCGCCTGATCGCCGCTGTCAGCGCGTGGCGTTGCACCTTGCCGGTCGCCGTGGTCGGGTAGGTGTCGACGACGAACCAGCGGGCCGGCAGTTTGTATGCGGGCAGGCGTTCGCGCGCATGATCGACCAGATCGGTTCGGAGACCGATGTGAGCGGGGTTGGTCAACCGACACACCACGGCGACGATCTCGCCGAGCCGCTCGTCGGGGACGCCCACCGCGACGGCCTCACTCACGTCGTCGTGGGCAGCGACGGCATGTTCGATCTCCGCCGGAGCGATGTTCTCGCCGCCGCGAATGATCAATTCCTTCAGACGGCCCGTGACAGACACGAACCCGCGCGAATCCATGGTGCCGAGGTCGCCGGTGCGGACAAAGTTGTCCGGGTCGAGCGCATGCGCGGTGGCATCGGGGTCGTGCAGATACTCGACGAACTGCTGATAGCCCCGAGCGCAGATCTCCCCGATCTGGCCGACGGGTGCGGTGCCTCCGGTCTCCGGATCGACAATCTTGCAGTCGACCTGAGGCAACGGCCGACCGACCGTGGACAGCCGCTCGTCCCGGGTGTCGGTCGGCCGGGTCATTGTCAGCACGGGGGCCAGCTCGGTCTGCCCGTAGAGATTGAACACGCCGGCACCGAAAACTGCTGTGGCGCTGTCGATCAAGTGCGGGGATACCATCGCGGCACCGCCCATGATCACACGCAATGGTGGCGGTCGTTGCCGACTGGCCTCCTGCGCAGCCAGCAGCGCGCTCAGTATGGTCGGCACGTAGAACAGCACCGAGGCTTCCTCGGCGCGCAGTGTGTCCAGGACCGCATGCGCGACGAATCGTTCGCAGACGACCGCGGTGCCACCCATCCACAGCGGCCCGAGCGTCGCGATCACGCATCCGGCGGTATGAAACAACGGCAACGGGTTCACACATACGGCGGCCGTGCCGATTCCAGCAGCCTCCATCGTCAACTTCGCCACATTCACCAGCGCGTGATGAGTGAGCACAACGCCCTTCGGCCGCCCTGTGGTGCCCGATGTGTACTGCAGCATGACGGGGCGGTCCGGATCAACCGGGGCACGTGCGATGACGTCATGGTCGATGTCATCGGGTCGCCAGACGGCGCTGTCCGACAACGATATTCGGCGCAGCCCCGAAATTCTGCCGCACACCTCCTCTGCGACTTCCGCCATGGCGTAGCCGCGACTGGTGTCGGCGTGCAGCAATACGACTGCGCCGCAATGGCGTAACGCGTACTCGAGGTCAGCGGCCGGCAGGACCGGATTGAGTGCGACGAGCACCACGCCGGCCAACGCGGCACCGTATTGGATGGTTGTCCATTCCAGGACGTTGGGCGCCCACAGGGCCACGTAGTCGCCGGGCTGCGCGATACGTCGCAGACCCGTGGCCACCCGGCACGCCTCATCGAACAATTCGCGATAGGTCAGCCGGGCCAGATTCTCGGTACCGTGCCGCACGGCTACGAGCGCTTCGCGGTCCGGGTACTGCGCAGCACGATCAGCCAGTAGCGCACTCACGGTGAAATCGACAAGTGGCACACTGTGATCGGCCGGCCAGTAGGACTCCGTCAGTGTCATGTCTGCCACCGAGCCGCCGCTCACACCGGATTGCTGCCGAGGGTCGCCCCGGACATATCGTTGATCTCCGACCACCGGTCCGTGATCGTCGCGAGGTCCGGCGCCGAGGTGAAACTGACACCGGCATTTTGAAACTGCGCCACTCGCTGCACGAGCCCACCGCCGACGACGAAAACCGAACCAGTGTCGGTGTTTTCCGCAGATGCCAAGTACCCGACCGCCGGGGCAACGAGCTCCGGGTCGAGCTTGTCGAGCAATTCTGCGGACCCGATGTCGGCGGTCATCCGGGTGGCCGCCAGCGGCGCAACGGCATTCGCGGTGATGCCGTACTTTCGACCCTCGATTGCCAGGGTGTTGATCAGTCCGACCAGTCCGGCTTTGGCCGCCCCGTAGTTCGCCTGACCAAAGTTGCCGTACAGACCGCTGGTCGACGTCGCCACCACCACACGTCCGTAATTCTGTTCGCGCAGGTGCGGCCAGGCAGCCCGGATGACGTGGTAGCCGCCGTAGAGATGGACCTGCACGACGGCGTCCCAGTTGTCCTGCGTCATCTTGTGGAAGGCACCGTCGCGCAGAATGCCGGCATTGCTGATGACGCCGTGAACAGCACCGAACTCCGACAAGGCGGTGTGGATGATCTCGGCCGCTCCGTCCGGATCGGCCACCGACGAATAGTTCGCGACGGCCCGCCCACCCGCAGTGCGAATCTCGTCGACAACCGAGTCGGCCATCGAAGTCCCGGCGCCAGAACCGTCCCGCGCTCCCCCAAGGTCGTTGACGACGACCAGTGCGCCGTGCGCAGCGAGGAATCGGGCATACGAACGCCCCAGCCCGCCTCCCGCGCCCGTCACGACGATGACCCTGTCCTGCACTCCTGCCACGACTTGCTCCCTCTGGTCCATTGAACTCACTATTGAATCTAGATTCAAAAGTGTTGGAGCGTCAAGGTCGACCTCGTGCGCCGCGCGTAGGCGATCGACCAGATTTGCTAGTAGACAAATCTAATCCGAATTTCTATTCTAAATTAAATCCGCGGAGCGAACGCCGTGGTCGGAAAGGATCGTCGTGGACCTGGGACTGGCGAACGCCCGCGTCGTCATCACTGGCGGGGCCTCCAACATCGGTCGGGGCATCGTGCATGTCTTCGCCGCAGAGGGCGCCCGGATCGTGCTGAACGACATCGACGCGGCGCAGGCCGAGCGCGTTCGCGCCGAGGCGCTCGCGCTCGGCGCCGCGGAGGTCGAAGTGGTCATAGCCGATCTCACCGTGCCCGGTAGCGCCGAGTCGGCCGTCGGCCGCGCCGTCGATGCCTGGGGTGGCGTGGACGTCCTGGTCAACAATGCGGGGTGGAGTGTCCCCGGCTTCGTGGCCACCGACACCGACCGCGTGAAATGGCAACGCACGATGGAGATCAACTTCTTCAGCGCGCTGGCCGCCACCCAGGCTGCGATCGGTCCGATGCGGGACGCCGGCTGCGGCTCGATCGTCTTCATCGCCAGCGATGCCGCTTTCGGACAGATTCGGCAAGGCGTTTATGGCGCGTCAAAGGCCGCCATGGTGGCGTTGGCCCGTACCACCGCACGTGAACACGGGCGGCACGGGATCCGCTCGAATGTCGTCTGCCCCGGGCTCGTCATGCCCGACGGACCCGAGGCCATCGGCGCCTCGAGTCTGTGGGCGGTCGGGCAGGACGACGTTTTCAACCCCAAGCAGATCGAGTTCATGCTCAAAGACACCCCGATGCGCCGCTTGACGACGGCCGAGGACGTCGGCCGCGCGGTGGCATGGTTCTCGTCACCTTTCGCCGCACGACAGGTGACCGGGCAGCTGATCTCGGTCAGCGGCGGCTACACGATGCCCTGACCACACAGCGCTGACCTCTGCCACCTCAACAAGGAGTGCCACCATGAACCCAGCACGTCGTACCAGTTATCGCGTTCTGCACCTGTGCAACTACTCGATCCTGCTTCTCTGCATCGTCAGCTTGCTCGGCTTCGCGGTATTCGGCGGGTTCTTTCCGCCACCGGCGGCCCACCTCTCCGCTGACCAGATCGGCACCTACTTCCGGGACAACAGTGTCAACATCCGCATCGGCATGGTGTTGATGTTCTTGTCGATTCCCTTCTATCTCACCTGGACCATCGCCATGTGCAAGCTCATGGAGCGCATGCAGAAAGACTCCATGAGCGTTCTGCCGCAGCTGCAGGCGATCAGCGGCGCGGTCGCCATGATCACCTTGCTCGGGCCGGCGATCTGCTGGATGACCGCGGCCTTTCGCCCGGGTGTCCGATCCAACGAGAACATTCAGATGTTGTATGACCTCGGCTGGTTCATCTTCGACCCGCCATTCATGATCTTCACTATCCAATGGGGCGCAATCGGTTTCGCCATGCTGACCGACAAGCGGCAAAAGCCGCTGTTCCCTTCGTGGATCGCCTGGGTGGGATTCTTCACGTGTGCGACGTTCATCTCGACGACGATGATCTCGTTCATGACCCGTGGGCCATTCGCTTGGCAGGGTTTGATCACCTTCTGGCTTGTCTTCGTCATGTTCTTCGTCTACCTCTTTGCCATGGTGCCGTTGACCCGCGCGGCATTGCAGCGACTGGAGGCCGAAGACCGAGAGCTCGAAGGTGCCGAAGTTGCCTGACGGCAGCCTCTCGACGCGCCCTCGGCCGGTCGAACCGACCGCGGACCCCTGCCCACCGGCCAAACATGTGCCTGGCGAACAAGGGGTTTGGGTCTTGATCTTCGGCGACATGCTGCTTTTCACGATGTTGTTCGGCGCGTATCTGAACAGCCGCAGCCACAACCGGGCGCTGTTCGCGGAGTCTCAACTGGCCCTGAACCGGACCCTTGGAGTGGCCAACACACTGGTGCTGCTCTGCAGCTCCATGTTGATCGTATTGGCGGTCAGGGCGATGCGAAGTACGCAGTTTCGACACCTGGCCGCCCGCCTCACTTTGGCGGGCGCACTGGTGGGTTCCTGTTTCGTGATCGTAAAGGTCATCGAGTACCGCACAAAGGTCGCGGCAGGTATCACGCCGAACACCAACGAGTTCTTCCTCTACTACTTCGCGCTGACCGGGTTACACCTCGTCCACGTGATCGTCGGACTGATCGTGCTGCTGGTGCTGTGGCGGTTCGCGCGCAGAACCGAGACCACGCGAACTCAGGTTGCGGTCTTCGAGGGCGGCGGGTGTTTTTGGCACATGGTGGACCTGTTGTGGCTCATCATCTTTCCGCTCGTCTTCCTGGTGCACTGATCATGGCGACTCTGGTACTGAGCAAGGCGTCGCTGGCCTGGGCGGTTCTCGTTGCGCTGACACTGGCCCAATGGGTGATCGGGAGTCAGACAGCGAGCGGCGGCGCGCACGTGGCAGCGAGCCTGGCGATCTTCGTGGTGGCCATCTTCAAGGCACGCCTGGTCGGCCTCTATTTCATGGAGCTTCGCGCGGCGCCGTGGGCGTTGCGTGGCCTATTCGAGTTCTTCTGCCTCGTACTGCTCGGGGTGCTGTCGGTGATGTATCTGCTGGCCTGAAGGCGAGCCGACCGACCGGGCCGCTACGCGATGCTCTCGTCGCCGGTCATCCGAGCGAACAGCACCTTTTCATATTCGTTGAAGATGCGGTTGAAATCCCTTGTGGTCACCGGTGAACGCCACTGCTGGATCCCGATCAGCAGTGTCACACCCATTATCGCCAGGGTCGCTGCTTCCCGGCGCGACCCGACGGCGGGTGCGAGGAGGTTGGTGACGATGTCGATGCGACGGTCGTCCACCCGCTTCTGGGCGGCTGCGACCTGAGCGTCGGTATGGGCCCAGCCACGTATCGCGGCTTCCGCGGAATGGGGAAGCCCTGCGGTCAGGCGCTTCAACAGGTGGACTCGCGCGGCGAGATCTCCTGGGACCCCAGCCAACTGCCCCAACCGCTCAGTCTGGGTCTCTTCCCAATAGGCGAGGAATTCGGCGACGAATCCGTCGAGACTGCCGAAGTACCCGTAGAACGATCCGGTCGTGACATTGAGGGCCCCACACAACGTGGCGATCTTCAGCTTGCCGACGCCGTCGGTGGCCAACAACGTCATGGCTGCGTCGAAATACTGCTCACGTGTAACCAAGAGGCGCACGGCAATTCCTCCCGCGAGTTCAACAAGTCCCCGGCTCTGCGCCGGTTCGATGTAATGATCCTTACATTTGCGGCCGACGTGCAGCTACCCAGCCCATGCGTATTGGCGTATGACTGCCTCGAAGTGGTCGAACATGACGTCGAACTCCGGGCCGCAGGCGCCGGCGTGACGATGTTGCCACCCGATCAGGAAGACCATCCCGAAGTCCCCGAGCCGCGCCGCCACTTCGGGCGAGACCACGATGGGGCGAAGGAATTCGACGAGAGTGGCAACCCGCTCCTCGTCGAGGCGCTGCTGCAGCCGTGCCACGGCCCGATTGCCTGCCGCCCATGTCCGCAACGCGGCCTCGGCGTGGTGCGGAACATCCCGTGCGACTTCCCGCAGGTGCGCCATCCGCATCGCGGACGACACGCGACTGGCGGTCAGTTCGGCCAGTCGCCGGTTCTGCGTCGACAAACGGGCAGCCAGCAGCGCTTCGACGAAATCTTCCAGCCCCCGGAAGTAACCATAAAACGACCCAGTCGTCACGCCCAACGAAGAACACAGCGAGCCGACCTTGATGCTGCCCGGCCCCTCCGTCACAAGCAGTTCGATCGCCGCGTCGAAGTAATCGTCGACGCTCACGATTCGCCTCATCGCATCAGCCGGCCGGAGCGGCTGCGTATCGCTGCACCAGCGTCCGCTTGACCAGCTTTCCCGTCGGCGTACGTGGCAGGCTCTCGACGAAGTCGACGGTCTTGGGCGTCTTGAACGCCGCCACCTTGCTCCGGGAGTGCGCGATGAGCAGCTCGGCCAATTCGTCGCTGGGCTCCACCCCCTCGCGCAGCTGGACCACCGCCTTGACTTGTTGACCCATGGCCGGATCCGGTACCCCGATGACAGCCACATCGAACACCGCAGGGTGCAATGCGAGTGCGTCCTCCACTTCCTGCGGATAAATGTTGACCCCACCGGAAATGATCATGAACGACTTCCGGTCTGTCAGAAAGAGATAACCGTCCGCGTCGACGTAGCCGATATCACCGACGGTGGTCCAATTGGCGTGCGCCGGGTGCTCGGCCTCCTTGGTCTTGGCCGGGTCGTTGTGATATTCGAACGGACGAACGTCACGCTCGAAGTACACCAATCCTGGTTCGCCAAAAGGTAATTCAGCGCCATCATCACTGCAGATGTGGACCGGTCCCAGCATGCTGCGGCCGACGGATCCGCGCTTGTCCAGCCACTCGTGCGAGTTGATGACGGTGAACCCGCACGCTTCGGTCGACGAGTAGTACTCGACGAGAATCGTTCCCCACCAAGCGATCATCGCCTCCTTGACATCGGGGGGACACGGTGCGGCAGCGTGGATTGCCAAGCGCAGACTCGACAGGTCGTACGACGTGCGCTCCTCGTCCGACATTTGCAGCATCCGCACGAACATCGTCGGCACCACCTGGATGGCGGTCGCCCGGTACTGCTGAATCGCGGCCAGCGCGCGGTCGGCCTTGAACCTCTCCAGCACCACGACGGTGCCGCCGTGCGCTTGGATCGCGCCGCACCACCGCAGCGGTGCGGCGTGGTAGATCGGCGCGGGAGACAGATAGACATCATCAGCGGTCACACCGAACGCAGTGCCCAGCAGTCCGGTGATCGGGTCTCCCGGCTCGCCTACCTGAATCGGCAGCAGCGGCGGTTTGATCCCCTTCGGGCGCCCGGTGGTGCCCGACGAGTACAGCATGTCGCTGCCGCGCGGCTGGTCGGCGAGAGTTCGATCACCGGCGCACGCCAAAAGGTCGGCGTACGAGCCGAATCCGGTCAGATCGCCACCGAAGCTGTAGGCGTGTTCGACGCCGGGCACCAGGACCCGCACCTGCTCGGCCAACTCGCCCAGGCCACCGGCGGCGATCAGCACCTTGGCTTCGCAGTCGTCGACGATGTAGGCGACCTCGTCGGCCGTGAGATGGAAGTTCACCGCGGTCAGGTACAGCCCAGACCGCAGGGCCGCCCAGTAGATGGTGAAGCACTCGGCGGCGTTGTCGCTGAGCATCGCAATGACGTCACCCTTGACGAGGCCGAGATCAGCCAATGCGACGGCGAGTTGGCGCGAGCTGTCATCGAGTTCGCGGTAGCTGACGATGCGCCCCGATTCAGCCATGATGACGGCCGCCTTGTCGGGCGTCATCAGTGCGTGCGTCCCTGGGAACATCGTCAGCCTTCCCTGCTGCCGGGCGTGAAAGTGACCGGCATCGAGGTCAATTCGTTGGAGAATGTCGACACCAGCCGGTTCACCGGGCCGGTGATCTCCATGTCCGGGATGCGGCGCAGGAGCTCCTCGAACAACACCCGCAATTCCAGACGTGCCAACTGATTACCGAGGCAGAAGTGCGCTCCGCCGCCGCCGAACGCCATGTGCGGCACCTTGCCGCGCGAGACGTTGAACGTCTCGGGGTCCTCGTTCTTCTCCGGATCGCGGGAGCCGGCCGGGTACCACAGGCACACGCGCTCACCCTCTTTCAGCGCGTGCCCGCCGACGACGGTGTCGGCAGTGACGGTGCGGGTGAAGTACACCACGGGCGACACCCAGCGCAGCATCTCCTCGACGGCGCCGGGGATCAGTTCCGGGTCGTCGAGCAGCTTCTGCCGCTCCGCCGGATTCTCGATGAGCGCACGAAGGCCGCCCGAGGCGGTGTTGCGCGTGGTGTCGTTGCCCGCGAACATCAGAATCGCGAAGAAAAAGGTGATTTCGGCTTCGGACAGGCGCTCGCCGTCCACCTCGGCGGTCAGCATCCGCGACAACAAATCCGTGCCGGGGTTCTCCTTGCGCGCGGCGGTCAGCGCCGTCAGGTAACCACCGATCTGGATCAGGGCGCCCATGCCCATCTGAGAATCACCGGTCGCCGCCGCACGCGACAGCATGTTGGTCCACTCGAACAGCTGCCGGCGGTCTTCCTGCACGACGCCGAGCATGTCGGCGATGACGATGAGAGGCAGCTCGACAGCGATCTCCTCGACGAAGTCGCAGGTACCTCTTTCGATTACGTCATCGATCAGCCGGGCCACCGTGGCACGGACTTCGGCTTCCATCTGCCGGATCATCCGTGGGGTGAAGACCGCCTGCACCACCATGCGCTGCTGCGTGTGCCGCGGCGGGTCCATCCCGAGGATCACTTCGCGCAGCGCCTCGATCGGTGCGGCGCCCATGGAGGCGGTGAAGAAGACCCCACCCCGGGCTGAGGAGAACAGTTCGGAGTTGCTGCTGATCGCCTGGATGTCGGCGTATTTCGTGAACGACCAGAAACCGGGTTCGTCGGCGTCGGTGAGCGCGTTCCAATGCGGACCCGCCGCCTTACGCATGCGCGCGAACAACTCATGCGGCGGCCCGTCCTGGAAGTACGACAGGTCGGTGAGATCGACTGTGGCCAGGTCGATGTCGGATTGAACGGTCATAGGTCAAGCACCAACTTTCCGGATAGGGAGTGGGAAACACAGGGCAGGATGACGTCTCCGGACGCGCGTTCGGCGTCAGTGAGCAGTGAGTCGCGGTGATCGGGAGTGCCTTCCAGGACGGTGGCCCGGCAGGTGCCGCAGACGCCTTCACCGCAGGACGACATGATGGGAACGCCGGCGTCTTCCAACGCCTCCAGCATCGGAACGCCGTCCGACACCTCGACGGTGATGGCCGAGCGCTGGCAGATCACCTGGTAGGTGTCCAGCGCCTGCTCGAGGGTTTCGGCGGCCGGCGCTTTGGCGGTGAACCGCTCGACATGCAGGCTGCCGTCCGGCCAATGCGCACAATGCTTTTCGACTGCCGCGAGCAGCGGCTCCGGCCCGCAACTGTAGATCACCGTGCCATCCGACGGCTCCGCCAGCACAGAGGCCAGGTCAAAAAATCCACCGCGCTCGTCGTCGGCCCACACCGTGACGCGGTCACCGTAGGTGTCCTGCAGTTCCTGTTGAAAGGCCATCGAGGACCGCGAGCGGCCGAGGTAGAGCATGGACCAATCGAGGCCCGCGCGCTCCGCGCTTTCGGCCATGGCCTTCATCGGCGTGATACCGATGCCACCCGCGATGAACAGGTACCTCGGCGCCGCTACGAGCGGAAAATTGTTGCGGGGTCCGCGAACCCGGACAGCGGAGCCTTCCTGCAGGTGCGCGTGGACATGCTGGGATCCGCCCCGGCTGTTCGGGTCGAGCAGGACGCCGACCCGCCAGGTGCCGGTCTCGCGCGGATCACCGCAGAGCGAGTACTGACGCACCAGCCCCTCGTCGAGCAGCAGGTCGATGTGGGCGCCGGGCTCCCACGCGGGCAGTTCGTTGCCATCGGGTTCGACGAGGTCCAGGGTCACCACGCCATCGGCAGCTGTCTCCCGCCGCCGCACCACCAGTTCGACGTCCGTCGCAGACATCAGTGCGCACTCCTTTCTGAATCGACCAAGGCAGACAGTTCGTCCAATTCGCTGCGGAAATCCGCCAACAGGTCCCATGCATCCGGCAAAGCGGTTGCATCACCGACGATTCCGATGTCGAGACCGTCCTGGTAGCTGACCACGGTGATGTTGAGGGCGAAGCCGTCGAACACGAGGCTGCCCGGGTAGGTCGCCACCAGCGGAGCCCCCTCGCACGTCATCGCGGACGGCGAGCCGGGCACGTTGGAGATGACCATGTTGATCGGCGGCCGGGCGAATCGCGATGAGGTCAGTTCCATCAGGCCACGCGCGGCGATCCCGAAGATCGGTACCGGAATCGGATCGTTCACGTCGCTGAGCAGGGTGTCCGGCGCGTCGCTGGTGCGCTGTTTCGCCGCCGTCATCGTTTCGTGCGCAAAACGCAGTCGGTCAACAGGTTTCGGCAGGTGTACCGGCACCGGCGCGATGATGGAACTGATCGCGTTGCCGAAGCGATCCTGCGTATCGGGCGACCGCTTCGATACCGGAATGTAGGCGACCAGCGGCCCCGTCGGCAGGTCGCCGGTCTCGGTGAGTCGGCGCCGCAGCGCACCGGCGCACAAGGCGATCACCACATCGTTGACGGTGATCCCGAAATGCGCTTTCAGCGCCTTGATCTCACCGAACGACACCGTCCCGTATGCCACGGTCCGAGCGCCGGAAAGTTTCACGTTGAACCGAGTTCGCGGTGCGTTGAGAGGCTTCGCAGCTCCGTCGCGGCGCACCGTCTGCGCCAGGGTGTGTACTCCTGGCAGCGCACGGATGGCCGGCACCTGATCCAGGTGCGCCAAGGTCTGAGGGGCGGCCAGCAGCGCCCGAACGCCACGAACGGGGAGCGCTGCCAGTCCACGGACGGCCAGCCCCAACGGGTTTGGCGCAGCTTCCGATCGGCGTCGCGTTTCGAGTTCCGGCGACACCGCGTTGTCGAGGATCGCGGCCAGGACTTCGCTGGCCGCGATCCCGTCGGCAGCCGCGTGGTGCAGCGTGATCACCACAGCAGTGCGATCGGGAAGGCCGTGGATGACGTCCAGCCGCCACAACGGCTTGTCTCGATCCAGGCGCGTCGACAAGATGTCGGCCACCGCCCGGCCCAGCATTTCGTCGTCGGCCTGCTCCGGCAGCGTCGACTCGAAGATGTGATCGTCCAGGTTGACCTCCGCCTCGATGAAGACCGGATGATCAAGCCCGAGCGGAACTTCCATCACCTTCCAATGCAATGGCGGAAGCTGATCGATACAGGCCGCCACCCGACTCCGCATCGTTGCGGCGGTGATGGTCGTACTGTCACCGGTTTCGAAAACGGCCAGCCCGCTGTAATGCGAGCCGAACGTGCGGGTTTCTGCTGCCAGGAACTGGGCATCCAGGCTCGAAAGGCGGCGCATCAGAACACCTTTCGCATGAGCTTCTTCGCCAGACGCCCATATGGCGGGTAGAACATCTGCGGGTCCGGACTGCTGCGCTTGGCCAGCACGGCGCGGTGGTGACTCATCGCTTCGAATCCCCACCGGCCGTGGTACGCACCCATGCCGCTGGCCCCCACGCCACCGAACGGCAACTGCGGCACCAACACATGCATCGCGATGTGGTTGACGACAGCGCCGCCGGACGGAACCGCGTCGATGATGTGCCGCGCCTGCGCCGTCGACTCGGTGAACACATACAGCGCCAAGGGTTTCGGCTTGGCGTTGACGTATCGCACTGCCGCGTCGACTGAGCCGATGCGAATCACCGGCAGGATCGGGCCGAAGATCTCGTCGGCCATGACCGGATCGTCCGCCGCCGGATCGAGAATGACGGTAGGTTCCATGCGCAGCGTCGATCGATCGGAGCCGCCGCCCATCACCACGGTGCCGGTCGTCGTGCCGATCAACCTGGCGAGCCGATCGAACTGACGGTCGTTGACGATTCGCTGCGAGGTGTTCGGCTCGGCCGACCGGAATCGTTCGACGTTTTCGGCGATCTTGGCCACGAGTTCGCCCGCGATGGCTCGCTCGGCCAGTACGTAGTCCGGCGCGATGCAGGTCTGCCCCGAGTTGAGCAGTTTCACCCAGGCGATGCGCCGGGCGGCGACGTCGATGTCGGCGTCCGCAGTCACGATGACCGGACTCTTGCCGCCCAACTCCAGCGTGACGGGGGTCAGCGTCGGCGCCGCGCCGGCCATGATCTTCCTACCCACCTCGGTGCCGCCGGTGAACAGAGCGTGATCGAAACCCTGAGCCAGTAGCGCCTGCGTCGTCGCGCCGTCCCCTTCGACGACCTTGATCGCGTCCGGGTCGAGGTATTGCGGCAGGAGTCGTGCGAGGAGCGCAGAGGTCGCTGGGGCAAGTTCGGAGGGCTTGACGACGGCGCAGTTGCCGGCGGCGACAGCGGCGACCAGCGGGCTGACGCTCAGATAGAAGGGGTAGTTCCACGGGCCGATGACCAGCACCACGCCGAGCGGGTCGTACTGCACCCAGCCCTTGGCCGGTAGTTGGCTCAGCGGCAGACCGACGGGACGTCGGCGCATCCACTTCTTGAGGTGCTTACGCGCGTAGGCCGCCTCGGCCTTGGTGGAGGCGATGTCGGCCAGCCAACCCTCGAACGCCGAGCGGCCCAAGTCGGCGGCGAGGGCATCGACGATCTGCTGCTCACGTTCCTCACACAGTCGCTCGATGCCGCGCAGCTGCTCGATCCGCCACGACAGGTCGCGCGTGCGACCGGTGGCGAACACCGTGCGCAGCGTGTCGACCACCGCGGTCTCCTGCTCGTACGCCGTTGAACCAACCACTCGCTTCACCACCTTCGTCAGATTCCGTACCGTCTACGCGACATTTGAAATGTAAGTTACGTTATATATGACAGTCAAGACCTCTTGCGCAGGAAATATATGTGGACCTACATTTGAACCGGAACGACGAGAGGAATCACCCATGAGCGCCACTTCCCTACGTGGACGACGGATCGCGATCACCGGCGCGGGCCGCGGCATCGGTCTGGCCACCGCCAGGGCGTTGTACCAGCGCGGAGCCACCATCGTGATCGGCGACCTGGACAATGAGTCGGCAGCAGCTGCCGCCGACATCGTGGGCCCCGGCACCGAGTCTTTCCCAGTGGATGTGTCCGACTACGAGTCCTTCGCGGCGTTCCACAAAGAGGCGACGGCCGACGCCCCGCTCGACGTTCTGATCAACAACGCCGGGATCATGCCGATCGGGCGGTTCCTCGATCAGTCCGCCGACAGGCACCGCCGCGCCGTCGAGATCAACGTCATGGGTTGCATCAACGGCATGCACCTGGCGCTGCCGGCCATGGTGGAACGCGGCTCGGGCCACATCATCAACATCGCCTCGTCGGCCGGCAAGACGCCGGTGCCCGGTGGCCTCACCTACTGCGGCACCAAGGCCGCCGTCATCGCGCTCACCGAGACCGCCCGCGTCGAATATGCCGATACGGGCGTGCAATTCACCTGCGTCATGCCGTCATTCACCAACACCGAGCTCATCGCCGGGACCGCCGGCCTGAAGTTCATCCCGACAGCGCAGCCCGAAGATGTCGCTCAGGCGATCGTGGATGCCGTCGCACGGCCAACTGCGGATGTGTTCGTGCCCAAGGTCATCGGACCGATCCTGCGCACGCAGCCCCTCATCGGGCGCCGGCTGCGCGATGCCATCAACACGCAGTTGGGCGCATACAGCACCTTCCTCGACTTCGACCCGAAAGCCCGCGCCGAGTACCAGCACCGCATCGACGAGTCGTAGTTCAGCGGATCGTCAGACCCGTCACTGCCCGCGAGATGACCAACCGCTGAATCTCACTGGTGCCCTCGAAGATGGTGAAGATCTTGGCATCTCGGTGCATCCGCTCGACCGGATAGTCACGGGTGTACCCGTTGCCGCCGAGAATCTGAATCGCCTCGTCGGTCACGTACACGGCGGTTTCGCTGGCCACCAGCTTCGCCATCGAGCCCTCGGCATTTTCGAACGGCACATTGTTGCGCGCCATCCAGCCGGCCCGCCACACCAACAGCCGGGCGGCGTCGATGCGGGCCTTCATGTCCGCCAGCTTGAAAGCGACGGCCTGGAATTCACCGATCTTCTTGCCGAATTGCTCACGCTGGCAGGCATATTCGAGGGCATATTCGTAGGCGGCCCGGGCCACCCCGACTGCCATCGCGCCGACCGTCGGACGTGTCCGCTCGAACGTCTTCATCGCGGCCTGGCCGCCCGCCGACGCACCCGACTTCACCCGAGCCACCCGGGCCTCAAACTTCTCCCGGCCGCCGAGGATCGCGTCCTCCGGCAGCCGCACGTTGTCGAGCACCACCTCGGCGGTATGCGACGCCCGGATGCCGTGCTTCTTGAACTTCTGCCCCTGGGTCAAGCCCTTGGTGTCCGGTCCGATGACGAAGCTGGCCTGGCCGCGCGACCCGAGCTCCGGGTACACCGACACGACCACGATGTGCACGTTGGCGATGCCACCGTTGGTGGCCCAGGTCTTGGTTCCATTGAGCACCCACTCACGGGTGGCCTCGTCATACCGGGCCCGGGCCCGGATGGACCCGACGTCCGAGCCGGCGTCGGGCTCAGATGAACAGAAGGCCGCGACCTTCGGATCCGCGGCCGTGCCGAACATTTCCGGCAGCCAGCGACCTATCTGTTCAGGAGTCCCGTTACCTGCCAAGGCCGCGGCGGCCAGACCCGTACCCATGATCGACAGCGCGATGCCGGCGTCACCCCAGAACAATTCCTCGAACACGGTGAGCATGCCGAGCCCGCTCGGCTCGGCGGCCTGGGTGGCGAACAGCTCCGGTGAGTACAGCCCGATTTTCGCCGCCTCCTGGATGATCGGCCACGGAGTCTGTTCCCGCTCGTCCCATTCCGCGGCGGCAGGGCGTACGACGTCTGCGGCGAATTGGTGCACCCAGTCGCGCACCTCGATGACGTCATCGCTGAGCTGCAGTGAGAATGTCATGTCACTCCTGTTGGTAGTCAAAGGGTTTCAGTTCCACAATCCATCAACTGCTGCGCCAAGCGGTACCACCGACGTATAGGTACCGAATTTGGCGCTCGAGCATCGCGGTGGCCGCGTCCAGGTCGCGCGCCGTGGTCTCTTCGTCGAGCCCGCGCGCGATGACCTCGAGCATCGAATCGATACCAGCGAGAATGGTGGCCATCAACATGCTCGACAGCATCTCCACATCACCGACGCTCCACGACCGAATGGGCTCGAACCGGGCCATGTAGGTGGCCAACTGGCTGGCGTACAAGCGGATCTCCGACCGGATCTCACGCCGGAGTACCGAATGGCCGGCCGCGCGTTGGCGAGCCAGGAACGCCAGGTGCGCATGGTCGCGCGAGACCACACCACGAAGTGCCTGCACACCGACGTGGATGGCGCCGCCGGACGAATCGATGTCGAGATTGGCCATCTCGCCCATGATCTCGCGCAGCGTGCGAAACGTCTCATGAATCACCGCAAGGCCGAGGTCATCGAGCGACTGGAAGTAGCGATAGAACGCCGACGGCGCGACACCTGCCTTGCTGGCCAGTTGCCGCAGGCTAAGCGCGTCGAAGCTCGACCCGCTGGCCGTCAGATCCAGCGCCGCCGTCATCAGCGCACGGCGCGTGTGCTCGCGGCGTTCCTGCTGTGTCCGGCGCCCATGCCGATCCCGCCCCTTGCCGGAGTCCGCCTCGACGGATAGAGAGCGTCTGTTCTCTGTGTCACCGGTCACGAATCCAATTCTAGCTATTGACCTCGACATACCGGCAACCATATCTTACGGAACATTCGTTCTCTAACTCGAATGGAGAGATCATGGCACGCATCGCGACCCGCCTACCCGGCGAGCGCAACCTCGCCGAAGAAGACCGCGACCGGATCGCCGAGATCCGGGGCGAGCTCATCCGCATCGGCAACGGCTGGCGCGAGCGCCATCCGTTCCTCACCGCTCACCAGGACGGGGTCGGGATGGCGATCTTCCTGATGTCTATCGCCGGCGTAGTCGTCGATGCCGCGCTCTACGCGGCCGGCATCCTGCCCTGGTACGCGACCATCCTGATCACCGCGTTCTGGCTGTCATTGCTGCACGAACTGGAGCACGACCTCATCCACTCGATGTATTTCCGGCAGAACCGCGCGGTGCACAACGTGATGATGTTCGGGGTCTGGTTCTTCCGGCCGAGCACCATCAATCCCTGGATCCGGCGGACGCTGCACCTGCACCACCACGAGGTCTCGGGCACCGATTCCGACCTCGAGGAACGCGGCATCACCAACGGCGAAGGCTGGGGCAGCCACCGGCTGCTCAGCCTGTTCGACTCGATGCTCGGCATCTACAGCAAGCCGCTCCGGCAGCGGGCCATCGTCACCGCCTACATCAACCACGAGGCCCGTTCCGCCGAGGAGGCGCGCCAACTCGCCGCCAAGACACTCGCGGTCTACTTCCCGCTGGGGATCATCCACTACACGCTGTGGCACCTGTTCATCGGCTTGCACCTGTTCGAATTCGTCACCGGCACCAGCATTTCCGGCAGCTGGGTGACGGCCTTGAACTTCGTCGCCGTCACGCTGCTGGCACCGAACGCGGTGCGCACGTTCTGCCTGCACTTCGTCAGCTCCAACATGCACTACTACGGCGACGTCGAGAAGCACAACGTCATGCAGCAGACCCAGGTATGGACGGCCAGGTGGCTCAAGCCCTTCCACGCCCTCTGCTTCAACTTCGGCGAGACTCATGCCATCCACCACTTCCTGGTCCGCGACCCGTTCTACCTGCGCGAGGCGATCAAGCACGATTGCCAGAAAGTACTGCGCGACAACGGTGTCCGGTTCAACGACTTCGGCACCTTCTACCGGGCCAACCGCTTCAGCCTCGCCCCGGCGCACGTCGAGCCCTGACCGCACCACTTCTCCGAACGGAAAAACATGACCGAGACCCAAACCGCCCAGCTGTGGATATGCGTGCGCTGCGGCATGATCTACGACCCCGCCGACGGCGACCCTGACAGCGGGATCGCCCCCGGCACCGCGTTCGAGGACATCCCCGACAACTGGGTGTGCCCCGTCTGCGGTGTCAGCAAGGACGAGTTCGTCCCCTACGAAGAATGATTCGAAGCTGACGCTGCCGCAGTCCGCCAGGCGCCATTGCGCAGCATCCGCAGGCCGTTGAGCCCGACGATGACCGTCGACCCCTCGTGGCCCGCCACCCCCAACGGCAGGGGTAACGTGCCGAACAGGTCCCAAACCACCAGCACGGCAATGAATGTCGCGGCAATGGCCAGGTTGGCCATCACCACACGCCGGGCTCGTCGGGACAGTGCGATCACCGCGGGAATGGCGCGCAGGTCATCACCGATAACCACCGCGTCCGCGGTCTGCAACGTCAGGTCCGATCCCGCACCACCGATCGCGATACCGGCATGCGCAGCGGCCAGCGCGGGCGCGTCATTGATGCCGTCACCGACCATGACGAGGCGCGTCCCGTCGGCTTGCAACTCGCGGACGGCGGCCACCTTGTCGTGCGGCAGCAGGCCGGCCCGCACCTCGACGATGCCGACCTGACCGGCCAATTGCCTTGCTGCAGCAGCATTATCGCCAGTGAGCAGCACCGGATGCTGCTCGGTGAGGTCGGCAATGCCGGCGACTGCAGCCTCGGCGTCCGGGCGCACTTGGTCGGTCAGTCCGAGTACAGCGACAGGCCGGCCATCGACCCCGACGATCACCGCGGTGCAGCCGCGTTGTTCCACCTGCGCCACCGCGCCGGCGCTTGCGGTCGACGGCGCGGACACGGTGACCGCGTGTCCGTCGACAGTGGCCCGCACGCCCCGGCCCGGTTCGGCGACGAAATCGGCGACACGCGGGAAGGCCAGACGACGTGCCTTCGCCGCACGAACGATGGCCGCGCCGAGTGGGTGCTCGCTGGGATGTTCGGCCGCCGCCGCCAACATCAGCACCTGAGCTTCAGTGAAATCGCCTGTCAGCAAATGAATTTCCGCGAGTTCAGGGGCGCCGCGGGTCAGCGTTCCGGTCTTGTCGAAGGCCACGCGGGTGGTGGCGCCGAGCTGTTCCATCACCACTGCCGACTTGACCAGCACGCCGTGACGTCCGGCATTCGCGATGGCCGCCAACAGCGGCGGCATCGTGGCCAGCACCACTGCGCACGGAGACGCCACGATCATGAAGGTCATGGCCCGCAGCAGGGCCTCGCGCACAGTGTCTCCCGCGAGCAGTGGCACCACGAACACCGCGAGGGTGACGACGACCATGCCGATCGAGTACCGCTGCTCGACCTTCTCGATGAACAGCTGCGTGCGCGCTTTGGTCCGCGACGCCTCGTCCACCAGTGCCGCGATGCGCGCCACCACCGAGTCGGCAGCCCGTCGGTCCACCTGGATCCGCAGCGCCCCAATGCCGTTGAGCGTGCCGGCGAAGACTTCGTCGCCGACGCTCTTGTCCACGGGCAGTGGCTCACCGGTGATCGTCGCTTGGTCAACCTCGCTGGCGCCGTCGACCACCGTGGCGTCGGCGGGGATCCGCTCCCCCGGCCGCACCAACACCACGTCACCGACCGCGAGCTCAGCGGCCTTGACCACCTGCTCGCCGTCGTCCGACAGTCGGGTCGCGGTGTCGGGGGCCAAGTTCAGCAGACCGCGGACCGAATCCTCGGTACGTGCGGTCGCCAGCGCTTCCAGCGCCCCGGAGGTCGCGAAGATGACGATCAACAACGCACCGTCGGTGACCTGGCCGATGGATGCCGCGCCGATCGCGGCGACGACCATCAGCAAGTCCACATCGAGGGTCTTCTCGCGGAGGGCCCGCAGACCGGCCAGCGCCGGCTCCCAGCCACCGGTGACGTAGCAGGCCAAGTACATCGCCCACCATGCCCACGTCGGCCCGCCGGTCAGCTGCGTCACCAGACCAGCCAGGAACAACACCAAAGCTGCTGCAGCCCAGCGCATCTCGGATAGATCGAACCACCCGCGGCGTGACCGGTTCAGCGCCGTACCGGCCGTCACCGGCGGGACGACCTGGGTCACCGTCGCCATGACGCACCTCGCAAACGCATGCGGCCAACGTTATCAGAACAAATGAACACGTCTTCATGTGTATGCGCAAGTACACTACAACGATGGGACACGGTGTCGAGGGGCGTGATCGCCCGACCGGGCGTCTCGACGCCGACGCCGCAGCTCAGGTGGCAACGACACTGCAGGCACTGGCCACCCCCAGCCGGCTGATGATTCTCACCGAGCTACGCCAAGGTGCCCGCTCCGTCACGGACCTCGCCGATGCGATCGGCCTCGAGCAGTCCCTCGTCTCCCACCAGCTACGCCTGCTGCGCAATCTCGGACTGGTGAGCGGCACCCGCAGCGGACGCAGCATCGTCTACAGCCTCTACGACAACCACGTCGCGCAACTGCTCGACGAAGCCGTCTACCACAGCGAGCACCTGCGACTGGGGCTAGCGGACCGTGCGGGCGACGCAGGCTAGACGCCTGCTGGGACTCCCGATCGCCGGAGCCTGGCGCGCACACCATCGCGCTCGACCCGGATAGCGGTCACTCGTTCCCGCCCATTGCCGATACCGGCAGTGGCACGGCGCAGCTGTTGGAGTTCGCCGCGGAGAACTGAGTTCTCATGCGGGCTTGACGGCCGTGAGGATACGAGTCGCAGGCCGCACCAATGCCGTCTCGACTTGTTGGAAACCATTTTCCACCAACGCTTGCCGGTAGCGGCGAATATCAATCTCAGCGGGATCCATATGCCGACTGAGCAAACGGGTCACGACACCACGCATGCCCACACTTGCCAGGTCGGCCAGCAGCAGGGAACCGCCCGGACGCAGCACCCGGTGCATCTCGGCAATGGCTGCATCCCGGTCACTCTCCGGAATGTGGTGCATGGCGAAAGTACACGTGACCACATCGAAAGAACGGTCCGGCAGGTCAAGCGATTGCGCGATGCCGTACTCGAACCGGCAGTTCGATCCGCGTGAGTTCGCGCGAGCGTACTCGACCATCTCCGGCGCGGCGTCCACGCCGAGGACCGTGCCGCCCGGCCCCACTCGGTCAGCAAGTACCGCCACCAATTCGCCTGTGCCGCAGGCAATATCAAGAACACAATGACCCATCGCGGCGCCACTCGCGGCAGCCACCTCCGCATCATGGCGACGTCGACCTCCGAAGAACACGGTCGCGAACACGCGGTAGCCACGCGGGTTGGTGATGAGTAGGCCATGGGCATCTTGTTCGATTCGGAACATGAGTTCATGATCAGATGAAAAGTGTTGGACCACCAGGATCGAATCTGCGAGATCCGTTCCGTTCGGTACACCTGGAGGTGAAGTGTCCGAAAACGATCGCCGGGTTCGACGTACCCGCACCACCCTGCACCGCGCCTTGATCGAGCTGATGATCGAACGCGGGTACGACCGGGTGACCGTGCAGGACGTCCTCGATCGCGCCGACGTGGGGCGGTCTACGTTCTATGCCCACTACCGCAGCAAAGACGACCTGCTCCTGGTCAGCGGCACCGAGTATCTGCGGGCCGCGATAGCCGAGCGAAACTGTGATTCGGTGCGGACACTTTTCAACCTCGCCGAAAGCCACCCCGAGGTCTACCGGACCTTGCTCGGTCCCAAGAGCAGCGCGGTCGTGATCCGCGGAGCGCGCCAGATGGTGGCCGACATACTCGCCGACGAGCAGATGGACGAACCGGACGCCACGTTCCTATCGTGGGGACTGGTCGGCTTGCTCGGTGCGGTCGCAGAGGGGCGCATCACGGCCGATGCAGGCTACGCCGTCGTCCAACGGTCATTGCGACGGTCGAGGTAAACCGCAGACGAGGAGAACTTCGTGTCCGCAACACCCACAAGCACCAACGTCGCGACCTTCGAACGATTCCACTGCAGTTGCAACAGCGGGGACGTCGACGACATCGTGAGCACGATCGACGACGTCTTCCATCCCGACGCCGTCGTTCATTCACCGCTGTCGGCAGGCTCCGGGCCGGACACCATGAAACGCATCTGGACCCTGCTCCTTCGCGCCTTCCCCGACATTCACGTCATGGTCGACGACATGGTCGTCGACCATGACAAGATCGCCTCGCGGCAGACAGTGACCGGAACACATCTCGGCGAGTATCGCGGCCTGGCGCCGACCGGGAAACCCGTTGTGTACGAAGAAATGTTCATCATCCGGTTCAGCGACGGACAGATCGCCGAGGTCTGGGGTGTCGTCGACACCCTCGCCCAGCTGCAACAGCTCGGCGCGATCCGCCTCTAGCGCGCCGGATACGCGTGGATCAGCGCTGTGGTGAGCTTGGGGACGGCGTGGACCAGATGATGCTCGGCGTCATGAGCGATCCGGTGGGCCTGCGCCAGGCTCAGGTCAGGATCGAGGTCGAGCTCCACGTCGGCATGCAAGCGGTGCCCCATCCAACGCATGCGCACACTGTGCACCGACCGCACGCCCGGTTCGGCAGCCAGGGACCGCTCGGCCGTGTCGACGAGCTCCGGGTCGACGCCATCGAGCAAGCGGCGGAACACATCTCGCACCGCGGTGCGCAGGACGGCCAGGATCGCCACGGTGATGATCAGCCCGACGATCGGGTCCGCGAGCGGATACCCGAGGGCCACCCCGCCGGCGCCGAGCAGCACCGCTAGAGAAGTGAATCCGTCCGTGCGCGCGTGCACGCCGTCGGCGACCAACGCCGCCGAACCGATCTGACGCCCCACGCGGATGCGGTAGACCGCCACCGTTTCGTTGCCGAGGAATCCGACCAACCCGGCCAGCGCAACCCAGCCGACGTGATCGATGACCTGCGGGTGGATCAACCGCTGCACCGCCTCATAGCCGGCGATGATCGCCGACAGCGCGATCATGCCGACCACGAACAACCCCGCGAGGTCCTCGACCCGGCCGAACCCATACGTGTAGCGGCGGGTTGCAGCCTTGGCGCCCAACGCAAATGCGATCCACAATGGCACCGCAGTCAGCGCATCGGAGAAGTTGTGGATCGCGTCGGCGGCCAGCGCCACCGACCCCGACAACACCACGATGGCGATCTGCACGACCGTGGTGAGGCCCAGCACCAGCAGGCTGATCTTCACGGCCCGGATACCGGCCGCACTCGATTCGAGCGCACTGTCCAGGCTGTCCGCCGCATCGTGGGAATGCGGCGCGAAGATGCCCTTGACCACACCCCGGACGCCGTGGTCATGCGGATGGCCATGGTCGTGATGGTGGTGGTGTTGATGTCCACTCATCGTCGGCCCCTTTCGAGGCTCCGCAGGCCGGCATCCTGGCGATGATGGGCCGGCACACCGGGACCGGCATGTTCGGCGTTGTGCACGGCATCCACCACCAGCTGGCGGACGTGCTCGTTCTCCAGGCTGTAGAAGATCGTCGTCCCGGCACGACGGGTCTGCACCAACCGCGCCATCCGCAGCTTCGCCAGATGCTGCGATACCGACGGTGCGGGCTTGCCGACCCGCTCGGCCAGTTCATTGACCGACAGCTCGGATGCACTCAACGCCCACAGCAGATGGACGCGGGTCGGGTCGGCGAGCATCCGGAATACCTCGACCACCAGGCGCACCTGATCATCGGCGAGCGGCGCCGGCATCTGCTTACCTGCATTCATACGCAGATAATAGACCGTTGGCCGCACCGCGGTCGTCGGATGGGCGCTCAGCTGCCGCGGTCGACCATGTCGAACACCTTGACCGCGTGCGAAAACGGCTGCGATGTAACGCCTATCGGACCGAATGGATGATCGAGGGTGTAGATGACGTACATCAACAACGACAACCCCTAGATCACCCATAGTCAACCAAGCACGCCAATCACGCCGCGACGTTGCCAAGCATTCTCCGCAAACTTCCTGAAACAGGAAACCGCACAACACAACGCAGTTGTCGCGTCCGCCGGCAACTGCGGCAGCGGCGAGATCGACCACCGGGCCGGCGAGCACACCGGGTCTCCCAGAAAATGTCGGCCGGGTCAATCCGCCTGCTACAGTCCGGCTATATCCGGCGCCGATCGACGCCGAACCTGGCACTGTGGAAAGGAATACGGCAATGGTCTTCACCAAATCGGGCGCCCAGCGGGCGGTCGTGGCTGCCGCAGGAGCCGTCATGGCCGTCATGGCTGTCGCCCTGCCGACTTCGGGTCAGGCGATGGCCGCCCCGACGGCCCCCAACTGCACCCCCGCGGACCTGGCCGGCGTGGCATCGGGCGTCGCCGCTGCCGCCTCCGCCTACCTGTTCACGCACCCGGACGTCAACGACTTCTACGGCAGCCTGCAGGGCAAGCCCCGCGATGAGGTCGCGAACGACGTGCGCACCTTCTTCGACGCAAACCCGCAGGCGCACAACGAACTTCGGGCGATCCGTCAGCCCATGACCGATTTCCGCGAGCGCTGCGGCCTGGCGCAGCCCGACCGTCCGCTGCTCGGCGAATGATGCGCCTCGTCGCTGCCGCGTTGGCAGCAGCTGCCGTGCCCGGATTGATCGCCGTCGCCCCCGCCGGTACCGCGAGTGCGGACGTCTGCTTCGGCGCCGGACGACGCATCACGGTCAGCGGATGCACCGACTTCGGCGCCGTCGCGCCCTACGCGCCGCCGCCGGCCTACTACGCACCGCTGCCCGAGGACATGCCGCCGCCCCCGCCGCCACCGCCCGTGCAGGGATGCGTCGGCTGGAACGGCCGCTGGGTCAGCGCCAACACCTGCCGTTAGTACGCCCTCGCCGCGGCCGGCTGGTCCGCGGCGTCGGAGCGGCCGCGCAGCGCCCAGTGCAGGCGTTTGGCCGCGGCCAAGGTGCCGCTGGGCGCGTGCGGTTGCCCATAGTGAATGAGCAACGTGACGCGCCGCTGACCTGAGGCGATCGGCATGTTGGCATGCAGGCTCCGATAGCCCCAGAACAGGTACACGTCACCGACATTCATGTCGACGACGGTCGGGCCACCGGCACGGCCGAGGCTCTGCAAGATCCGCTGCCGGAACGTGGCGCTCTGGTGGACGATCTTCTCGAGGATGTTGATCGCCACAGACCGCCGGAACGGCCGCTTGTTGAAGTAGCCCACCAGCTCGCCCGAGCGGCCCGGCTCCGCTTCGGGAATGAACAGCGGGACCACCATGGTCACGACGCTGGCGTCGTAGTGGAACCACCACGCGTCACCGTCGGCGTGCGGGCCGGCCACGATGCGCACCGCGGTACCGGCCAATTCGTGCGCCCGGTCCGGGAAGCGCTGGCGCACGACATTGTCGAGAAATGTGCGAACCGAATCGCTGGCCATGAACGCATGAATCGACTCAAGGTGCCCATCCTGTGGCGATAGGACGAAATGGTCCTTCTCGCCGTGCGCGGCCAGCCAACGATCGATTTCCGCCCGGGAATCGATCACCCAATCCCATTGGACGGCGTTTGCTACCTGAGCGACACCGCTCTCGTCCAACTGGCGCGCCACATCGACGGGATCGCACGCGTTCATGTCAAATTCACACATTTGGACGGAAGTGTAGACAACCAGAGAACGTCATTACCACAATTGCTGCGATTTGACATTTACCTCGATTGGGGAGCCAGAAATCAGCGGCGCGGAGAGCTATTCGACAGTCGCGTAAACCGAATGGTAGGGGCGCTAATTACACCGCGAATCGGGACACCGGCATGCGCCGACTTCCCGGTGCCGGCGCGAGAAGAGCAGCCGTGGTCGCCGACCACCGCCGGGCCCACCTCGAAAGTCGAGCCAACAAATCCGCTAGCCCCCACGACGAGCACCGGCACGGGACACGATCCACCCGTGGCCGGGCACATCCAGCTCACCGGCCTCACTTGCATCACGAACACTGCCTCACCGCGAGCCCGAATACCCGGTCGACAGCTCGCCAACTAACATGAGGCGTCCCCGCCCCCGTAGCTCAGGGGATAGAGCACGGCTCTCCTAAAGCCGGTGTCGCAGGTTCGAATCCTGCCGGGGGCACTCTGTGATGTCGCAGGACATACGAATAGTCCCGGACCTACTTTAGGTCCGGGATTTTTTCGTTTTGGGGCCTTTGGGTGCGCCGGTGGGTTGGTAGTCCCTGGTGGGGTCGAGGGTGAAGTCGCGCAGGACTTCTCCGGTGGCGGCGTTGATGACGGTGATGTGGTGGTCGTGGGCCAGGATCAGGACGCGGGTTCGGTAGTGGTGGCGGCCGATGCCGATGTGGTGCAGGCGTCCGTTGACGCGCAGGGTGACTGCTCCCGCTTGGTCGACGCGGTCGGTGCGGACGCGGTCGTGGGTGTCGAGGCGTTGGCCGGGTTGGGCTTTGGGTCGGCTGGTGTAGATGACCGCTGGGGTGGCGCGGTGGGGCAGGCTGCGGTGGGGTCGGCGATGGTTGTATTCGTCGCAGAAGGTGTCGAGTTGGGTTTGTAGCTCGGCGGTGGTGGCGGCGCGGGGTTGGTTGGTCAGCCATTTTTTGAGGGTTTGGTGGAAGCGTTCGACTTTCCCGCAGGTGGTGGGGTGGTTGGGGGTCGAGTTGATCTGTTTGACGTTCAGGTCGTGCAGTTCGGTTTCCAGTCCGTTGCGTCCGCCTTTGCCGCCGGAGAGGCGGGTGGTGAAGACCATGCCGTTGTCGGTGAGGGTGGAGTATGGGATGCCGTGTTGGGCAACGGTTTTGCGGAATTCGGCCAGGACGATGGCGCCGGTGACGCGGCGGTGGGCGGTGACCGATAGGGCTAGGCGTGAGCAGTCGTCGATCCAGCACAGGATTTCGGTGTCGGTGCCACCTGCCAGGCGCCAGTGGGTGAAGTCGGCTTGCCAGCATTGGTTGGGTTGTTCGGCTTGGAAGCGGATGTAGGAGGACTTGGGGCGTTTGTTGGGGTTGGGTTCGACCAGTCCGGCGGCGCGGCAGTGGCGGCTAATCGAGGCGACGGACACGGTCAGGTTGTGGTGGTGTTGCAGATGCCAGGCGATGGTGTGGGGGCCGGCGTCGAGGCCCTTGCCGGCCAGGGTGTGGCGCAGCTCGATGATCAGGTCGATGGTGGTCTGCGGTAGCCGTGTTGGGCTGTGGTGGGGTCGTCGGGAGCGTGGCTCGAACGCGGCTTCACCTTCGCGGGTGTAGCGGGCGATCAGTCGTGAGATCCAGCTTTGGGAGACCCCGTAGTCGCGGGCGACTTGGGACTGGGACCGGCCTTCGATGAGGACCGCGGTGATGACCAGACGAGCCTTCGACACCAGCTGAAACTGGTCGATCGGGCTATGCCGATGTCTTGAGACACGCTATGCGGATGTCATGAAACATCACACTGCCGGGGGCACTCTTCCTCTCGTCGAGCGTGCGGCTTTACGAGAACCTGTTCGGCGTGTCGCCTCGTCAGCCCCCACGCTCGGCGTAGTGCGCTAGCCCGGTAGGTAGATCAGCCGGGCCATCACCACCGTGATCACCATGGTCAGCGCCAGCAGCGGCACGCCGACCTTCGCGTAGTCGGAGAACCGATAGCCGCCAGGCTCCATGACCAGCATGTTGGTGGGCGACGACACGGGCGTGACGAACGCCGCGGAGCACGCGATGGCGACGGTCATCGCGAAGCCCTGCGGCGACACATGCAACGCCTGGGCCGCCTCGATGGCGACCGGCGCGATGAGCACGGCGGTCGCCGAATTCGAGATGAACAGCGCCACCACCGCCGTCACCAGGAACACCACCGCGAGCATGCCGGTCGGACCCAGCGCGCCGAGCGTCTCGACCAGGTGATGCGCGATGAGCGTCGTCGTCCCCGTCTTGGCCAGCGCCGTGGCCAACGGCAACATCCCGGCGATCAGGACCAGGGCGTTCCAGCTGATCAGCCGGTAGATGCTGTCGACGCGAACGCAGCGCGCACCGACCATGGCCAGCGCCCCGAGCAGGGCCGCGTCGGCCCCGGGAAGCCAGCCGAAAGCCATGCACGCCACCATCGCGATGAGAATGGCCACCGCGGCGCGCGCCCGGCCCGGCGCCACCAACCGCTGTTGGTACTCGGCGGGCAGGTTCAACAGGATGAAATTGCGCCGAGTATCGCTGAGCCGCTCGATGTCGTCCCAATTGCCGCCCACCAACATCGCGTCGCCGAAGTCCAGGGTGCGGCTGGGCAGGTCCTCGGTGATGCACTGACCGCGATGCCGGACCGCCAGTACCGTCACATTGTGTGCGGCAGCGAGGTCCAGGTCGCCGAGTGTGGTGCCGATGGACTTCGACTCGGGCGCGAGCATCACCTCGGCCACGCCGACGTCCTGCAGCACTTCCCGGCGCTCATCTTCGGCGCGGGGACCGGTTACCTGACATCGAAGGTCGGCGGACAGCGCGGCGGTCTGCTGTTCGTCGACCAGAGTGAAGACCAGATCGCCTGCCTCGAAAACGGTTTCAGGCCGCGCCGACAGGTACCGCGCAGCGCCACGGCCGTGTTTCTCGAAGCCGAGAAGGTCCAGGCCGTAACGGTCGCGCAGCGGTTGTCGTTGCGCTGCAACCGATTGTCCGACCAATGACGAGTCAGCCGAAACATGCAGCAAGTGCCAGCGGGCTTTCAAACCATACGACTCGATGACGTCGAAGGTGGAAGTCTCCTGGGCATCCGCATCACCGGTCCTTTTGCGGCTCAACAGGTTACGGCCGACGACGAGCATGAAGACGACGCTCACGACGAGCGTGACGACACCGAACGGCGTGAAGCCGAAGAAGCCGAGCGGCGGCGCAATGCCGCGCTGACTGAGGATGCTCTCGATGATGATGTTCGGCGATGACGCGATCGACGTCATCATGCCGCTGATCATGACGGCCACGCACAACGGCATCAGCATGCGTTTGCGGTTCAAACCCGTTGCGGCCGTGACCGTGAGGACCACGGGAATGAGCATCGAGACGATCGCCGCCGAATTCATGACCGAACCGATGCCGGCGGCAAGCACCATGACCAACGCGACCAGCCGGGCTTCACTGCGGCCACCAACCTTGACGACGAATTCCCCCAGTCGCTGCGTGATCCCGGTGTTGACCAGTCCCGCACTGACGATGAATATCCCGGCCAACAGAATCACCACCGGAGAGCCGAAGCCGGCCAGCGCCTCGGTCGGGGTGAGCACTCCACTGCTCATCAACGCGACCACCACGAGCACGCCGACGATGTCGGCGCGCGGACGGCCCCACACGAACAGCCCGACCGCCCCGGCCAGGATGCCGACGACGATCCACATTTGGTGAGTCACCCCTGATCAATAACATCCGATGCCGCGGATCGGTCGCAGATGCCCCGAATCCGAAGCGGACGCCGCTGGCGCACCGAACTGCCCCAACACCCAATCAACGGTCGGAAATCTACGCATTGTTCAGTAATTTCCGCGGCCGTACAGTCAAGCTGACAACCAAATATCGGAGGGTCAGACATGACCGTGGACGAAGCCAAACTCAACGAATTTCTCGGCATGGCGATCGGCGACATGGGCGCCGCGATGAGCGCCAGCCTGGTCCTCATCGGCGACCGCCTCGGGCTGTACAAAGCCCTGGCGGCCGGGCCGCTCACCTCCACCCAGCTGGCCGAGAAAACCGGCACGGTGGAGCGCTACGTCCGCGAGTGGCTGTCCAACCAGGCAGCCGGCGGCTACGTCCAATTCGATTCGGACAGCGCCACGTGGTCGATGAGCCCGGAACAAGCCGCCTGCCTGGCCGACCCGAACGGACCGGTCGACATCCCCGGCGCCTACAACATCGTCGAGGCGGTGTTCCACGTCCTCGACCGCACCACCGAAAACTTCAAATCGGGCGGCGGCCTCGAGTGGGGTGAGCACCATCCGTGCCTGTTCGCCGGCACCGAGCGGTTCTTCCGCGCCGGCTACAACGCCGAACTCGTCAGCTCCTGGCTGCCGGCCCTCGACGGCGCGGTCGCACGCCTCGAGTCCGGGGGCAAGGTGGCCGACGTCGGCTGCGGCCACGGGGTCAGCACCATCCTGATGGCGCAGACCTACCCGAACTCCACGTTCATCGGCTACGACTACCACCCCGAGTCGATACACGTCGCCGCCGAACACGCCGAGGAAGCCGGCGTGACGAACGCACTGTTCGAGGTCGCCGACGCGACGGGATATGCGGACAAGGATTTCGACCTGATCGCATTCTTCGATTGCCTGCACGACATGGGCGATCCGGTCGGTGCAATGCAGCACACCCGGGCCGCGCTCAAGAGCGACGGCATGGCGATGATCGTCGAGCCATTCGCCAATGATCACGTGCAGGACAACATGAATCCCGTCGGCCGCATGATGTACGGCGCGTCATCGCAGATCTGTGTGCCGGTGTCGCTCGCCCGCAACGGTCCGGCACTCGGCGCGCAGGCCGGCGAGGCCAGGTTGCGCGACGTCATCGTCGACCAGAGCGGATTCACCCAATTCCGGCGGGCCACCGAGACACCGTTCAATCTCGTCTTCGAGGCACGCCCCTGAGCGATCAGGGAATCAGGATGTAACTCATCCCGGGGACGTGCTGGGTGTCGCGGGTCCACCAGGCGAACGGCCCACCGTGCGACTCGTTGTTCATCTCGGTGATGTTGATCCACCGGCCGGACACCGAATTCACCCACGCCACATGGCCGTACTCGCTGACGCCCGGCAGTTCGGCGGGATACACCGCGATGGAGCGGGCTTGCGGCTCGTCGACGACCGTCCAGCCACGCGAGCGTGCGGAATCCGCCCAGAGCCTGGCGTTGCCGTGGATGTCCGGGTAGTAGCCCACGTTCTGGTAGGCCATCTGCAGCGCACCCCAGGTGCACTGACCCGGCCAACCGGAGTTCGAGGCCTGGACCGCACCCATGGTTCGGCCGGGGCTGGAGACGGGTTGGCCGTAGCCGGTGGGACCGACGTACACCGCCGAGTCGGCGTTGCTCAGCGGGGCCGACACCACCCCCACACCGGCGATCAAAGCGGCCGCGAGCATGGCACCCGCATACGACTTGAAGCTCATTGCGTACATCCGTCCCCCCGATCAAGCGAACGAACCGATGCTTGGATCAAATCACAATTCGGTCACGATTAGACACGAATTCAAAAACATCGCTTGGCAAACTGTCAAGTTTTGCTCAAGAGATGCTGATCACCGGGGTGGGCGGCGTTACCTATTCAGGCGGAATTGCAGGTTGTTGCGCACTGCGGGCCATTCGATGTCGAGGATCGAGTACACCACGGAGTCACGTCGGGAGCCGTCACTGAGCAACTGATGCGAGCGCAGCACCCCGTCGAGCTTGGCTCCGAGCCGCTCAATTGCCGCGCGACTCGCCGAGTTGAAGAAGTGGGTTCTGAACTCCACTGCTATACAGTCGAGCGCTTCAAAAGCGTGCCCGAGCAGCAGCAGCTTGGTTTCGGTGTTCACCCCGGTCCGGCGAACCGACTCCACGTACCAGGTCGCGCCGATCTCCAGGCGCCGGTTGGGACCGTCCACATTCAGGTAGCTGGACGACCCGATGAGCCGGCCGTCGAGCGAGCGCACGACGAACGTCAGCCCGGTATCGGGGCGCTGCGCCGCCAACCGGGCCTGTACCCACTGCTCGGCCGTCGCCGGGGACGGCGCGGAGGTGAACCACAAGCGGCCCGGGTCCCCATCGGCGGCGGCCTCGGAGATCTCCGGCACGTGATCCTCGGTCAGCGGCTCCAGCGAGACCCACTGCCGTCCCGTCAGCACGACCGGCTCGACGAATCCCATCACGCACGCCAGGCGACGACCGAAGCCAGCACCGACAGCACGATGGCCAGTGCGGCTGCCACCAAACCCACATACAGCCCGTACGCCGCGACCACCGGGCCGTGCACGTACAGCACGTGGTACCAGACGCCGAGCGCCGTCAGCCCGGCCGAAAGCACGAGGGCCACAACGGAAGCGGCGCGCGGCGACACCTTGCGCGCGGCCATCGCGGCCGCCACCAGCAGGCACGACGACAGCAGCACCATCAGCTGCCCGACCCCGAAACCCGGTGGCGGAACAGCGATGTGCCCGACCTTGCCGCCGATGGCGTTCGCATGCCCCGCCGGGCTCGACAGCCACGGCAACCAGGCGCTGACCAAGAGCACCGCCGCGCACAGCGCCACGATCCAGGCGGGCCGCAACCGTTCCATGGCATGAGCGTATCGACCTGCCGACACCGCCATTGCGCCGTAGCCTCAACTGCCATGACGGATCTCCCCGATTGGGCGCGACAGCTCGACCTGTCGCCGCATCCGGAAGGCGGCTGGTACCGCGAGACCTGGCGCAGCGACCTGACCGTTCCGCAGTCCGCGCTGCCCGCGCAGTACACGGGACCGCGCAGCGCCGGGACCGCGATCCTGTTCCTGCTCATGCCGGGCCAGCAGTCGGCCTGGCACACCGTGCACAGCGCCGAGCTGTGGCTGTACCACCGCGGCAGCCCGCTGCTGCTGGAGGTCGGGGCCGACCGGGACACCGCGGACACCGTGCTGCTCGGCGCCGACGTGGCTGCGGGTGAACAGCCGCAGGCGCTGGTGCCGCCCGGGCACTGGCAGCGCGCCCTGGCCCGGCCCGGGCGAGCGGAGCGACGGGGAAACAGCGCAGTCGACGAGCCGACTCTCGTCAGCTGTGTCGTGGTGCCCGGCTTCGACTTCGCCGACTTCGCGCTGACGCCGACAGGCCACTGATCGCATGCCGGGGCACGTCATCGTCTGCGGCGCCGACGCGTTGGCCAACCGCATCGCCGAGGGGCTGCAGGCGGCGGGCGCGACGGTGGTGACGATCCACGAACCCGCCGGCCTGAAGGCCGCCATCGTCACCAGCGCCGCCGCCATCGTCTGCGTCGGTGACGACGACGCCGTCAACCTCGAAATCGCCCTGCTGGCACGGGAACTCAATCCCACCGTCCGGGTCGTGACCCGCCTGGCCAACAGCGTGCTGCGCGCCGCGGTGGCCCAGGACAACGGCCCCGGCGCGGTCCTGGACGTCGCCGACCTGGCTGCGCCGTCGGTCGTGGAGGCCTGCCTGGCCCGCACCACCCACACCATCTCGGTGGCCGGCGTGGATTACGTCATCTCCGGCACCGAGGCCCAGCGCGATGCCACGCTGCGGGAGATGTTCGGCGATCTGGCGCCCATCGCCGTCATCCGCGGCGAGAACTCGGAGTCGCCCGGCGAGGTGACACCTTGTCCCGGTAGGGATTTCGAGGTGCACACTGGCGACTGGACGGCCATGATCGGCACCGCCGACGAACTGGCGGACGCCGGCATCACGGTGCCGCGTCCCTTGACCAGCCGAACACACCGCCCGTGGCCGCGCCGCCTGATCGACACGCTGCGCGTCATCCGCGACGACATCAACCCCATCTTCTGGTGGGCCCTCGGCACGTCGGCATCCCTGCTGCTCGGGTCGACGATCCTGCTGCGTTTCGCCTATCACAACCCCGCAGGCATGAGCTGGATCGATGCGCTGTACTTCTCCACCGAGACCATCGCGACGGTCGGCTACGGCGACTTCAGTTTCATGCATCAGCCAACCTGGTTGCGACTATGGGGCATTGGGCTCATGCTCGCCGGTGTCACCACCACCGCGATCTTGGTCGCGTTCGTCGCCG
The DNA here is from genome assembly GCF_000878195.1 of Mycolicibacterium llatzerense. Classification (GTDB taxonomy): domain Bacteria; phylum Actinomycetota; class Actinomycetes; order Mycobacteriales; family Mycobacteriaceae; genus Mycobacterium; species Mycobacterium llatzerense. The sequence goes on along the minus strand of NZ_JXST01000001.1, from coordinate 65,213 downwards.
ACGCATTGCTGTCCCGTCGTCTCGGCAATTCGGCCGGGCGGCGGCGGGTGCAGCATCTGCGCAACCACATCGTCGTGGTGGGCCTCGGATCGTTCGGCATCCGGGTGGTCAGCGACCTGATCGCAGCCGGCCACGACGTCGCCGTCATCGAACGCGACGAATCCAACCGGTTCCTCGCGCAGGCCGCACAATTGGACGTCCCGGTGATCTTCGGTGACGCCACCCTGCGACAGACGCTGGAGCTGGCCCGACTCGACCGGGCCCGCGCCGTCGCGGTGCTGACCCAGGACGACATGGTCAACATCGAGACCGGCATCGTGCTGCGCGAAATGCTCAGTCCCCGGGTGCTGCCGGAAATCGACCGGCCCGACGTCCCGCTGGTGCTGCGGATCTACGACCGCACGCTCGGGGCTGCAGTGGCCCAGCGGTTCGGCTTCGCCAATGTCCGGTCGACGGTCGAGCTGGCGGCGCCGTGGTTCGTCGGCGCCGCGATGGGATTGCAGGTGCTGGGCACGTTCACGGTGGGACAGCAGTCGTTCACCGTTGGCGGCGTCCACGTCGACGCGGGCAGCGCACTCGACGGCATGCGGATGGCGGAGGTACCCACGCAAATCCGGGTCATCGCCATCACCCGGGCCGGGACCACCCACCGGAGGCCGCGGCGCGACACCCAGCTCTGTGCGGGAGATACCGCGTACCTGGTCGGTCCGTACCGCGAACTCATCGACACGCTGCTGACCGGTCAGGCCGCGATCATCAAGTCGATGGACAGCTGATCGCAGATGGTGTGCGTGGCGGGCCAGTCGCCGCGCAGCGTCGCGTGGGCGAGTTCCTCGGTCAACGGGCTCTGCACATCCAGTTCGGCGAGCCAGCCGGCCACCGTCGCCGCGACGCGGTCCGCGGTGACGCCGACGGCGTGACGATCGTGGAGCTGGTCGACGATCTCGTACGTCGTCGTTGCGGGGCGCTGGTGCCGCCAGTGGATGTTCATATCGGTAGGAGCACCGAGCACCCCGAATCGGGACACTTTTCTTCAGTCACTCTCTTAGTTGTAGTAACGTCGCCGGAATGGACGTGTGGATCCTCGGCGGCTACCAGAGTGATTTCGCCCGCAACCTGCACCGGGAGGGTCTGGACTTCGCCGACCTGACCGCTGAGGTGGTCCGCGAAACCTTGGCCGCGGCCAAGGTTTCGGCCGCGGATATCGGTGTTGTGCACGTCGCGAACGCCTTCGGCGAGATGTTCGCCGCACAAGGTCACCTGGGCGCGATGCCGGCCACCGTCGACGAGGGGTTCTGGGAAACCCCGGCCACTCGGCATGAGGCGGCGTGCGCATCCGGCAGCGTGGCGACCCTCGCGGCAATCGCCGATCTGCGCTCCGGCGCCTATGACAGCGCGCTCGTCCTCGGCGTCGAACTGGAGAAAACGGTGCCCGGGGACACCGCCGCGCAGCATCTCGGCGCCGCGGCGTGGACCGGCCACGAGGGTGCCGACGCACAGTTCATGTGGCCGCACATGTTCAGCCTCGTGGCCGACGAGTACGACCGGCGTTACGGCCTCGATGACATCCACCTCGACGCCATCTCCGCCCTGAACTACGCCAACGCCCGGGCCAACCCGAACGCCCAAACCCGGTCCTGGTCCGTCGATCCGCGGTCCAATCCCCCTGTCGAGGGCCGCATCCGCCGGTTGGACTGCAGCCAGATGACCGACGGCGGTACCGCGGTCGTCCTGGTGAACGACGCCTACCGGCGCAACCACCCCACGACCCGGCCCATCGCCCGCATCGACGGCTGGGGACATCGCACCGTCGGCCTGGGGTTGCAGCAGAAGCTCACCCACTCCGCCGATGACCCGTACGTCCTGCCGCACGTACGCCGGGCCGCGCTCGACGCATTCGAACGGGCGCGGGTCAGCGTCGACGACCTCGACGGTGTCGAGGTGCACGACTGCTTCACGCCCAGTGAGTATCTGGCGATCGACCACCTGGGCCTGACCGGCCCCGGCGAATCATGGAAAGCCATCGAGAACGGCGAGATCGAGATCGGCGGACGCCTGCCGGTCAATCCCAGCGGCGGCCTGATCGGCGGAGGACACCCGGTTGGCGCCTCCGGCGTCCGGATGCTGCTCGACGCCGCCAAACAAGTCAGCGGCACTGCCGGCGCCTACCAGGTCGAAGGTGCAAAAACCTTCGGCACCTTGAACTTCGGCGGCAGCACCGCCACCACGGTCAGCTTTGTCATCGGGTCCGCCCAGGAGGTCTCATGAACACCGACGTCGTCGCCAAGTACCTGTCCACGCTGCCTGAGGATGACGACCACCCGTACCGGACCGGCGCGTGGCGCCCGCAGACCACGGAGTGGGACGCCGACGATCTGCCCGCCGTCGACGGCGAGATTCCCGCCGACCTGGACGGGGTGTACCTGCGCAACACCGAGAACCCGCTGCACCCGGCGTTCAAGTTCTACCATCCGTTCGACGGCGACGGCATGCTGCACATCGTCGGCTTCCGGGATGGAAAAGCCTTCTACCGCAACCGGTTCGTCCGGACCGACGGTTTGCTCGCCGAGATCGAGGCGGGTGGCCCGCTGTGGCCGGGAATCGCCGAACCGGTCGAACTGGCCCAGCGCAAACATGGTTGGGGCGCAAGGACATTCATGAAGGATGCCTCGAGCACCGACGTGACGGTGCACCGCGGCGTGGCGCTGACCAGTTTCTATCAGTGTGGCGACCTGTACCGCATCGACCCCTACACGGGCGACAACCTGGGCAAAGAGGACTGGCGTGGGGGCTTCCCCACCGACCTCGGGGTGTCCGCGCACCCGAAGTCCGATGACCGCACCGGCGAATTGCTGTTCTTCAACTACGGCAAGCAGGCCCCGTACCTGCACTACGGGGTTGTCGACGAGAACAACGCGCTGGTGCACTACGTCGATGTCGAACTGCCCGGGCCGCGGCTGCCCCACGATATGGCATTCACCGAAAACTACGTGATCCTCAACGACTTTCCGTTGTTCTGGGATGCCGAGCTGCTCAAACACAACGCGCACATCCCGCGCCTGCACCGGGATCTGCCGTCGCGGTTCGCGGTCCTGCCCCGCCGCGGCACCGCCGACGACGTGCGCTGGTTCGAAGCGGACAGCACCTATGTCCTGCACTTCACCAATGCCTACGAGGACGGTGACGAGATTGTGCTCGACGGGTTCTTCCAAGGTGAGCCCGCACCGAGCGACGGCGCCGAAAACGGTATGGATCCCAAGTGGCAGCACATCTTTCGCGGTCTGTCCCTGGACGGAATGCAGACCCGACTGCACCGCTGGCGATTCAACCTCGTCACCGGGCAAACTCGCGAAGAGCAGCTGTCCGACAGCATCACCGAATTCGGGATGATCAACTCCGCCAACGCCGGCCGCGACTACCGCTACACCTACGCCGCGACCGGAAAACCCGGCTGGTTCCTGTTCGACGGCCTGGTCCGACACGACCTGCACACCGGATCGGAACAGCGATACGCCTTCGAAGACGGGGTGTTCGGCAGCGAGACGGCCATGGCACCACGCGTCGGCAGCACCGGCGAGGACGACGGCTATCTGGTCACCATCACCACCGACATGAACGCCGATGAATCCTATTGCCTGGTCTTCGACGCGGCCCGGGTGGCCGACGGGCCGGTGTGCAAACTCCAACTGCCGGAACGGGTATCGAGTGGCACCCATTCGACCTGGGCTGCCGGCTCGGAACTGCGGCGCTGGCGCGAATGATGGGGCCCGGCCCGGATGTCAATGCCGTGGGCCGAATGCTCGGCCTGCTCGGCGACGAATGGACCCTGTTGATCGCACAGCAGGCCTTACTCGGCGCCACCCGCTATGCGGAGTTCGCCGACCGGCTGCCGATCTCCCATGCGGTGCTCACGCGGCGGCTCAGCATGATGACCGACGCCGAACTGCTGAATCGTGGTGAATACCAGTTGAATCCACCCCGATATGAGTATCGGCTGACGGGACGCGGCCGGTCCTTGTGGCCCGTGCTGGTGTCGATCTGGGACTGGGAACGACGGTGGGTGCCCGAGCACGATCTGCCCGCCTTGCGGCACGGACTGTGCGGGCGGACCTTCTCCCCAGAGCTGACCTGCCGCGCCTGCGGAAGCCTCGCCGATGAGAAAAGCCTTGTCGCGCAATGGGGTCCGAGCGGGTCGTGGCCCCGCTCCATGCCGGTGTCGGCGACCCGGCGGCGCTCCCACGGCAACCGGGGCGGACAGGCCGAGCTGTTCCCGCAGACCATGAGCATCCTGGGCAATCGGTGGTCGTTCGCGGTGATGGTGGCCGCGTTCGTGGGGACCACCCGGTTCACCGATTTCGCCGACCAGCTCGGTGCCCCACCGGGATCGCTGGCCGACCGGCTCCAAATCCTGGTTGGCAACGACGTATTGACGGTCAGCGACGGCCGGTACCGGCTGACCGAGAAGGGCCGGGCGGTGCTCCCCGTCATCGTCACCGCACTCGACTGGGCGCAGCGCTGGTTCGCCACACCGGAAGGCCCGGCGGTGATCGTCACCCACACGCGGTGCGCGAACGAGTTCCACGCCCAACTGGCGTGCGACCAATGCCAGGAGTCGGTACGCGGGTCCGAGATCGGGCAGCAGCCAACGTAGGGATGCTCGGCACCGAAGCTGAGCTTGTGGTCGAAAATCCGCGGAATGTTCGACCACAAGCTCAGGTTGGGCGGTCAGCCCTGGATCGACGCCAAGTTGAATGCGGCGCCCGTCGGGTCGGTGACGGCGGCCAGTCGCCCGTACGGGGTGTCCTCGGCGGCGCGCAGCACGGAGCCGCCATTGGCGGTGATGAGTTCGATGGTCTTGTCGACGTCGTCGCTGCCGAGGAAACAGTTCCACGTGGAACCAACGAGGCCGGGAATGACCGAGCCGTCCATCACGCCTATCAGCGGCACGCCATCGAAGATGGCGTTGCTGTAACGGAATTCGGGGCTGTCGGCCTCGACCTGCAGCTGCCAGCCGAACACCATCGTGTAGAACTCGGTGGCCTTGGCGAAGTCGGTCGTGGTCAGCTGGAACCACGCGGGGGCGCCGGCTTCCTCGTACACCTCGAAGCCCTGATGCCCGGTCGGCTGCCACAGGCCGAAGAAGGCGCCCGTCGGGTCGGTGAGCATGGCCATCCAGCCCTTCTCGGGCACCTCCATGGCCGGGATGCAGTTGGTGGCGCCGGCCGCGACCGCGGCGTCGATGGTGGCCTGGATGTCTGCGGTGTGCAGGTACACCGTCCAGGCGTCGGGAGCGTTCCACGCCGGGTCGCTCGCCATCATGCCGCCGACGTACCGGCCGTCGCGCCGGGCGTTGATGTAGCCGCCGTAATCAGGCCCCGGGTTTTCGTATTCCCAACCCATCACCGTGCGGTAAAACGCCTGGGCGCCAGCCGCATCCGAGGTGGCCAGGTCGATCCAGACCGGAGCGCCGAGCGGGGTTGCAGTACGGGTGGTCATGATGCTTCTCCCTAGATGGGTAACGGGGTGGTCATCAGTACAGACCACCACCCCGCCGAAAACTCATCGCGGCGCCTCGAACGTGAAAAAGGTGGCGAGAACTTCGAAGATTCTCGCCACCTTCTTCACGTTGGCGGGTTTTAAACCGGCGCGAACAGCTCCTTGAACTTGTCCAGCGACCGGTGGATATCGGACCGCAGCGCAGCCGCCACCACCATGCCGATGGGCCCGAACAATGCCGGGCCACCGAGGTGGATGTCGAACGCCACGTTCGACCCGTCGCCGGCCGGCGTGATCTTGGCCATCAACTTGACCCGGACACCACCCTTGCCGACACCGTTGAGGGTCAGTGACCCTGGCGGGTTGTAATGCACGATGGTCCAGTCGACCCGGTTGAGCATGCCCTTGACCTCGACGACGGACGAGATCTGGGTGCCCTTCCCCAACGTCTCGGGCAACGCGCTGCGCCACATCCGGTGAATGGACAGCCAGTCGTCGTACCGGGACAGGTCTGACGCTGCCTCCCAGGCCTTGTCGGGAGACAGCGGTACTTCGATAGAACTTGCGAGCTTTGCCATGACTACTGCTGTTGGGTCCCCTCGGCAGGCGGCTCGGCAGCGGCCTGCGCCGGCTGCTCGCCCGCAACGGCCTTCTTCGCGGCCTCCTGGGCGCTGTCGACGACGCCCTTGAACTTGCCCTCGGTCTTCTCGTCGACGATGTCGCCGACCTTCTCGATGGCTGCCTCGACCTTGTCGGCGTTCTGTGCCGCCAGGTCCTTCACCTTGTCCAGAAATCCCATGGTTTCACCCTATCTATTGCCGGATTGTCCAGTGAACGTGCTCATTGTTCATTGCTCGTCGGTTCGCCACAACCGACGCGGCTCGCCCAGCCAGCGGCCCTGCAGCCACCACAGCACCTCGATCGCGCCCGCGCCCACCAGGCCTATTCCGACCGCGGCCGAGGTCAGCGTCAGGTTCGACGGATCGAGCATGAACTGTTGCTGCGCCCAGGGAATCGAAAAAATCACCACGTACGCCAACGCCGACGCGGCGACCAGCGCCACGCGCCACCACTGATACGGCCGGGCCACCACCGCCAGCACCCACACCGCGGACACCAGCAGTGTGATCAGCGCGGCGGTGGACGCCTGGTTCTGCTCGACCACATCCGCGTACTTCCCGTGATAGGCCAGCAGGTACGAGGCGAACGTCGCGGCCCCGACCACCAGGCCCGACGGCAGTGCGGCCGTCATCACCCGGCGCACGAAACCGTGGTGCGCCCGTTCATTGTTCGGCGCCAGCGACAGCACGAAAGCCGGAATACCGATGGTGAACCAGGCCGCGATGGTGACGTGGATGGGCTGGAACGGGTACAGCACCGGCTCGGTACCGAAGAACCTGGCGGACAGGCCTGCCAGACCCACGAGGACCGCCAGCAGCACCGAGTAGACCGTCTTGGTCAGGAACAGGTTCGAGACCCGCTCGATGTTGCCGATCACCCGGCGGCCCTCCCCCACCACATACGGCAGGGTGGCGAACTTGTTGTCCAGCAAGACGATCTGCGCGACCGCGCGGGTCGCCGAACTGCCCGACCCCATCGCGACGCCGATGTCGGCGTCCTTGAGGGCCAGCACGTCGTTGACGCCGTCGCCGGTCATCGCGACGGTGTGGCCACGGGACTGCAGGGCATGCACCATGGCGCGTTTCTGATCCGGCCGGACGCGGCCGAAAGTGGTGTATTCGCTGACGGTTTCGGCCAGCTGCTCGGGTTCGTCCGGGAGGTGACGGGCATCGAGCGTCTCACCGTGCAACCCGAGCGAACCGGCCACCGCGCCCACCGACACCGCGTTGTCGCCCGAGATCACCTTGACCGAGACATGTTGCTGCGCAAAGTACTCCAACGTCGCACCGGCATCGGGGCGGACGCGCTGCTCCAGGGTCACCAGCGCCACAGGGGTCACTTCGCCGGGTGCATCGGGTGCGTCGACGGGGCGGTCCGAGGCACCGAGCAGCAGCACCCGCAGGCCTTGTGCGCCAATCTGTTCGGCCTGTTCGGCTTCCGGCGAACCGGCAGCGAGCAGGACGTCGGGCGCACCGAGCACCCAGTTGCCGTGCTCGCCGTAGGACACCCCGCTCCACTTGGTCGCGGATTTGAACGGCGCGTTTGCGGTCTGGGCCCAACCCGGCGGCAGTTTGTACGCCTCGGCGATCGCGGCCATGCTGGCGTTGGGCCGGACGTCGTCGGCAGCCATCTGGGCCAGCACGGACGCGGCGTCGTCCGTCGTGAATGTGCTGAGATCACTGACGCGCATACCGTTTTCGGTCAGCGTCCCGGTCTTGTCGGCGCACACCACGTCGACGCGGGCCAGGCCCTCGATGGCCGGCAGTTCCTGCACCAGGCACTGGCGCCGGCCCAGCCGGACCACGCCGACGGCGAATGCCAGCGACGTCATCAGCACCAGGCCTTCGGGCACCATCGGCACCAGGGCGCCGACGGTCCGCAGCACCGACTCCCGCCAGCCGACGCCGGTGACAGTGAACAGCTGGGTGTAGATGATCAGCGCGCCGGCGGGCCACAGCAGGTAGGTGATGAACCGCAGGATGGTGTTGATACCACTACGCAGCTCGGACTTGACCAGGGTGAATTTGCTTGCCTCGTTTGCCAATTGGGCCGCGTAAGCCGCACGGCCGACTTTGGTGGCGCGGTAGGAACCGCTACCGGCGACAACGAAGCTGCCCGACATGACGGTGTCACCCGGGTTCTTGTCGATGGCGTCGGCCTCACCGGTGAGCAGCGACTCGTCGACCTCGAGGTTGGCCGCTTCCAGCACGATTCCGTCGACCACGATCTGATCGCCGGGGCCGAGTTCGATGACGTCGTCGAGCACCACCTCGCCCGCCGGCCGTTCCTGCGTGCCGGACTGCCTGCGCACCAACGGTTTTGCCTGACCGACGATGGCCAGTCGGTCCAGGGTCTGTTTGGCCCGCAACTCCTGGATGATGCCGATGGCGCTGTTGGCGACGATCAGCAGCCCGAACAGCCCGTTGATCACCGAGCCCGTCGCCAGCACGATCAGGAACAGCGTCCCGAGGATCGCGTTGATCCGGGTGAAGACGTTGGCGCGGATGATCTCCGAGACACTGCGGGCCGCCCGCGTCGGGACGTCGTTGGTCTGGCCGGCGGCGACTCGCTGTGCGACGTCAGCGTCCGACAGGCCGGTGAGATCCGTCGTGACGCTGCGTTCCGGATCGTCGACAGTCACGCTTCATTCCCCCACGAAGTCGTGATTTGTGCACGAAAATCCGCGACCGGCGCGGAAAATCGTGCACAAATCGCTATTGAGACGGCCGCCACCACTCATCCAGCCCCGGCAGCCGTGCCGGCTCCAACCGCTGCCCCGGCATGGGTACGGCCACATCGACCGATTCGTCGCGCGCCGCGACGATCATGCGTTCGACCGGCTCGGACCACGGGTGCGGGGCCAGCCGGAACGTCGCCCAGTGAATCGGCACCAGCAGGCCGCTGTCGGTGACGTCGCGATGCGCGCGCACCGCGAACTCCGGGTTCATGTGGATATCCGGCCAGCCCGGGTGGTACGCACCGATGGGCATGAGGGTCAGGTCGAATGGCCCGTAGTCGGCGCCGATGTCGCCGAAGCTCTTGGTGTAGCCGGTGTCGCCGCCGAAGAACGCCCGGTGCTGCGGGCCGATCAACGCCCACGACGCCCACAGGGTGGTGTTGCGGGTCAGGAAGCGGCCCGAGAAGTGCCTGGCCGGCGTGCACACCAGCGTCAGCTCGCCGAGCTTGGCGCTCTGATTCCAGTCCAGTTCGACGATGCGCTCAGCCGGGATGCCCCACCAGCGCAGGTGTGCGCCGATGCCCAGCGGCACGAAGAACTTGGCCCGCTGCATGCCGGCCAGTTGCGTGACGGTGTCGATGTCGAGGTGGTCGTAGTGATCGTGGCTGATGATCACCGCGTCGACCGCCGGCAGCGCCTCCAGCGGCGCGGGCACCTCGTGGAGCCGCTGCGGGCCGACGGTCCGCGACGGCGAGCACCGTCGGCTCCACACGGGATCGGCCAGCACGCGGTAGCCGTCGATCTCGATCAGCGCCGACGAGTGCCCGAACCAGGTGACCGCGAGGTCCCCGGCGGGAAGCCCGGGGTCGGGCACCACCAGCGGGATGGGCACCGGGGGCTTCTGGGTCGCACCGGCCGTGAGGAGATCACGGACCAGCGCGTACTGCTGTTCCCGGCTCAGCTCCGTGTCCGACGCCGGTTCGAGGTTGACGAACACCCCGTCGTGATAATTGGGCGAGGTGGCCGCCACCGCGTTGATATCCACGGGGCCGGCACCGAGTGCGGCGGGCGTGCCGTTGAGCGCCCGCACCACCCAGCCACCGGCTACCAGCGCCGCCGTTCCCCACATCAGCCGCAGTGCCCGTCGCAGCATCAGGCGCCCTGGAACCTCGGTGCCCGCTTCTCGAACCGGGCCACCTGAGCCTCGATCACATCCGGGCTGGCCCAGGCCTTGTTGAACATGCGGGTGTGCTCGCCGCGGACGGTGTCGTAGGCACCGTCGTCGTTGAGCACACGCTTGGAGTGCGCCACGGACAGCGGCGCGTGGCCGGCGATCTCGGCAGCCCAGGCCTGCGCGTCAGTCAGCGAGCCGACGCGGTTGATCATGCCGGTCTGCACCGCGGTGTCGAAGTCGAGGCGCTCGGCGGCGATCAGCATGGCGCGGGCCCGGCCGTGTCCGACCAGCGACGTCAGCCGGCGGATGCTCCAGTTATCCAGTGCCAGACCATATTTGGCGATGGGGAATTGGAAGTAGGTGCCGGGGACGGCCACGCGCAGATCGCAGATCATGGCCAGGATGACGCCGGCACCGATGGCCGGGCCGTTGAGCGCCGCGATGACCGGGATCGGGCTGGCGTCGATGGCCAGGTTCAGGGCCAGCGCCTTGTCCGGCAGCTCCCTGGCCACGCCCTCGGCGTCGGACAGATCGGCGCCCGCGCTGAACACGGTGCCCTGCCCGGTGAGCACGATCGCGCGGGTATCGGCCGGCGAGGCCTTCTCGATTTCTTCGCGCACGCCGTCGACAAGTGCGGCGTTCAGCGCGTTGCGCCGCTCGGGGCGCTGCATTTCCAGGGTCAGGACATTGCCGTCCCGGGTCACTCCGATCATTCGGCCAGCCTAGGCGGTACGACGATCAAGCGGCGAGGCACGAGCCGTGTTGCGGAGTAACGCACGTGTTCAGGTGCAACGATTGCCCCGTGCCGCCTACCCCGCCCGACCAGCCCCGGGCGAATCGCATCGCTCACACGTTGACGCTGATCGCGGCCAACGCGATCCCGGCGGTGGGCTGGTTCTCGCAGGACTGGTCAGCGGCGACGACGCTGATCGTCTACTGGTTCGAGACCGTCGTCGGTCTGCTGTTCATCTACGCGCGCGGTGTACTGCAGCAGCGGTGGAACCCACGCCGCGGCCATTTCCGGTACGAAGCGCCGCAGTCGAAAGGTCCCCAGGGAAAGCCCGGTTCCTTCATCAAAGGGTTCTTCTTCATCAACGCGGTCTTCTGTGCGGCGCACGGCGTCTTCATCGCGGTGATCCTGCTGATCCTCACGCACAACGGAAACGCCGAGCTGGTGGGCCTGGACTGGCGCAGCGCGGGCATCGGCTGCGCGCAGATGCTCGTCATCATCGTGATCGATTTCCTCGTCGATGTGCCGTACCTGCGCCGCTGGTCGTTCGGTCTGCTCGAGCAGACCGCCAACCGGAGCTTCGGGCGGGTCGGGGTGGTGCATCTCGCGCTGATCTTCGGCATCTTCGCCGCCGCGGTGAGCAACTCCCCCGCCCGGATGTTCGGGGTGTTCGTGGTGCTGAAGACGCTGTACTCGCTGGCCAGCGGACTGCCGCAGTACGAGCCCGCCACCCCGCCGAAGTGGCTGAGCCGGCTGCTGAATCGCCTCCGCCGCGAACCCGAGGGGCAGCGGTTCGAAGACGTGTGGGTCAAGGACCAGGCCGCCGAGGCCAGGCGCCGGGTCCGAAACGACGAGGCGTGGACCGGGGCCGGGCGGTAGCCGATTAGCCTGACCGAGTGAGCCGGACCGGAGCACGGCAGTTCTTCGACGCCATCCTCGACGACGGATCGTTCCGCAGCTGGGACGGACCGCCGCTAACGGTGGCCGTCACCGACGCGTACCGCGCCGAGCTGGCCGATGCGACGCTGCGCACCGGGCTCGACGAGTCCGTCCTGACCGGTGAGGGCACCGTCTCCGGTCGACGCGTGGCCGTGCTGGCCTGCGAATTCGACTTCCTGGCCGGCTCGATCGGAGTGGCCGCGGCCGAGCGGATCACCGCGTCCGTGCAGCGCGCGACCGCACTCGGCTTGCCGCTGATCGCGTCGCCGTCGTCGGGCGGGACGCGCATGCAGGAGGGCACCGTCGCGTTCCTGCAGATGGTGAAGATCGCCGCGGCCGTCGAGCTGCACAAGAAAGCGCACCTGCCCTACCTGGTGTATCTCCGCCACCCGACCACCGGCGGGGTGTTCGCGTCCTGGGGGTCGCTCGGGCACCTGACCGCCGCCGAACCGGGCGCCCTGATCGGGTTCCTGGGGCCGCGCGTGTACGAGCACCTGTACGGCGAGCCGTTCCCCGAGGGTGTGCAGACCGCCGAGCACCTGTTCGCGCATGGCGTGATCGACAGCGTGGTGCCGCTGGACAAGCTGCGCGGCGTCGTGGATCGGGTGCTGACGGTGGTCACCGACCCGCCGGACCCGGTGATTTGTGCACGAAAATCCGCGGCGAGCGCGGAAAATCGTGCACAAATCACGGACAACCCGGCGTGGGATTCGGTGGAGGCGTCGCGGCGCGCGGATCGGCCCGGCGTGGACTATCTGCTGGCGCATGGAGCGACGGACCGGGTGCTGCTGTCCGGGACCGGGCGCGGCGAATCGGGGACGACGCTGCTGGCGCTGGCCCGCTTCGGCGGGCAGCCCGCGGTGGTGGTCGGTCAGCGCCGGGTGATCGGCGGCCTGGTCGGGCCGCGCGCGCTACGGGAGGCGCGCCGCGGCATGGCGCTCGCCGCCGGCTTGCAGCTGCCGCTGGTGCTGGTGATCGACACCGCCGGACCCGCGCTGTCGCAGCAGGCCGAGGAGGACGGGCTGGCCGGTGAGATCGCGCTGTGCCTCGCCGAACTCGTCACGCTCGACACCCCGACGGTGTCGGTGCTGCTGGGTCAGGGCAGCGGCGGGCCGGCGCTGGCCATGGTCCCGGCGGACCGGGTGCTCGCTGCCCAGCACGGCTGGCTGGCGCCGTTGCCGCCGGAAGGCGCCAGCGCCATCGTCTACCGCGACGTCGACCATGCCCCGGAACTTGCTGCCGCCCAAGGTGTTCGGTCCCTGGATCTGCTGAAGGCCGGGATCGTCGACGTGATCGTGCCCGAGAATCCCGACGCCGCCGACGATCCGGTCGGGTTCACCGAACGGATGTCTGCCGCCATCGCCGCCGAGCTGCACGCGTTGCACACCGTGCCCGCCGCGCAGCGGCTAGGGGTTCGGCTGCAACGGTATCGGCGGATCGGCGTCCCCGGCAGCTGATCAGGCCTCGTCGAGGTAGCGCTGCAGCGTCGGCGCGAGCCAGTGGACGAGGTCGCCGTCGCTCATCGCGACGATGGGCGGCAGCTTCAGGACGAACCGGCACATCGCCATGCCGAGCACCTGCGTGGCGATCAACCCGGCACACCGTGCCGGGTCGGTGGGATTCAGCCGCGCGATCGCGGGCCCCAATTGCTCGGCGAAAATGGCCTGCATTCGGTGCGCCGCTTCGGCATTCGTGGTCGACGAGCGCAGCAGCACGATCAGCCCGTCGTCCTGGGTCCAGCGGTCCAGGAAATGCGCCACCAGCGCGGCGCCGAGTTCAGCCCGCGGGACGTCCGACAGGTCGGGGAACCGCAGGTCGAATTCGGCTGCGGCGGCGAACAATTGATCCTTGTTGCCGAAGTACCGCATCACCATCGACGGATCGATGTGCGCGTCCGCGGCAATGGCCCTGATGGTCGCCGCCTGATAGCCGGTCGTCGCGAACCGCTCCCGGGCCGCGGCCAGGATCACCGCCTTGGTCTCTTCCGACGATCTACGCATGCCAACAAGTGTATGCCAACAACTGTTGACTTTGGCATCGCGGCGCGCCACCATGGTTATGCCAACAACTGTTGGCATACGTCGAAGGAGACGCAGATGACTGACACCGATGTGCTGATCGTCGGAGCCGGCCCTACCGGACTGGCCCTCGCCGCCGCACTACAGGCCCGCGACGTCGACACCGTCGTCGTCGACCGTCTGGCGGAGGGCGCCAACACCTCGCGTGCGGCAGTGGTCAATGCCCGCACGCTGGAGGTGCTCGAGGAGTTGAAAGTGTCTGAACGCCTGGTTGAGCTGGGTATTCAGGCGCCGCGGTTCACGATCCGCGATGGCCACAAGACCCTGATCCCGGTCGACTTCAGGGCGCTGCCGACGCGCTATCCGTACAGCCTGATGGTGCCGCAGTGCACCACCGAGCGGGTGCTGCTGGACCGCCTGGCCGAACTCGGCGGCAAGGTCATCCGGCCCAAGACCCTGACCGGCGTCACCCAGGACGCCCACGGCGTCACCGCGCAGTTCGATGACGGCGAGACGATCCGCGCGCGGTATCTCATCGGCGCCGACGGCATGCACAGCGTCGTCCGGGAGCAGGCCGGGATCGGGTTCAGCGGCGGGCAGTACGGGCAGTCGTTCGCCCTGGCCGACGTCCGTCTGGCCGGCGACGTCACCGCGGACGAGGTGATCCTCTTCTGGGCGGCCACCGGACTCACGGTCGTCGCGCCCCTGCCCGGCGGCACCTACCGGATCGTCGCGCCCGTCGACGCGGCGCCCGAAGAGCCGTCCGCCGCCTTCGTCCAGGAACTGCTCGACACCCGCGCTTTCGGGCCGGGCCGGGTGACGGTGACCGACGTCGAATGGGGATCGCGGTTCCGGGTCCACCACCGGGTCGCCGACAGTTACCGCGCCGGGCGGGTGCTGCTCGCCGGGGACGCCGCGCACGTACACAGCCCCGCCGGTGGCCAGGGCATGAATCTGGGCATTCAGGACGCCATCGCGTTGAGCGAGTCCCTGGCAACGGTTTTGGCGACGGGGCGCGATGCGGTGCTCGACGACTACAGCGCGGCCAGGCGCCCGTTGGCCCAGCAAGTGGTGGCACTCACCGACCGACTGACCCGGCTGGCCACCCTGCCCGCGCCGGTCCGTCCCATCCGGAACCTGGCGATCGGGCTGGTCGGCCGGATCCCCGCCGTGCGCAATCAGCTGGCGTGGCGGTTGTCCGGGCTGTCCAACCGCTGAGCCCGCCCGGACAGCGGAAAGCCGGGCCTGGTCTTCGGGGGTGACCAGGCCCGGCGGCCTATCTTCCGCTCAGCCGTTGCAGCAGTGCGACTTCTTCTTTCCCGCAGGCACATTCAGCGCCGGGTTGCGGTCGAAGAAGCTGACCGGCTTGAGGGTGAACCCCGCGTAGTCGACCGGCATCATCGGCCAGTCCTCGGGCCGCGGGAAGTGCGTCAACCCGAAGGTGTGCCACAGCACGACATCGTCGTTCTCGATGTTTCGGTCCTGCGCGACGAACCGCGGCAGCCCGTCCCCGCCCGGGTGCTGGTTGACGATGTGGCCCGCCGGATACCGTTCCGCCGGATCGTATTTCGTCACCCACAGGTGCTTGGTGGTGAATGCCGCGCGCTTGGCGACCGAGCTCGACGGGTCGGCCAGCAGGGTGGGCTGCCCCTCGGGATAGAGCGCGTAGCCGACATTCTGGCCCAACCGGTTCTGCTTGTTGGGATTGGTGATGTGCCAGACCCGGGCCTTGAGGTTGTCGGCCAGGCGCATGGCCTCCAGCTCGTGGGTCAGCTTGGTCTTCTGCTGCACGAATCCGTTGCCCCACGGGTTATCCGGGCCCATCGGGGCGGCGACGGCGTCGACCTCCTCGACGGTGTTGGCGTGCCCGTCGACGGACATGTCCAGGCGCGCCGAGAACAGGTGCTGATGGAACGGGGCGCCCAGGCCGGGAGCGAGTTCCGAGGCGAACGGGTCCGGCGCGCGGTAGGCGGAGGCGAACACGACGCCGGTCGCCTTGACCTCCAACTGCACGGTGCCGTCGAGGTACAGGTACCAGAAGAAGCCGTAGTCGTAGTTGCCGATGGTCAGGAAGAAGGAGATGACCAGGCGGCGCTGCCGGCGGACCTCGGCCATGCCGTTGAAGATGTCGACGTGCTTCCACAGCACGCCGTAGTCCTCCTCGTGCAGGCAGATCGCGTTCTTGATCACCCGGGGTTCGCAGTTCTCGTCGGCGATGGTGACGTCGAAGTACTTGATCTCGCCGAGGCAATCACAGCCCAGTTCAAGGGAATTGGTGTAGCGGCCGAACATGTACTCGCCCTGGTCGAAGTAGTTGATCCAGTAGCGGGACGGTGACGGGTGGGCGTACGGCACCACCATCTCGGCGACCGACGCCCGGTAGATCAGGGGTCGCTCGTTATCGCCGTCCTTGATCGACAGCTGGTGCAGGGTCAGGCCTTCGCGGATGTCGAAGCCGAACCGGAAAGACCAGTCGGCCCAGGTGATCTTGTTGCCGTCGACGGTGAAGCTGGGGCCTTCGGGCTGGGTGATCTCGATGGGCTTGAGATCGGTGCGGGTGGGCGTCACGTGCGGCTCGGCGTCCCACTCGGAGCGCTCGCTCGGCACCGGCAGGTCATCGTGATCGTTGACCGACAAGACGTGCTTGGCCGTCACGTCGATGGTGGCCAGCAGCCCGTCGATGGGATGTCCCCAGGGCAGGTCGGCGTCGTCGTACTGGTAGAAACCGAGCACCCGCACGACGCGCTTGCCCACCTCGTCCGCATGGCCGAATGCGCCGGCCGACAACGGAACTGCGCGCACCTTCTCGGGGTTCAGATCGCGCTTGCGGATCGCGGCGACCCACTCGTCGCAGTCCAGCAGCATCGCCTCGATGTCGCCGAATTCCTCGTCGAGGATCGGCACCTGCCCTTCGGTGACGGGGTCGACGGTGTGCTCGTAGACCACCGCGTTGTCGGTGATCGACACGATCGCGTCGGTGCCCTTGCCGATTGCCCGGTCCAGCAACATGATTCGGGCTCGTCGCTCGATCGGATCACCGGGCCGGAACGCCAGCACCACGTCCTTGTGAGGTTCCTCCAGCGCGGCGTAGACGAAGCGGACACTCTCGCCGAGCAGGCCATGTGCGCCGACGATGCGACGTACCTCGCGGATTTCGTCGGCGCTCAGCGGAGTGAGCGGGTGGTCGGGGGTGGTGGTGTCGGACTGGGCGCCAGGCTTGTCCAGGGTGGCGGTCATCGTGCGATCTCCTTTGCGATATCAGGGTTTTCGTTCTCTTGAGCTCCAGCGCGTGGCCGCATCAGCGCGACCACGATGCCGCCGACGAAGGCGCCGACCAGCAGGACGCCGAGGATGGCGGCCATCGTGCCGGAGCCGCCGACCAGCAGCGGCAGGTTCACCGCGGTCATCACCGACAGCGCCGCGAGCCCGACAAATCCGAGGCTCGGCGCGATGACGGTGTGCCACGGCCGGGTATCGAGGCGGGTCCGGCGGAAGAAGACGACGACGGCCGCGGACGTCAGCGTCATCAGCACCACGATGCCCACCGAGGCGGCGCCGACGAACCAGGTGAACACCTGCGTCACCGGCTCCAGCCCGGCGAGGACCGACGCCACGACCAGCACGAGCGCCGAGAGCGTCTGGGCGAACGAGGCGATGTGCGGGGAGTCGTGACGCGGGTGCGACCGGCCGCACCGCTCGGGCAGTGCCCGGGTGTTGCCGAGGGAGAAGATGTAGCGGGCCAGCACATTGTGGAAGGACAGCAGCGCCGCGAAAAGGCTGGTGATCAAGAAGATCTGGACCAGGTCACCGGCCACTGTGCCGACGTAGTGGGTCGCGGTCTCGGTGAGCATGGTCGCGGGGTTCTTCGTCGCCTCGTCCACCGCACCGGAGTCACCCCAGGCGCTGACCAGCGCCCAACTGCTCAGCGCGTAGAAGCCACCGATCAGCAGCAGTGCGGCGTACGTCGCCCGCGGGATGGTGCGCACCGGATCGCGAGCCTCGTCGCGGAACACGGCGGTGGCCTCGAAACCGATGTAGCCGGCCAGCGCGAAGATCAGCGCGATGCCCGGGGCGCCGGAGAAGAAGTTGTCGGGGTGCAGCACCGCCGCCGAAAGTCCTTGGGCGCCGCCATGTCCGATGACGGCGGCGTTGATCACCAGGACGATGCCGACCTCGCACACCAGCAGGACGCCCAGCACCTTGCCCGACAGTTCGATGTGCCGGTAGCCGAGGAACCCGGTGACCGCCATCATCACCAGGGCATAGAGGTACCAGGGCACCGACGGCCCGCCGTGGGCGGTGATGAGCTCGTTGATGGACGCGCCGATGTAGCCGTACACACCGACCTGAACGGCGGTGTAGGACAGCAGCGCCAGGAACGCGGCGCCGAGGCCGGCATGCCGGCCGAAGCCGTGCGCGATGTAGGTATAGAACGCGCCGGCGCCCGTGATGTGCCGGGCCATGGCGGTGAAGCCGACCGCGAACAGCAGCAGGACCGCGGTGCACACCACGTACGACGCCGGGTAGGCCGCCCCGTTGCCGGCGGAGATACCGATCGGGAAGGTACCGGCGACGACGGTCAGCGGCGCGGCCGCGGCGACGACCATGAACACGATCGCCACGGGACCGAGCCGGCCCGTCAATCGGTTCGGCTGAGCGCCGGTCCTTCGACCGGCATCGAGAACTGCGTCAGTTGTCATGACAGCACCTTCGCTGGAATTGAATGTGAATTGGTTGCGGTGCGGTAAGGCTTCGGTGAGTTCAAATGAGAATTGCCGGTTCGGCGAATTCTCATTTGAGCGGCGAATTCACAGCGCGATGTTGATGGCTTTCGTCTGGGTGTATTCGGCGATGGCGCCCTCGCCGAGTTCACGACCCCAGCCCGACTGTTTGTATCCCCCGAATGGCAGGGCGGTATCGAACGCGTTGTGGCAGTTGACCCACACGGTGCCGGCCTTGATCTGCTGCGCCACCCGGTGCGCGGTCGACACGTCGCGGGTCCACACGCTGGCCGCCAGGCCGTAGGGCGTGTCGTTGGCCGCCTCCCGCACCCCGCGGTCGCGGTTGAACGGCACGGCCACGGCGACCGGCCCGAAGATCTCTTCCTGGTAGACGTTGAAGTCACGGTTCACGTCGACCAGCAGCGTGGGCTGCACGTAGAAGCCGGTGTCGCCATGGCGGCCACCGCCGGCCAGGGCGCGCGCACCCTGCGCGATGCCGTCGTCGAGATAGCCGGTGACCTTGGTGAGCTGCTCACGCGAGACCAGCGGCCCGATGTCGTTGGCGGGGTCCAGGCCGGGCCCGATCCGCAGACCGGCGGCGTGCTCGGCGACACCCTGGGTGAACTCGTCGAAGATGGTGTCCTCGACCAGCAGCCGGGTGCCCGCGGTGCAGGTCTGGCCGTGGTTGAACAGGAATCCGCCGGCCACGCCCGGAATCGCGGCCTCGAGATCGGCGTCGGCGAAGACCACTTGCGGGCTCTTGCCACCCAGTTCCAGCGAGACCTTCTTGAGGTTGCCGGAGGCGGCGTTGACGATCTTCTTGCCGACCTCGGTCGATCCGGTGAAGGCGACCTTGTCGACGCCGTTGTGGGCGGACAGGGCGGCTCCGACGTCACCGAAGCCGGTCAGCAGGTTGAACACCCCGGCCGGGACCCCGGCCTCGGCGATCACCTCCGCAAGCAGCAGCGCGGTCAGCGGGGTCTGCTCAGCAGGCTTGAGTATGACGGTGTTCCCGCAGGCCAGGGCCGGTGCGACTTTGAACGCGGCCATGACCAGCGGGAAGTTCCACGGGGTGATCTGGGCGCAGACGCCGACGGGCTCGCGCAGCGTGAACGCGTGGAACTTGCCGCCCGGAGCCCACGGGACCGACACCGGGACGGTGCGGCCCTCGATCTTGGTGGCCCAGCCCGCGTAGTAGTAGAAGATTTCCGCAGCCCAGGTCACGTCGACGGCTTTGGCGACGGCGACGGACTTGCCGTTGTCGATGCTCTCCAGCTCCGCGAACTGGTCGGCCCGGGCGGGGATGCCCTCGGCGATCCGCCAGATCATCCGCTGGCGTTCGGCCGGCGTCATCGTCGGCCAGGGGCCGTCCTCGAACGCTCGCCGGGCCGCCCGCACCGCGCGCTCGACGTCCTCGGGGCCGCTGTGCGGGACCGTCGTGATGACCTGCTCGGTCGCGGGGTCGACGGTGTCGAACCGCCGGCCGGAGACCGACTCGACCCACTGACCGTCGACGTACATCTGCCGCGGACGGGAAAGGAAATCGGCGGTCCGCGGGTCCAGATCGGCGCTGAGCGTGGCTGTCATGGAAATCATGTTTACGCCTCGATGTGGTGCGCGTCACCACTAATTCCGAATGGGTATTTCGGCTACTCGGATTCTCATTTGAAATGGCTTCGCCATTCTCATTCGGGCCGGTTGATAATCGCAGCTCGGGCCGATTTGGGGGCGACGAGTAGGCGCCCCCGGGGCTGGACCCGGCGCAGATTCTCATTTGAAGATTTTGGATGTTTACCCGACAACGCTGTCGGCGTCGGCGGCGATCGGCTACCTTCCGACAAATGGGCCCCACCCGCACCATCCGGAGCCGCTCGCCGGTCGCCGGGCTTCAGCGCGCACAGCTGACATTCACCCAGGTTCTCGGGCAGTCGGTGTCGGCGGTGGCCCCGTCGGCGGTGATGGTCACCCTGCCGGCGCTGGTCCTACCGGCGGCCGGGCACCTCACGATCGCGGTGTTCATCCTCACCGCCCTCATGATGACCGCGGTCGGCTACTGCATCACCCAGTTCTCCACCCGGATGGTCGCGGTCAGCGGGCTGTACAGCTACACCGTCAAGGGCCTCGGCCCGGTGCCCGGCATCGCGGCCGGCTGGTCGCTGGTCATCGGCTACGCAGCGGCGGCGATGGCCAGCGCGCTCGGCGCGGCCAGTTACATGGCGGTGCTACTGGGCCGGGTGGGGGTACCGGCCGGCAAGCCCGTCATCGCCGGCCTGACCGTACTGGTCGGCGGCGCCGCGCTGATCCTCATGGTGCGGGGCATCAGACTGTCCGCGCGGATCTCGCTGGCCGTCGAATTGTTCGCCATCGTGGTGGCCGGCGTAGTCCTGATGATCGCCTTCGGCGGAGCAGTCACCGGCAGCGCCGCATCATCGAAAACGGTTGCCGATGCGCCGCATTCAGCCCTGGGCTTCGCCATCCTGCTCGCCATCACCTCGTACGTCGGGTTCGAGAGCGCCAGTACCGTAGCTCGCGAGGCCCAGCGCCCGTTCGTGACCGTGACCCGCGCCATCCGCTGGACGCCGCTGGCGCTCGGTGCGCTGTACACCTTCGCCGCCGTCCTGCAGGCCACCGGCAGCATCCAGACCCGAACCGGGTCGACACCCATCGTGCTCTCCCTGCCGGACTCGGCCGACACCCTGGCCGGAGCGCTGTCCGTCGCCATGGAGATCGGCATCACCGCGTCCTGGATCGCATGCGTGATCGGTTCCACCACCGCGTTGTCGCGGACGCTGTTCGCGATGGGACGCGAGGGCCTCCTGCCGGAGACGATGGGCCATGCCCACCGGCGGTACCGCACGCCGCACGTCGCACTCAGCGTCGCGGTGCCGGTGATCGTCGCGGTGCCGGTCGGCTACCTTTTCGCCGCGGACTCCAGCCGCGACGTCCTCGTCGGGCTGCTGGCGGTGTCGGCGCACGGCTACATCGTGGCGTATCTGCTGGTGTGCCTTGCCACTCCGGCATTTCTGCGCCGGATCGGCGAGCTCACCACCGTCCCGCTGATCGTCGGACTGGCCACCGCCGCCACCATGATCGCCATCATCGTCTGGGCCGCTCTGACGGTGGCGTCGCCGGTGTGGATCGCCACCGCGGTCTACTCCGTTCTGCTGGCAGCGGGTCTGGCGGCATTCCTGGTGCGCCGCCGTCGGGTGCCCGATCTGGCCGAACGGGTCGGGGTGTTCGACGAGACCATCGCCGGCGACGTGTTCGCCGACTACAACCCGTGGGAGGTGCGCCGATGAGCCCCGCCGACGGCGCGCTGTCGGGCCGTCAGCCCAAGGCCGTACAGAGCGCGCTGCAGGTGCTCGAGGCGGTCGCGTTGGCCGGCACCGGCGTCACCGCCAAGGACATCGCCGAGCACCTGTCCATGCCGTCCGCCACCACCTATCGGCTGCTGAATATCCTTGTCGCCGACGGCTATATCGTGCGCCTACCGGACCTGTCGGGGTTCGCCCTGGGCCCGCGAATGGGCCTGCTGATCGACGCCGCCGTCTCCCCCGCCGTGTGCACGAAGGCCCGCGAGACACTGGCCGAGCTGCGGCTGTCGGTGCGCTTCGGGGTACACCTGTTCTACTTCACCAACACCTCGGTGCGCCTCGCCGACGCCGACGGCGAGTACCCGCCACCGGCGGACGAGTCGGTGCTGAACCGGAACCTGCATGCCAGTGCGGTCGGCAAGCTGTTGCTCGCCGAGAAGCGCGATGCCGACGCGCTGCTCGGACCCGCGCCGGCGACGTTGACCGACCGCACCATCACTTCGAAATCGGCTCTGGCCGAACAACTCACCGAGGTCCGCGAGCGTGGGTACGCGGCCCAGACCGGTGAGCTGCGACCCGACTTCGCCTGCGTCGCGGTACCCGTCCGGTCCACCACCGCGACCTTGGTGGCCGCGGTGGCGATGTCCGGCCGGGCCGAACAGGATCAGCTACTGCACCGCCAGATTCCGGTATTGCAGGACTACGCAACCCAATTGGCGCCGCTGCTGGCGTGACGCCGATCAGAAAGGAATCGAGGCGATCATCGCCCCATCCCCGGTGACCAGGCTGTCCTTCTTCAGCGTCGTACCGAAGTACTTCGCCTGCGGATCGACCACCACCCGCTGATCGTCGTGATGGATGGCCAGTACTTCCCGAGCCAGCCGCGAGAACGGGATCTTCTCGGGCCCACCGATGTTGACCACGTGGTTGCGCGGTGGCTCTATCGCGACCTCAGCGAGGAAGGCCGCCACTTCGTCGGCCGCGATCGGCTGGATCAGCGCATCCGGCACCCGCACATCATGCTCGTCGCCCTCATCCGTTGCGGCCTCGACGACCATCGACTCGACGATCGCCTGCGCGAACTCGCGGAACTGCGTGGCCCGCACGATCGTGTACGGCAGGCCCGACGACGCGATGATCCGCTCCTGGGCGACCTTGGCGCGCATGTAGCCACTGTCCGGCAACTCGTCGACTCCCACGATCGACAGTGCGACGTAGTGGCCCACCCCGGCCGCCCGGGCCGCGGCCACCAGATTGGTGGTCGATGCGACGAAGAAATCCATCACTTCGCTGTCCTCGAAGGACGGCGAGTTGGTGACGTCGACCAGGGCGTCGGCGCCCGCGAGCGCCTTGGCGAGGCCCGCGCCGCTGCAGACGTCGGCACCGGAACGCCGTGACGCCGCGACCACGTCCTCGCCCTCCCGAGTCAAGAGGTCAACCAGTAGGGTTCCGATGAGGCCGCTGGCCCCCATTACTGTCACCTTCACTGTGCCAACACCTTTCGTCGTCGCCACGCCGACTCCAGAGCCGGGTACTCAGCCTACGTCGCACAGCCTGCTGCAGGTTGCGAAACGACATCCCGCACCAGCCGTCTCCAGCTGAGGCACACCGTTTGCCGAATTGACGCTCGCGTCGGTCCTGTGCGACAGTCTTCGGGGACGAATCTTGATACGCACAGCAACGCAATTCATCGGACGGTCAGCATGGTAAATCGACTGTTTACAGTGCATCAATTGGTTGTTTTCCTGCGGTCGGCAAACCAGATCGAGTTGCTGTTGACCGCAGTGGCCGGCGCTGTCTCGATTGTCTCGGCTGCACGTGACGCGGCAGGTGGGGTTGCTGCCCTGGGAACGGAGCGCCAGCACTCAGAATTCTGTACCTGCAACGAGGGCGACACCTCGCACTGTCCCGCACGCGATTCGCTCTGACCTGCGGGCAACGAGGTGGGCACAGCTCCCCAGATACCGAGCCCACCTCGACAGCGTCAACCGCTGATCGCCTCGGCGACCTTCACCCCGACGAGCACCACCGCCACCAGCAGGTAGCCGCGCAGTGCCACCATGCCGGCCACCCGCAGCGGCGACCAGGCCGGCCGATCCAGGGTGTCCAGGGCGGGCGTGCGGAAGCTGTCCCGCTCCTGGTTCCGCAGCGCCTTCCGGACTTTGCGATCGTCGGGCTGCTCGTCCAGATCTTCCACCTGCTCGGGGTCCAGGCCACCCAGTTCGGCGGCGACCGCCGCGGCGGCCTGCTTCCGTTGCGTGCGCCGCGACCGCAGCCCCGCACCGGCGATGGCCACCCCACCGAGCACGCCGACGGCCGCACCGGCACCGAAGCCCCACTCAAGTTGTCCGGCAGTCAGATTCGGGAAGAACGTCGCGGCCGTCAGCGCCAAGGACAGCAGCACCAACGCCCAGACGATCACGCCGGCCATGATGTTCTGCCGCATCGTGTTGACCCACGGACCCAGCACGGCCTTGTCGTTGCACAGCAGCACCAGGAACACCGTCGCCGACGGCAGCAGCACCCCGGCCAGTGCCTGGACGCCCTGAGTCAGCAGACCCAGTACGTGATCCGGGCTGAACGACACCGCCGCCGCCACCGCGAGCAGCGCGGCGTAGCCCAGGTAGAAGGCGGGCGCCTCACTGACCTTCCAGTGCAGCGAGTGCCGCTTGCCCAAGGTGTCGCCGAGTGCGTAGGTGGTGGCCAGTCCAACGGCGTTGGCCCCGATGAGCGAGGCGTCGAGCAGCAGGATGGCGAACAGCGCGCCCGCGGTGTGAGACACGTGCTGGCCCAATTGCGTTGCCACGTCGCCCGCGTCGGTGAAGTTCCCGGCTGCGCCGGTGCCACCGAGCCCGAACGCGGCGGCAGCCATGATCGCGACCGCGCCCACCATCACCACGACGATGCCGATCCACAGGTCGACCCGCTCGTAGCGAATCCATTTGGGGGTCAACCGCTTGTCGACGATGTTGGACTGCTGGAAGAACAGCTGCCACGGCGCGACGGTGGTGCCGACGATCGCGACGATCAGCAGCAACAGCGTCGAGTTCAGGCCGCCGGGGAACGACGGGACCAATCCACGCGCGGTGTCCGCGGCCGACGGGTGCACGATGAACGCCAACGGGAAGATCACGATGTTGATGGCGATCAGCGCGAAAATGAAACGCTCCCACCGGCGGAACGATCCACCGGCCACCACGGCGAACAGCAGCACCGCCGCGAGCGGCACCGAGATCGACTTGGGCAGCCCGAAGTAGTTCAACGACAGTGACACACCGACGAATTCGGTGACGATCGTCAGCGCGTTCACGATGAACAGGTCACCGACACTGAACGCACCCCAGAACTTGCCGAACCGGGCGAAGATCAGCCGCGCGTGTCCCACGCCGGCGACTGCACCGAGCCGGACCACCATCTCCTGGTTGACGTACAGCACCGGGATCAGCAGTGCCAGTGTCCACATCAGTGCCATGCCGTAGTTCTGGCCGGCCTGCGCGTAGGTGGCGACACCGCCGGCGTCGTTGTCGCCGACCATGACGATGAGGCCGGGCCCCATCACCACCAGCAGCATCTTCAGCCGCTGCCAGCGGCTGCGACCCGTCGTGGTCTCGTCGGTGCGGATGGTACCGAGCGCGCCGACGATATCGCCGACGTGTGCGGTATCGAGCACTGCGGTGCTGGGTGAATCATGTTGGGTCACAGGCGTTCCACCGGCGGGTCGCGGCGTGCGAGCGAAGAGAGCCATGGCGAGATTCCTCTCGGGGAGAATGGCGGCACAGCAGGGGTCCGCCCACCAAATCGGTGGGCGGACCGTGCGGCCGAACGGTCAGAAGTCGGAGTGTGCCCCAAGGGAAGCCGAGATCACCGCGAGCGGCGTCTGCGACATCTGAAGGTTGTGCCGTTCCTGCGGAGTCAGGTGCGTGCGGGTGTGCACCATCCGGGCGATACGACGGACTGAGGTGATACGAAATACGGTCATGACAGGGCTCCTGTCGGGGTCAGTCCCGACGGCCAACAGAGCGCATCAATCAGGCGCCGTCTGTCAGACGACCATCCCGATGACGAGTCGGCAGGGCTGCGGGAGAGCTTGAATGAAGTTGTTCACGTTGGGTTTTCGCTCCGGACTGGAACTCGGACCATCGCCAGGTTTCATTCGCCCCTCACCTCCTCGCTGCCAGGCCCCGGTCGGGGCAGTTGTGTCACGCATATCCATGACAACACGCAGGGGAGGACGCAGCATCCGAACTCGGCATCAAGAACCCGATAAAACTCGGCGCCACTTACACCCCTCTCGTCAGAGCTTCGGCACTGAACGACGTAATCCGCGAGCGGATAGCCACTTTGGGTAACCCCTTAATCCGGGGAGACCTGTCCTGACCCTGGGCGTCTCTCGACGTCGTCGGATCAGTGGCTTCTGTTCGTTCAGGAGCCTCGCCTAGCGAGGTGCTGACCAACCCAAGGTAACCCCGGTGCACGGGCCCGTCAACTTCAGTCGGAGTCGCCATTCCCGCGAGCAGACGCAAAACTGTCAATTTCGCCGAAAATACGACAGTTTTGTGTCTGCTCGCGAGGGGAGGCGAGGCTAGGGCTGCTCGAGGCCGAAGATGCGAACGCTCTCGGCGCGCATGTCGACCTTGCGGACCTTGCCGGTGATCGTCATCGGGAACTCGTCGACGATGTGCACGTAGCGTGGAATCTTGAAGTGTGCCAGTCGATCTGCTGTGAATTCCCGGATTGCCGCGGCGTCGAGCGGCTCGGCCCCCGGGCGCATCCGCAGCCACGCGCAGATCTCTTCGCCGTAGCGGGCGTCGGGTACGCCGATCACCTGGGCGTCCTCGATGTCCGGGTGGGTGTACAGGAATTCCTCGATCTCGCGCGGATACACGTTCTCGCCACCACGGATCACCATGTCCTTGATCCGGCCGACGATGGCGCAGTAGCCGTCCGCCCGCATCACCGCGAGATCGCCGGTGTGCATCCAGCCCTCGGAATCGATGGCTTCCCTGGTCTTTTCGTCGTTGTTCCAGTACCCGAGCATCACCGAGTAACCGCGGGTGCAGAACTCCCCAGGTTCACCGCGCTCCACCGTCTCACCGGTTTCCGGGTTGACGACCTTCACCTCGATGTGGGGATGCGCCCGGCCGATTGTCGCGGTGCGGCGGTCCAGGTCGTCGTCGATGAGCGTCTGGCAGGACACCGGCGAGGTCTCGGTCATGCCGTAGGCGATGGCCACCTCGGCCATGTGCATGTCGGCGACGCAGTGCTTCATCACCTCGACGGGGCACACCGAGCCGGCCATGATGCCGGTGCGCAGGCTCGACAGGTCCCGCCCGGTGAACGACGGGTGGTTCTGCATCGCGATGAACATCGTCGGCACCCCGTAGACGCCCGTGCACTGCTCGGCTTCGACGGCATTGAGGGTGGCAGCGGGATCGAAACCGGGGGCCG
The DNA here is from genome assembly GCF_000878195.1 of Mycolicibacterium llatzerense. Classification (GTDB taxonomy): domain Bacteria; phylum Actinomycetota; class Actinomycetes; order Mycobacteriales; family Mycobacteriaceae; genus Mycobacterium; species Mycobacterium llatzerense. Next base: position 38,075 of record NZ_JXST01000001.1, on the reverse strand, counting down.
GAATCACTACGGCTGCACCATGACTCATGCAGCCGAGCACGCCCATCACCATGCCGAAGCAGTGGTAGAACGGCACCGGAACGCACAACCGCTCCCCCGCCTGCAGGTTGATGCCCTCCGTGGTGAAGTAGCCATTGTTCAGGATGTTGCGGTGCGACAGCGTCGCCCCCTTGGGGAATCCCGTTGTCCCTGAGGTGTATTGGATGTTGATCGGATCGGTGTTGGACAGCGTGGCATGCCGCGCCGCCAAGGCATCGGCGCCGACAGCGCGGCTGCCGGAACGCAACTCATCCCAGTCGGCGCTGTCCAGGTAGACAACGTCACTCAGGCTGGGCACCTGCGGACGCACCTCCTCGATCATCGCCGCGTAGTCGGACGTCTTGAACGACGTCGCCGAGATCAGCATGCGCATCCCGGATTGGTTGAGCACGTATGCCAGTTCGTGCACCCGGTACGCCGGATTCACGTTGACGAGAATGGCGCCGATCTTGGCCGTCGCGAGCTGGGTCACGATCCACTGCGCACAGTTCGGTGACCAGATGCCGACCCGGTCACCCTTCTCGATGCCGCGAGCCAGCAAGCCGCGGGCGATCAGATCGACTTCGGCATTCAACTCGGCGTAGGTGTACCGCAGGCCTTGTCCACGGTCGACCAAAGCCAGGGTGTCCGGATAGGCGGCAGCGGTGCGCTCGAAGTTGGCCCCGATGGTCTCTTCCAGTATCGGGGTGTCGGTCGGCCCCGCGTCGTAGCTCAGCATCAGTTCACCAGGTCCTCGTAGCGGTATTCCGATGCGATCGGAGTGCCGGCCGCATGCGCTTGATCTTCGCGCTTGCGCAGGTCCACGCGTCGGATCTTCCCGGAAATCGTCTTGGGAAGATCGCCGAACTCCACCCGGCGGACCTTGAGGTACGGCGCCAGGTGGTCGCGGGCGAATTCCATGATGGACCTTGCGGTTTCCGCGTCATCACTCCAGCCCGCGGCCAGACAGACATAGGCCTTCGGCACGGCGAGCCTGGTGTCATCGGGCTGGGGCACCACCGCGGCCTCCACCACCGCCGGATGCTCGATGAGCACGCTCTCCAGTTCGAACGGCGACACCTTGTAATCCGACGACTTGAACACGTCGTCGGTGCGGCCGATATAGGTGATGTAGCCGTCGCTGTCGCGGGACGCCACGTCACCGGTGTGGTAGTAACCGCCCGCCATGACGGCCGCATTCCGTTGCGGGTCACCGAGATAGCCCGTCATCAAGTTCAGCGGGTGGGCGCTCAGCTCCAGACAGAGCTCGCCCTCGTCGGCCGGCTCGCCGGTCACCGGGTCGACCAGCCGCACCGGCACACCCGGCATCGGCCGCCCCATAGACCCAGCCTTGACGGGTTGCCCCGGGGTGTTGCCCACCAGCAGGGTGGTCTCGGTCTGCCCGAAGCCGTCGCGGATCGTCAGGCCCCAGGCGTCCTGCACCTTCGCGATGACATCGGGGTTCAGTGGCTCACCGGCACCCAGAATCTCCCGCAGCCCTTCGGGTTTGGCGCCGAGATCGGCTTGGATCAGCATCCGCCACACCGTCGGCGGCGCACAGAAGGTGTTGACGCCGGCGCGACGCAACTGCCCCATGAGTGCGGCGGCGTCGAAGCGGCCGTAGTTGTAGACGAAGATCGTCGCCTCGGCGATCCACGGCGCGAACACACAACTCCAGGCGTGCTTGGCCCAGCCCGGCGAGCTGATCGCCAGGTGCACATCGCCCGGTGTCACCCCGATCCAGGCCATCGTCGACAGATGGCCGACCGGATACGAAATCTGCGAGTGTTCAACAAGTTTGGGCTTGCTGGTGGTACCCGAGGTGAAATACACCAGCAGTGGATCGTCCACCTCGGTGACGGCAGCGAACGGACCCGCCGAAACCACTTGATACGCATCGGCGTAGCGGTGCCAGCCCGGCGCCGAGCCGCCGACGACGATCCCGGTGTACTGCCCGTCGACCGACGCGAACTTGTCGGTGTCCGCGACGCCCGCCACCACGAAGCTCGCCCCGCCGCGAGTGATCCGGTCGGCCAGATCGGCCGGGCCCAGCGCGCCGGTCGTCGGCATCACCACCGCACCGAGCTTCGCCACCGCCAGCATCGACTCCCAGAGCTCGACCTGGTTGCCCAGCATCACGATGACCCGGTCGCCCTTGCCCACGCCGAGCGATCGCAGCCACGTCGCCACCTGGTCGGACCGGTCGGCCATCTCGGCGAAGGTGTACCGCTGCTCGTCCCCGCTCTCTTCGGTGATCCACAGCGCCACCTGAGCGGCGCGCTCCGGACTGCGGGCGATGACGTCGAACCAATCGGTGGCCCAGTTGAACGTGCCGGTCAGCCGCGGCCAGGTAAAGGTGTCGACGGCCTGCGCGTAGTCACCGATCGATGCCACGAGACGGTCCCGCGCGGCGCGATATTGCTCGGTGTTGGTCGTGATTCCAGCGTCTGTCGCCATGAACGTAGGATCTACGTCACACGTACCCGCCCGCTACCCCCGAAAGAGGGTACTGACCGTGACCACCGGCCCGACTCTGCTGCGTCCGCGCGACACCGATGCCGTGCGCGCTGAGCTGCGACGGATCGGGACCGAGGGCGCGGTGCCGGTGATGTTCGGCGGCGAGGTGCACGACGACGCGCTGCTGCTCACCGAGTTCTACGGCACCCGGACCGGCCGGTTGCGGGGCCTGGTGGTGCGGTCGACGCTCGGTCTCGGCGGGGCCAGCATGGTGTCTGGCCAGCCGCTGGCGGTGGCCGACTACCGGCGCGCGCCGTCGATCACCCACGACTACGACATGCCGGTGCTGTCCGAGGGCATCCGGTCGATCCTGTCGGTGCCCGTCGTCGTCGACGGCCAGACCCGGGCCGTGCTCTACGGCGCGTACCGCTCCGCCGCACCGTTCGGCGGACGGGCCATCGACCTGATGATGACGTCGGCCCAGCGGCTGGCGGACGAACTGGCCATCCGCGACGAGGTGGACCGGCGGCTGCGGCTGCAACAGGCCCCGTCCACCGACACCGTGGTCAACGCCGAACACATCCGTGAGGTGCACGCCGAGCTGCGTCGGCTGGCGGCCGGTGGCGAGCACGTCGCGCCGGCGCACCTGGGTCATCTCGCGGACCGGCTGGCCGAGGCCCTGGCCGGTGGACCGGCGCCGGCCAGTCCACTGAGTCCACGGGAACTTGACGTGCTGGCGCAGATCGCGCTGGGCTGCACCAATACCGAAGCGGCACAGCGGCTCTCGTTGAAGCCCGAGACGGTCAAGAGCTACCTGCGCAATGCCGCAACGAAACTCGGCACCCATACCCGGCACGAGGCGGTGTCGAAGGCGCGGCAGTTGCGACTGATCCCCTGACCGGTCAGGCCAGCGAGTCGATCCAGGCGCGGTGCAGCGCGGCGTACCGCCCGTTCTGCGCGACCAGATCGTCGGGGGCACCGTCTTCCACGATGCGTCCGCCGTCGAGGACCAGCACCCGGTCCGCCGATTGCACGGTGGAGAGCCGGTGGGCGATCACCAGCGCGGTGCGCCCGGCCAGCACGGTGGCGAGAGCGCGCTGCACCAGGCGCTCGGTGGGGATGTCCAGCGAGGACGTCGCCTCGTCCAGGATCAGCACCTTGGGGTCGGCGAGGAACACCCGGGCGAACGCGACCAACTGGCGTTGGCCCGCCGACAGCCTTCCGCCCCGATTGGCGACGTCGGTGTTGTAGCCGTCGGGCAGGTTGTCGATGAACCGTTCGGCGCCAACGGCTTCCGCCGCCGCACGAATCTCCGTGTCGGTGGCGTCGGGGCGGCCGAACCGGATGTTGTCGGCGACGCTGCCGGCGAACATGAAGTTCTCCTGCGTCACCATCACCACATGCCGGCGCAGCTCGGCTTGGGCGATCGAGCGCAGATCGATGTCGTCGAGGGTCACCGTGCCGGTGACCGGGTCATAGAAGCGCGCGATGAGTTTGGCGATCGTCGTCTTGCCCGCACCGGTGGCACCGACGAGGGCGACGGTCTGCCCAGCAGGCACCGTCAGATTCAATTCCGGCAGCACCGGCCGCTCCGTGGTGTAGCCGAAGCTGACCCCACGAAAAGCAATGTCCCCCTTCACCGCGGTGAGGGTGACGGGGTCGGCGGGATCCATGATCGCCGGCTGCTGACCGAGTACCCCGGCCAGCTTCTCCAGCGCCGAGGCGGCGGACTGGAATGTGTTGAAGAACTGCGAAATCTCTTGCATCGGTTCGAAGAACATCCGCAGGTACAGCAGGAAGGCCGTCAGCGTGCCGATGGTCATCCGGCCGTGCAGCACCAGGTATCCGCCGTACAGCAGCACCAGGCCGGTGGTGATGTTGCCGACCAGCTTGACCCCGGGCATGAACACCGCGAGCAGAGTCATGGTGCGTTCGTTGATGACGCGGTAGTCGTCGACGACGTCGTCGAAGATCTCCTGGTTTCGCGGCTCGCGCCGGTACGCCTGCACGGCCTTGATGCCCGTCATGGTTTCGACGAACTGGACGATCACCAGCGCCGCCCGTTCCCGGACGACGCGGTACGTCCTGGACGACTCGCGGCGGAACCAGGCGACCAACAACACCAGAAGCGGGAAGGCGCCCAGGCACATCAGTCCGAGCCGCACGTCCAGGGTCACCAGCAGCACGGCGGTGCCGCCCAAGGTGAGCACGGCAGTGATGAGGCTGTCGAAACCCGTCGACAACATGGTCTGGATGGCTTCGATGTCGTTGGTGGACCGGCTCACCACGCGGCCCGACGTGTAGCGGTCATGGAAAGCCACGTCGAGGCGCTGGAACTGCCGGTACACCCGGCGGCGCAGTTCCAGCAGCACCTTCTGCCCGATGCGCCCCGACCGATTCAGGAAGAACAGCCGGAAACTGGCCTGCAGCACCACCACAACGCACAGGGCCGCCACCACCTGCAGCAGTTCGCGGGCCGGGCCGCCCTGCAGGATCGGCGGGATGCCGTGGTCGATGCCGCGCTGCACCAGCAGCGGAACCGACAGGCGCGCAGCGTTTTCCACCACCACGACCAGACCCAGGAGCAGGACCGCAACCCGGTACGGCTTCAGCAGCGAACCCAGCAGGGCACGGGCCTCGCGGCGCCGCGACACGTTCTCGTCGATGGGCAGGTCCTGAGCCGCCTCGACGGTCTGGCCGCGCCAGCTCTCGGTGCTCATCGCCTGCGCACTTCTTCGGCTTCGTCGCTCTGCTCGAGATACAGCTGCTCGAGCCGTTCGCGCTCGGCGTCCTGCTCCCAGTCGCAGCTGCATTCGGCGCCGTCGTCGAGCGCGTCGTCGGCCGACAGCAGATAGCGGTACTCGGGTGCCTGCGCCAACAGTTCGGTGTGGGTGCCGATGCGGGTGATGGTGCCGTTCTGCAGCAGTGCCACCCGGTCGGCCAGCAGCACGGTCGACGCCCGGTGCGCCACCACGATGCCGGTCACCGAGGTCAGCACCCGTCGCAGCGCGACGGTGACCTCGGCTTCGGTGTGCATGTCCAGGGCCGAGAGGGTGTCGTCGAGCACCAGCAACGCCGGCGCGGCCAGGATGGCGCGGGCCAGCGAAAGACGTTGGCGCTGACCGCCGGACAGGCTCATGCCCTGCTCACCGATGCGGGTGTCCAGGCCGAACGGCAGGTCGTAGACGAAGCGAGCGGCGGCGATGTCGATGGCCGAGTGAATCTCGTCGTCGGTGGCGGGATCGTCGGCACCGCGGCCGAGGGTGAGGTTCTCGACGACGGACATGGAGAACAGCGTCGGGTCCTCGAAGGCCGTGGCCACGGCGCTACGCAGGGCGGGCAGCGACAGCTCGCGGATGTCACGGCCGTCGAGCAGGATGGCGCCCTCGGTGACGTCGTACAGCCGCGAGAACAGCGCCGCCAGAACTGATTTCCCTGATCCGGTCGCGCCGACGAGAGCCAGCGTCTGGCCAGGTTCCACCGTCACCGAGACGTGGCGCAGCGCCCAGTCGTCGGGCGCCGCGTCGGGGAAGCGGAAGCCGACGTCACGCAATTCGAGGTGCCCACCGCGCGGCGCAGCGGCGACCGGTCCGTCGCTGATATCCACTGGCGCGTCGAAGATCTCGGCGACCCGATTGGCCGCGGTCATCGACTCCTGCATCATCGACAGCAGAAAGCCCAGCGACGAGATGGGCCAGACCAGCGACAGCATCATGGTGATGAACGCGACCAGCGTGCCCATGGTCACCAGGCCGTGCCCGGCAGCGTACGCGCCGAACCCCAGCACCACGATCAGCGTGAGATTGGGGATGACCTCGAGCAGCGTCCAGAACCGCGCCGACACCGCCACCTTGCCGACCTCGGCGTCGTACAGGGCCGTGGCCCGCTCGTCGAACCGCTCGTAGACGTAGTCCTCGCGGCCGAACGACTTGATCACCCGCAGGCCCAGCGCCGACTCCTCGACATGCGTTGCCACATGGCCGGATTGGTCCTGTGCCTGCCGGGACAGCCGGCTGAACTGCCGCTCGAACCTGAAGATCGTCACCGTCACCGGCAGCACCGACACCAGCACCACCACACCCAGCGGCCAGTACATGGCCAGCAGGATGCCCGTCACCACGATGATCTGAATCGTGTTGAGCACCAAGAACAGCAGGCCGAATCCGAGGAATTGGCGAATCGTGCCAAGGTCGTTCATCACGCGGGACAGCAATTGCCCGGACTGCCACTGCCGATGGAACGACATCGGCAGAATCTGCAGCCGCGCGTAGAGCTCCTTGCGGATGTCGGCCTCGACGCCCATGGTCGCGCGGGCCCCGAGCCAGCGCCGGATGAACCACAGCACCGCCTCGACGAGCCCCAGCGCCAGCGCGGCGGAACCGAGCACCCACAGACCCTGTTGGTCCTGGTGCCGCACCGGGCCGTCGATCACCGCCTTGGTCACCAGCGGGATCGACACCGTCACACCCAGCCCGGCGAACGCGGTGAGCAGCATGGCAGCCCAGCGAGCGCGATACGGCCCGAGGTACGGCAACAGGCGCAGCAGGTCCGCCGACGCACGCTGCCGCCCCGGCACCGGGGCGATCACCGGAGCCGACTGCAGGGGCGGGGCTACATCTGACACAACAACTTCAATGCTCCCATGTGCCACCGACAATCCCGCGGCGCGGCGGGGCGACCAGCCCAGATGGCGCCGGTCAGATGAAACCCAGGTACCCCACCACGCCGGCCGCGGCCACCACGATCAGCGGGTTGAGCTTGGTGAGCATGAAGATCACGGTGCACACCGCCGTGACGGTGTACGCCCGCCAGTCATGGTCGGCGGCACGGCTCATGACCAGCGACGCCGCCAGGATCAGGCCGACCGTCAGCGGGGCGAAACCCTTCTCGACGGCGCGGCGGAGTTTGGAGCGCTCGGCCTTCTGCCAGATCAACGTGATGACGTAGACGAACATCGCGGCGGGCACCACCATGGCGATCATCGCGATGACGCCGCCGATGATCGCCCCGGGAATCCCGGCCACTTTCAGGCCGGCGCCGTAGCCGACCATCGACACGATGAGGATGCTCGGCCCCGGCGCGGTCTGGGAGATCGAGAACAGGTCGGCGAACTGGTTGTTGGTCAGCCAGTGCCTGCCGTTGACGGCGTTGATGTGCATTTCCGGCAGCACCACGTTGCCGCCGCCGATGGACAGCAGCGACAGCATGCCGAACAGCCCGATCAGCTGGAAATATGTGGAAAAGGCCGCAGAATTCATGCGCGATCCGCCTCCGGCTCCTCGCTGGTCCTCATGCTGCTGCAGCACGCTCACGGGGCCCTGGCCCGCCGCCGCGCTCGCGCGGCCACGCCCAGATCAGGCTGAGCGGAGCCAGAATCGCGAGCGTCCCCAACAACGGAAACCGCAAGACGCCGTTCAGCACGAAGGCACCGGCGAACAACAGGACCGGCACGACGCCCGTCAGGCACTTCTGGCCGGTCTTGAGCACCATCGTCAAGGTCAGGGCCACCGCGGCCGCCGACGCGCCGTGCAGGACACCCTTGACGGCGGGCACCTCCTTGAACCGGAAGTAGGCGAACGACAGCGCCAGCACGATGACCAAAGGCATGGCGCACAAGCCGAATACCGCGGCCGCGGCACCCGGGAAGCCGCGCATCTTGGTACCGGCGAACACCGCCATGTTGACCTGATTGGCGCCGGGCAGGATGCGACACATCGTTGTGGCCGAAAGGAACTCGGCATCCCTGAGCCAGCCCTTCTCCACGACCAGCACCTCTCGGGACCAGGCCGACAGCCCGCCACCGAACGACGCCAGCGCGATGTGGTTGAACGTCAGGACCAACTCGAACAACGAAACCCGTTGTGCTGTCGAGTCGATCTGCTCACTCATGGACCAACTCGGGGTCGTGCGGGAAGTCGTCCTCATGATGCTGCGAGGCGTCGAGCGGATCCGGCGGCTCGTAGTGGTGCGAGGTCTCCCAGTCGGCGTCGAACACCTGGGTAAGCTGCCCGACCGCATCCGGGTCATGGACCATGACACCCAGTTCACGGCGCAGGTCGAAGGCGCTGCGGTCGATGTTCATCGACCCCACCAGGGCCTCCCGGTCGTCGACGATGACCAGCTTGGCGTGCACCCGCAGGTTCTTCTGCTTGCGCACCTTGGCGCCGAACCGGCGCAGGGTCCGCAGCGACGCGAAGGTATCGAGGATGTCCCACTCACTGATGCCGTGCTTACCGCCGCACAGCACATGGACGTTCACGCCGCGGCCCACCGCCGCCGCGATGTGATCGAGGATGACGGCGTCGACGTACTTGGGGTGCTGGATGCGCAGGTGATGTTCGGCGGTGTCGATGAATTTCGCCATGTGGTACCGCGAATTCGAGTTGCTCCACAACAGCCCGTGATAGGACGACGGCGCCCAATCGGTGTGGGACCAGTCGGCGTCGAACACCTCGACGATCTGCGCGACATGCTCGGCATCGGTGGTGATGAAGCCGTAGTCACGCGTGAGCGTGAAGTACTTCTCGCACAAGTTGAATGTGGCCACCAGCGCGGCCGTCTCGTCGACCACGATCGACTTCTCGTGCGTCACGTAGAACGACGGATTGGACCACTGCACGTTCACTCCGGCGTCCGAGAACTGTTCGAACGTCTCGTCATTGGCGCGGTCCCCACCGGAGCGGGCCGGGTTCAGCATGACGCGCACCGTGACCCCCGCCTGGTGCCGCTCGATCACCGCCGCCACGAGCGACGGCTCGGTGAACGTGAATTGTTTGATCAGCAGCGATTTCTGCGCCGATGCGATGAACTCCCGCACCGGCTGCACACCGTCATCGGGTTGGACGATGACGCGCGGCGACTCAGGCCCCATAAGCGCCGGATGCTAGCACCGAATAGGGGCTGCCAGACGTGCCTCCGTCAATAAGAGGTGGCCATCGGGCAAGATGAGGCGCATGGATAGCGGAAGCGCCTCGCCCCGTCTGCTCGTAGTCGACGACGACCCGGACGTGCTGGCCTCATTGGAGCGTGGACTGCGGCTGTCCGGATTCGAGGTGTCGACCGCGGTCGACGGTGCCGAGGCCTTGCGCAGCGCCACCGAATTCCGGCCGGACGCCATCATTCTCGACATCAACATGCCGGTACTGGACGGCGTCAGCGTCGTCACCGCACTGCGCGCCATGGACAACGACGTGCCGGTCTGCGTGTTGTCGGCCCGCAGCTCGGTCGACGACCGGGTCGCGGGGCTGGAAGCCGGCGCCGACGACTACCTGGTGAAGCCGTTCGTCCTGGCCGAGCTGGTCGCGCGGGTGAAGGCGCTGCTGCGCCGCCGGGGCGCAACGGCGACGTTCTCGTCCGAGACCATCGCGGTCGGGCCGCTCGAGGTCGACATCCCGGGCCGGCGGGCCCGCGTCAACGGCGCCGACGTCGACCTGACCAAGCGCGAGTTCGACCTGCTGGCCGTGCTGGCCGAGCACAAGACCGCCGTGCTGTCCCGAGCCCAGCTGCTGGAGCTGGTGTGGGGATACGACTTCGCCGCCGACACCAACGTCGTCGACGTGTTCATCGGCTACCTGCGCCGCAAGCTGGAGGCCAACGGAGCGCCGCGACTGTTGCACACGGTCCGCGGCGTGGGGTTCGTACTCAGGCAGCAGTGATGAGCGCCCGCGCGACGAACAGACGGCAGTAGAGGCGTGAACGTGCTGGCGCGGGTCTTCCGCCGAACCCCGTCGCTGCAGTCGCGCGTCGCGTTCGCCACCGGTATTGCCGCGGCCATCGTGGTCGGGATCGTCGGCACCATCGTGTGGATCGGCATCACCAACGACCGCAAGGAGCGCCTGGACCGGCGGCTCGACGAGGCGGCCGGTTTCGCGATCCCATTCCTGCCGCGCGGGCTGGACGAGATTCCGCGGCCGCCGCACGACGAGAACGTCGTCATCACCGCACGCCGGAACGGCCAGGTCAGCTCGAACTCGAACGTCGTGCTGCCCGAGCTACCCGTCGGCTACGCCGACACCGACGTCAAGGGCATCCGCTATCGGGTGCGGACGGTGCAGATTCACATGCCGGACCCGATGCTGGTGGCGGTCGGCGCCACGTACGACGCGACGATCGTCGACACCAACAACCTGCACCGCCGGGTAATCGCCTTGTGTGCGTTCGCGATTGGCGCGGCCGCGCTGGCAGGATGGGCGCTGGCCGCGTTCGCGGTGCGTCCGCTCAAACGCCTGGCCCAGCAGACCCGCGACATCGACCCTGAGGGCGAGGCGCCGGACATCGACGTCCGCGGCGCCACCGAAGCCGTCGACATCGCCGACGCGGTCAAGGGTTTGGTGGATCGCGTGTGGGAGGAGAAGGGCCGGACCAAGGCCGCGCTGGCGTCAGCCCGCGACTTCGCCGCGGTGTCCGCGCACGAGTTGCGTACCCCGCTCACGGCCATGCGCACCAACGTCGAAATCCTGACCATGCTCGATCTACCGGACGAGCAGCGCAAAGAAGTGCTGAGCGACGTGGTCCGTACCCAGTCGCGCATCGAGACCACGCTGTGGGCGCTGGAGCGGCTGGCGCAGGGCGAGCTCTCCACCGTCGATGACCATGTGCCCGTGGACATCACCGAACTGCTGGACCGCGCCGCGCACGACGCCATGCGCGTGTACCCCGATCTGGAGGTGTCGCTGGTGCCCGCGCCGACGATCATCATCGTGGGACTGCCAGCCGGACTGCGGCTTTCGGTGGACAATGCGATCGCCAACGCGGTGAAGCACGGCGGCGCGTCGAAAGTTCAGCTGTCGGCGGTCAGTTCGCGGGCCGGGGTCGAGATCGCCATCGACGACGACGGCTGCGGTATCCCCGAAGACGAACGGCTGAAGGTGTTCGGGCGGTTCAGCCGAGGCTCCACCGCGTCGCATTCAGGCTCGGGGCTGGGCCTGGCCCTGGTGGCCCAGCAGGCCGAATTGCACGGCGGGACCGCGACATTGGAGACCAGCCCCCTCGGCGGCACGCGGCTCCTGCTTCGCCTGCCCGGGCACCGCTAGATTCCCTACTGCAACCGCGTTGCCGCGGCCAGTGCGGAGGCGACGTGCTCGGCGAGTTGTTCTTTGGAAATAGGGAACTCGCCTCGCAGCCAGGCTGCGACGAGTTCCAGTGCGCCGCTGGCGAATACGTACAGGGCGGGGTCGGGATGGGACAGATCGTCCGCCGACTGCCCTTTGGCCACGGCGGTCATGCTTGTCGTCACGACAGCCAGCCGGTGAATGGTCAATTGACGTGCCTGCTGCAGGACTTCGTGTGAGTAGGAGGCCAACAGCAGTGGGCCGTTGAGCCGGTCCGTCACGGCGAAATCCACGGCGGCCCGGGCAGCGACGCGCAGTTGCGTGGAGACGTCCGGCCCGGCCGCACTCATCGCAGCCGTGACCTGGCCGATGCCGCTCTCAGTGCGGTCACGTACGAGCTCGAGAAGCAAGGCGTCACTGTTCGCGAAACTCTCGTAGAAATACCGATCGTTCAATTGCGCGCGCGCACAGACCGCGCGTTTCGACACTGCGCCGGGCCCCGACTCGACCATCAACTCATAGGCGGCCGCCAAAAACGCCGCACGCCGCTCAGCACGGCGCTGCGATGCGGCGATCCCGCGATACGGGCGGACGGTCGGCGATGAAGGCAAGGTCGGCGCGCTGTCTGTTGACTCGAAAGGTGACAAGGTGCACACTACCCTCAGTTCGATTTCTGGTGCCGCACTGCATCAGAATTTGCTGGCGATCGCACGCGCGTCGCGATCTGCCACAGAATGAAGGGTTATAGGCAATGGCAGCGATGGAATCTACGGCCGAAGTACCCGAACTCGGAAGTAGCAGTGGACCTGATCCCCTGTTTGCCGACGCCGACTTGGCCGGCGCGCGGGCCGAGCAGTGGGTGCAACCCGTCCCGGATCTGGTCGACCCGTTGGGCCACATGGGCACCGTCATCGGTCAATGGGCAGGCCTACCGGTCAATGGCGCGGCGTTTCTACTGCAGGCGATGCACCCGGTCATCGGCTCGGTCGTAGATAGATTCTCGGTGTACGACACCGATCCCCTCGGTCGCGCCGTCCGATCATTCGATGCGGTGCAGCAATGGACTTTCGGCGGCAAAGCCGCCATCGAACACGGATACTGGCTCCGCACGATGCACCAGCCGCTGCAGATGACGTCCCCGGATGGTCAACACATCAGCGCACTGCATCCGGGCGCCTACGCCTGGGTCATCGCCACCGCATTCCCAGCCGCGGTGTGGAGCGCGCCGCTGATTCTGGGTCGGAAGTACACCGCAGCCGAGGAAGACAAGCTCTACCAGGACACGCTGCGGCTCGCTCGGATCACCCAGGTGCCCAAGAACCAGATTCCCGGCAGCCGTGCCGAATTCTGGCCCTACTTCGACAAGATGGTCGACGAGGTCCTCGAGAACACCTACGTCGCGAACAACATCGTGCACAATCTCAGCAAGAATCCGCCGCTCACAGTTCCGCGTCAGGTACCGCGACCGCTGCGGCCGGCCACCAAACGGCTGGCACAAACCGCTGCCGCAATCCCGGCGGAAGTCCTGCGGCTGACTCTCATCGGGACTCTCCCGGCGAACATCCGGGAAATACTCAACGTCTCGTGGAGCCGCACCGAGGAGCTCGAACTCCAAGCCGCGTTCCGGGTCTATCGGAGGATCCTGAAAACCCTGCCCGAACGGGTCACGTACGCACCGCTGGCGTATCACGCGCGCAAACAGCAGCGCATCGTCAACGCCATGCGCAAGCGCGAACTCACCGACTTCACCGCGCACGACAAGCAGCAGAACGCCGCGAGGTGCCCTTTCTAGCCGGCCATGCGAACACTGACGAGCGACGACGGCTGGTACCGCCGCACGGCGAATGTCGTTCAGCCGACGGTGATCTCGACCCGGCGGTTCTTGGCCCGGCCTTCGGCGCTGCCGTTGTCGGCGATCGGGTTGGCGGACCCGGCGCCGCGGGCGGACACCTTCGACGCCAGGACTCCGTTCGAAACCAATGCGGCGGCAACGGCTTTGGCGCGGGTGTCGCTCAGTTTGAGGTTGACGGCGTCGCTGCCTTCGTTGTCGGTGTAGCCGACCACGGTCACCGCGCCGTTGGGGCAACCCTTGATCTTGTCCGCGACCTGCTGCAGCACCTTGCGGGACTCCGACGTCATCTGCGACCCGCCGGTGACGAAGCTGATCGGGGTGCGCAGCATCTCGGTGATGTCCACCTGCACCTTCGCGCAGGAGCCGCCGGTCGGGGCCGGGGCGGGCGCAGGCGCGGGAGCGGGTGCCGAGGAGGGCGCCTGCACGGGTGGCGCCACCGGCCCGCCCGGTGCGGGAATCTGAATGTTGTTGGCCAGCTTCGCGCCGGGGAACGCGAGGGCCGCGGCGCTCTGCACTTCGCCGGCGACGTCGAGGTTGGGCGCCGTCCCCATCAACGTGATGGTGGCGCCGTCGATGGACAATCCGAAATCCGGGATCTGATCGGCGGTGGCGAGCACGTTGCCGATGGCCGACAGGTCGGGAGTCCCGGCACCGTCCACGACATTCGTCTTGTCGTTCAGGGTCGCGTTCAGCCACTGCGCTTTCACCGCGGCAGCCAGTTCGGACTTCGACCGGGTACTGGCCACGCTGCCCGTCAGGGTGATGGTGTTGCTGTCGCGCGTCAGGGCGAAGGGCGCCGAGGTCAGCTCGGGCTGCGCCGGAGCCGGCGCCGCAGCGGACGCCGCGATCGAACTCGGGGTCCGGTGCTCATCTGAGGTGCCGAATACCGCCCAACCGACCGCCGCGACGACGGCCACCACGATCACCAGCGCAACCACGCCGCGGCGAGTCCCCAGCCGACGGACGACGCTGGACGGCTCGGTGACGTCAGCAGTGTCCGGCACGCAACCCTCCTCAAAAACAAGTTCGAGCTTAGGCCGCACGCCGATCAAGCGACGAGGTACGAGTCGCGTTGAGAAGTGCGGTAAATGTGCCCGGGCCCGACGGCTGCGGAGACGGCAGGTTGCCGCCATGACACGCCACAACCGCCGGGCCCTAAGCCCGACAGAAAGTCGATCAGGTCAGCGGGCGCCGACGAGGTCGATGACGAAGATCAGCGTCTTGCCGGACAGCCGGTGGCCACCACCGGCGGGGCCGTAGGCCTGTGCGGGCGGGATGGTCAGCTTGCGCCGGCCGCCCACGCGCATCCCGGGGATGCCGTCCTGCCAGCCCTGGATCAGGCCGCGCAGGGGGAACTCGATGGTCTCGCCGCGGTTCCACGAGCTGTCAAACTCGTCACCGGTGTCGTACTCGACGCCGACGTAGTGCACCGTGACGTTGCCGCCGGGCACCGCCTCGGCACCGTCGCCGACGATGAGGTCCTCGATCACCAGCGAATCTGGTGCCGGGCCGTCCGGGAATTCGATCTCAGGTTTGGTGTTTGCCACGGACACCACCGTAGTCGGGCACCCATCGCGGGTGGACGGGAACCGCACCCCTAGTGGCGGCGCAGGCGGCTCAACAGATCGCGGAGCGTGGCCAGCTCGTCGGCGTCCAGCGCGCTGAACACCGGCGGCGCTGGATCATCGATCTGGTCGATGCCCCGCATCGCCGCCGCACCGGCGTCGGTAAGCGACACCAGTTTGCACCGCCGATTGCCCGGATCCAGTTGGCGCACAACCAAACCGCGTTCTTCGAGATCGTTGATGGCAACCGTGGTGGCGGGTGCGTCCATGCCGGTCGCCGCGGCGAGTTCCTTGGCCGTCATCGACTTGGCCTCCAGCCGGCGCAAAATCCGGGCGCGGCTGAACGGCAATCCGGTCTGCTCGACCACGGCGCGTTTCCAGCTGTCGCGGTTCTCGACCACGACGGCGGCCATGGCCTGCCAGACCTCGTCGGCCAATGGATCAGTGGACACCGGCCGGCTCCGGCTCACGGGAACCCTCGATCAGCGGCGCCAGTCGCTCGGCGGAGCGCAACGCGCGCGGCGAGGTCGAGATGAAGCCGAGCACGGTGACCGCCACACCCACCCCGACGCACATCCACCACAGCGGCCGGGCCTGCGTCGCGAAGTCGACGCCGCTACCGGCCAGTGCCGAGCCGGCGATCGAACCGCACAGTGCCACACCGATACTCACGCCCACTTGCCGGCTGGTGGAGGTCACAGCCGCCGCGGCACCGGCGCGATCCACCGGCATGCCGCTCACCGCGGCGTTGGTCACTGGCGCATTCATCATCGCGAACCCTATGCCGTACACCGCGAAAATGACGACCACTCGCCACATGGGCGTCGTCGCGGTCAACGTCGTCAACATCAACGCTGCCGAGGCCATCAAGACGCCCGCGGCCATCAGCGACGGGCGTGCGCCGTAGCGCCCGACGATCCGTCCCGACAACGGTGAAAACACCAGGGCACCAATGGCGATGGGCAGGTAGATGATGCCGGTGTGCATGGCCGAGTAGTGCCGCTCGTTCTGCAGGTAGAACGACATCATGAACAGGAACGCACCCCAGGCGGTCAGCGCGAGCACCGCGGTGACGGTGGCCCCGGCGAACGGGATGCTGCGGAAGAAGCGCAGATCGATGAACGGGTCGTGGCGCCGCCGCTCGTAGCGCAGGAAGGCGATGAGGGCGACCGCCGCCAGCGCCGCGATGATCAGCGTGCGGGGCTGGGTCCAACCCATACCCGGCCCCTCGATGAGGGTAAAGACCAGGCCGAACAGGAACAGCACCGCCAGCCCCTGCCCCACCGGATCGACGTCGCGCATGGTGCCCGACTTGCTCTCCGGGACGAACACAGCGGTCAGCACGATCGCAGCCAGACAGATCGGCAGGTTGATCCAGAACACCGACCGCCAGCCGATGGCGTGGATCAGCAGGCCGCCGACCGTCGGGCCCAGCGCCATCGAGATACCGACGACCGCGCCCCAGAAACCGAGCGCCCGCGCCCGCTCGACCTTGCCGGTGAAGACCTGCGAAATGATCGACAGCGCAACAGGGTTGAGCATCGAGCCACCGATGCCCTGAACCAGGCGAGCACCGATCAGCGCGTCGGCGGTCGGCGCCAGGCTGCACAACAGCGAACCGAACGCGAAGACCGTCAGGCCGATCTGGAACACCCGCCGGCGGCCGAAGCGGTCGCCGGTGGCGCCCGAGAGCATCAGCAGCGAGGCCAGCACCAGCGTGTAGACGTCGACGACCCACTGCATCTGGGTGGCGCTCGCGCCGAGGTCGGCGCGGATCGACGGAATGGCGACGTTGACGATGGTGGAGTCCATCGACACGATCAGCAGACTGAGGCAGCAGGAGATCAGGATGATCGTCTTGCGCCGGCCGTCGAGCGCGTCGATAGTTGTATTCACACAACCATTGTGAAACTACAACTATCGGTTGGGCAACATCGGCCCGGAGTGACATTGGCGACAGTGAGCGGTTTGGGGCCGCTCGACGCGCGCGAAGCGTGCTCCGACTGCACGCGGAACGCGGCGTGTTGCCGTACAGACCCGCACGCTCGCGGGAAGACAGATACGGCCCCTCGCGCGAAATGCGGGAGGGGCCGTATCTGTGGTCAGGCTCTAGTGGGCGGGGTAGTCCCGCTCGGTGTAGCCGGTGTAAATCTGGCGCGGGCGGCCGATCTTGGTGCTCGGGTCGGCACTCATCTCACGCCAGTGCGCGATCCAGCCCGGCAGCCGGCCGAGGGCGAACAGCACGGTGAACATGCGGGTCGGGAAGCCCATGGCCCGGTAGATCACGCCGGTGTAGTAGTCGACGTTCGGGTACAGCTTGCGCTCGACGAAGAAGTCGTCGGTGAGGGCGATCTCCTCCAGCGACTTCGCGATGTCCAGCAGCTCGTCGTCGCCGCCGAGCTTGCCGAGGATCTTGTCGGCCTGCTCCTTGACGATGCGCGCCCGCGGGTCGTAGTTCTTGTAGACCCGGTGACCGAAGCCCATGAGCTTCACGCCGTCCTCGCGGTTCTTCACCTTCTTGACGAAGTCGCGGACGTCGCCGTGCTCGGTGCGGATCTTCTCGAGCATCTCCAGCACCGCCTGGTTGGCGCCGCCGTGCAGCGGGCCCCAGAGCGCGTTGATGCCACCGGAGATCGAGGTGAACAAGTTGGCCTGCGACGAGCCGACCAGCCGCACCGTCGACGTCGAACAGTTCTGCTCGTGGTCGGCATGCAGGATGAACAGCATGTCCAGGGCCCGGACCAGCTCCGGGTCGACCTGGTAGGGCTCGGCCGGCAGGCCGAAGGTCATGCGCAGGAAGTTCTCGACCAGGTTCAGCGAGTTGTCCGGGTATAGGAACGGCTGACCGACCGACTTCTTGTACGCGTAGGCCGCGATGGTCGGCAGCTTGGCCAGCAGCCGGATGGTCGACAGCTCGACCTGCTCGGGGTCCTTCGGGTCGAGCGAGTCCTGGTAGTAGGCGCTCAGCGCGTTGGCCGCCGACGACAGCACCGGCATCGGGTGCGCGTTGCGCGGGAAGCCGTCGAAGAACCGCTTGAGGTCCTCGTGCAGCAGGGTGTGCCGCTGAATCTTGTTGGTGAACGACTCGAGCTCGGAGGCCGTCGGCAGTTCCCCGTAGATCAGCAGGTAGCTGACCTCGATGAAGTTCGACTTTTCGGCGAGCTGCTCGATCGGGTACCCGCGGTAGCGCAGGATGCCGGCGTCACCGTCGATGTAGGTGATGGCGCTCTTGGTCGCCGAGGTATTGACGAAGCCACCGTCGTAGGTGGTGTAACCGGTCTTGGCCAGCAGCGAGCCGAGCTCGATACCGTCAGACCCCTCGGTAGCGCGCACGATCTTGAGGTCGACCTCGCCTCCGGGATACCGAAGGTTGGCGACGTCGTCAGTGCTGGAGGTGTCGGCCACTAGAACCCCTTTTGCGGTGTCGACAGGAGAAACGTCCGGGACTAGACGGTAGTCGTTAAGAGAACTATGTGCCTTGTGGGGGTCGCATATACCCGTTGTCAACCATCATCTGCGCGCCACCCGATACCGGACGAACGCGGGTACCACCAGGACCGATACGACGACGCCGACCACCACCAGGACACCGCCGCCCGTCGCTGCCACCGTCGTGCCCACGACCGCGGCCGCCGCACCGTGCACCGCGTCGGCGATCCGCGGGCCACCCGCGACCACCACGGTGAACACACCCTGCAAACGGCCGCGCAGCTCGTCAGAGGCCGCTTCTTGCAGGATCGTGCTCCGGAACACCGCCGAGACCATGTCCGCGGCCCCGCCGACGGCCAGCAGCACCAGGGCGATCCAGAGGAAGCTGTCGGGCCGGCCCGTGGCCTGCCCGACCGCCAGCCCGAAACCGGCCATGGCCGCACCCCACACCACGATCGACACCACGACCGCCAAACCCTGCCTGCGTACCCGCGGCAGCCAGCCGGAAAACACCCCGCCGGCCACCGCGCCGAACGCCATGGCCGCCGACAACAGGGCCATCGCCGTCCCACCTGCGACCGGCCCGCCGAAGTTCTCATGGGCCATCTGCGGGAACAGCGCCCGCGGCATGCCCAGGATCATCGCGATGAGGTCGACGACGAACGACATGAGCACGACGCGATTCCCCGACAGGTACCGCAAGCCGTCCAGCACGGCCGCGAAGCCCCAGCGCGAGGTGTCGTCGTCGACCGAATGCTCGGGCGGCATCGGCGAGAGCCGGAAGGTGGCCCAGATCGGCGCGATCGTGGTGAGCGCGTCGATGAAGTACAACGTCGACAGGTCCACCCACCGCAGCATCACACCGGCCAGCAGCGGGCCGATGATCGCACCGGCCTGGAACACCGTCATGTTCAGCGAGTTGGCGGCGGGCAGCTGATCGGCGGGCAGCATCCGCGGAATGGCGGCCGAGCGGGTCGGCGAATTGATCGCGTAGAACGCCTGCTGCACCGACAGCAGGCACAGCACCAGCCAGACGTTGTTGAACCCGGCTGCGGCCTGCACCCACAGCAGGACCGACGCCACAGCCAGCCCGCACGACGCGATGATCAGCAGTAGCCGGCGGTCCATCGCATCGGCCCAGGCTCCGCCCCACAGGCCGAACACGATGAGCGGCACGACGCTGAACACACCCGCCAGCCCGACATACGCCGAGTTCTGCGTCAGCGCGTACAGCTGCACCGGCACCGCGAAGATGGTCAGGTTGGCCCCGATCACCGTGACGACGCTGGAGCCCCAGAGCCGGCGATAGTCCGGGTTGCGCAGCGGGGTGGTGTCGGCGATCAGACCTTTCAGGGCTGGAGCCGTTCGATACGGTCGCCGGTGACGCGAATCCTGTTGTGCACCCGGTTCTCCCGGCCCTGCCAGAACTCGATCACCTCCGGGGCGATCAGGTAGCCGCCCCAGTTCGGCGGCACCGGCACCTCGGGTACGTCGGCGAATCGCTCGGTCACATCACGCAACTGTTCCAGCAGCGCCGTGCGCGAGGCAATCGATTTTGACTGGCGCGACGCCCACGCCCCGAGCTGCGAACCGCGCGGCCGCTTCGACCAGTACTCGGCGGTGTGCTCGGCGTCGACCTTCGTCACCGCGCCGCGGATGTGGATCTGACGGCCCAGCAGGTACCAGGGGAACGTCGCCGACGCGTAGGGCACGGCGGCCAGCTGGTCACCCTTGTCGGAGTCGTAGTTGGTATAGAAGGAGATGCCCGTCTCCTCGATGGATTTGCACAGCACCGAGCGGGTGACCGGATGCCCGTGCCCATCGACCGTGCCGAGCACCATGGCGTTGGGTTCGGAGACCCCGGCCTGCACCGCGTCGGCCATCCAGTCGCGGAACAATGCCAGCCAGCCCCGGTCCAGCCAATCGACGTCGAGGTCGACGCTGCCGTCCTTCTCCGCCGAGCCGTACTCGGCCCGCATGCGCGCCAGACGATCAGCCGACTGTTCCACATGATCGGATGTCATGGACGGCGACGCTACGCCCATGCGGTGACACAATGCGGACATGGCGTCCATCACACCACCCGACTACTCGGTGTTCGTCTCGGCGGCAACAGCTTTCGCGGACCTGGTGGCATTGATCCCGGCAACTTCCTGGGACGGCCCCGGTCTCGGCGACTGGGATCTGAGGTCGTTGGTCGGGCACACCTCACGGTCGTTGATCACCGTCAGCAGCTACCTGCGGATCCCGGCTGAGCGGGAGGATGTGACCGGGCCGGCGCACTACTACGCGCTGCTGCGCGGCTATGCCGCGGGCAGCCCCGACATCGTCGAGCGCGGCCGCGAGGCCGGGCGCGTTCTGGGCGCGGACCCCTCGGCCAAGGTCACCGAACTACTGCACCAGGTGTTCACCGATCTCGACGGCGCCGGCGATCCACTGATCGCCGTGATCGGCGGTCTGGGCATCCAGCTGAGCAACTACCTGCCGACCCGGGTATTCGAATTGACGGTGCACAGCCTGGACATCGCGCGCGCCACCGGAATCGACTTCGCCCCGCCCGAGCAGGCACTGGAGGCCGCAACGGTGCTGGCGGCACACATCGCCGCGTTGACCGGCCAGGCCGCAGCACTACTGACGGCGCTCACGGGACGCGGTGCTCTGCCTGCCGGTTTCTCCGTGGTCTGACCGTTAGTTACCGGCCGGTAGCCCCACGCCCATCGACTAGTGGAACAATTTCGGCATGACCGGAACCACGTCAGTGTCGACGCCGCAGATCCCTGAGAACTTCGTCGCCGGGCTGGAAGGCGTCGTCGCTTTCACGACAGAGATCGCCGAACCGGACAAGGACGGCGGCGCGCTGCGCTACCGCGGCGTCGACATCGAAGATCTGGTGAGCCACCGCGTCACCTTCGGTGACGTCTGGGCCCTGCTGGTGGACGGCGAGTTCGGCCGGGGCCTGCCGGCCGCCGAACCCTTCCCGCTGCACGTGCACTCGGGCGACGTCCGCGTCGACGTCCAGGCCGCGCTGCCGACGCTGGCCCCGATGTGGGGTTTCCAGCCGCTGCTCGACATCGACGACGACACTGCCCGCGACCAGTTGGCGCAGACCTCGGTGACCGCGCTGTCGTTCGTCGCGCAGTCGGCCCGCGGAATCTACAAGCCCGCCGTACCGCAGCACGTCGTCGACGAATGCTCCACTGTGACAGCACGTTTCATGACCCGCTGGCAGGGTGAGCCGGACCCGCGGCACATCGAGGCCATCGACGCCTACTGGGTGAGCGCCGCCGAGCACGGCATGAACGCGTCCACCTTCACCGCGCGCGTCATCGCGTCCACCGGAGCCGACGTGCCCGCGTCGCTGTCCGGCGCCATCGGCGCCATGAGCGGCCCGCTGCACGGCGGCGCCCCGGCCCGGGTGCTGCCGATGATCGAGGAGACCGAGCGCACCGGCGACGCCCGTGCCGTCGTCAAGGGCATCCTGGACCGCAAAGAGAAACTGATGGGCTTCGGGCACCGCGTGTACCGCGCCGAGGACCCGCGCGCCCGCGTGCTGCGCGCCACCGCCAAGCGCCTGGACGCCCCGCGCTACGAAGTGGCTGCCGCACTCGAGCAGGCCGCCCTCGCCGAGCTGCGCGAGCGCCGCCCCGACCGGGCCATCGAGACCAACGTCGAGTTCTGGGCCGCGGTGATCCTGGACTTCGCCCAGGTGCCCAGCGCGATGATGCCCGCCATGTTCACCTGCGGCCGCACCGCGGGCTGGTGCGCCCACATCCTGGAGCAGAAGCGGCTCGGCAAGCTGGTCCGCCCGGCGGCCATCTACGTCGGCCCGCAGCCGCGCAGCGCGAACTCCGTGGCGGGCTGGGACAGCATCAAGCACAGCTGACATTTCGGGCTCAATTTTTTGTCACCGATGAGAAGTAGCGTTGGGGATGGTCATAACGATTGACCCCAATCCACGCAGTACCGCTCTGAGGAGAACACGATGACCGAGTCCCAGACCTTCCTCGCCCCGCACCTCGTCGTCGGCGACGGTGCCGCCGCAATCGACTTCTACGTCAAGGCTTTTGGCGCCACCGAGCTGGGCCGGGTGCCTGGCCCCGACGGCAAGCTCATGCACGCCGCGCTGACCATCAACGGCGCGAACGTCTACCTCAACGACGACTTCCCCGAGATGTGTGGCGGCAAGTCGCAGACCCCGAAGGCCTTCGGCGGGACTCCGGTGACCATCCACCTGCAGGTCCCCGATGTCGACGCGGCATACCAGCGCGCCATCGACGCCGGCGCCACCGAACTGATGGCCCCGACCGACATGTTCTGGGGTGACCGCTACAGCCAGGTGGAAGACCCGTTCGGGCACCACTGGTCGCTGGCGCAGACCGTGCGCGTCGTGAGCCCTGAGGAAATCGCCGAGGCGATGGCAGCCCAGCAGGGCTAGCGATTCGGGCGTGATCCGTAACGCCGAGCGCTACGGATCACGCCGAAATCAGCTGAAGGCGCCGAGCAGACGCTGACGCAGCGTCGGCTTCGGTGCGCTGGCGGCAGCGGCCAGCATGTCGGACACGTCGATGAACTTGTCCCGTGGGCGGTCTGCCCCGCCGCGGGCGATCTCGGCCGCATTGATGGCCCGCCACCCCGCCATGTCGACCACTTCTGGCCGCCGGTTGCGGATGAGTTGTTGCAGCGCACCGTTTCTCGCAGTGGGCTCACCGAGACGGCTGGCGTTGTAATCGGCGACCAGGCGGTCGACGGTGTGCGCCGCGCACGACTTGTTGGTGCCGATGAAGCCCGTCGGGCCGCGCTTGATCCAGCCCGCCACATAGCTGCCGCGGACTGGCTCACCGGTGGCCGGATCGATGACGCGACCCTCGTCATTGGGCACCACGCCGGCGGCGTCGTCGAACGGCAGGCCACGAATTGCCTTGCCGTGGTAGCCGATTGACGTCAGCACCAGGCCGGCGTCGAGCTGACGGACCTCGTCGGTGCCGGTCACGGTGAACTCGATGCCGGTGACCTTGTCCGAGCCGAGCACCCGGGCCGGGGTCAGCTGGTAGGCCAACCGAATCCGCGGGCGGGTCGCCGGCGCGGAGCTGTCGGCCAGCTTGGCGAGGATCTCGAGCTTGTGCCGCGTCAGCGCGTCCGTCGCTGCTTCCAGGTCCCGGCGGACCAGCTCGTGGTCCGCGGCGTCGAGCACCACGTCGCAGGTCGTCGTCAGGCCGATCAGCTCGGGCAGGGTGAACGCGGAGTGGATCGGGCCACGCCGCGCCACGATGACCACCTCACGCACCTTCGAGTCGCGCAGTGCGGCCAGGGCATGGTCGGAAATGTCGGTGCGCGCCAGCGCATCCGGATCGGCGGTCAGGATGCGGGCCACGTCGAACGCGACGTTGCCGTTACCGATGATCACCGCCCGCTCGTGGCCCAGATCGACCGGCAGATGCGAGAACTCGGGGTGCCCGTTGTACCAGGCCACCACCTCGGTGGCGGTTCCTGTTCCCGGCAGCTCCATGCCCTCGATGTCGAGACGCTTGTCGTTGGGCGCACCCACCGCGTACAGCACCGCGTGGTGGTGCTCCAGCAGCTCGGCGTGCGTGACGTCCCGACCCACCTCGACGTTGAGGTAGAAGTCGAGCCCGCGACGCTCGGTGATCCGGTCGAACAGCCGGGTCACGCCCTTGGTGTTCTGGTGGTCGGGGGCGACCCCGGCACGCACCAGCCCATAGGGCGTCGGCAGCTTCTCGAAGACGTTGACCCGGACCCCGCTCTGGGTCAACAACTCGTCGGCGGCATACATAGCGGCCGGCCCGGAGCCGACGATCGCGACCCGCAGCGGACCGTGCGGCCGCTGGTCCACCGCAGGGGCATCAGGCACCGGCGCCAGCTTCGACGTCGGCGGCAGCTTGCCCTCGTACTTCGGATAGAAGGACGCGTTGAGCTCGATGAACGGCAGCTGCGCTTCCGTCAGCTTCGTGTCGGGCTGGATCGCGCCGACCGGGCAGGCCGTGATGCAGGCACCACAGTCCACGCAGGCGGCGGGATCGATGAACAACATTTCGGCGGTAGCGAAACCCGGCTCGTCCGGGGACGGATGAATACAGTTCACCGGGCATGCGAAAACGCATGAACCATCGCTACAGCACGACTGGGTAATGACGTGCGGCATGAGTTACCTAAATGCTCAGGCAGCGACCACGACGTGCTGGCGCTGCGGCTCGCTGCGGTACCGGCTCGGCGGACCGTCGATCTTGCAGAGCTTCCACACGAGCTTGGCGAGCGGGTTCATCAGACCGGTGTCGTACGCCAGCATGCGGACGTCGGAGAACATATTGCGCAGGAACATGCGCGACTCCGGAGCGTCGAAGAACAGCTCGTCGCGCACCGACTTCGGGATGTCGAAGGTCTTCCAGAAGACGCGCGGCGGCACGATGATCGCCGAGCAGAGGATGCGCATGGTCAGCGGCACGAACAGCGACAGCCAGAACTTCTTCCAGCGGCTCAGCTCCGGGACGCGCTTGTGCAGGTACTCGTGGGCGAACGAGATGTGCCGGGCCTCCTCGGCCACGTGGATGGCCATGACCCGCTCCATGATCGGGTGCAGCTCGCTGCCCTCACGCAGGATGTTCTTCTGGGTGTGGTCGATGGGCTCCTCGCCGGCAAGCACACCGAAGAAGAACGGGATGGGCGCCGGGCCGGCGGCCAGCGGGATCACTGGCTGAATCCACTTGAGCAGCTTCGGCATGCCCGGGACGTCAACCCCCATGTGGTTGACCATCTCCTGGAACATCAGGGTGTGGTTGCCCTCTTCGATGGCCTCGTGGGTGCAGTACCGGAATTCGGGCGACCCGTTCGGGACCCAGAAGGCGTACTCCATCAGGCCGCGGATCAGGATGTTCTCGAAGTGCAGACCGACCTTGGCGACGTTGGCCTGGCGCCACATGCCGATCTCGATCTGACGCTCGTGCGACTGAGCCTGGTACCACGGGTGACCACCGAGCGGGTCGGTGTCCGGGAGGATCCAGCGCGGGTCGTTCGGCACCACAGCGAATTCCGGCGAGTCCCAGGAGATGTCCGTGTACGGGTTGAAGTTGCGCCGCACCGACCCCTCGGACAGCGTGGCGAGCTTCTCGACGTAGCCCTGGTCGTCCAGGACATCCATGTTCCGACGCCAGCGACGGATCATGCGGGTACGAGCCATTTTGAGCCTCCCAGGGCTTCATTGTGAGCTTTACATTCGGCTGCCTTGTGTCGAACGGTACCGCAGGTATCACCTAGAAACTAGTGCCCGTCGTCACACATCTCTACCTACATTGTGATCCCGGTCACGCGATTCGGCAGAGCCGTCGGATAAGCAGCCGGATCCCCCACGACAACGAGGCGGCGACCTGCAACTACGCTGACACCCATGGCTGAGCTCACCATCCCCGCCGACATCAAGCCCGCCGACGGACGCTTCGGCTGCGGCCCGTCCAAGGTTCGCCCCGAGCAGCTGACCGCCCTGGCCGCCGCCGGCGACCTGTTCGGCACCTCGCATCGTCAGGCCCCGATCAAGAACCTGGTCGGCCGCGTGCGCGACGGCGTCAAGCAACTGTTCTCCACCCCCGACGGCTACGAGGTCATCCTCGGCAACGGCGGCTCGACCGCGTTCTGGGACGCCGCCGCGTTCGGCCTGATCGACAAGCGCTCGCTGCACCTCACCTATGGCGAGTTCAGCAGCAAGTTCGCATCGTGCGTCGCCAAGAACCCGTTCGTCGGCGACCCGATCGTCATCAAGGCCGACGCCGGCAGCGCGCCCGCGGTGCAGTCGGACCCGGACGTCGACGTCGTGGCCTGGGCCCACAACGAGACCTCCACCGGTGTCGCGGTGCCGATCCAGCGTCCCGCCGGTGACGCGCTCGTCGCCATCGACGCCACCTCGGCCGCCGGCGGACTGCCGGTAAACATCGCCGACACCGACGCCTACTACTTCGCGCCGCAGAAGAACTTCGCCTCTGACGGCGGCCTGTGGATCGCCGTGATGAGCCCCGCCGCGCTGGCGCGCGTCGAGCAGATCGCCGCCACCGACCGCTGGGTGCCCGACTTCCTGTCGCTGCCCATCGCGGTGGAGAACAGCCTCAAGAACCAGACCTACAACACCCCGGCGATCGCGACCCTGATCCTGCTCGCCGAGCAACTGGACTGGCTCAATGGCAACGGTGGCCTGGACTGGGCCGTGAAGCGCACCGCCGATTCGTCGCAGCGGCTGTACTCGTGGGCCGAGTCGCGTCCGTTCACCACGCCGTTCGTCGCGGACCCGGCGCTGCGGTCGCAGGTCGTCGGCACCATCGACTTCAACGACGATGTGGACGCCGCCGCGGTGGCAAAGGTGTTGCGCGCCAACGGAATTGTCGACACCGAGCCGTACCGCAAGCTGGGCCGCAACCAGCTGCGCGTCGCCATGTTCCCGGCCGTCGACCCCGACGACATCAGCGCCCTGACGGCGTGCGTCGACTGGGTCGTGGAACGGCTGTAGCGCAGCTCTCCGCATGATCTGAATCAGCAACCGAGGCGCGCAGCTCAGCAAGAGCTGCGCGCCTCGGTGTGTCAGCACGGTTACGAGTCGATAACGCAGTAGGGTGGGCCGTTAAGCCGCGTCCTAGGAGGTCACCAATGAGGGAACTCAAGGTCGTCGGACTCGACGCCGACGGCAAGCGCATCATCTGCGAAACCGCCGACACCGCAGAGAAATTCGTGGTTCGCGTCGATAATCGCCTGAAGGCCGCCGTCCGCGGCGACCGGGCCACCAGCAACCAGACGCAGATCGAGGTCGAGGTCGAGGTGCCCAACACCCTGCGCCCCCGTGACATCCAGTCCCGCATCCGGGCCGGCGCCTCCGTCGAACAGCTCGCCGCGGCCGCCGGCGTGACCCCGGAGCGCGTCATGCGCTTCGCCCACCCCGTGCTGCTGGAGCGGTCCCGCGCCGCCGAGCTCGCCAGCGCATCGCACCCGATCCTGCCCGACGGTCCGTCGGTGCTGACCCTGCTGGAGACGGTGACCGGCGCCCTGATCGCCCGCGGCCTCGATCCCGAGGCCACCAAGTGGGACGCCTGGCGCAACGAGGACAGCCGGTGGACCGTGCAGTTCGGATGGAAGGCCGGACGCTCCGACAACATCGCGCACTTCCGGTTCAGCCCGGGCGCCCACGGCGGCACCACCACCGCATTCGACGATGCCGCGACCGAGCTCATCGACCCGAACTACACCCGCCCGGCCCTGCGATCGGTAGCACCGCTCCCGCAGCTGCACTTCGAGGAATCGGTCGCCGAGATTCCGATGCCCGTCTTCGTGCCGGAACCGGAGCCCACGCCGGAACCCGTGCCGGCCCAGGTGGTCGTCATGACGCCGCCTCCCGTCGCTCCCCCGGTGCCCGAGGCGCCCGTCGCCCCGCCGGTGCCCGAGCCCATCCCGGTGCCGGAACCGGCCGCCGCGGCCGAAACCCCCGAGACTCCCGAGCCGGCCGCTCCCGCGGCGCGTCCGCGCAAGAAGAAGCCCGAGATTCCGGCCTGGGAAGACGTCCTGCTGGGCGTGCGGGCCAACGGCCAGCGCTGACCCTGCGTTTCTCGGGTTGACTCTGCCCTGACGGCCGGTGCTACTCGCACTTTCACGCCGTGGTTACAGGATCAACGGCGGGCGGAGCTAGCTGCTCAGCGCGATGGCCAGTGTCGCGACCCAGCCCAGCGCCACACCCAACCCGGCGCCCCAGACAAACCACCGCCATACCGGGCGCACGCGCCAGCTCCATACCGTCGGGGCCAGGCCGCCGACCGCCACCGCGTTCAGCCCCACCGCGAGCAGCGGATGCACCCGCAACAGCCCGAGGGACAAGACGATGATGGCGGCGGCCGTCACCGCAGCCACGAACGCCGACACCGTCAGTCCGGTGCCCCACGGCGTGCGCGACGGCAAGGTCATCTGAGCCAATCTAGACCGCCGATCGGGTGCGTTCGTAGAACGCCATGGCTGCGGCGGTGGCGACGTTCAGCGAGTCGGTGCCCCGCGACATCGGAATCCGCGCCCGCACCTCGCAGGCCCGCATGGTGTGTTCGGTCAACCCGGGACCTTCCGCCCCGACCAGCACCCCGACCTTCTGCTCGGCCAGTGGCGCGAGGGCCTCGGCCAGCGGCACGGACCCCTCCCCCGGCGTCATGGCGATCAAGTGAAAGCCATTGTCCTGCATCAACTTCAGATCGCCTGGCCAGGACTCCGCGCGGGCGTAGGGCACCAGCAGAGCATGGCCCATCGACACCCGGACCGCGCGCCGGTACAGCGGGTCGGCGCATCCGGCGCCGAACACCACCGCGTCGACCCCCAGACCGGCGGCGTTGCGGAAGATCGAGCCCAGGTTCTCGTGGTCGTTGACGCCCTCGAGCACCGCGACGGTCCGGGCGCCCCGCAGCACCTCGGGCACCGACAATTCGACCGGACGTGGCGCCGCGGCCAGCACGCCGCGGTTGAGGTGGAAGCCGACCACCTCGGCCATCACCTCGGCGCTGGCGCGGTAGTACGGCACGCCGCAACCGGCCAGGTCGTCGGACAGTTCTCGGAGCCGGCGATCGGTGCCGAGGAAGCCCCGCGGGCTGAACCGCGATGCCAGCATGCGCTGCGCCACCAACACGCCTTCGGCGATCACCAGGCCCTTGCCCGACGGCAGGTCAGGGCGGCGGTCCACGCTGTTGAGGTCGCGAAAATCGTCGAGCCGCGGATCAGCGGGGTCGTCGACATCGACAACGATGACGTCGTCCAGCGCGTCGATGTCGGGCGCCGCGCTCACTGGGCTTCGTCGATGATCGCGAACATCAGGTCCGCCGCGGCGAGCAGCGTCGCGCGGTCCTGCTGCGTCAGCTTCTCCAGCCGTCCCTGCAGCCATTCCATGCCGGCCCGGCGCTCAGCTTCGAAAAGCTCCTCACCGGCCGGGGACACCACGACCAGCACCTGGCGCCGGTCGTCGGGATGCGAACTGCGTGCCACCAGCCCCAGTTCGACCAGCGACGCGATGACCCGCGTCATCGACGGCGGCCGCACCCGCTCGCGGGTGGCCAGCGCGCCCGGCGTCATCGGGCCCTCCTTGGCGAGGGTCGCCAGTGCCGACAACTGCGTCAGGGACACCGGGGAATCGGGACGACGGAACCGCAACTGTCGCGCCAGCCGCACGACGGCCAGCGACAGGTCATTGGCCAAGCGGTCATCGGCGTCCGTCACGAGCAGATAGCGTACCGATCGATCGACTAGCGTTAGAGGAGATGGCCACGCCCGCGCACGAACACCCGGCGGCACCACAGCCGCCGGCGCTCCCCGACCGACTCCTCGACCCGGTTCCGGTGATCGTGGTGATCGCTGTGGGCTGGCTGGTCGCGGTGGTCTTGGCCTTCACCGTCGCGGCCCTGCACGACTGGCGTCCGGTGACCGTCGCGGGCCTCGGTGTCGGCGTACTCGGCACATCTATATTTCTGTGGCAACGCAGCGCAGCCCGTCGGGGCGCACGTGGTGCCCAACGCGGCCTGCGCTGACCCAACGTAAGGGAGAGTCCGATGGCTGGAGAAACACCTCTGCTGCAGGCAGACATCACCATCAACGCGCCGGCGGCCAAGGTCTGGGCTTTGATCTCCGACCTCGGCAACATGCCCAAGTGGAGCCCGCAGTGTCGGACCATGAAGGCGATCGGCGCCGTCAAGGTCGGCACCAAGACCGTCAACGTCAACCGGCGGGGTGCGCTGTTCTGGCCGACGACCGCGACCATCACCGCACTCGACCCGCAGCAGAAGCTGTCGTTCCGGGTCAACACCAACAACACCGAGTGGACCTACGACCTCGAGCCCTCCGGCACCGGTACCAAGGTCACCGTCAGCCGGCACGCGGAAGCCGTGAAACCGATCTCCAGCACGCTGATCAACCGCTTCATGGGTGGTGTGCCCAACTTCGAAGTGGAACTGGTCGAGGGCATGAAGACCTCGCTCGGCCGGATCAAGGCCGCGGCCGAGGGCTCCTCGAACTAAGTACCGAGGTCGAGCACGCCGTCGTCGAACGGCTCGAACGCCGGTGAGCCGATGGGCTCCGGCGGCGGCGTGTCCGAATGGGCGCCACAGCCGTACTCTGCCGACACCACGCGTCCGTCCGCAGACAACTCGTTGGCGCAGACACCGAACACCAAGCCGAGCGACCCCGACAGCGGCACGAAGAAGCCACAGCCACGGCAGGTTCGGCGGGTAGCGCGCGCCATGGCGGCGTTCGGTCCGAAGTCGCCGTCCTGCCAGCGCTGCGCGGCATCCGTCCGGCCCCAGTCGCTGAGGACCTGCTTGCGGCCGAATCCGATCTCAGCGGCGACCTCGTCGAGCTCAGGATCACCGGACGCCAGGTAACCCGGCACCAGACGCGGATCGTTGGGCAGCGGAGACAGCAGATCACCGGGGCTCAGGTCGCCCGGCTGCACGCGCTCATTCCACGGCACCCATTGCGGGGCCAGCAGCGCATCCGGACCCGGCACCAGGACCACTTCGCTGACGGTGGTGTGGTCGGCGCCCGGGTAGGTCGCCAGCACCACTGCCCACTGCCAGCCGTGGTAGCCGGGCATCGAGGCGAGGAAACGATGGGTCACCGAGGCCGGGTCGTCGAAGCTGGCGCCGAGGTAGTCGCCGACGACGCCGTCGCCACTGAATTCGATGATCGCGGCGCGGGCCTGATCGACCGCGCCCATCAGGATCGGGGTCAGGTCCGGTAGGTCGGCCTCTTCGGCAACCGGCTCGGGGGCTGCTTCGGCCTCCGGCGCATCGTCGGTCTCCACAGCCGGAACCTCGGCGGACGGGGATTCGTCGGCGGCGGCCTGCGGCTGCGGCTCGTCGACGGTCTCCGGCACATCGGCGGATTCCACTGCCTCAGCGGGAACTTCGACGGCCTCCGCGGTTTCCGCGGCGGCTTCAGCGGCCGGCACCTCGACCGGTGCCTCCGTCGGCGTCGACTCGTCCGGCGTCACGGCTGCCGATTCGGTGTCATTGGGCGTGTCCATCGCGATCAATACTGCCTGACCACCCAGGACAAGGCCACACCGCCTGCCTGCGCGCCGCTGTCGGCAGCATGGGGAACAATCGTGCTCATGAGTGGACCGCGGGACGCCGGGTGGTCGGGAGATCCCCGCTACTACCCGCCGCGCCCACCGCGCCGCCATGACGAAGAGCATCCCGGCATGGCCAACTACCCGAGCGATCCCGATCATTCGCGACGCCGTCCGCCGCCCCGGGGCTCATCTGCGCACAGCGAGAATCGGTGGCTGCCGCCGCTCGAGGACGATCACCACAACGGGCACGGCTACGAACCCGGTTACGACGACGGCCGTGACGACCGGCGCCGCGACCACGACGACCGACGCGGCGGCCCCGCGGGCGGCGAGAAGATCACCGTCACCCGCGCCGCCGCCCAGCGCAGTCGCGAGATGGGCACCAAGGTGTACGGGCTGGTGCATCGCGCCGCCACGGCCGACGGCGCAGACAAGTCCGGCCTGACGGCGCTGACCTGGCCGGTCGTCGCGAACAACGCGCTGGACGCGGCCATGGGCATCGCGCTGGCCAACACCTTGTTCTTCGCGGCGGCATCCGGCGAGTCCAAGAGCAAGGTGGCCCTGTACCTACTCATCACCATCGCGCCGTTCGCGGTGATCGCCCCGCTGATCGGGCCGGCGCTGGACCGGGTGCAGCACGGCCGCCGGGTCGCCCTGGCGGTGTCGTTCGCGCTGCGCGTGGTGTTGGCACTGGTGCTGATCGGAAACTACGACGGCGCCACCGGTAGCTATCCGCCCTGGGTGCTGTACCCCTGCGCGCTGGGCATGATGGTGCTGTCCAAGTCGTTCAGCGTGCTGCGCAGTGCGGTGACGCCACGTGTGCTGCCGCCGAGCATCGACCTGGTCCGGGTCAATTCCCGGCTCACCATGTTCGGGTTGCTGGGTGGCACCGGGCTCGGCGGTGGCCTCGCGGCCGCATTCGAGTACACCTTCGGTCTGATGCACCTGCCGGGCGCGCTGTACGTCGTCGCCGTCGTGGCCGTCGCGGGTGCGGTCCTGACGATGCGCATCCCCAAATGGGTCGAAGTCACCGAGGGCGAGGTGCCGGCGACGCTGTCGTACCACGCGCCGACCGAGCAGCTCCGGCATCCGCATCACGATCAGTCTCCACGGCAGCCGTTGGGCCGCAACATCATCACGTCATTGTGGGGCAACTGCACCATCAAGGCGCTGGTCGGATTCCTTTTCCTGTACCCGGCGTTCGTCGCCAAGTCGCACGACGCGGGCGCGTGGGAGCAGCTGAAGATTCTCGGGCTCATCGGCGCCGCCGCGGGCATCGGCAACGTCGCCGGCAATATCGCCAGCGCCCGGCTGAAGCTGGGGCATCCCGCGCAGGTGGTCGTGCGCGCGACCGTCATCGTCACCGCATGCGCCATCGCCGCCGCGGTGGCCGGCAATCTGATGGTGGCCGCGGCGGCCGCACTGATCACCTCGGCGGCCACGGCGATCTCCAAGGCATCTCTGGACGCGTCACTGCAACACGACCTGCCCGAAAAGTCCCGGGCGTCCGCCTTCGGCCGGTCCGAGTCCGTTCTGCAGTTGGCCTGGGTGATCGGCGGCGCCATCGGTGTGCTGATCTATACCGACCTCTGGGTCGGGTTCACCGCGATCAGCGCCCTGCTGATCCCTGGGCTGGCCCAGACCCTGGTGAGCTACAACGGAGGCTCATTGATCCCGGGCCTCGGCGGCAACCGGCCCGTACTAGCCGAACAGGAAGGACCACGGCCCGATCCCGCGGCAATGCCCGGGGCGCGCCAAGGACGGATATGAAACGAGTTCTCGCACTGTTGGCAGTCGTCGCGGTGCTGTCTGCGACGGCCACCGGTGTCCTGGTCTGGCGGATGACGCGGCACCAGGGCCCCGACTTCCCCGAGATCAGCGCCTTCACCGACGGCCAGCTGGCCCGGGTCGGGCCGTACCGCTACTGCGACGTGCACCTGAAGGCATGCGACGTCCCCGCGACGACAGGCGAGCTGCACGTGACGGCGCGGCATCCCATTCAGCTCTCGGTGCCGCAGGCCATCGCCCGCGCACCGTGGGTGCTGCTGCTCGCCTACGAGGACGGCGGCTCGGCAGTGAGCGAGTTCCGGCCGGACAAGCGGCTGGCCGTGACCATCCCGACCGTCGACCCGCATCACGGCAAGCTGCTCGGGCTCGCCGTCCAGCTGCCCACTCTGGCAAGGGATTCCGACGGTAACGAGTTCCCGCTGCCGCACGCCGAATGGTCGGTGCGGACCGTCTGGCCGTAAGCGCCGAATGTCCACTTGTCGCACGGGTTTTCGCGATTTCCGTGTCACAGGTGGCCACTCGGCGTAGGGGTCAGGCGCCGTGACAGACCGGCACCTGTTCGCCCGCACGGACCGGGCCGGGTGGCGTGCCGTCACCGAAAGGCCTGCCGCCCAACGCTTCCCGGCCGTGCGGCGTGAGCCAATCGGCCAGCTCGGGACCTTTCGGCACGATCCGTGTCGGATTGATGTCCGCGTGCACGATGTAGTAGTGCTGCTTGATCTGCACGAAGTCGACGGTGTCGCCGAAGCCCGGCGTCTGGAACAAATCCCGGGCGTACGCCCACAGCACCGGCATCTCGGTGAGCTTGGACCGGTTGCATTTGAAGTGCCCGTGATAGACCGGATCGAACCGGGCCAGCGTGGTGAACAGCCGTACGTCGGCCTCGGTGATGGTGTCCCCCACCAGATACCGTTGGCCACTGAGCCTTTCGGTCAGCCAATCCAGCGCGGTGAACAGCCGGTCGTAGGCGGCGTCGTAGGACTCCTGTGAGCCCGAGAACCCACAGCGGTAGACGCCGTTGTTGACCTCGGTATAGACGCGACGCGCCACCTCGTCGATCTCGGCGCGTAAGTGCTCCGGGTACAGCTGCGGCGCACCGGGACGGTGATACGCCGTCCATTCGGTCGACAGGTCCAGCGTCAGCTGCGGGAAGTCGTTGGTCGCCACCGCGCCGGTCGGCACATCGACGATCGCCGGCACCGTGATGCCCTTGGGGTAGTCCGGGTCGCGCTTGAAGTACGCGTCCTGCAGCCGCGGGATCTTCAGCACCGGGTCCACACCACCGGGATCCAGGTCGAACGTCCAGCTGCGCTGATCGTGCGTCGGACCGCAAAAGCCAATGGAGAGCACATCTTCCAGGCCCAGCAGCCGACGAACGATGATGGCGCGGTTGGCCCACGGGCAGGCCCGAGCGACGATCAGCCGATACCTGCCGGGTTCGACGGGGTAACCGTCACGGCCGTCGGCCGTTATCCGGGTGCTGATGTAGTTGGTGTCGCGGGTGTATTCAGTACCTGGGTTGACGTAGGACACGTCCCCAGTCTGCCCGCCCAAAGTTGGCTTGTGTGCGAGAAATCAGTGGTCGATTCGGCGGACACAAGCCAACGTTCGGCGCAGGGATCAGGCGTCGAGCTCGCGCGCGACGGCCTTGACCACCTCGGACACCTTGCGGGCGGTCTTCTTGTCCGGGTAGCGGCCCCGGCGCAGCTCGGACTGCACCGCATCCTCGAGGAGCGTGATCATGTCCGACACCATGCCGTGCAGCTCGTCGGGAGTGTGCTTGTGCTCAGGAGCCGACGCCTCGCGACGCGTGCGCGACAGGCTCGGCGGCGGGTCGATCAGCTTGAGGCTCAGCGCCTGCGGACCGCGGCGCCCGGCGGCGACGCCGAACTCGACACGCTGACCGGCCTTGAGACCTTCGACCCCGTCGGGCAGCGCCGAAGACCGGACGTAGACGTCCTCGCCCTCTTCCTGAGAGAGGAAGCCGAAGCCCTTCTCCGTGTCGTACCACTTAACCCGGCCGCTTGGCACTGGTCTCACCTGCTCGTTCTCAACATGCGGTTACATAACGAAAGCGCCCCACCGACGCAGGACGCGTTGACGTTGATTCTACTCGGCCACCTCAGATCGCAGCATCCCCATTACTCAGTAGACTGAAGGTTCTACCTGTAGGAGGTGACATGCGCCTGGTCCTGAACATCATTTGGCTGGTTTTCGGCGGCTTCTGGCTGGCGCTCGGTTACTTCCTCGCCGCTCTGATCTGCTTCATTCTCATCGTCACCATCCCGTTCGGCGTCGCCGCGGCGCGCATCGGCGTGTACGCGCTGTGGCCGTTCGGCCAGACGGTCGTCGACAAGCCCGGCCCGCGCCCGGGTGCATTGGTCGGCAACGTGATCTGGCTGGTGCTGTGCGGTTGGTGGCTGGTGCTCGGCCACATCGCCACGGCCATCGCCCAGGCCCTGACCATCGTGGGTATCCCGCTGGCCCTGGCCAACCTCAAGCTGATCCCGGTATCGCTGCTGCCGCTCGGCAAGCAGATCGTGCCGGTCGATCAGACGCACCCCGCACCAGCCTGGCAGCAATGACACTCATACCCCTCGGTCTGCCCACCGTCGCACGGCCCGTCGGCTCAGCGCCGGAATCCGGGCCGCTGATCGATACGTACGGCCGCGTCGCCGCCGACCTGCGGGTGTCGCTCACCGACCGCTGCAACCTGCGCTGTACCTACTGCATGCCGGCCGAAGGCCTGGACTGGCTGCCCGGCGCCGACCTACTCACTCTCGAAGAGCTCACCCGGCTGATCCGGGTGGCCGTGACCCGTCTGGGCATCACCGGCGTGCGGTTCACCGGCGGCGAGCCGCTGCTGTCTCCGCATCTGGAGGACGTGGTCGCAGCGGCGGCCGCACTGGAGCCGCGTCCGGCGATCGCCGTCACGACCAACGGGATCGGACTGGCCAAGCGCGCCGCCGCATTGAAGAAGGCCGGGCTCAATCGCGTCAACGTCTCACTGGACACCCTCGACCCGGACCGGTTCGCGGCAATCACCCGGCGCCGGCGCCTCCCCGAGGTGCTCGACGGCCTGGCTGCCGCGAAGGACGCCGGGCTGAGCCCGGTGAAGGTCAACGCGGTGCTCGATCCGAAAACGGGCCTGGACGACGCCCCCGCGCTGTTGCGCTTCTGTCTAGAGCACGGATACCAGCTGCGGATCATCGAGCAGATGCCGCTGGATGCCGGGCACCACTGGGAGCGCGGTTCGGTCCTGCAGGCCGAGCAGATTCTGGCGGCACTGCGCGGCGAGTTCACTCTGCGCCCGGACCCGGCGCCGCGGGGTTCGGCACCTGCCGAGCTCTGGCAGGTCCACGACGACGGCGCGGTGCTCGGCACCGTCGGCGTCATCGCGTCGGTCTCCGCCGCGTTCTGCGGCACGTGTGACCGCACGCGGCTCACGGCCGACGGTCAGGTCCGCAGCTGTCTGTTCTCCCAGCAGGAGACGGACCTGCGCGCGTTGCTGCGGGGCGGTGCCGACGACGATGCGCTGGAGGCCGCCTGGCGGGCGGCGATGTGGGCCAAGCCGGCAGGGCACGGCATCAACGATCCGGGGTTCGTGCAGCCGGACCGCCCGATGAGTGCGATCGGCGGCTGAGGTTGACCGAATTGGTGGTGACGGTGCGCTATTTCGCCGCCGCGAAGGCCGCAACCGGAATCGAGACCGAAACGTTGCGGCTTCCTGAGGGTGTAACCGTCCGCGATCTGGTGGACTCCATTGGTACGCGTGGGGCAGATGTGGCAAAAGTGCTGACACGCTGCTCGTTTCTGCGCGATGGCGTCGCCGTGCGCGATCTGAACACCGCGCTCGCAACAGCTCAGACGGTCGATGTGTTACCCCCCTTCGCCGGCGGCTAATTGTGAAATGCCTCACATAACGAATCGATAACGACCTGGCTGTGGTGCCGCTGACCGGCGTCAATACCTGCGAAAACGCCGAAACAGCCAGCGGCTTTAAAGTCCTCTCATAATTTGCCCTGGCCCGAAACGCCCAAAATCCGCCGAAGTGACGGAACCCACCGGACCCGATACCGTCGTCTCTCAAGCCAGAGCGACCCTTTGGCACCCGCACTTGAAACGCCTAGCTCCATCCATCAAGTGCGGCCGACGACAAACCGTGGATGGAGGCGGGGGACCCAACCGGTCCACCGAAGAAATCAGGACCAGGAGCCTCGGCTCCTTGGGGTGAAGCCTGCTTAGCAGGCCGGGCAACCTCTCCAGCCCGAACCCGACAGCTGACCTCGCAGGCGTTGACGAGAGGACTGCTTTCTATGAGTGGACGCCACCGTAAACCGACCACGTCCAGCGTCAGCGTTGCGAAGATCGCCTTTACCGGCGCTGTTCTCGGCGGTGGCAGCATCGCCCTCGCCGCTCAGGCGAGCGCGGCGACCGACGGCGAATGGGACCAGGTAGCGCGCTGCGAGTCCGGCGGCAACTGGGCCATCAACACCGGCAACGGCTACCAGGGCGGCCTGCAGTTCTCGCCGGGCACCTGGAGCGCCCACGGCGGTGGCGAGTACGCCCCGGCCGCGAACATGGCCAGCAAGGACCAGCAGATCGCCGTCGCCGAGCGCGTCCTGGCCCGCCAGGGCCGTGGCGCCTGGCCCGTCTGCGGCACCGGCCTGTCCAGCTCAACCCCGCGCAACGTGGTGAACACCCCGAAGCCCGCCCCGGCCGTCACGCTGGACAACCCCGAGCTCAACACCCCGGCCGATCCGGCGCCGGTGCAGGAAGCCGCCGCTCCGCTGGACGCGCCCGCACCTGAGGCCCCCGCAGCCCCCGCGATCGTC